>JANLTG010000189.1:0-20069 GCA_031362805.1 bacterium
AGGGCCGCCGACAGCCACCGTCCGAACTGCGAGGGGGCGGCCCGGTGCGAGGCCGTCTGCGGCCGATGCATGAGCGTAGGCGGCGCGCGCGGCGAGACGGGTGACACGTTCAAAACCGTCCGCCGTGGCGCGGTTCGATGAGCCCGGAGTGCCAGCTTGCGAACGCAGGGCGAACTGGCATTCGTGTGAGCGGAGCGATCTGGAATTACTGGTTAGCCACGAAAAGGCGCAATGAGCACAAAGTTGAAACCGGAGACGAACCAATGAGGCGTCAAGGCGATTTCGGAGACTGAAACTGCACGATCCTGCGTCTGTGCTGCCCGCAGATGCGCGGTGATGCGCGAGGGAAAGGAGGATCAAGGGCCGGCGGTTCAAAGGGCGTGTTACAAGGAACGGCATGCCAGTGAACAACACGCATCCTGAATTGGCTTCCCAAGCCCGCCACAAGTTAGTGGCCCCGGTAGGGACGTTCGCTTCGCGAATTGTGGTCGACGCTCAATCTTATGCCCGTCAATAGCACACACCCAGAGTACGACAACGCGTTGCCGACTTGGAACCGCGCGCGCGATGTGATTGCAGGCGAGGACGCGATCAAGGCGGCGGGCATCCGCTACCTGAGCAAACTCGATTCACAGAACGAAGAGGAATACAGCGCCTACAAATCTCGGGCGTCGTTCTTCAATGCTACCGCGCGTACCGCCGAAGTGTATCTCGGGCTGATCTTCCGTCGGCCGCCCTTCATCAAGGTACCGGATGACTCGTCCGCCCTGGCGAAAGCGATGGAGGAGTTCGTCAACGACACGGACATGCTGGGGAGCCCGCTGCCGGCGTATGCGAAGAGCGTGGTGAAAGAGATCATCACGGTCGGTCGCGCGGGCACGCTGATCGACTGGGAGGACACGGTCGAAAACCGGGTGTATGCGTCGCTCTACCGCGCGGAGCAGATCATCAACTGGCGGGTGGAACGGATCAACGGGCGGAACGTGGCGACGATGGTGGCTCTCGCCGAAGAGGCGAACAGCGAACAGCAAAACGAGAAGGATGAGTTCGAGCACGAGGCGACAGAACAGATTCGAGTGCTGAAGCTGGTGCCGGCGGGTTCATCCGGCGAGCCGCCGGATGCGGCACGCGAGGCACATGCGGTCCCCGGGAAGCGGGAATACGAATGCGTGGTCGAGATCTGGCGGAAGGAGCAAACCAATATGGGGCGCGGCGGGAGCCTTGCCCTACCAGGGAAGGAGAAGCAGGAATGGAAACTGGTGGAAACGCGGACGCCGAGGCGGCTCGGGAAACCGCTGCCAATGATCCCGTTTGTCTTTCACGGATCGCAACATTCACTGCCGGCCATCGAGAAGCTGCCGCTCGCCGACATCATCACGGTGAACCTGGATCACTACCGCCTCGATGCCGACTACAAGCATGGCGTCCACTTCACTGCCCTGCCCACCGCCTGGGTCAGCGGGTTCGACAAGTCAGCCACACTGCGCATTGGCGCCAGCACGGCCTGGGTCACGGACACGCCGGGAGCAACGGCCGGATTCCTGGAGTTCAAAGGTCAGGGGCTCGAAACGTTTGAACGCGCGATGAGTCGGGATGAGCGGCTGATGGCCGTGCTCGGTTCACGATTACTCGAGGATCAAAAGAAAGTGGGCGAGACAGCGACGGCTATCGAGCTTCGCCAATCTGGCGAGAACAGCATCCTCGGGAACATCGCGCTCAACGTGGGTGCCAGCCTCTCACAGGTGATGCGTTGGGCGTATTGGTGGAACTCGACGGAGGCGATGCCTGACGACATCACCAACGAGGACGTGCTGATCGAACTGAACACGGACTTCAGCACCAAGGGTCTGGCATCACAGGACATTCAGGCGATCGTCGGCGCTTGGCAGGTCGGTGCGATCAGCCGCGACACGATGACGGAGCTGTTCCGGCGCGGCGAGGTGTTGCCGGAAGGGCGCTCGATGGAGGAGGAACTGAAGTTGATCGGGCGGCAACGTGCCGCGGCGCAAACTGGTGGCGACCTGCCACCGGGCAATCAGGCTGCGGCGACGCCCAGTTAGGTTGCAACAGCCAGAACTGAGATCCTTCTGGCCCCTTTCTGCTCATTGTCCGCAACAAGCCCGGCGTCTCGCGCAAGCACCAGACCCACCTTAGTGCTCGGAAATGCACCCGTACTCCGCCCGCTGACACTCGCCGTATGTGTTTGTCTCCAGCTTGAAGCGAAAGCTCTGCGGCTTGGCTTCGGCGGTTGGCTTGAATTGCACGACGAGGTTGCAGCCCTCGCCTCCGGGCAGCTTCGCCTTGCTTACCAGCACGTCGCCCTTTTTCTCGAACTCCACGGTCCTCTTGCCGCCTTTGGAGTCAGCTATCACGGTGACAGCTTGTGGTGCGGCGGGGACTGGTTTCAGGGCGGCATCGCAAAAGGTGATGGTGACGGTGTGGTCCTTCTCCAAAAAGAACTCGGCCTTGGGTTCGGTCCTTTCCAGCAGGCGTCCGCCCTTCGGCCCGCCCAGGTGTTTCTTGTCGGCGGCGTTCAACGTGAGCAACCCGGCGCAAATCACGCCGGCCAATGTGAGCAGTTTCAATGATGTCTTCATGTGTTTGATTCAGTGATGTCCCGTGGGCTGCTTTCCGTGGTCGCTTCGGCCAGTGCCGGGTGGTTTCGCTCGATCCACTCGTAAAGCACGGGCAGCAATACAAGCGTGAGGAAAGTTGAAGTGATGATGCCGCCGATGACGACGGTCGCGAGCGGACGTTGCACTTCCGCGCCCGCGCCGGTGGCGACGGCCATTGGCACAAAGCCGAAGCTCGCCACGAGCGCGGTCATCAACTTCGGTCGCAGCCGCGTGAGCGTGCCTTCGACTACGGCATCGCGCACATTGCGACCCATGCGGCGCAATTGGTTGATGAAGCTGATGAGCATAATGCCGTTCAAAACGGCGATGCCGGAAAGCGCAATGAAGCCGACGCCCGCGCTGATCGTGAATGGCATGTCGCGAATCCAGAGCGCGAACACGCCGCCGGTCACGGCCAGCGGAACGCAGACAAAGATAAGTGCTGCCTGCCGAAAACTGCCGAAGCTCAGGAAGATTAGAATGAAGACAAACACCAGCGCCATCGGCACGATGAGCGCGAGCCGCGCGCGCGCCTTTTGTAGATTCTCGAACTGCCCGCCGAATTCGTAGTAGTAGCCGGGTGGAAACTTCACTTCGACTTTGATGCGGGCGAGCGCTTCCTTGACGTAGCCTTCCACGTCGCGCCCGCGCAGATTCACGAGAATCGCGCCGCGTCGCTGGCCGGATTCGCGAGTCACAGCGCCGACCTGCTCGGCCATTTGAAACGTCGCGACCTGGCCGAGAGTGAGCAATCCGCCCGCTTCGGTTCTCACGGGCAGCCGCTTCATAGTGTCCACGCTGCGCCGCGCGTCTTCGGCAAGGCGCACCACGATGGGGAAACGCCGGTTGCCCTCGATGACGCTGCCCACTTCCTCGCCCGCGAGCGCCGTGCCGATGGCGTGATTGAGGTCGCCCGCCTGCATGTTGTAGCGGCGCAACGCGTCGCGGTCGGGTTTGATTTCCAGCAGGGGCGAGCGTCCAAACGCGTCGAATTCCACGTCGCCGCTGCCGGGAATTTTGCGAAGGAGGTCGCGTATTTCGGTGGATATCCGTTCGAGTTCCTTGAAGTCGTCGCCATAGACCTTCACCGCGATGTCCGCCCGCACACCGGCCATCATTTCGTTGAAACGCATCTGAATCGGTTGCGTGAACAAATAAGTCTGGCCTGGCGCGTGGACGGCGAGTTCGCGGCGCATCAAATCAATGAGTTGCTCCTTGGTTGCGGGTCGCCCGTCAATCTTGCGCCACTCGCGGCGCGGTTTGAGTTCGACGTAGGTGTCGCACAGGTTTGCTCCCATTGGGTCAACCGCGATTTCCGCTGTGCCGATCAAGCCGAACATGCGCTCAATCTCAGGGAACTTCTCCAAGAGCAGCTTCTCAGATTTCTCCTGCAAATCAGTGGATGCGTCCAACCCGGCACTGCTGCTGCGGATGAATTGGAGCAGCATCGTGCCTTCGTCGAGTTGGGGAATGAACTCCGCGCCCAGCCGCGTGAAGACGAACAGCGATGAGCCGAACAACACCACGGCTGCGGCGACAACCACCAGCTTGAACCGGAGCGCCCATGCGAGCAGCGGCGTGTAAAGCGCCTTGAAGAAACGCACGAGCCAGTTGTCCTCTTCTTTGATTTTGCCGCGCAGGAAATACGAGCACAGCACCGGCATGAGCGTGAGCGCCAGCACGAGCGAACCCACCAGCGCGAAGATGACAGTGAGCGCCATCGGGCGGAACATTTTCCCTTCGATGCCCGTGAGCGCGAGGATCGGCACATAGACGACGGTGATGATGAGCACGCCGAAGAACATCGGGTTCGCGACTTCCTTCGCGGAGTAGCGCACTTCGTTGAAGCGTTCGGCGGCAGTGAGTTCACGCCCAAGCTCCTTCTGCTTGTGCGCGAGATGGCGGATGATGTTTTCGACCATCACGACTGCGCCATCAATGATGAGGCCGAAGTCAATCGCGCCGAGACTCATCAAGTTGCCGGACACACGGCTTTCGACCATGCCGGTCAACGCGAACAGCATGGACAGAGGAATCGCCAGCGCCACGATGAACGCCGCGCGAAAGTTGCCGAGCAGCGCGAACAGCACGACCACCACCAGCAACGCGCCCTCGAACAAGTTCTTTTCGACCGTGTGCAACGTGCGGTTCACCAGGTCGGAGCGATTATAGAGCGGACGGACTTCCACGCCCGGCGGCAGCTTCTCCTGGATGTGCTCAAGCTTCGCCGCCACGTCGCGGGCTATGATGCGGCTGTTGCCGCCAGCCAGCATCAACGCGCCGCCGACCACGCCTTCCGTGCCATTGACTGTGGCCGCGCCGGTGCGGTAGCCCGAACCGATGCCGACTTGCGCCACGTCCTGCACGAGCAACGGCTGCGCTGACGCGGCGAACTTGAGCGGAAGCTGCGCGATTTCCTCCGTCGTGCTCACGCGACTGTTGGCACGAATGACGATTTGTTCGCCGCCGATTTCCACCAAGCCGCCTCCGACGTTCTCGGTGTTCTCGCTGATGGCGTGCGCGAGTTCGTCCAGGCTCAGGCCCACGCTGGTGAGCCGCGCCGCGTCCGGCATGATGACGATCTGTCGTTCGTGACCGCCGCTCGTATTCACTTCCGCAACGCCCGGCGTGGCGCGGAGCAACGGGCTGATGACGTATTCCTGAATCTGCTTGAGCGATTGCAATTGCTCGTAGCGCGTGGGCGGTTTGTTCGTCGTGTTGGCGGCGAACTCGACAGAATAGTAGAAGATTTCGCCGAGCGCGGTGCTGATGGGCGCGAGCCGGGGTTGCAAATCGGGGGGCAACTTTTCCGCTGCGACCAGCAGCCGTTCGCTTACCAGTTGGCGCGTGCGGTAAAGGTCCACGTCGTCCTCGAACGTCATGCGGATTTGCGAGAGACCGAACTTGGACAGCGAGCGCAGTTCGATCATGCCCGGCAGGCCGGCCATTTGGCTTTCGAGGGGGAGCGTGACCAGCTTTTCGATTTCCTCCGGCGCAAGCGCGGGCACGGCGGTGTTGACGAGCACTTGCGGATTGGTGATGTCCGGCACGGCGTCAATCGGCAGCCGCAACGCCGACCACACGCCCACGCCAATCAGCACGAGCGTCGCGAGCAACACGAGCGCCCGCTGACGGAGCGACGCTTCGACAGTTTTGATGACCATGCGTTATTTTCCCTTTGCGGGCATGACGCAGCACGCCTGACCACCCTTGACCGCCGCCAGTTCCGTCATCCAGAGCGACATCACCGGCTGCAAGACCACCTGGTCGCCCGCGTAAAGGCCGTCCTTGATTTCCACGAGGTCGCCGCTGATTGCGCCCACCTTGACCGGCGCACGGACAAAACTCTCGCCGCTAACGGTATAGACGGAATGCCCGTCGCTACACTCCAGCAACGCGGCGCGCGGAATCGTGACGACCGACGCGGCGGAATCGAGTTCCACGCTCGCAGGCAAAAACGCGCCGACTCCGGACGCACCGGAAGTGTTGCGGAACTCGACCAGCACCTCGGCCATGCCTGTGGCTTTCAGCAGGTCGTCGTTCACTCGTGTCACCAGACCGGTGAGACTCGCGCCATTCGAGCGGGCGTGAACCACTTGTCCGTGCTTCAACGCCATCGCTTCCTCCGAAGTGACTGACGCGCTGGCGAGGATGGACTCCCCGCCGTTCTGATAAACGCGGAGTTGCACATTGAGCTTTGCGGGAACTTTCTGCTCCGTGACCTCCACCGTCTTCAAGCCGAGCGACAGCCGCGTGTCGTCCGGCACATGCAGTCCGTTCTTCGCGCTGTATTTCGGACCAATCTCGACCGACTCCTCACCCGCCGCCGAGTCACCGGACTTCGGTTGACAACCCGCCAACGCCAGCGCCGTCAGCAGCACACTCCAGACACAAATTTGATTTCGCTTCATAAATACAAACTGATTTCACCGATTCACTCCGACAGGGAAACAACTCGTGATGCGTAGAGCATCACGCCAGAAGGGGCAGCCCCAAACGGGACTGGTTACGAAGCGAAGGAAGGAGCGCGCGGCGGTGACGCCGTACGGAAGGAGAATTGCCAGTGCCCCGCCAGTTCGGGCGGCGCGGTGGCGGGCAAGGCGCGGCCAACACCTGTGGGCCGGTGAATCTCGACGAGGGAAAGCGAGACATCGAACAGCGGCACGCCGAGGGGCGCAATGACAAGCAACTGGCTTTGCTGCGGAAGATAGGAGGCAGATGCCAGCGCGCCGCACGGCTTGTCGCAATTGCCCGGACCGGAAGTGGGATGCGAATGTTCCTTCGAGCAACAATCCTGTTTGCCGAGCAGCCCCGACGCATCAACCAGGCAGCAGGAAACCGCTGGCAACCAAACGAGCGCCAGCATCAACGCAACCGCTGCCTTGATACGCTGCACGGTTAAAGCAATACCACGGCGACAGGGCCGGAGCAATGCGGGAGATTGGCGGCTGGGTGGGAGTTCTCTTGTCGCTGTGTTGGTCATTTTGATTTCAACAATCGCAGCGCGTTCGCGATGACGACGAGCGTCGCGCCCGTGTCCGCCAGAATCGCCAGCCAAAGACTTGTGTGACCACTCAACGCCAGCACCAGGAAGACGCCTTTCACTCCGAGCGCGAAGGCGATGTTCGCTTTAATGATGCCGACGGTGCGTCGGCCAAGCTGAATGGCTTCTGCCACTTTGCTCAAATCATCCTGCATCAAGGCGATGTCCGCCGTTTCAATCGCGGTGTCCGTTCCCGCGCCGCCCATTGCGATGCCAATGCTCGCGGCGGCCATCGCGGGCGCGTCATTAACCCCGTCGCCGATCATCCCGACGTGTTTGTGCTGTGCGAGTAGTTCACGAACGCGCTCGATCTTTTGGTCGGGCAGCAAATCACCTTTGGCTTCGTCAATGCCGACCTGTTTGGAAATCGCGTCCACCGTTCGCTGATTGTCGCCGCTCAACATGACAACTTTTTCCACTCCGGCGGCGTGAAGGGCTTTGATCGCTTCGACGGCGTTGGGGCGGATGGTGTCGGCAACCGTAAGAATTCCCATCACCTCACCCTGGCAACCTTCGTGCGGTTTGTGGCCGACGATGACAACGGACATCGCCCGGGCTTCCAATTCTGCGAGCTTCTTTTCCAGTTCATCCGAGCAGACGGCGGATTCGTGCGCGAAGCGATGGTTGCCGACGAAATACAAATGACCGTCAATTTGCGCCTCCGCTCCGCGTCCGGTTTTGGACTGATAGTTTTCACTGCGCGGGAATTGAATCTTCTTTTCCTCCGCATACTTCACGACGGCCTGCGCCAGCGGATGTTCCGAATGCGTGTCAATGGCAGCGGCGACGCGCACGATTTCTTCCTCGGATTTGCCATTCCAGGGAATCACTTGTTGGACACGGGGTTTTCCTTCCGTGATTGTGCCGGTCTTGTCCACCGCGAGAGCTTTCAGTTTTCCGATTTCTTCAAGGAACACGCCGCCCTTGATGAGGACGCCGCGCCGCGCCATTGCGGTCAGTCCAGAAACAATTGAAACGGGGGTGGAAATAACCAGCGCGCACGGACAGGCGATGACGAGCAAAACCAACGCGCGATAGGTCCACTCCATCCATGCGCCGTTAAAGAGCAACGGGCCGGACAGCAGAACCAGAATGGCAACCACGAAGACCGCCGGTGTGTAAATCTTCGCGAAGCGGTCAACGAACTTTTCCGAAGGCGCTTTCTGGCTCTGCGCCTCGCCGACGAGCTTGATGATTTTTGCCAGCGTGGTGTCGGTCGAAGCCTTGGTGACTTTTGCTTCAAGCGAGCCTTCGCCATTGATTGTGCCCGCGAACACGGTATCGCCGGATTTCTTGTCCACCGGCATGGATTCGCCGGTGATGGGCGCTTGGTTGATGGCTGACTCGCCGGAAGTGACAACGCCATCCAGCGGCACGCGCGTTCCCGATTTGATGACGAGGATTTCGTCAACTTTGACTTCTTCAACGCGGACTTCCTGAATCTGGTCGCCGCGCTTTACCAGCGCGGTTTCCGGCGTGAGTTCGAGCAGGGATTGAATGGCCCGGCGAGCGCGACCGACGCTAAATCCCTCCAGCAGTTCCGACAACGAGAACAAGAACACGACTGCCGCCGCTTCCGTCCATTCGCCAATGCACGCCGCGCCGATCACTGCGACGCTCATCAGCACATTCATGTCGAGCGAGACATGGCGCAGGGCGCGAATCGCTTTCGGAAAAATGAACCAGCCTCCAGCGATTATGGCGACGACGGCGGCGGCGGCTTTTCCGTAAGGCGCGAAAAGATTCTGCCACTGAAACAGGAGCGACGCGCCCGTGAAGACGCCCGAGACAATCACCAAAGTCAGGTGGACGCGGCTCGCATCGCCGCTGTGCTCATCCTCCGCCTCGCCGCCGTCCATCGCTGAAGCCTTCAATCCCGCCGTGCCGATGGCTTGAATCAATTGTTTCGCCGTGATACGCTGGTCGTGAAGAATCGTCGCCGTGCCCGCCATAAGGTTCACCTTGATTTCGCCGACCCCCGCGAGTGGTTTCAGCACGCGCTCAATCGCGGCGATTTCATCGGGGCAGTCCATTCCCACCACGCGCAAGGTCGTTTCCGCTCTTGCGTCCGACGCGGGCGCGGGAACGGACGCGGTGGGAGCGTCGGCTTTCGATCCGCATCCGCAACTGCCACATTCTTCACTCATGGTTCGTCACCTGATTCTGCCCGACTCTCGGCGTGGCGGAGGCCGGAGCGTTGGTTTTCCCGCCGCGATGGTAGCGCTGCTCGTGCTTCTGCTTCGCCTGATGCCGCAGCCAGAAGTAATCGGCGACCATCAGCGCGATGGAGGCCACGGCAACACCACCTACCATCAGCCAAGTCCGGCGTTTCTCTTTGCGACGTTGGGCGGCGTCCTTGGCGGCGCGTTCGGCACGGCGGGCTGCTTTTGCGGGTGTCAACCATCGGCTCACGATTCCGTCTCCGGTGTCAGCTCCCGTTGACCCAAACCACTTTTGTCACGAACGGCCTTCCGAAAAACGGCGTGCGATAATAGACCACCGCCCTCGTGCCGTCCTTGAGTTCGTCCGCCGGGGCGAAGTGCCAGTTGTGAATGAACCTCGTCTGGCGGGTCAGGGCGAGTTCGGTCGGTGCATTGCCGCGCGTCGGTGAGAACTTCACCGTGCGCGTGTCCACATCCAGCGACTCGACCGTGCCGCTGGCCGGGCGCGAACGCACGGTATGCGCGGCCGCGGGTGTCGCTGGAACGACGGCCGCGAGCATCAGTGCCGCGGCGATGAGTCCTGCTTTGCATGAAAGTTTCATAAACTTCTCCTTCCGGCTGGCCCGCCGCGTGGCGAAAGGCGACCACGCGGCGGGCGTCTCATCGGTTGATCAATGGTCGCAGGTGCAGGCGTATTCCGCGCGCTTGCACTCGCCGCAGGTGTGCATGTCCAGCTTGAAACGGAGGTTCAACGGCTTCGCGTCGGCGGTTTGCTTGAACTGCACGACCACGTTGTAGCCTTCGCCTTCGGGCAGTTTCGTCTTGCTGACGAGCGAGTCGCCCTTCTTCTCGAACTGAAGCGTCTCCTTCCCGCTCTTGGCGTCGGCGATGACGGTCACGGCCTGGGTGGTGGCGGCAACGGGCTTCATGTCCTCGCTGTAGAAGTTGATGCTGACGCTGCGGTCCTTCTCGACCACGAACTCGGCGTGCGGTTCGGTCTTGTCCAGCAGGCGTCCGCCCTTGGGCGTGGCCTTGTGCTCGTGCTTGTCTGCGGCGTTGGCGGTGAATAACCCGACGCACAGGGCGGCGGCCAATGTGAGGATACGGAGGTGTGTTTTCATGTTTTTTTTTCGTTATGCGGACGGCGCGGGCGCAGCGTCGGGAGATGGTCCGCCTTCACCCGAAGGGGATTCCGCAGGCGCGTCGTCCGCAGATGGTTTTCGTCTTTCCAGCCACTCGTAGAGCGTGGGGAGCAGGACGAGCGTCAGGAAAGTGGAACTCAGGATGCCGCCGATGACGACGGTGGCGAGTGGGCGCTGGACTTCCGCGCCTGCGCCGCTGGCAATGGCCATAGGGACGAAGCCGAGCGAGGCCACGAGCGCCGTCATCAGCACCGGGCGCAAACGCGTCATCGCGCCTTCGCGGACACATTCGGTAAGGCTGTGCTTGTGGCCTTGCTCGCGCAGGAGGTTGAAATAGGAAATCATCATCAACCCGTTCAGCACCGCCACGCCGGACAACGCGATGAAGCCGACACCTGCCGAGATGCTGAACGGCAGATCGCGCAGCCAGAGCGCGAACACGCCGCCGGTCACGGCGAGCGGGATGCCGGTATAGACGAGCAAGGTCTGCCGCAGGCTGCCGAGCGCCATGAACACGAGCACGAAGATGAGTCCGAGCGCCACGGGCACAACGATGGCAAGCCGCGCGCGAGCCTCCTGCAAGTTCTTGAACTGGCCGCCGAACTCGATGGTGTAGCCGTCGGGAAGTTTGATTTGCGCGGCGACTTTCTTCTGCGCTTCGAGGACGAAACTTTCCACATCGCGTCCGCGCAGGTTCACCATGATGGCGGCGCGGCGCTGGCTGTATTCGCGTGCGATGGCGGCGACCTGTTCGACCACCTTGAAATCGGCGACCTGGCCCAGGGTGAGCAACCCGCCGTCGTCCACGCGCACGGGTAGTCGCTTGAGATCGTCAATCTTCTCACGCAGTTCCTCGCTCAAGCGGACCACGATGTCGAAGCGCCGGTTGCCCTCGATGAGCTTGCCGACTTCCTGTCCGGCCAGCGCGGTGTTGACCACGCGGTTCAACTCGGCTGCGTGCAGGTTGTATTTGCTCATGGCCTCGCGCTTGGGAACGATTTCGAGCAGGGGCGATTTGCCGAGCGCGTCAAACTCCACGTCCGCCGCGCCGGGAATTTTCTCCAGAATTTCCCGTGCCTCGCTGGCGACCTTTTCGATCAACGCGAAGTCTTCGCCGAAGACCTTCACCGCGATGTCGGCGCGCGTGCCTTCGAGGATTTCGTTGAAGCGCATCTCGATGGGCTGGCTAAACAGATGGCCTTCGCCGGGGACGGCTTTGCCGAGTTCCTCCGTCATCAGCGCGGCGAGGGCTTCCTTGCCGATTGGCGAGCCATCCACCTTACGCCATTTGTCGAACGGCTTGAACATGATGTAGGTGTCCGCGACGTTCACACCCATCGGGTCGCTCGCGATTTCGGCCGTGCCAAGCCGGCTGAAGACGTAATCCACCTCCGGGAATTTCTCCAGGAGCAGCTTCTCGCCGCGCTTTTGCATGTCCACGCTGGCGTCAATGCCGATGCTCGTGGTGCGAATCATGTGCGTGGCGAACGAGCCTTCATCGAGCTGTGGGACGAACTCCGCACCCAACCGGCTGAACACGAGCGCGGCCAGGGCGAGCAGCGCGACCGCCGCCCCGGTGACGGGCCAGCGGGCGCGGAAGGAGAAGTTCAATACCGGCGCATAGAGCTTCTTGGCGAACTTCACCAGGAAGGAGTCCTTCTCGCTGATGTTGCCGCCGAGCAGATACGAGCAGAGCGCCGGCATGAGCGAGAGCGCCAGCGCCAGTGCGCCGACGAGCGCGAAGATGACGGTAATCGCCATCGGCTTGAACATCTTCCCCTCAATGCCGGTTAGAGCGAGGATCGGGAAATAGACCACGGTGATGATGACGACGCCGAAGAACATCGGGCTGGCGACTTCCTTCGCGGCCACGAGCACTTCGTGCGCGCGTTCCACCGCCGTGAGTCGGCGTCCGAGTTTGTGCTGTTTCTCCGCAAGATGGCGGATGATGTTTTCGACCATCACGACCGCGCCATCAATGATAAGGCCGAAGTCAATAGCACCCAGGCTCATCAGGTTGCCGCTCACCTTCCCCTGCACCATGCCCGTCATGGCGAACAGCAGCGACAGCGGGATGGCGAGCGCGACGATGAGGGCCGCCCGCCAGTTGCCCAGCATGACCAGCAGCACGACCACCACCAGAATCGCGCCCTCGAACAAACTCGTCTCGACCGTGCGGATTGTGCGGTCCACGAGCACGGTGCGGTCATAGACCGGGATGATTGTCACGCCAGCGGGCAGCTTGGGCTGAAGCTCCTTGAGCTTGGCGTCCACCCGTTTGGCGACCAGCCGGCTGTTCTCGCCAGCGAGCATGAGCGCCGAACCGAGCACGGCTTCTTCGCCGTTGTAAGTGGCCGTGCCCGTGCGAACTGCCTTGCCAATGCCAACCTCGGCAACGTCCTTGACTCGCAGCGGCGTGGCGCGTGCGCCGAACTTTAATGGCAGGTTCGCGATCTCCTCCGCCGTTTGCACGCGGCCCGCCGCGCGCACCACGACCGTTTCGCCGCCGAGTTGAATGGCGCTGCCGCCCGCGTTCTCGACGTTCTCCCCGATGGCGTCGGCGATTTCGCTGAACGACATGCCGACGCTCTTCAGCTTGTCGGGATTGGGCTGAATGATGATCTGCTTCTCGTAGCCGCCCTGGGAGTTGACTTCCGCCAGGCCGGGCGTCGAACGGAGACGCGGCTTGATGACGTAATCATGGATCAACTTGAGTTCCATCAACTGCGCCTCGCGCGTGGGCGGCTTGTTGGTCGCATCGGCTGCGTATTCGACGACGTAGTAATAGATTTCGCCAAGACCGGTGCTGATGGGCGCGAGCTTCGGCGTCAGGCCGGGCGGTAGTTCATCAATCACCGTCTGCAAGCGTTCGCTGACGAGTTGGCGCGACCGGTAGATGTCCGTGCCGTCCTCGAAGACGAGGTTCACCTGCGACAGTCCGAACTTGGAGAGCGAGCGCAGTTCCGTCAGCCCGGGGATGCCGGCCATCTCGTTCTCAATCGGGAACGTGACGAGCTTCTCGATTTCCTCCGGCGCGAGCGCGGGCACGGAGGTGTTGACCTGCACTTGGACATTGGTGATGTCCGGCACAGCGTCAATCGGCAGCCGCAGCGCGGAATAAACGCCGATGCCGACAAGGACGAGCGTCGCGAGCAGCACAAACACGCGCTGGCGGACGGAGAATTCTAGGAGGCGGTTAAGCATATAAGCGGGAAATTAGTGCGAGTGCCCGCCGCCCTTGGTCGCGCGGAGTTCGATCAGCCAGAGGGTTTGGACCGGTTTGGTCACGACCTGGTCGCCGGCCAGCAGACCGTCGGTGATTTCCACCCAGCCATCGGCTTCCGAGCCGGTCTTGACCGCCGTGCGGAAGTAGGCGTCGCCGTTGACGGCATAAACGAACGCGCCTTCGGAGGTGCGGAGCAGCGCCGATTGAGGAATCACCGGCACGGCTTCCTCGCGCGGAAGGTTGATGCGCGCCGGAATGAATTCGCCGGGCGTGAGCGCCGCCGTCGCGTTCGACACGCCGATGACAATTTCCGATTCACCGAGCGCCAGCGCCTTCTGGACCGCCAGAACCACCCCGGCCAGCGGGGCATTCGTGCTCTTGAGCAATTCCACCGGCTGGCCGGTCTTCAAGACGGCGGCGGTGTTGGTGGACACGAAACCCGAGCCATGCACGTCGCAGCCGGTGTGGTCTTCGGGATTCAACAGGTGATGATGCTTCTCGCCAAAGACCTGCACGGTGAGCCGGATCTGGTTCGGCAACTTGCGGTCGGTCACATCGCTGACTTCGACACCGAGCAGTTTCTTGGTCTCCTCGGTCACGATGACGCCCTTGCCGGCTTTGAATGACGCGCCGGAAGGTGACTCCTCGCCGTGCCCGTGCCCGTCGTCCTTGCCGTGAGCCTCTTCCTTGGCGTGATCGTGGCCGTCGCCATCCTTTTTGCCGCACCCGACGAAGAGCGCCGACGCCAGGAGCAGTGCGGGAACGACCGGCATTGAGCGAAGCAAATTCATTTCTGCTCCTCGGTGGTGGTGTGCAGCAACGGCAGCGACAAACCGGTGAGCAGTTCCAATTGCGCCGCCGCTTCGAGCGCTTCTTTCTTCGTGTCGAGCAAGCCCTCGACGGCATCGAGGTATTGCTTCTGCAACTCGACGTAAGTGGCGATCGGCACTGCGCCGAGGCGGTAGTGGCGGTCGGCCAGTTCCGCGGCTTCCTGGAAATGCTGCACGGAGTCGGGTCGCCACTTCGCCATCTCGCGCAGCTTCGTCTCGTAGGTCAGCGCGGCCTCGATCACCTTCCGCTGAAGCTCGCGCTCGGTGACGCTGAGCGAGACTTCCGCCTGCATCTGCCGTGCGGCGGCGGCTTCGATGTTGCCTTTGTTCCGATTCCACAACGGCAATGGCAGGGAAATGCCCATCCCGATGATGCGCTCGCGGTCAGCACCGACGTTTTCCTCGGAGTAACTGGGGCCGACACTGAGGGCTGGGTAACGTTCATTCCGTGCCAGGTCCAGGCGGAAACCTTGCTGCGCCAGCTCTACCACTCGCACCTTCAACTCGAAGTTATTGGTGCGGGCCAGCATCAGCAACGCGTTCTTGTCCTCCGGCGGACGAAACGAGAGCTGCGTCTGGCTAACTGATAGGCGCGTATCCGGCGCCACACCGCGAAGCTGGTTCAGTTCCAGCAACGCCGCTTGCGTGGCTAACTGCGCCTCGCTGGCCTTGCGCTGCGCGTTCAACTCCGTTGCTTCGATGACGCGCGTTTCGAGCAGCGGCGTCAGGCCGGCCGGATCACGCTGTACCAGCACTTCGCGGAGTGCCTTGAACCGCTCAGCCACTTCGGTCGCGGCGGCGGATTTCTCCTGTGTGGCAAATAGCCCGTACGCCAGAGTCCGCACGCGACCGGCGAGCGCGAGCTTGAACCGCTCGTAGCCAAGTTGCACGAGATCAATGTCGTGATTGGCAATGGCCTTCCGCAACCAGATGCGGCCTGGCCACTCGAACGGCTGCACCAGAGACACCGACCACGCCACGCCCTCGGCGCTGAAGCCGCTCCCCCGCATGGTCTTTTGGCCGATGCTGGCGTTGAGTTCCGGATTGGCGAGCAGCCCGGCGGTCTTACGCCCGGCCTTCGCGGCGGTGATTTCCGCATCGTAGAACTTGAGTTCAAGATTCTTCTCCAGCGCCTCAGCCACGAGCGCATCGAGCGTGTGCGATGCGCCGGGCGCGGGGTTGTTGGGAGAGGTGGATTCCTGCGCCCACGCGACGGGGGCGGTCAGGATTACAGTGAGCGCTGCCACAGCGAATTGGCGAGGCCACAGCAGGGAACTTGTCAGCTTCATAAATTCAAACACGTTCAAACACGGACAGGACAAACCACGACAGATCGAGACACGCGGGCGCGACGAAGCGCCTGTTGAAACGGGAAAAGCCCTCAGCGGAAGCGAGGACTAATTACGAAGTGAGCGAAGGAGCACGGACAGGAATGGCCGCGCGAAGGGAAAACTGCCAGGAAGTTGGTAGCTCTGGTGGAGCGGCGGTCAGGATGCCGAGACTGACTTCCTTGGGAAGGGATTGCTCGACAACGCCAAATTTGTCCGCCGGAACAATGGCAAGCACGACGAGGGGCGCGAGTTCGTGCTGCCGCGGAGCGTGATATTGCGCGTATTCAATCGAGCAGCAGCCCGCATCCTTGCAGGGGTCGCCGCTGTTTTCGGCTTCGGATGGCTCGTGAATGTCGGTCGCGCAGCGGAGGAACTCGAAGCCGGGCACGGCCTCGATCTTGCAATGGGAAGTCAGCAGCACCCAAGTGAGTGCCAGCAGCGAAACCATTGCAATTCTGATCGTCCGCACGGCTAATAGATGCCCGACGCCGGGAAGTTGTTCAAGTATATCTTTCCCGGCCCTCTGGCCCAGGGGTTTATCGGAGGATTTCGCAGAACGCTTGAAGGGGGAGATTTGTGCTCCCTTTTCAATGCGCTCCGCAATCGCGGCGAGGAGCGGTGCCTTGCGGGCATTAAACTCGTCGTCAGCGATCTTCATGGCTTGGCAAGAGTTCTCGACCGGCTGATGGTCCAATCCAAACCGCTGCGCGAACGGCGTCAAGCGCTTCGTGAAAAAAGTTTCTGCGTGTTGATGCGCGACGACTGATCCCATCGGCGGGAGCGTGCGCGACTGAACCAAGGAGGATGCTGTGTCCCGACGAGTGCTATCAAAAGCCGTGCTATCAAGAGGCAGGCAAACTATGGCACTCAAATTCAAACTGAAGTCGAAGGAGGAAGCGCCGGCGGAGCTGGCGAACCTGTATGTCGAGCGCGACGGCGCGTTCGTCCTGGATGTCGAGGGCGCGGTGGACAAATCGAAGCTCGAAGAGTTTCGCACGACCAACGTCGCCCTGATCAAGGAACGCGATGAACTCAAGCAGCGCTTCGAGGGCATCGATCCGGATCATGTCCGGCAACTCACCGCCGAGAAGCAGCGCCTCGAAGAGGAACGCCAGCTCAAGGGCGGCGAACTCGACAAGGTGATCGAGGGCCGCGTGAAGAACTTCCGCGGCGAACTCGAGAAGCAGGTCAACCAGCTCAGCACGGAGCGCGATGCGCTCAACACCCGCCTCGCGGCGATCCAGATCGATCAGGGGGTCTTCACGGTGGCGACCAAGCGCGGGCTGCGGCCCACGGCCATGGCGGACATCACGTCCCGGGCGCGGACGGTGTTCCGCCTGGTGAACGGCGTGCCCACGGCCTTCGACAGCGACGGCAAGTCGGTGCGTTACGGTCGCGATGGCCTGACCCCGATGTCGATCGAGGAATGGGTGGATGGTCAGGTGGCCGAGGCCCCGCATCTGTTCGAGGCGAACAGCGGTGGTGGTTCCGGCGGCAACAACAACAGCGCCAGTGGCGCGGTCCGGGGGTTCGGCGGCAAGAACCCGTTCAAGCAGGAGACGTGGAATCTCACCGAACAGATGAAGATCGCCAAGAGCGATCCGCCGCTGGCGGCGCGGTTGAAGGCGGCGGCGTGAGCCGAGGACGAGGACGATTAGTTAACTGAAAGGAACCAACATATGGCAAAGACAGCAGTGGCAGACATCATCATCCCGACGGAGTTCGAGAAGTACGCGATCGAACGCACGGCGGAACTATCGGCGTTCGGTCAATCGGGCATCGTCGAGTCGGCGCCCGAGTTCGATGAACTGGCAATGGGCGGCGGGCGCGAGGTCAAGATGCCGTTCTGGAAGGACCTCACCGCAGCCCGGCAGATCCTCAGCGACAGCGGCACGCTGGCGGTGAACAAGATCGCCGCCGAACAGGACATCGCCCGCATCCACAACGACGCGCAGGTGTGGAGCGTCAATCACCTGGCCAAGGTGATCTCGGGCGATGATCCCATGCAGGCGATCGTCGATCTCGTGGCCGATTACTGGGCGCGCACGGACGAAGGGCTCATCATCTCGGCGCTCAAGGGCATCTTTGCCGCTGCCTCCATGTCGGGCAACAAGCTCGGGATCGCGAGCGAAAGCACCGGCGGTCAATCGGACACCACGAAGCTCAACGGTGCGACGTTCGTGGATGCGACGCAACGCCTGGGTGATCGCGGGGATCGCCTCTCGGCGATTGCGATTCATTCAGCGACCGAGGCGGCGCTGCGGAAGCTCGACCTGATCGACTTCATCCCCGACAGCGAGGGCAAGACTCAGATCCGCATCTTCCAGGGCCGGCGCGTGATCGTGGATGACAACCTGCCGGTGCGCGCGGGCACAACCAGCGGGTTCGTTTACACGAGCTTCCTGTTCGGCGCGGGTGCGTTTGGTCGCGGGGTGGCCCCGCTCGACGGCACGCCGCTGCAAGGTGGGTTCGGCACCGAGGGGGTCGAGATCGCGCGCGTGCCGCTAGACAGCGACACCGTTCTCATCAATCGCCGCCGTTACATCCTGCATCCACGCGGCGTGAAGTTCACGAGCGCAGCGGTGGCCGGTGATTCGCCGACGAACGCTGAGCTGGAGAACGGCGCGAACTGGACGCGGGTTTACGAGAACAAGAACGTGCGGATCGTCGCCATCGATCATAACTGAGCGAGGACAGGACGAGCACGACGACGAGGACGATCGAAGTTATGGACGGACTTTATCCAATCATACGACGGGTGCGGCGGCCGCTGGTGGCTTCCACCACGGGGCAAAGCGCCTTGCGCGAGGGCGCTGATTCCTTGGCCACGGATGAAACACGGATTGAACCCGGAGCCGAACTTCAACAGAAGGTAACGGAGGGAGCAGAGGCTACTGAGGCGGAGCCAACATCGAACATCCAACAACCAACGCCGAACATCGAAGGAAAGGAAAAGCGACATGGCCGCAAAGCGAACCAGGTTTCCTAAGATCGGCGCGCGAACAGTAATCGTGTCGCGCCGAGGCGGTGCTTCCAGCGCCGGCTCGGGTGGGGACTTCGTGTTCTTTGCGGCGGCGGTGCTGGGCGGCAATGCGCTGCTGGAGGTCGCCGTCGTGAAGGGCGTCGCGCAGACGCCGGTGATCCCGGCCGCGTATGCTTTCGAGGCCTTCGACTACGCCCTCGGCGTCGCCAGCGGGATGTCGGGTGGCTTCGGCTGGAACGAACCCACGGCCTTGCCGAGTCCGTTCATCCGGCAGGTGAGCGAAGATGGTTTCGAGAGCTACGCAGCGGGTCCGATTGTTGAGGCCGCGTTGATCAATGGCTCGGGTTGGAATGGCGGCGCGGCGTTGCCGCAGCCGGATGCGCATCTCCTGGCAGTCGAAACTCTTGAGAGCTACGGCATCGGCGTGGCCAATGGCGCGACGATGACCGGTGGCAGTGGTTGGAATGGCAACACGGCACTATTTGCTTACTGAGGAACCATTATGTCGAACATTGGCAGTCGGGTTTTCAATCTGGTCAGCGACAAGTATCTGTCGCTGGCGAACGAGGAGTTTGTCCGCACACTCAGCATCGGGAGCAGTTGGACGAAGCTGCGCCTGGGCATGCTGATGGCGTTGACGCCGGATGAGCCGAACAACTTGAGCGGCGTGCTCGCCACCCTGGGGATGTGCTCCGGGAAGACGAACCCATTCGGCGCGGCCACCACCACCAACTTCCTCGGCACGCTCTTTGGCAGCAGCGCGGCGGGGAACACGTTGACGTACGTCGCCAACACCGGGAACCCCTACTACTGGTCGGGTCGCGCGGCCGTGAAACGGGTCGGCGCCACGGTCACCCTCGGGACGGCCAACGCGGTCGAGTCGCATCGGTTCGCGACCAACACCGGCGCGCTTCAACGGCGGAGCCTGCACTTCGTCGAGATCACCAAGGGCTCGCCCAACTACACGGTGATCTACTGGTCGGCGCCCGCGACCGGTCTCTCGAAAGATTTCACACCGGCGCATCTGCTAGATGGACTCGAGCAATCGGGCAGCATCGCGGTGAACGGCGAGACGTTTGGCGCAGGCACCAGCATTGCGCTGGCGTTTGACGAAACGGCCGGGGCACTGGACTCGGTCGATCTATACTGGAACCGGGCGGCGTTCCCGATCGAGGTTCATGCACTGGCGGCCTACCGATTTGCGTGATGCATCATGCCGCTCACACTCATCAAGGAG
>JANLTG010000066.1:0-111254 GCA_031362805.1 bacterium
CGGTGGCGGTGCAGCCCGACGGGAAGATTCTGGCTGGGGGTAACTTCACGACGCTGGGCGGGCAGCCACGCAATTATCTCGGCCGCCTCAACGCAGACGGAACACTCGACACTACTTTCAACCCTGGAGCGAGCGGCGGCGTTTATTCCATGGCGGTGCAGCCCGACGGAAAGATTCTGGTGGCCGGCGGATTCAACACCTTGGGCGGAAGCCCGCGCAGCCAGATTGGGCGGCTGAATGCCGACGGGACGTTGGACCTCACTTTCAACCCTGGGGCGAACAATTCGGTGCTGGCGATGGTGGTGCAGACGGATGGCATGATCGTTTTGGGGGGCGCTTTCACAACGCTTGCCGGTCAATCGCGCGACTTCATTGGCCGGCTGAATGCGGATGGAATACTGGACAGCACCTTCAATCCAGGGGCCGGGCCAGGCGCATTCGGTTCCGTTTTTTCACTGGCATTGCAGACAGACGGCAAGATTCTGGTCGGCGGTGGATTTTTCACCATCCTGGGCGGCCAACCGCGAAGCCGGATCGGGCGGCTGAATGCGGACGGGACTCTGGACCTCACATTTGATCCTGGGGCGAACGGTGAGGTGAACTCCCTGGCAGTGCAGGGCGACGGAAAGATTCTGGTGGGTGGCGGGTTTAGCACGCTCGGCGGGCAGCCGCGCAGCCGGATCGGTCGCCTAAATGTCGATGGCACCCTGGACACCTCCTTCGTTCCAACTGCGAATGGTTCTGTGGCTACAATGGCGGTGCAGGCCGACGGCAAGATTCTGATTGGTGGCTCTTTCACCACGCTGAGTGGGCAGGCGCGCAGCCGTATTGCCCGGCTGAACGCCGACGGAACTGTGGACGCCACATTTAATCCAGGTGCCGATAATTTCGTTCGTTCCTTTGCATTACAGCCCGACGGAATCATTGTGGTGGGTGGAGACTTTGCCACGCTGGGCGGGCAGCCGCGTAGCAAGATCGGGCGTTTGCAGGGCGAACCTCCGGGTATCATTACCCAACCCGCCGATGTCGCGGTTTCGTCGGGCGAGGATGTCACCTTCACCATTGCGGTTGGCGGCACCGGCCCGTTCACGTATCAATGGCGGCGCAACGGCGTGAACATTCCAGGGGCCAACAGCGCCACCCTGACCATTCCCTCGGCCGAAGCCAGCGACGGTGGCACCTACACGGTGGTGATTCAGAACGCTTACGGCCTGGTCGCGAGCCAGTCGGCGACGCTGGAGGTGTTTCTTTCAACCGTGGATTTGCGGAACGATTTCGGTGACCGGCAGTTGTTGGCCGAAGACAGCGGCCAGGGCTTCGCCTTCTCGACCAACGCCACGCTGGAGGCCGGCGAGCCAACGCACGCCGGCACGACCAACGGCGCTTCGATGTGGATCACGTGGCGGCCGGCGGACAGCGGCATTGCCACGGTCACCACGACGGGCAGCGACTTTGATACGGTGCAGGCCATTTACACCGGCACCGCTTTGAACAATCTGGTGGAGCGCGCTTCGGACGATGACTCGGGCGGCTTCCTGACGAGCAGCAACCGGTTCAATGTGGCGGTTGGGACGGACTATCACATCGCAGTCGCAGGTTTTGCCGGAGCAAAAGGCCGGATCGTGCTGAACTGGAGTCTGGTGCCCACGCCCGATCCGATTCCCGAGATCACCCTTCAACCCGTCAGCCAGACCCGGCCGCCCGGTGGCACCGCCCTCTTCACGGTGACCGCGACGGGTGCCGCGCCGCTCAGCTATCAATGGTTCCGCAACGGTGTGTCCTTGGTCGGGCAGACTGCTGACACGTTGAGCTTGAGCGATCTGCAGCCGGCCGCCGTGGGTTGGTACTTTGTGAGGATTCAGGATGTAAACGGCAAGGCGTTGAACAGCCGGACGGCGGCCCTCGAACTGGGGCCCGACCCCAACGCCCGCTCGGAGGACAAGCTGGCCAACCTGACGTACGCCGGTCCCGGCGGGCCGGTGCTGAGCGGCTTGGGGGATCGCCGGCCGCGTCCGAACGGCGAGTTCACGGTGGCGCTGGGCATTCCCGGTTCGCAGATTTTCTCGACGTTCGGGGCGACGGCGCAGGAAGGGGAACGGGACAGCGCCCGGGTGATTGGCGGCAGTTCGCGCTGGTTTGAAGTGGCGGTGACCGCCGCCGCGACACTGGCGCTCGACACCTTGGGCAGCGACTTTGACACGACGCTGGCGCTGTATCGCGGGTCGGACCTGCTGGATTTGCAACTGATCGTAGAAGATGACAACGGCGCGGGAGACGGACTGCGGAGCCGGGCGGTGGTGAACGTGGCCGCCGGCAAGTATTTGGTAAAGGTGGACGGCCGGGACGGGCAGCAGGGCACCGCGCAGTTGAACTGGGTGCTGGGGCGGGCGCCAACGCTGGCGCTCCAGCAACCCGCGCAGGTCGTGCTGGTGCCGGCGGGCGGCACGTTCCAAATGAATCTGACCGTGGGCGGCGTGCCCGTGCCCACCTTGGACTGGTATCGCAACGGAACCTTCCAGCCGCAGTTGAGCGGCCCCGCATTGACGTTGGCGAACGTGACCGCCGCCGTCGCGGGCCAGTACCGGGCACGCGCTTACAATGCGCTGGGCGAGGTGACGTCACCGTGGGTGACGTTGCTCATTGATGACGGCACCGTGATGCGGTTCGCGCCCGGTGTTGTCTTTGCCGGCGGAAACTTCGACCTGCAGTTCGCCGGTCCGCCCGGCGTCGAGTTCATCATCTACGCCTCGACCAACCTGCAAACCTGGCTGCCGGTCCACACCAACTCCGGCGTGTTCACCTTTCGCGATTCAACCACCGCAACCAGCGGTATCAAGTTCTACAAAGGAGTCGTCAGATGAACCTCACCGTTGGAACCCAACCCAGACCGGACATGACCGGCCTCAGCACTGTCCGGCAGTCCACTTCCAGCCGGTCGTACGGGCCTCAGTTGTCCGGGTCGAAGAGCTTCGCCGCTGTGGCGTGGCACCGTCGCGCCCAAGACCTTTGCGCAACCCTTTGTACAACTTATTTGCAACCACCCCAACCGACATGATTATGAAAACCGAACGGCGTAATACAGCTTTGGCTGTTGCCCTCATGGTTCTGCTATCCCTGTTCTGGCGCGGCGCGGGGATGGTTCAAGCCATCCGCGGAGCTGAAGCGGTGGGCGTCTACCGAGAGGTTTTTAGCGGTATCACCGGTGGTACGGTCTTCGATCTAACCAATTCGCTCGCCTTCCCGGACGGCGCTACATCGAGTAGCGTGATCACCGGCCTGTTCGAGACAGCGAGCAACGTCGCTGATAATTATGGCCAGCGGCTGCGCGCGGTGCTGGTCGCGCCGTTCGACGGGAACTACACGTTCTACATCGCCAGCGATGACCAGAGCGTCCTCTATCTGAGCACGGATGAAAATCCGGCGAATAAGCGATTGATCGCCGCCGAGCCGCAATGGAATAGCATTCGGGATTATACCGGAACGGCACAGCGAACAGGTGCCACCGCGTTTTTCCCACTGATGAATCCCAGCCTGCCCGCCAACCGTTCGGATTACGCCTTTGGCAACATCACCCTCGAAGCCGGCGAACGTTACTACATCGAAGTGTTGATGAAAGAAGGCGGCGGCGGCGATCACGTGTCCGTCGCGTGGACTGTCCCAGGTGGCGGCATTCCTTCAGTACCAATTTCCGCATCGCATTTTCGTGCGGTGAATGCGCCACCACCGACCATCACCCAACTGCCGAGCAGTATCTCGGTTTCGATTGGTGAGGAGGCCGCCTTCAGCATCACGGCGAGTGGCCTTGCACCGCTGATTTACCAATGGCTGCGCAACGGCGTGAACATTCCGGGCGCTGACGGGCCGTCGTACACCATCCCGTCGGTCACGCCTGCGGATGGGGGAACTTACTCGGTGAAAGTTCAAAATCCTGTCGGCCTGGTTGCCAGCCAGTCGGTAGTCCTGGAGGTGTTCCTCGGCCAGGTGGAACTGGTGGACAACTTTGCGGATCGCGTGGCGCTGCCCGACGATAACAACGCGGGATTCGCGTCCAGCGTTGGCGCGACGCTGGAGACGGATGAACCGCAGCATGCGGGCAAGCCCAACGCTGCATCCGTATGGGCGGGGTGGCAACCCTCGGCCGCTGGCATCGCCACGGTGCGCACCAGCGGCAGCGATTTCGACACGGTGCTGGCGGTGTACACCGGCACGGCCCTGAACAACCTGGTGGAGCAAGCGGCGGACGAAGACTCCGGCGGTTTCCACACGAGCAGTGCCCGGTTCAACGTGACCGCCGGTACTGACTACCACATCGCCGTCGCCGGCTACGACGGAGCAAGCGGGCGAATTGTTCTCAGTTGGAGCCTGGAGCCGACGACCGAGCAAGTGCCGGAGATCACGACCCATCCGCAAAGCCGTACAGCACCGGAAGGAAGCAATCTCGCGTTCGTCGTGGCCGCCACCGGCACTGAGCCCCTGGCCTATCAGTGGCATCGCAACGGCGTGGCGCTGTCGGGCGAGACGGGGGCAACGTTGAGCTTCGACGACCTACAACGCGCGGCCGTTGGCAGCTATTTCGTGCGCGTGCGCAACGGGTCGGGTCGGGAACTCGACAGCCGGTCCGCCAGCCTCGAACTTGGACTTGACCCCAACATTCGTAGCGAAGACAAGCTGCGGGATCTGGCCGGTTCGCCGCCCGTCGGTCCCACGCTCCAAGACTTGCGGCCCCGTCCGCGGCCCGCCGGTGCGTTCACCGTGGCCGCTGGTATTCCGGGCTCGCAACTGTTCAGCACGTTTGGTGCGACCGCCGAGTCTGGCGAGCCGGACAATGCGAACCGGATCGGTGGCACCTCGCGTTGGTTTGAACTGGAAGTCACGTCGGCCGCCACGCTGTTGGTGGATACCATCGGCAGCGACTTCGACACGACTCTCGGACTTTATCGGGGTGCCGATCTGGTCGATCTCGTGACCATCGCGGAAGACGACAACAGCGCGCCCGATCGGCTGCGCAGCCGGGTCGTGGTGACGGTGGCGACGCCGGGAAAGTATCTGGTGAAGGTGGACGGCAGCAATGGCCAGCAAGGACTTGCTCAACTCAACTGGGCGCTGGGAACTGGTCCGGCGATCACCAGACAACCGACGGGCGGCATCGCGCCGGCGGGCGGTTCGTTCCCCTTGTCAGTGACAGCGACGGGCGTGCCTCCGCCAGCGTATCAATGGTTCCAAGGCGCGAACCAGATCGAGAACGCCACCACCGACGTCTGGACGCTCGCCGGGTTGACGGCCGCCGCGACGGGCCGCTATCGCGTGCAAGTCACGAACCCGCTGGGCACGGTTGATTCTTCGTGGATCACCGTGGTGGTGGATGACGGGACCGTGATGCGGTTCGCGCCCAATGCGGTTTTCACCGGCGGAAACTTTGACCTGCAGTTCGCCGGCCCGCCCGGAGTCGAGATCGTGATCTACGCCTCCACCAACCTGCTGCAATGGGCACCGGTCCGCACCAACTCAGGCGCCTTCACGTTTCGCGACCCCAGCGCCGCCAACCACGGCACGAGATTCTACAAGACGGAGGCGAAGTAGTCTGGCAGGTCCCGCAATGAGGTTATTCATTCGCAATCTGATCGCGGCGTTGAACGCCCACCGGCAGGCGAGCCTGGCCGGGGCGGCGATAACCATTGCGATGGGCGTCTTGTTGGTCGGCACCCGCTTGGGCGATAGCATGTCCCACTTGAGCTTCGATTTGCTGGCGCAGGTGATTGTCGGTACACGCCCGCGCGATGTTATTCTAGTGGAGATGGACGAGCCGGCCTATCGCGCGCTGGGTCAGGACTATGATCGCCTTTGGGATCGCAGTCTCCATGCGCGGTTGCTGGGCAAGCTGGCGGACGACAATGCCCGTTTGACGGTGCTGGACGTTTTCTTTGGCGACGCCGGGACGAATCAGCCACCCGGACCGGCGCTGACGGAGGCGATTCGACGAAATCAGGTTTTCGAAGACGCCTTGAAGAGGAATCCTCGGGTTGTGCTGGCCGCGTACTGGAGCGAGGCCACGCACGTCAGCGTCGCGGGCGGTGGTGTGATCCCTCCTTATGCACCATTTTCCGACGCCGTTGGCGATCGCTGGGGTATCGCCAAGGTGTATCAGGACACCGACGATCGTGTGCGCCGTCATTTCACCGGCACCGATTACTACCCCAGCCTCTCGTGGCGTGCGGCGCAGTTGCTCGGCATGCCGCCGAACGACGCGGCGGAGCACCGATTAGCAGAGCGGTGGATTCGCTATTACGGACCCACGCCCGCCTTTCCGCGCATGAGCTACCACCAGGCGCTGGAACAACCGGTGGGCTTTTTCAGGGACAAGATTGTGGTGGTGGGCGGCCGGCCGCAGACCTTGATGTTGGGACAGCAGACCGATGTCTTTCCGACGCCACCCATGCGCTGGCGGGGCGGCTACACGCCGGGTGCGGAGGTGATCGCGACGATGACTTTGAACCTGGTGCAAGGCGACTGGCTTCGGCGGCTGCCGTTCTTCGTCGAATTCGCCCTCGTGATTGGCTGGGGCGCGGTCCTCGGCTGGGGGTTGGTGCTCGTCGCGCCCATGCGCGGTGCCTTGCTGGCGCTGGGCGCCGCGCTGGCCGCCTGCGTCTTCGGCTGGTTCCTTACGATTGCCACGTCGGGCTGGTACGCGTGGACGATTGTCTGCGTGGTGCAAACACCACTGGCATTTGGCTGGGGGTTGGTCTGGCATTCGCGGCGGTTGGCGCGGGAGAAACAGGCTCTGGAGGTTTCGTTGGCGGGTTTCAAGACGGGTCGCGCGGTATTTGAGCACGGCCGCGCCGAGGAAGCGGCCGCGCACCCGGGTGCCAACATCCCACCCGAAGAAGTGCCGACGGTGGTTGCCACGGCGGTTATCCGCCCGGTCAGCATTCCCAATCACGAGATGCTCAGTCTGTGCGGCGAGGGCGCCTACGGTCAGGTCTGGCTTGCGCGCGATGAGCTCGGTCTATTCCACGCCGTGAAGCTTGTTTTTCAAAGGCACTTTAAAGACGCCGGGCCGTATGAGCGCGAGTTTCGGGGCTTGCAGAAGTTCACGCCCATTTCGCGCAACCACGCCGGGCTCGTTCACATACTGCATGTCGGCCGCAACCAGGCGGAAGGCTACTTTTTCTACATCATGGAAGCGGCCGATCCAGAGGAAGGTGGAACGATCCTTGACCCCCGGACGTATCGTCCCCGCAATTTGCACCGGGAAATTTGGAAACGTACGCGACTGCCGGTTGGGGAGTGCATCGACCTCGGCTTGCACCTGACTGCCGCGCTGGATTACCTGCACGGCCGGCAACTGGTGCATCGCGACATCAAACCCGCCAACATCCTGTTCGTCGATGGGCAGCCCAAGCTGGCGGACATCGGCTTGGTTACGGACGCTGCTTTGACGTCGGGCAGCGCCACCTATGTGGGCACTCCAGGATATATCGCGCCCGAAGGCCCCGGCCGACCCGAGGGCGATATTTACGCGCTGGGCATGGTGCTTTACGAAGCTGTGACGGGGCTGACGCGCAAAGATAAAACCCCGGTGCTGCCAGACCTTGACGAGACTCCGGAAGTACGTGGGTTCCTGCAAATCGTGCAACGCGCCTGCGAGTTTGATCCCCTGTCGCGCTATCAGTCGGCGGCGATCTTCCACGCGGACCTCCTTGCGCTCAAGCGAACGCAGGCACCGAATGTGGCGGCCGCGTGATTGCGGAGGGCAGCAATGCTCGCAGAACGATTACCGATCACCCAACAGGTGGATGAGATACCTTACCTCGTCATCCAACTCGGCTTGGTTGCCCACCGTCGCCCGAACTTCCAGGCGCACCAGTTCACCCAGGCGATGTTTAAGGCGGTGCAGGGCCACGGCCAAGGCGTTTTCGGTCAGGCCAATTGTTTTGGCGATGAGTAACGTCGAGCCGGTCTCTTCTCGTCCCAAGATCAACGGCCGGGCCGCTGCCACGAGTGCGGCTTTCCCTTGCCGCCGACTGTCAGCCTCGAGTCGGGTCCACGCCCGGTGAAAAACGGCGCGTGCCCACGCCCGGTCAAACTCTTCGCCGGGTTCCTTGTTTGCGCCCACCGGCACCGCGCAAGCCGTACCTCCATTCGTGTCCCGTTCGTCCAGCGACAACACCGGCCGACCTCCGCCGCGTCGCGCCGCTTGCTGCCGGTCAATTTCATCGCGCAAATGATTGCGCAGACAGGCGAGCAGGAATGATCGAAATCGGCCCTTCTCCGGCACCAGTGCCGCGTAGAATCGCGGGTTCGCCATCTTGACCAGGAAATCCTGGAGAATGTCCTCGGCGCGCTCGCGACCGCTCTGCCAGATCAAATACTGGAGCAGTGGTGCCCGGTACCGGGCGCAGAGTCTGGCAATGGACGGAAAGGATTGGGACTCACTGGAGCGTGCCGCCTGGCACAACTCGGTCCACGCGGTGCGCGGAAACAATTCGGGGCGCGCTCGTTCTTTGGTCTTTGGTAGTTCTTCGGAGAAGGGCATGCGTGGTTCGATCGGCGGTCGAATCTCTAAAACACTGGCGAGCCTTGCAAACTTCTAGGCAGCCAGACAAGCCATGATCTACCCAGACCGAGTGGATTCAAAACGCGGGATGCTTCCCATCGACGGCCTCCCCCGCTACGCTCGGCGCATGTCTGTTCATTCATTCTTCCCGACGCTCGTTTACGAAGCCCGCTTGCAACGCACCAACTGGCAGAAGTTCAATCGCGAACTGCTGCGCGAATGCCAGCAAGTGCGCGAACACGATCTCGACGGCCAGCAATGGTCGAAGAAAAGTTATCCTGGCGGCTACACGTCCTACAGCTCGCTGTGCCGGATGCACAAGATGTCCTCCACATTCGAGGAGCTCGAGCGAAAGCTAAACCGCCATGTCAAAGCCTACGCCGCGGCGCTGGAACTCGATCTCGAAGGGCGCGCGCTGGCGATGACCGATTGCTGGATCAACGTCATGCCACACCACGTCGTTCACGGCCTGCACCTGCATCCGCTCTCGACGATCAGCGGCACCTACAACGTCCGCACGCCGCGCGGTTGCGCCGGCCTCAAGTTCGAGGACCCGCGACTCGACCGCTTCATGGCCGCGCGGCCCCGCAAGGCGGACTGCCGGCCGTCCAGCAAACCCTGGGTGACGATTCCCGCCGAGGCTGGGAAAGTCGTTTTATTCGAGAGCTGGCTGCGTCACGAAGTGCCGCCGAACCCCCTTCAATCCGAGCGCGTCAGCATCAGTTTCAACTACAGTTGGTTTTAGGCGGCGGGCGACGACACCGGCGAAAGTCATGACCAGCTTCTTTACGCAACTGCCGCCGGTCGAGCGCTTCGAGGAGCTCGCCGATCCGGCTTCGTTTCACCCCGCGCCCGGCGAATGGTCGATCGTTTGTGCGGACGTGATTGATTCCACGCGGGCCATCGAGCAGGGCCGATACAAGGAGGTTAATCTACTCGGCGCCGCCGTCATCACCGCCGTGCTCAACCTCGATCGCTCGTTGGAAATGCCCTTCTTCTTTGCGGGCGACGGCAGTTGCGTGCTGGTGCCGCCGGAACTGGCGGCGTCCGCGGCCCGGGTCTTGCCGGGGCTTCGCCGCATTGCGCTGGACCGTTTCGATCTCCAGATGCGCGCGGACCTGTTCTCGGTGGATGCCCTTCGCGCGGCGGGCGCGGACACCCGTGTCGCGCGCTTCCGTTACACCGGCACGTATCACCAGGCCATGTTCAGCGGGGACGGACTCGCGGAAGCCGAGCGTCAATTGAAAGCCGCTCCTGCAAGCGTGCCGCCCGTCGATTCGCCCGAGCCGGATCTCGCCGGTCTCGAGTGTCGCTGGCAGGGAATTGCCAGCCCGCGGGGCGAGATCGTTTCGCTGCTGGTTCAGGCGCGGGGCGAAACCGTCGGGGTGCGCGCTGATCTTTACCGGGAAACGCTCGCCACCATCAACCAGCTATGCGGGGCGATTGAAACGGCCCGGCCGACCCGCCACGACAACTTGAACCTGAACCTCAGCTTGCGTGGTCTCGATGGCGAATCACGCCTGCACCACGGACACCTCAGCGCGTGGCGGCGCAAACTGGTCACCGCGAAGATGGTGGCCGAGACAACGCTCGGCGGCTGGTTCATGAAAGGCCGCAAGAAGGCGCTGGGCGTCGATTGGGGCCGCTACTTCGAGGAGGTCGTGTTGCACACCGATTATCGGAAGTTCGATAACATGTTGCGCATGGTCCTCAGTTGCACACCCGCTCAACGACAGGCCTTGCGCGATTGGCTGGATGCCGGTCAGGCAACGGGTCGCTTGAACTACGGCTTGCACGTCGCGTCACAGGCGCTGCTCACTTGCGTCGTCCTCGATCGTGCCGAGCGGCATTTCCATTTCGTGGACGGCGCGGATGGCGGCTACGCGGCCGCGGCGAAGGAGATGAAGGCCCGGGCGTGAACGCTACTTCTTCCGCGCCCGGCGCTTGGCTTCGAGCAACTTGCTCGTGGTCGTGACATCTTCGGGCGCTTTCGGCTTTTCCTCGGCGGGCTTGGCGACGGCGGTGGCTTGAACCGCGACCTCTGATTCCTCCGCGGTCAAAGTCGGCGCGGGTGCCTGCTTCGGTTTGAAAAGTTCCTCGCTCGGCGCGACGACCTGCATCGGCCGCGTCGAGCGCACTTGATCCCGGCGGGCGAGCAACGCGGTCAGCGATTGATCCGACTCCGCGGCACCTTTCTTCGGCTTCCAGAGCATCACCCGTTCGCTGGCCCACGCCCACATGCGCTCCAGTTCATCGCGCCCGAGCTGGATGCGGCGGATGCCCACATCGAACACGAACAAGACGATGGCGAGCTTGATCAACAGCTCCCACAGATCGCGCGGCTGAAAGGTTTTCTGCCGGTTCCAGTTGAACGGGTTTGTCGCGGTGTTCACCGGATCGAGCAACTGTCCGCCGCCGGCTTCCGCGAGCCGTTTCAACAGAAAAAGGTTTGCCGACGCGGAGTTGAACTCCGGCGAGTAATTCACGCTGGCGCCGAGCCGCATGCTGCCGCGCACCTCGCCGGCTTCCATGTCCATCAGGTTCAGCGCGTAGGTGCCGACTTCCTTGGTGTCGAACTTTGCCTCGTAACGCCCCGGGCCCGTCTGCTCCAGGTAAACATCCTGCCGCTCACCCTTCGGACTCACGACGGCCGCGCGCAAGGTGAGGAAGTTGCGGAAGTTGCCCTCCTTGTCGAGCGCCTCGACGCTCAACGAGCCGCGGCCCTGATCGATCGCGATCTCGGTCGTGAGATCGGCGTTCTCGAGCCGGCGCAAGGACCAGTTCGCGAGCTGCGCCCAGTATTGGCGGAAGTTCGCCCAGCCCATCCAGTCGGCCGCCCACTTCGGCTTGGCATCGCTGGTGAAGGCCACGACGCGGCCGAGCCCGTACTGCCAGTGCGCGAGCAACGGATCGCCCTTCTCGGTGACCAACGGCAGCTCGGCGCGCGGTTTCGGCTCGGTGATCACCACGCCGCGCAGCGTCGGATAACTCGCGCCGAGGCCCCGCACGAGTTCGCTGTTCTGCACGAGTTGCGGGTTGAACGGTTCCTCGACGATGGCGGATTTGAGAATCACCGCGGTTTCCTTGACGAAGATCTGCGGCAACTCATCCGGCGAACGGACGTCATAGAAGCGGCCGTTGCCGACATCCGCCATCCACAGCATCCGATCCGGCTGCACGTGGCCGCCGATCATGACGGTGGTGACCGTGATGCGATCGCCGACGATGGCCTGCATCTGCTCGGGCGAAGGCGCGTTCGGATCGCCGTCGCTGAACACGACCATGTGCTTCAAGTTGGCGGTGGATTCCTTGAGGGACTTGTGAGCCATGGTCATCACGTTGACGAAGCTCGGCATGTCACCGGGATTCATACCCGCGATCTGCCGGCCGAGTCCGACCTTGTCGCCCACTTTCTGCAGGTCGAAGAGCCAGCGATCCGTGCCGTCCCACAGCACGATGCCCATCTCGTCCTGCGGCCCGAGCGCCTGCAGCGCGGCGAAGGCGGTGTCGCGCGCCCATTGGTTGCCGTTCGGAAACTCCGTCGCGTGACAGACAATCGCGAGCGCGCCATTGGGCAACACCTTCTTGCTGCTGATCTCGTTCTTTACCGGCAGCATACTGTCGAGCGGCGTGTTCTTGTAAGCGCCCGCTGTGAACGAGTTGTCGCCGCCGACGCACACGAGGCCGACACCGAAATCGCGCACAGCGCTCTCCAGCAGTTTCATGCGATCCATGCCCAGGTCGCCGGCCGAGACATTGCTCAGGAAAATCGCGTCGTAGCTCTGCATTTCCGTGAGCTGATCGGTGAAGGCGGCGGCGCGCACGGAGGCCACGTCGAGCTTGGACTCGCGTAACGCAGCCAGCAGCATCGCGTCCTGCTCCAAATTGCCCGAGACCAGGAGCACGCGCGGCTCGCTGCGCACGTCCACGAACGAGGTCGCGCGATTGTTCTGCGGCAAGATGTCGCCTGCGGCCTCGACCTGGACGCTGTAATTGTAGAAGCCAGAGGCATCGAGCGTTTGGGGAAACGTGAACAGATTCTTGCCTTGCGCGAGTTCGACCTGTTGCTCGCCGAGATCCTCGCCGTTGCGCATCAACCGCACGGTCGCGTTCTGCGCCTCATCGGCATTGACGAAAATCCGCGCCTCGAAGGGCTGGCCCTGCTTGACCTTCGACGGCAGCCCCAGCTTTTGCACCGAGACATCATTGGCGCGCGAGGACGCCAGCTTCACCACGTCGAGCGTCACATCGAGCGGCTTGGCGGCCAGGAGCGCCGCCATGGCGTCACCGATGTTCTCATTTCCGTCGGTGAGGAGGACGAGCCGCTTCTGGCCGGTCTCGGGAAACGCGGCGGTGCCGAGCCGGATCGCCGCCGAGATGTCGGTGCGTTGATTGCCGACCACGGCGTTGATCTTCTGCACATCGACGACTGCATTCGGATTGAACTCGATGGCCGCGTCCGTGCCGAACACCAGCAGGCCGGCCTTGTCCAACTTCTCCTTCTTCGCGCCGACCTGATTGATGTATTGCTGCGCGAGCTCCTGCTGGCTGGACGGCACGCTTTCCGAGCGGTCCATGAGGAAGAAGACGTTCATCCCTTCCTGCTCCCGGAGCCATTGGAAGCCGGCGATCGCGAAGATCAACGCGGTGGTGATGATGAAGCGCAACGAGAACGCCGCCCAACGCCGCCAGGCATTGATCTGCACGTCGGACTTGAGGAACAAGCCGATCACCCACGCCAGCGCCGGCACGAGCAGCAGCAGATAAATGGGATGGGTGAATTGGAACTTCAAGGGAGAGTGGGTGAAGAACCGAAAGTCGAAATCCGATAACCGAACCAAGGCCGCAACCCGATAGCCGAATCACATTGAGGAAAGCAAGATCCGAGCGTCATCGGCTCAAAGCAATACCTGCGTTTGCCGCCGCAAAATACAGGTATCAGACCGAGTACATCCTGCTTCATAGAAACGCCCGCTATAAACCACAGGGTCTGAATTTTACTCATCGGAAAATCAGCGCCGGTCCAATGTTGGTTGCGAACAGCACCAGCGGGTAACCGACAGGAAGGTAAAAAATCGTGGCCAGCCTGTGCCGCGACCGCGAACGTAACACAAATGGGAAGACTGCACACAAAACAACAAGCCCTACCACCTGTAGAGTCACCGCGGCAGCACCGTAACCGACTAGTTGCGGGGAACTCTGGCCACTTAAGGCCGAAGATATGTGAAAGGGCCACAAACAAAACATCCACAAGAGCGCCCACTCCGAAGTGTCGCCGATGCCACTCTGCGCGAGTATCGTAGTGATAGGAGTCATGGTCGTGATGCGCTCTAGACGACGATTCTGCCAATGTTCGTTTCGACTTTGGAGTGACTGAGACGGCTAGCCCCACCCAACGCAACTTTTCGGCCTTCGGCTTTGCTTCGGCCATCGGATTTCGGATCTCGGAATTCCGCGCGCTCGCGACGGCGCCACAACTTCTGCACGCGATGATTCTGACTGTCGGCCACGATGAGGTTGCCCTGCGAATCCAGCGCGATCGACCACGGGTTGTTGAACATGCCGGGCGCACTGCCGGCGCCGCCGATGACTTCGATCAGCTTGTCGTCCAGGCCGAACACCTGGATGCGGCTGTTGCCGAACTCGCAGACATACTGCCGGCCGGCAGCGTCCACGCGAATGTCGTACGGATAACTCATTTCTCCCGGTTGATTGCCGGGCCGACCATACTCGCGGAGGAACTGGCCGCCAGCCGAAAAAACCTGGATACGATGATTGCACGAATCGGCGGCGTAGAGATTACCCGCGTCGTCCACGCCGATGCCCTCGGCACGATTGAACTCGCCCGGCCCGTTGCCCGAACTGCCGACTGATAGAATGAAGTTCGTGCCTCCGGGCGAAAACTTCTGAACCCGCTCGGCGAAGGCATACTCGCTCACCCAGATCGCGCCATCCGGTGCCACCGCGAGCGCCCGGGGAAAGATCAATTGCCCGGCGTTCGTGCCGTTCACGCCCCACTGGTGAAGGAGTTTCCCATCGGGCGCAAAATGGTTCACCCGCGCGTAGTGCGGTTCGACCAACAGCAGGTTGCCGTCGCGATCAGTGCTCATGCCCTTGGCCTTGCCTTTGTCCGTCTCGGGCATCTGCCAGCCGAGCAGGTATTCGCCGGTCGGCGAGAACTTCTGCACGCGCCCGGTCATGTCGATGACGAAGATATTGTCGTCGCGATCGACGCCCACGGAGCGCGGCTTGTTGAACTGGCCGGCGCCCCCACCGCGCTCGCCGATTACTTGGGCGCGCTCGAACAACTTGCTTTCGAGGGAGCGGGAACTTGGGGTGTCCTTCGGTGCGCAGGCGGTGAGCAAGAGCAACGCGAAGGACAAAGGACAAAGGACAAAGGACCAATAAATTCCCAACCGCCAGCCCACGAGCCCGCCGCACGAATTGGGGAAATGGGACTTGGCTCTTCCCTGGGCGTTTGTCCTTTGAACTTTGTTCTTCCGCCTCATCTCCCGCCTCCTTTTGAAGCCGCGAGCAACCGTACGACAATCGTGCCCACCAACAGCGGCGCCAACGCAATCCCCAGCAGCAACAGGCAGAGCGCGTTCACTTCGCCATTGTGGCCGTAGTGCAGCAGGTTGAAAATCCGCAGCGCCAGCGTCTCGCTGCCGGCCGGCACAATGAGGTTGATCGTTTCCACGTCCCACAAACAGAGGAGATACAGCACATAGCCCAGCGCGAGCAACTGCGGACGCGCCTGCGGCCAGTCCACCAACGCCCAGCGTTGCCAGCCTTGGGCACCGCTGAGTCGCCCGGCATCGACCAGATCGCGGTCAAGCCCGCGCCGGATCAATCGCGCGCCATACCAGGCCGGCGCAAGATAACGAACGGTCAAAGCGAGGAAGAGGATCGCCACGGACGAATAGACCCAGTCGAGCCCCTTTCGGTTCGCCAAAAAAATCAGCGCGATGCCCAGCAACACACCGGGCAGGAAATACACCGGCCAGAGCAACGCACCCAACCGCGTCGGCGCCAGCAGCCAGCCGAGACCGACCGAGGCCAACGCAGGCACGGCGGCCACGACGATTGATTGCAACGCGGTCGCGCGATTGGCCGCCCACGCGCCGAATAATTGCGACCAGGTGCTCTCGGCCAGCAGCAACTGGCCGAGCGGCAGGATCAGCGAGCCCAGGATGACGACGCTTCCCGCCACGCCGACGAGCAGCCGCCACCCGCCGCCGAGCTGGCGGCGGAACTCCGTGGTCTTCCCCGCGCGCATTCCACGCGGCCAGTTGATCGGGTGCCGGGCGAGCACCGCCACGAGCAGGAGCGGGAATATAACCATCGGCCAGCTCAGGGCGAGCGCTTCGACGTGGTTGAAGGTGGTGTTGAAGCGCACCCAAAGTTCCTCGGGGTAGATGCGGACTTGCAGAATCGCCGGGACGGAGAACTGGTTCAAGGCCAGCACAAAGATCAGGCCGGCACTCTGCGCGATCGCCGTCCGCGCCTGCGGCCAGAGCAAGCGCCGGACAAACGCGCCGCCCCGAAGTTCGGGATCGGCTTCCCAAAGTTCCGGGTTCGCCTGCCGCCAGGCGGCGTGAATAAGCAGCGCCGCGATCGGCCAGAACAGCGACGTCAGTAACACCACGCAACCCGTGAACGAATAGAGCTCGTAGGGCAGCCAGAGGTGGAGCGAGCCGGTACGCCCGAAAAGATCGATCCACGAATTGACGACGAGGAACGGGGGCAACGCCGCGGTCGCGATGCACGCGGCAAGCAACCCACTCCGCGCCGCACCGCGCAGACAAGCGAGCCAGACGGCCACCGCGAATCCGAGCGCCACCGCGAGCGATGCCACGGCCCCAGCGACGAGCAGGCTGTTGAGGAGAAGCGTCCAGTTCACGGAATTGGCCAGAGGGTCGAGGCGTGAGCTGTCGAGCGTCAATGGGATTCAATGAGAGAACTCGCCGCAGCGCGCCGCCGCACGCCGCCTTCGATTCCTTTGGAGGCCCGCTCTCAACGGGAGATCACCGACGTGTCGATGTCGGAATAGATCTGCACGGGATTGAGCGGCTCCAGGTCATCAAAGCCGAACACCTCCAAACCCTCGGCCAATCCCCGGACGGGTTGCCGGCCCAACGAGCAAATCGGAAACACGTCGCTGGCGGCACTCGCCACCGTTTCCGACATGACCACCGGGACCTTCAACTGGCGGGTCATCGCTTCCAAGCGGGCGGCCAAATTGACGGTGCGGCCCATGATCGTGAATTCCTTTTTTAACCGGCCGCCGACGTTGCCTTCGGTGACTAGGCCGTAGCAGAGCCCAACTCCGGCGAAAACGACCCGATCCACACTGTCCAAACTCGCGGCGGCACGACGCTGCCCCATGGCATCGATGATTTCCCTCGCCGCCGTCGCCGCCGCGACCGAGGTGGCTTGTGGGAAGTAAGCGAGCAACCCGTCGCCCAGCAACTTGTTCACCTCGCCACCATGCCGGGAAATTACCGTGGTGCAGGTTTCAAAATGGCGGTTTACGATGTCGAGGGCCGCGTCCGGCCGGAGTTTCTCCGAGAGCGATGTGAACCCCAGCAGGTCGGTGAACATGACCGTCACGGGCTTGCGCACGGGCGGGCAGTGGGCGGGATTGATGCCCCGCTCGAGCAGGTGGGTCACCGCCGGCGGGCTGTAGATGTTCAACGTGTAGAGCGCGTCCATCAAGATGCCGGCCATCGCCCGGAAAGCCACCGGCAACTTCTCCGTGGGATCGTTGAGGTCGATCACGTTCATGTCCCAATCGGGAAACATGCGGACGGCTTCGAAGGACTCGTTGCGCAGGCAGACCACGTCTTTGTGCCGGTCATCCTTGAGGATCTTCTGACTGTAGAGCTCCATCACCGCCGCCTCGGAGCCTTCCAGCACTTGAAAAAAAATGTCGCCCAGACAAGCGAGAAAGCCCGTGATGCCGCGCGCCCGGTTCCGTTCCTGGGACTTCTTGCCGATCAACTGGATCTCCGCCGCGGTCAAGTCGCGCGCAAACCGGCTGAGATAGACGAGGCGTTTCATGTGGGGTGACGGGTGATGTATGACGCGAACACCACTCCCATGCAAACGCCAACTGGCGCCTCTCGGTGCGGCAAGCGTCGCGAGCAGCGGGACAACCGCGCACCAGCGGCCGTTGGAATCCAAATTGACGATGCGCGCGGGTTCTCCGACCGCGAACAACCGATAGCAAAAAGGGCTTCACCCGGTTGCCCGGATGAAGCCCTGTGATTGGCGGGGCTGGCTCAGCCGCCGACGCTGACGAGTTCCTGGTTGGTCAGGCCGTTGAAGATCTTGAACTGCTCGGGATGGAACGCGGGCTCGGCCCGGAACGAGAGTTTGCCGTAGTACTTCTTCTCCATCTCGATGAGGAATTTCTCGTCCTCGGATTTGAGGCGCTCGAGCACGGAGGGATGCACGGCGATGCGGAGCTGGAAGTCCGTCTCGTCGCGGCTGCGTTTCTTGAGCAACTCGCCCAGCTTGCGCTGGATCTCGACGCTCATGGAGAGGGCGCTCTTGACCTTGCCCTTGCCGTGGCAGGTATGGCAGTCGTCAAAGACGGCGGCGCGCATGCTCTCGGAGTGGCGCTGGCGGGTCATCTCCATCAACCCGAGCTGCGAAATAGGCAGGATGTGGGTCTTGGCGCGGTCCTTCTTCAGGTGCTCCTTCATGCGTTGATACACGGCTTGCTGGTCCTTGCGGGAGCGCATGTCGATGAAGTCGAGGACGATCAAACCGCCCATGTTGCGGAGCCGGAGCTGGCGGCAGATTTCCTCGGCGGCCTCGATGTTCACCTTGATGATGGTGCTATCGAGATCCTTCTGACCCTTGTGCCGGCCGGTGTTGACGTCGATGGCGACGAGCGCCTCGGTCTCGTCGATGACGATGTGGCCGCCGCCCTTGAGGTGGACCTGGCGGGAGACGGTGGCCTCCAGCTGCCGGGTGATGCCGAAGCGGTCGAAGATCGGTTGCGATTCCGAGTAGAGCTTCACTTTGTTGACGGAGCGCTGCGAGATCTTGCCGATCATCGTTTTCACGCGCTCGCTGGCCTGCGGGTTGTCGATGACGATGCGTTCGACGTCTTCGGTGAGGAAGTCGCGGACAGTGCGTTCGACGAGGTCGGGCTCTTCAAAGACGCAGGTGGCCAGGGGCTGGGCTTTGATGCGCTGCTGGATGCGCTCCCATTCTTCGAGCAGCAGGGCGAGGTCGCGCACGAAATACCGCAACTGCTGGCCTTCGCCCACGGTGCGCATGATGACGCCCATGCCTTCGGGGATGCTGAGCTCGCGGAGGATTTGCTTGAGGCGCTTGCGTTCCTCGGGGTGCTCGATCTTGCGCGAGATGCCGGATTGATCGGAGTTGGGCAGCAACACGAGGTAGCGGCCGGGCAGGACGAGGTTGGTGGTGACGCGGGGGCCTTTGCTGCCGATCGGGCCTTTGGTGACCTGCACGATGATCTCGCTGCCGGGCGGGTAAATGCGCGGGATGTCCTTCTGCGTAATCTTCGGCCGCTCGCGGCGTTTCTGGCCGCGATCCACGATCTCGAAGGTGCGATCGAACTCGCTGGGCACGATGTCCCAGTAATGCAGGAAGGCGTTCTTCTCGAAGCCGATGTCCACAAAGGCGGCTTTAAGGCCGTCCTCAAGGTTGCGGACCTTGCCCTTAAAGATGCTGCCGACGAGGCGGTCCTCGGTCGTGCGCTCGATGGTGAATTCCTCGAGGTGCCCTTCGATGGTGACGGCGACGCGCGTCTCAAGCGATTCGGCGTTGATGATGACTTCCTTGTGCGTGGAGATCTTGGGCTTGATCAACCGTTGCACGCGTTGAATGACCTTGGTAGCCGCGGCCTTGATGGATTCCATGATCCCCTGCGGCGGTTTTTGTTTAACCACAACCGGCTTGAAAGTGCTGGGGCCGGTTCCACCGCTGGCGGGCCGCGTGGGCTCGGCGGGCTGATCGACAGCTTTCGCGGCATCTTCCGCAGCGTCTTCCGGGGCGTCTTCCTCAACTTCCGCCGGGACATCCAGGTGGGGTCGGCGGAAGCCACCTTCCACGGCGTCGTCCTTGGACTGCTCGAGTTCGGCCTGGGCGGCGTCGCCTTCAGGCGGGAGACCGGAGGCGACGTTTTCCGCGCGGATGATCTCCTTTTCGTGGCGGCGTTCGTTGAAGACTTTTTCCTCCTCCGTGGTGTTGCTGACGAGGATCTCGGCCCGGGCGTCCCGGGCTTCGCGTTCTTTTTGTTGGGAGCGATGACCGGCGCCGCCCGAAGGCCGGAAACGCATGCCGCCGCGACGTCGACCACGGCCACCGCCACCGCCGCCACCGCCGCCACGGCCACTGCCACTGCCACCACCACTGCCACCACCACTGCCACCACCACTGCCACCACCACTGCCACCACCACTGCCACCACCACTGCCACCGAATTTCTTTTCGTTCATAGTAGTTTAATAGGCTCTCCGATAGAGATGCACATTGTGAAGTATGCCGATCGCGATCAACGAGACGATAACCGACGTGCCGCCATAACTAAGCAGCGGCAGTGGTACGCCCGTCACCGGCATGAGACGGATGTTCATTCCGATGTTGATGAACACATGGCTGAACAGGAGCGTGACCACGCCCACTGCCAGCAGTTTGCCCAGGCGATCGCGTGCCTGGCTGGCAATCCGTATTCCCGCGAACAGGATCACCCCGTACAGCACGAGGACAGTCGTGCTGCCGATAAACCCCTTCTCCTCGGCAATGACCGAGAAGATGAAGTCGTTGTGGGCCGCCCCCGGGGGGAGGTAGCCCAAAGCTGTCTGGCTGCCCTGGCGCCAGCCTTTGCCGCGCAGGCCGCCCGAACCGACCGAAATCAACGCCTGCCGGACCTGGTAGGATTTCTCCTCCTGCAACTGGCGGGCGGCGCGGCGCTCGGCCTCGGTGGCGTTGGGCGGCGCAAAATCCAAACCGAAGTACACCAGCAGCCGTTGCTTCTGATAAGTCTCGAGCTGGATGAATTGCAGTGCCTTGGGCGCAAACAAAACATCCACCAGCACGAGCGCGATCAACAGGCTGGCCCCGCCCACTAGCTTGGCGAGGAACGACAGCGGGATGCCGCCGACGAACATCATCACGAGGCCGACGGGGATGAAGATCAGCGCCGAGCCGAGATCGGGTTCCTTGAGGATGATGGCGAACGGCAGCAGCATCATGCCGATGGCTTTCCAGAAATTGGCGACGAGCCGGAGTTCCTGATCCGGGCGCGCAAGGAAGCTGGCGAGCATGAAGATGAACGCAAGCTTCGCGAGCTCGGAAGGTTGGAAATTAAACAGGCCGAGATTGATCCAGCGCGTGGCGCCGCCCGCCGACACGCCGATCAACGGCACGAGCAGCAGAATGCCGATGCACGCCCAGTAGAGCACCAACGACCAGCGCGCCCAGGAATGATAGTCCAGCAGGTTGATCACCACGGCGCCGGTCAATCCCAGCAGGCAAAAGAGCAGTTGCTTGAAATAAAACTGTTTGTAAACCGGGTAATCCTCCGCCGCCTCCGCGGGGCTGCGGGCGCTCGAGATGAAGGCCACGCCGACGACCACGAGACACAGCGTGGCGAGCAACAGCAGCCATTCCGCGCGGCCGAACTTTTCTTTGTGAGCGGGCGTTTGCATCGTCATCGCTGGGCCACCTGACGGCGGGCGGGAAAGTCGCCGCTCTGTTCGCGCTTCTGAATCGCCTGATAAATTTTCTTCGCCACGGGCGCGGCGGTGGTGCCGCCGAACACGCCGTTCTCCACCATCACGATCACCACATACTTGGGCGCTTCGTAGGGCGCGAACGAGGCGAACCACACGTCCTTGCGCACCACCCGGCCGCCGGCTTTGTTTTCCGCGGTGCCGGTCTTGGCGCAGATGTTCATGCCGGGAACCTCCGCCCGGTAACCCGTGCCCTGGTCCGGACCGGCGGCGCTCACCGCGACGTCCGCCCGCATGACTTTGCGGATGAGCGCGAGGTGTTCGGGCGCGAATTCCGCCCGGCCGCGGGTCTCGTAGGGAAACACGCGCGGCTCAGCATCTTCCGCGGCACCGTCCTGGAGAACGATGCGATCCACGACGCGGGGTTGCACCATCGTGCCCCCGTTGGCGATCGCGGCGATCATGACCGCGATCTGCAGCGGCGTGACGTCGAGATAGCCCTGGCCGATGCAGAGATTGGCGGTGTCGCCTTCCTGCCAGCGCAAGCCTTGCTCGACTTTCATCTTCTCGATCCAGGCCGGCGTGGGAAAATTACCAGCGGTGTTCTGCCGGGTGGGCAGGCTCATGGCCTGGCCGAATTGAAACTCCATGCCGGCTTTTTGGACCGCTGCGAAGCCCGCTTCCAATCCATAATGAATGAAGTAGGTGTTGCTCGACTTGATGAACGCGCGCTCAAACGTGTAGTCGCCTTTGGCCGCTTCATCATCGATCGTCATGCGGCCCAGTTTGAAGAAGCCGGGGTTGTAGAACGGCTCGTGCAGGTTGCGCTCGTTGATCACGCCTTTCTGGAGACCGGCGAGCGCGGTGACGACCTTGAAGACGGAGCCGGGCCGGTAGTTTTCCTGCGTGGCGCGGTTGCGCGTCGGCTTGGTCTTCGGGTCATTGTATTCGGCCATTTTCGCCGTCGAGATGCCGGGGATGTAGTCGTTGGGATCAAACGTCGGCGCCGAGGCGAGCGCGAAGATGTCGCCGTTGTTGGCGTCCATCACAATGATCGCACCGGCGACGTCGGGGCCAACCTCCTTGTAAAGCGCTTCCTCGGCGGCCTTTTGGAGCGGGAGATCGATCGTGAGGATGAGGTTTTTGCCGGGCTCGGTCGGGAACCAGATGTTCTCCGACTCGCGATAGCCCAGGTTGTTGACGAGCACCGATTTCACGCCGGCCTTGCCCCGCAGTTCCTCGTCGAAGGCGCGCTCCAGTCCGAGGTTGCCGCGGTAGTCGGTGAGCCGGTAATTGACGGAGGAAACCTCGTCCGCCTTCGAGCTCACGTCCTTCACGAGATGACCCAGCAGATGCGCGGCAAGCTGGCCGTTGGGATAATAGCGCAGCGGCTCGGTCTCGAGGTCCACGCTGGGCGGCAGCGCGGCATTTTCAAGAAAGCGCGCGAGCTGGGGGCTGTCGAGGTTCTCGACGATGGGCATCGGCAAGGCGCGCAGGTTCGCGTAATGCGTGCTGAACTCCTTTTCTACAAAGGGTATCGTGACGCTCAGCGTCTGGCCGACTTCCCCAACGACCCGTTGAGCGACGTTGAACCGGGCTTGGGCATTGAGCGTGGCCCGCTGCTGGACGGTGAGCCGGGCGGGCACGGCCTTGGGCGTCTCGGCACCCAGCCAGCGTTTCCAGAAAACCGGCGGGTTGGTGGACTGCCGCAGCGGGCGAATTCGCCGAAACTCCTCTTCAAACTGTGGCCGCAATTCCTCGATGTAGAGGTTGATGTCGTAGCTGGGCCGGTTCTCGGCGAGCACTTGTCCATTGCGATCCAGGATCTTGCCCCGGATGGCGGGAATCCGGACGGTGCGATACGACTGGCTCCGCTCGTTGTCCGCGTGATGATGATAGGAAATGATCTGCACCCACCAGAGCCCACCCAGGAGAATCAACAAGCCCGCCAACACCCCGAGCGTCAAAACGCGGAGCGGCAGGTCGTTCTTCTTCAACTGGTCGAAGACAATCATGGTCGGCTAATTGCGCCCCCGCTTGATCTCGCGATCGTTGCGGTAGGCGGGCACTTCCAGGGGTTGAAACTCGAACAGCAGCCGGACCCGGTCGAACACCGTGAACATGATCGGCGTGGCCAGCGCCCCGGTGGCGCCCAGCACGAGCAAGGTCCACAGCGTGCCGAGGCCGATCAGTGGTTGCGCGCCCAGGCTCAACATGAGCAACAGGCTCAAAGCGGGCACGGCGATGCTGGCGGCGAAGCCGAGAATGTGACGGGCATACGGTTGATCGCGGAGAATCAAATCGCGGAACCAGAGCAAGACCATGCCGGTGACGAGGAGCGGGAAGACGGTCACCCCCGCCGGATTGAGTGACAACGTGTCGAACCAAAGACCGCCGGCAAACGCCAGCAACGCGACGGTGGCCAGGTTCGAGGTCAGGCTCGCATAGACCACGATGGCGGGAAGGATGTCGAGCTGCACGCCAATCAGATCGCGCAGGAACGTCACGCGGCACTCCAGGTAGACGGCCAGATACGTCACAAGCAACAAGAGGGCGGGATGGATGGCTCTCATGGCAGGATCACCCACACTTCCTCGACCTTGCTGATGGCCATGGCGAGTTTGACGCGCGCCTGGGTGTAAAGGCCGTGCCCGACGTTTTGATAGTCAATGATGCGCCCCACGGGGATGCCCGGTGGAAAGATGCCACCCATGCCGCTGGTCACCACCAGTTGATCCGGCTTGAGAATGCTGTTTCGCGAGAGGTAGCCGAGTTCCACAATCGAGGCGTCGAGCGGGTTGATGGTCGACGGCGCGATCACCCCATGCTCGCGGGTCTCCTGAACGAGGACGGACACCGCGCAGTTGGGGTCACCGACGAGCACCACCTGGGAGCGAGCATGGCCCACCTCCCCGATGCGCCCGACGAGGTAGCCGTCCGACGTGATGACGGGCTGGTTGTTGGTGAGGCCGTCCCGGGAGCCGGCATCAATGTGGACCATACGCCACCAATTGGCCGGATCGCGACCGATGATGCGGGCGGCTTTGACCTTCCACGGCGCCTGTTGCTGGCGGCCGAGCATGCCGCGCAGCCGGTTGTTTTCGAGAAAGACTTCCTGTGCTTGCTGGCCAAGGATCCGAAGCCGTTGATTCTCGGTTCGCAGGCCGTCGAGTTCCTTGAGCAGGACGTTGCGGGGAGTGACCTTGTCGGCGGCCTTGGCCAGGCCGGAGTCGAGCGTCGAGGAGAGCCCGAACAGGGGCAGGAAGAGATTGCCGGCGGTCAGCTTGATCCGGGCGCCCCAGGTGTTCTGGACCACGAGGATCACCACCACCAGCAACAAGGCCAGCGCACAGACAATATAAAGAGGTCGCTTAAACATCGCACCACCGTCATTCGGACGGAGGGCGAACGCCGGCCGCGCTCAACTAGCGGCCCGAGGAGGAAAGTCGTTTGAGGAACTGCAACTCTTGCAACACGCGCCCGGTCCCGGTGGCGACCGCGGTCAGCGGATCGTCAGCGACATGAACCGGCAGCCCCGTCTCTTCCGCCACCAAGCGGTCGATGCCGCGCAACAAGGCTCCACCGCCGGCCATCACAATCCCGCGATCGACCAGGTCGGCCGAAAGTTCGGGGGGGCAGCGTTCAAGCGTGATGCGGACCGATTCCAAAATGCTGGAAAGGGGCTCCTGCAAAGCTTCGCGAATTTCCTCGGACCGCACTACCAATGTCTTGGGCAAACCGGCACCAAGATCGCGGCCTTTGACTTCCATGGTCAACTCCTGCTCCAGCGGAAAGGCGGAACCGATCTTCCACTTGATTTCTTCCGCGGTGCGTTCACCGATCATCAGGTTATAGGCCCGTTTCATGTACGCGATGATGGTTTCATCAAACTCGTCTCCGCCCACCCGCAGGCTGCGGCTGAAGACAATGCCCGCGAGCGATATGATCGCGATCTCGCAGGTACCACCGCCAATGTCCACGATCATGTTGCCCGCCGGCTCATGCACGGGGAGACCGACGCCAATGGCCGAGGCCATCGGTTGCTCGATCAGGTAAACCTCCCGCGCGCCGGCGTGGGTGGCCGAGTCCTTGACGGCTCGTTTCTCGACTTCCGTGATGCCCGAAGGCACGGCGACGACGACCCGGGGAGCGATCAGCTTCCGGTGATGAACCTTCTGGATGAAGTGCCGCAACATGGCCTCGGTGATCTCAAAATCAGCGATCACCCCGTCCTTCATCGGACGAATGGCCACGATATTTCCCGGTGTGCGGCCAAGCATCCGCTTGGCTTCCTCGCCGACGGCGAGCACGTTGGTGGTACCGGCTTGGATGGCGACGACCGAAGGTTCACGCAAAACGATTCCTCGATCACGAACGTAAACGAGGGAGTTGGCCGTGCCCAGATCGATTCCAATGTCGTTGGAAAAGAGGCTTTTAAGCTGCGCAAACATGAATGGTGCCTATGCACCGCAAGTAAAAGAGCGGCGGCTTTAGCGGTCAAGATTATTAAAGGTTGGTGAATTCTTCGCGATGCCGTGCCGTTTCGCTTTGCGTTGGTGGCGCGGGAAGCGTCACCCTTCAAACCATGAACTTGCTGAACTCCCGCCGCTCCTTCCTCGCGCAGGCCACGCTCGGGCTCGCCGGACTGGCGGTGTCGCCTCGCAGTTGGTCCGCTCCCATTGCCGCGCTGAATCGAACCGGAGGTCCGCGTTTTCGGCTCGGTCTGGCCGCGTATTCGTTTCGCGAATTCATGAAGGATTCCAACCACGAACGGAAGCTCAAGGTGGACGCCGCCAAGTTGGGCGACCTGCCGGCTTTCATCGATTACGCGGCGGATCAAGGCTGCGAAGGTGTCGAGTTGACCGCCTACTATTTTCCTCCGAACGTCACTCGCAATTATCTACTCCAACTCAAGCGCCACGCCTTCTTGCGCGGTGTCGCGGTCAGCGGCTCGGCGGTCGGCAATACGTTCGCCCTGCCGGACGGCGCCCAGCTCGATGCCGAGATCGCCGGCGTGAAGTCGTGGATCGATCACTGCGCGGCGATGGGGGCGCCGCACTTGCGGGTATTTGCCGGCGATCCGAAAGGGCTTTCCAAGGAAGAAGCCGTCAAGCAGTGCGTCCGCGCGCTCAAAGAGTGTGGCGACTACGCGGCCGGGCGCGGTGTGATGCTGGGCGTCGAGAACCACGGCGGCATCGTCGCCCAGGCGCCGGTGCTCGAAGAAATCATCAATGAGACGAACCACCCGTGGGTCCGTGTGAACCTCGACACCGGCAACTTCTATTCGGCGACCCCCTACGATGATTTGGCCCGCCTCGCACCGTACGCGGTGAACGTGCAGTTCAAAGTCGAGATCAACCAGGTGCCTGGTGGCAAGCAGCCCACCGACTTCGCGAAGGTCATCGGCATTCTGCGGCACGCGAACTATCAAGGATTCGTCACGCTCGAGTACGAAGCCGACGAAGATCCCTGGCAGGCGGTGCCGCGGCATTTGAAGGAGCTGCGTTCAGCTCTCGACGGCACCAAGTGATCCCGGCGCGGCAACTCCCGCCCGGTGAGGTAATACGCAGGTTACAACTGCGTTTGGTGGCCACTTCAGGAAATGAGTGAAAAACTGGTGCAACAGGCCGCAAAGCTCCAGCGCGTTTCCAGCAAACGCCTCGTAGTGCAACACAGTTGGATTCACCGGCAATAGTCCGATCAACTCTTTTGGCAACGGAGCCGGTCCTGGCACCTTGCCTAACTGGGTCAAAAATTGGCTTGTTGCTGCCACCTGACCCTCGTCGTCCAGCAGGAAGATGGAAACGGCAACGGCCGCCAGCGGCTCATTCCACCACAGACCCATGAGGAGGCTCTCATCGGGAGGACAGAACGACAGTTCACGGCGGGGAAACTCCGGGTTGAACAGAACCTGCAAAACGCGCGGCAAGTCGCCCAACTGCACCTCTTCAATTGCGGAGGGCTTGGCCCGACCGGATTCCGGCTTGTGAAAAATGATCGGGATCGATTGCTCGGGATGGCGGTCGATCAGGAGCTCGCCAAGGTCCTTGAATCCCTTGGGGAGGGCAACGCTCCGCTTCTTGAGATTAACGAACTTGGCCATCGTGCAGGTCCATTCTGGAAATCGATTTGAGGGTTCCATCGAACGACCACGACGTCAACGGACGGAATCGCCAGCTTCCCGCGCGATCCAGGCTTTGCTCGTCATCAAATCTCGACCGCGCGGGACGTCGGCGGTAACTTGGCTGGGAGATATGACCGACGTACTCGCGACGCTAACACCCTTGTTCACCACCCGGGATTCTCCGGCGCTCGGACCGAAGCGGCGCGACTCTGCCCTGCCGCTTGCTCCCGCACAGAGGCAGATCAAGGAGTTGATCGCCGCCGCCGGATTGGGCGGCGTCAGTGTGCAGTTGGTCTGCTCACTCGCGCTGCTGTGGCATGATCACTTGGCGGCGTCGCACGAGATCAGTCAGGGCGTTCACGCGGCCGATGGCAGTTATCTCCACGGGCTCATGCACCGGCGCGAACTGGATTTTGGCAATGCGGCTTATTGGTTTCGGCGGGTGGGCGAGCATCCGATCTTTCCAGAGTTAGCCCGGGCGGTTGCGGCGTTGACCACCGCATCTGAGTTCAAGGCAAAGCTGACGGCGGGCGATCACTGGCAGCCGCTGGCCATGATCGACGCGTGCGAAGCCGTGGAAGTGGAGGCCGCTGACGCGGGCGACTCTGAATTCCTGCGCGCGGTGCAGGTCCTGGAGTTCCGGTACTTGCTGAAACACTTCACGGCGTCGGGGCGGCGCAAGTAATACTGCTTCCTGAGCAAAGGAGGCAAAGTCGTTGTCCGGAAAAGCCTTGAACAGCCGGTCGGTTTTTTGTTAGTCCGTAGAGCGTCCTTAAAACCCAACTGTCCCATGAGGAATATTGTACGCACATTTCGGACGCTCGCATTGATTTCCCCTTTGCTGCTGCCCGGCGTCGCGCGGGCCAATCCCGGTGGCGGCACTGTGGTCGCCGGCACGGTTGATCCGTTGCCCGCCGCCGGCGTCAACTTCGACATCGGCATCCATTCGCAGCGAGCCATCATCGACTGGCAGAGCTTCTCCATTCAACTCGGCGAGACCACGCGGTTTAATTTCGACGCGGCGAGCGGCGCCGTGTTGAACCGGGTGACCACGATCGATCCCGCCAACCTTTCCGTGATCGCCGGCCGCCTCGAATCCAATGGCCAGGTCATCCTGCTAAATCCCAATGGCATTCTTGTCACGCCGACTGGTCTGATCGACACGCGTAGCTTTCTCGGCACGACGCTCGCCCTCGATCCCGCGGCGTTCATGGGCGGTGGTGGCCGCTTTACTTTTGAAGGCTCGGCAGACGGTTCGATCGTCAATCAAGGTGTGATCCTCGCGCGCGGCAAAGAAGGTTTGCCCGGCGGCGACGTGGTGCTCATCGCGCAGACCGTGCGCAACGACGGCCAGTTGTCGGCGTCCGAAGGTTTGGTGGGGCTCGCGGCGGGAACCAAGGTCACGCTCTATGACACCGGTGATCAGCGGCTCGTGGTCGAGACCAGCGCGCCGGATGCGGAAGTTGTGAATGGCCCGGAAGGCGTCATTGCTGCCGTCACCGCCGAGTTGAAAGCGGTGGGCGGAAACATCGGCGCGCTCGCGATCAACAACCAGGGCGTGATCCGTGCAAATACCATTGTCGGGTCCGGCGGTCGCATTTTCCTCCGCGCCAGCCGTGGCACGGTCGTAAATTCTGGAACGATCGAAGCCGCGGGCACGGCGGCCGGAACTTCTGGCGGGAGGGTGGAGATCACTGGTGACCAAGTGTTGCTGGCGTCGGGCAGTTCGATAAATGCGAACGGTCCGGCGGGTGGCGGCACGGTCTTGGTGGGCGGCGATTATCAGGGAGCGAACCCGGAGGTGCAGAACGCGCTGCGCACGGTGGTCGCACCGGATGCCACGATCTCGGCAAGTGCAACGGTTGCGGGCAATGGCGGCAAGGTGATCATCTGGGCGGACGAGGTCACTCGCTTCTACGGAGCAATCGAGGCGTTGGGTGGACCGCTCGCGGGCAACGGCGGTTTTGTCGAGACGTCTGGCAAGGATCACCTCGAAGCAGTGGGCTCGGTGAACGCGAGTGCACCCAATGGTTTGGGCGGCACGTGGCTTCTCGATCCGCGAAATGTCACCATCGACAACGCTGCGTCCACGGTGCCCGCCGATTTCAGCGGTGCCTCGCCCAACGTGTTTACTCCGTCCGTGGATACTGCCGTCGCCGACCGTAACACCATCCAGACTTCCCTGAACGGCGGCACGAGCGTGCAGATCACCACGGGTGCCACCGGAGCGCAGGCAGGTAACATCACCGTCGCGGCCACGGGTTCCATCACCAAGTCCGCCGGCGGCAACGCCACGCTGACGTTGGATGCGGCCAACAATATCGTCGTCAACGCGCCGATCAGTTCGTCGGTCGGCCAATTGGGCATCACGCTCAACGCAATCGCCGGCTCTGTGACCGTCAGCAGTGACCTTACTTCAAATGGCGGCGCGGTGTCTCTGACGGGCGCGACCGGGATTAACCTGAATGCCAATGTTAATGCAGGAGCGGGCGCGGTGGATCTTAACAATGCCGTCGTGCTGGGCGCCAACACCGTGACGATCACGGGCGTCGGGATCACCTTTGATTCCACGATCAACGCGGATAACGCCGCAGCCCAGAACCGCACCCTGGTCGTTCAGGGCGGTGCTGGCGCCGTGACCTTCAGTGGCAACGTGGGTGCCTCGCAGGCGCTGGCGGATCTGGACGTGACGGCGGCGACGATCAATCTGAACGGCGCGACGGTGCAGGTGGACGATGACTTTGATGACTTGGCGGGCAATACCGCGACTTTCACCGGTGCAGTGGTGCTCGGAGCCAACGTGACGGTAGATACCGACGGGGCGACGGACAACAACGTGAACTTCACCTCGACGATCAACGCGGACAATGCCGCGACCCAGAACCGGACGCTGGCGGTGACGGCGGGGACGGGGACGGCAACGCTTGGGGGTGCGGTAGGAGCCACGCAGTCGCTGGCTGATTTGGATGTGACGGGCGCGACGATCAATTTGAACGCCGGGACAGTTCAGGTGGACGATCAAGGCGGGAACACCGCGACTTTCACCGGTGCGGTGGTGCTCGGAGCCAACGTGACGGTAGATACCGACGGGGCGACGGACAACAACGTCAATTTTACCTCGACGATCAACGCGGACAATGCCGCGACCCAGAACCGGACGCTGGCGGTGACGGCGGGTACGGGCACGGCGACTTTCGGCGGGGCGGTGGGTGCGACGCAGTCGCTGGCCGATCTCGACGTGACGGCGGCGACGATCAACGTGAACGGCGCGACCGTACAGGTGGACGACGATTTTGATGATGGCGCGGGCAACACGGTGACCTTGACCGGCGCTGTTGTGCTGGGTGCAAATGTGGCGGTGGACACCGACGGAGTGACCGACAACGCGGTGAACTTCACCTCGACCGTCGCGCGGGATGGCACGGCACGGGACCTGACGGTAAGCGCGGGCGGCGGGGCGGTGACGTTGGGGGGCAACGTGGGCACGGGCGCCAACCTGCTGGGTGCCTTGGCTGTCAACAGCCAGGGCTTGACCTCGATTGACGGCACGGTGAACGCAGCCAGTCTGACGACCGACGCGGGCGGCACGGTGGCGATCAACACGGTCGGCATCACCACGTCGGGCGCACAGTCGTTTGGCGAGAACGTGGCACTGGGCGCGAACGCCGTGCTGACGGGAACGACGCCGACGTTTGGCGGGACGGTGACGGGCGGGGGCAACGACCTGACCCTTAACTTCAGCGGCGCGACGACGATTGACGGGGCGGTGATCACGGGCGTGAAGAACCTGGCCAGCGGTAATGGTGGGGCCACCACGTTGCAAGGGGCCATATCCACGACGGGCACGCAGACCTATTCGGATAACGTGACCTTGGGTGCGGCGACGACTTTGGCCAGCACGGGCGTCGGCGCAGCGGGTAATATTGCCTTGAACGGAACAGTCAACGGCGCACAGACGCTCGCAGTGAACACCGCCGGCACGACCACCTTCGGTGGTGCGGTGGGTGGCGGCACGGCATTGACCAGCGTGACGACGGATGCGGGTGGTACGGTCGCCATCAACGGTGGGGTCGTGACGACGACCGGCGTGCAGACCTATAATGAGAATGTAACGGTGGGTGCAAACGCGGTCTTGACGGGCACGACGCCGACCTTCGGGGGCACGGTCACGGGTGGCGGCAACGATCTGACATTGGACTTTAGCGGCGCGACGACCATTGACGGCGCGGTGGTCACCGGGGTGAAGAATCTGGCCAGCGGCAATGGCGGCGCCACGACGTTGCAGGGTGCAATCACGACGACCGGCACCCAGACCTATTCGGATAACGTGACGCTGGGGACGGCGACGACGCTGGCGAGCAGCGGCGCGGCGGCGGCGGGCAACATCAGTTTGAACGGGACGGTCAATGGCGCACAGACGCTGGCCGTGAACACGGCGGGCACGACCACTTTTGGCGGCGCGGTGGGTGGCACGACACCGTTGACGAGCGTGACGACGGACAATGGCGCGGGGGCGGACATTACGGCGATCAATGGCGGCACGATCGCGACTTCCGGCACGCAGACTTTTAATGACAATGTGAACTTGGGCGCGTCGACGACGGTGAGCAGCAGCGGGGTAGGTGCGGCGGGCGACATCGCCTTCAATGGGACAGTCAATGGAGCGCAGACCCTGGCGGTGAACACGGCGGGAACGACCTCCTTTGACCAGTTGGTGGGCGGCACGACGCCGTTGACCAGTCTGACGACCGACGCGGGTGGTGCGGTGGGCCTCAATAGTTCGATCACCACGTCAGGCGTGCAGTCGTATGGCGAGAACGTGGTGCTGGGTGGCACGGTGGTGCTGACGGGCACGACGCCGACCTTTGGTGGAACCGTGGCGGGCGGGGGCAACGACCTGACGTTGAACTTCAGCGGCGCGACGACGATTGACGGGGCGGTGATCACGGGCGTGGACGCACTGGTGACCGGCAATGGCGGCACCACGACGTTGCAGGGCATCATCACCACCACCGGTGGCCAGACGTACAATGATGACATCGTCACGCCCGCAGGTGCCACGACGCTTTCTGCCACAACGGCTACTTTCAATGGCGGCCTGACTCCGGGCGGCGACGCTGGAGTAGGGACGCTGAACGTGAACGCCAATCTTTCGTTCGGGGCCACCGCCAACTTGTTCGTCACGTTGAACGGCACCACGGCTGGGCAATTTGACCAGATCGACGTCAACGGCGGCGATGTCACCATCGCGAACGACCAGGCGACCCTCGCTGGTTCGGCGGGAGTGGCTTTCTCGGTGGGCAACAACTTGCAGATCATAACCAAGGACGTTGGCAGTTCACGCAGTGGAAATTTCGCCCCGGCCGCGACCGATAATGTAGCAATCGGCGGGCAGGCGTTCAACATCCAGTACGGGAACGGACCATCCGCTTCGGCTGTTACTTTGTCGCGCGACTTGACGCTGTGGCTTTGGGACGGCAGCGGCGGCAACAACAACTGGAGTACGGACAGTAATTGGCAGGGCAATCAATTCAACCCTTCCACCGGTGACAGCGTTGCTTTCGCGGGCAACAATCGCACCTCGCCCGTCAACGATCTGTCCAACCTCGTGCTGAATCAGATTCTGTTTAACAACAATGCCAATCCCTTCACGCTTGGTGGCAACGGGGTGACCCTTCAGAGCGGTGTCGTCAACAACTCGGCCGCGATCCAGACGATCAATCTGCCGATCACCATGGCGGCGAACTTGAGCATGAATGCCGCGGCTGGGCAGGTGCGCTTTGGCGCGTTGGGCACGATCAACGGCGGCTTTGATCTCACGCTGAGTGGCGGCAACCTGGTTACTCTCGGGGCGGCGGTCGGCGGCACGACTCCGCTCACGCAGGTCAGCGCCACCGCGCCGGTCGCCCTCAACGGCGGCGTGGTGACTACCACCGGCGCCCAGACCTACAATGGAACGGTCAGTCTTGGAGTCGGCACCACCTTGACGGGCACGACGCCGACTTTCGGTGGCGTTGTGACCGGTAACAACAATGACCTGACCCTGAACTTTAGCGGGGCGACAACCATTGATGGAGCGGTGATCACGGGGGTGAACGATCTGGCCAGCGGCAATGGTGGCACCACCACCGTGCAAGGCAATGTCACCACGACCGGTGCGCAAACCTATAGTGAGGACGTAACGCTGGGTGGCAACGCGGTGCTGACGGGCACAACGCCGACCTTCGGCGGAACGGTGGCCGGCGGGGGCAACGACCTCTCATTGAATTTCAGTGGAGCGACCACCATTAACGGCGCGGTGATCACCGGGATTAAGAACCTGGCCAGCGGCAATGGCGGCACGACAACCTTGCAAGGGACAATTAACACGACGGGAACGCAGACCTATGCCGATGACGTCGTGCTGGCGGACAACGTGACGGTGGCCAGCTCGGGCGTGGGCGCCAATGCGAACATTGCCTTCAACGGCGCGGTGAACGCTGACGACGCAACCGTGAACGATCGGAGCCTGACGGTAAACGCGGGACCGGGAACCGCTACGTTCGGCGGCAATGTCGGCACGGGAACCAGCGGCAGTTTGGCGGATCTCGATGTGACAGCGGCCACGATCAGTTTGAATGGCGCGACGGTGCAGGTGGATGATCAGGGCGGCAACACGGTGGACTTGAATGGCGCGGTCGTGCTGGGCGCGAACGTGGCCATCGATACCGATGGGACCACGGACAACAACGTCAACTTTGCCGGCACCATCAACCGTGATGGCACCGCCCGGGCGCTGACGGTGGACGCGGGCGCCGGCAACGTGACGCTGACCGCCAACGTCGGTGCCGGTGGCAATGGTGCATTGGGCGCGGTCGCCCTGAACAGCCAGGGTTTGACCTCGATCGACGGCACGGTCGCGGCGGCAAGTCTGGCCACGGATGCGGGCGGCACAGTGGCGATCAATACCACCGCGATCACCACAACGGGTGCGCAGAACTATGGCGACGCCGTCGCACTGGGCGCGAACGCGGTGCTGACCGGGACGACCCTGACATTTGGCCCGACTGTGACGGGCGGCGGCAATGACCTGACGCTGAACTTCAGCGGCGCGACCACCATTGATGGTGCGGTGGTCACCGGGGTGAAGAACCTGGCGAGCGGCAATGGCGGCACGACGACCCTGCAAGGCACCATCACCACGACCGGCACGCAGACGTATTCCGACAATGTTGATTTGGGAATCGCGCCGACGTTGGTGAGCAGCGGTGTCGGGGCGGCCGGCGACATCAGTTTCGCCGGGACCGTAAATGGCGCGCAGGACTTGGTGGTGAACACCGCCGGCACGACCACCTTTGGCGGTGCGGTGGGCGGCGGCACCGCCCTGAGCAGTCTCACGACTGACAACGCAGCCGGCGCGGACACCACGGTGTTGGGTGCGAACGTGACGACGACGGGCGCTCAAAATTACAACGATGACGTGAGCCTGTCTGCGAATGTTGCGCTGGCGGGAACGACGGCAAACTTCGGGACAACGCTTGCGGGCGCGAACAACGATCTGACACTCAACCTCACCGGGGCGACCACGATCGATGGTGCGGTCATCACCGGCGTCAATGATCTGGCCAGCGGCGGCGGCGGCACGACGACTTTGCAGGGCAACATCTCCACGACGGGCACGCAGACCTATAATGACGACGTTGCGCTGGGAGCAGCCACGGCGCTCGCCGGCACGGCGGTCGCGATCAACGGCAATCTCACTGGCGCGAACAACTCGCTCGCTATCACGGGCGCCGCCACCTTGGGTGACGCCGCCGCGGATGCGCTCAATGGTTTGTCCACGTTGACGGTGAATGGCAACACCACGGTGAACGCCGGCAGCGTGGCGTCCTCCGGCAATCAGGATTTCAATGGCAATCTGACGCTGGCTGGTGGCGGCGCGAAGAATCTTACGGCGTCGCAGGTGGCGGTGGATGGCAACCTGATCGGCGGCAACAGCGCGTTGACGATTACCGGCAACGCCGTGCTGGGTGATGCTCAGGCCGACACGGTCACCGGACTCGCCAGCCTGGACGTGACCGGAGCGACCTTGTTGAACGCCGTGAGCGTTAATACGGGCGCAGGCGATCAAAACTACATTGGCAACCTGACGCTGGCGGGCGGCACCAAGACGCTGAACGGTGGCGCCGCTTCTTTTGGTAGCGCCGTCATTGGTGGTGGGAATGACCTGACGTTGACCTTCAGCGGCGCGACCATCCTTGATGGCGCGGTGATCACGGGCGTCGATGACTTGGTGAGCAACGGCGGCGGAACGACGACACTGCAGGGCAACATCGCGACCACCGGCACGCAGACCTACACGGACAACGTGACCTTGGGCGGGGCGACCACGGTGGCCAGCACCGGGGTGGGTGCCGCCGGCAACATCGCTTTCAATGGCACGGTGAACGGCGCGGCGGACCTGGCGGTGAATACGGCGGGCGTCACGACCTTCGCCACACAGGTCGGCAATACCACTCCTTTGAACAACCTCGCCACGGATGCCCCGGGTTCTGTCGCGCTAAACGGCGGCACGATCACAACGGTGGGTGCCCAGACCTACAATGACGCCGCCACGCTCGGTGCGCCCACCACGGTTGCCAGCACGGGCGGCGGGAACATCGCCTTCAATGGAACGCTGAATGGCGCGCAGACGCTCGCGGTGAATACTGCGGGCATCACCGGCTTTGGCGGTGCCGTCGGTGGCCTCACTCCGCTGACCACGCTCACGACGGATGCTTTGGGATCGGTCTCGCTGACCGGCGGAAGTTTGATCACGTCTGGAGCGCAGACCTATAACGATCAGGTCGTGCTGGGCGCGGACACCGCATTTCAGGCCAGCACGCTGCTGTTCAACGGTGGCTTGAATCCCAACGGATTCGCAGTGGGCACCATCACGGTGGGGGATCAAATCTTTGCGAATCCCTACGTGCTCTCGGCGGACACTTTCCTCGTCAGCACGGCCGGCAAGATTGAATTCGTCTCGACGGTGAACTCCGACGGCACGGCGCGCTCGCTGACGCTCAACACGCCAGGTGACACGATCTTTGGTGGGGCGGTGGGCGCAATCAGCCCGCTGCGCACCTTAACCACCGACGCGCCGGGACGAACGCTGATCAATGGCGGGCAGATCACCGCCGTGCAGACGATCAATCTTCAAGACCCGGTGGTGTTGGGCGCCGACACGACGGTTGCTGCCACCACGGTTACCTTTGCGAACACGGTGAATGCCGCCACGGCCGGAATTCAGGGTCTGGTCGTGAATGCTGCCGGCGTGACCACCTTCGGCGGCGTGGTAGGTGGCACGGCGGCTCTGGAAGCCCTCGCCACGGATGATGCCGCAGGCGCGGACACCACGGTGTTGGCGGCCAACGTCACCACGACCACGTCTCAAACCTACGGCGATGACGTGACTGCGGCGGGTAATCTTACCGGGGTTGGGATCACGATCGGCGGTAATACCACCCTAAATGGGGTGGGCAATCAGACCGTCTCGGCCGGAACGGGCGCGCTCACCACGGGTGGAGCGATGGCCAAGACCAGCGCCGGCAACCTCACCCTTGATGGCGATGGCGGCGTCAGTGTAACCGGCAACCTAGCCGTCAATGGCGGCAGTCTGAATGTCAACGACGCGTTGACGGCTGGTAGCGTAACGGCTTCACAGAATGTTTCGTTGGTCAGCGTTAATACTGCGGGCGGTGTTACGGCGACCGCCGGCAGCTTGGCTGTCACTGGTGCGACGACGGCTGGCGGCAATGTCGGCGCCGGTACATCGGTGAATCTGGGTGGGATTGCCAATGTCGGCGGCAATGTGTCCGCCGGAACTACGGCCCAGTTTGGAACCGTCAGCGACGTGAATGGCAGCGTGTCGGCCGGTGGCGCCGCGACTTTCGCCGGACCTTCGAACGTGGGCGGCAACGTGACCGGCACGGGCGTAATCTTCAACAACACGGCTGTGCTTGACGGCGGCGCGGATCAAACGGTGAACGCCGGCACCGGCGCGCTGACGGCAAACAGCACTCTCACAAAAACGGGGACAGGCAGCCTCACCCTCGATGGTGATGCCGGCGTAAATGTCACCGGCAATCTCGCGGTCAGCCCGGCCGGCGGTAGTTTGACCGTGCAGGATAACCTGGTGGCGGGCGGCGGGGTGAGTGCCGCACAGAACGTCACGTTGGCGAACGCAACCATCACGGGCGCGCTCTTGGCTACTTCGGGTAATGTGCTCGTCGGGAACGTGAGCGCCAGTTCGGTGACGGCGGGCGGCAATGTGAACGTGGCCAATGCGGTCACTCTCTCGGGTAACCTGACCGCAGGTGGATTGGCATCGATCGGAGGAGCGGCGGATGTGAATGGCAACGTCTCCGCCGGCGGCCTGCTCACCTTCGGTGGTCACGCCACGCTCGCCGGCAATGTCTCGGGTGCGGGTGTGACCTTTAACAATTCGGCGACGCTCGACGGTGCCGCCAGTCAATCGGTTGTCGCTGGCACGGGGGCGCTGACGGCGAACACCACGGTGACCAAAACCGGGGCCGGGGATTTGACCCTGAGCGGCGCTGGCGGAGTCAACGTCACCGGCAATCTGGCCGTGAACACTGCCGGTGGCAGCTTGAATGTCACGGACACGCTGACGGCCGGCGGTGCGGTAACGGCCCCACAAAATGCCACCCTGGCGAATGCAACCATCACGGGCGCGCTGTTGGCCACTTCGGGCAATGTGCTCGGCGGGAACGTGAGCGCAAGCACGGTCGTCGCGGGCGGCAATGTCACTCTGGCAGGTGTCTCGGCGGGAAGCGTCAATGCGGGCGGCGATCTCAACGTCGCGGGCAACTCGACTGTTGCCGGTGGTGTTAGCGCCGCTAACTCTATCAGTCTGGGTGGTGCGTCAACTTTGGGCGCCAACGTCACGGCGGGCAACGGCATCACGTTCGGCGGCGCCGCCACCTTGAATGGTGTCGGTGCGCAGACGATCAACGCGGGCACGGGCACGCTGCTCGCCAGCGCCGCGTTGAACAAGGCGGACGCCGGCGGCCTGAACCTCCTGGCCAATGAAGTTGATTTCGGTGGCGGTGCGGGTTCCGTGAACGGCGATGGCGTGCTTTCCATTCAAACCTCAAACGCTGCGGGCAAAATTGGGCTGGGCAACCTCACGATTGGAAATGCTCCAGATCGGCTTGATCTCTCCGCCGCTGACACCGCAGCGATCGGTGCCGGGTTTGACAACGTCTTGATCGGCGACCTGGCCAGCACGCGAGAAATTCTTATCGGATCGGGAGCGACCTTTGCCTCCCCGTTAACCCTCCGCGTCGACGCGTTGAGCGCGGCGAACATCGCGATTGGCGAAGAGCTGACGGGCAGCCTGCAGGCGGGCCGACTCTCACTGACGGCGATCGGTCAGGTGTTATTGGGCAACGCGGGCTTGGGCTCGGTGCCTGATCCGTTGCAACCGGCCAACCAAATCGCCTCGCTCGGCGACGTCACCGTCACGGGTAACTTCTACCTCTACGATTCTGGCGCACCCGTCGACTACCTGCCCGGTGAAGAAGGACCGGCTGGCACCTCGCCGTTCTTCCTCGATCAGAATGTCAACAATCAGCGCGGGCTCGAATTGGCCGGGGACTTTACGCAGCTCGGCACCGGTGTGCAGACGGTGATCCGCACCACAGGCGATTTGAACCTGCTCCCCGGCACGGCGCTTCAGACCGGCGTCAACAATGTGACGGTGCTGTCGGCCGAAGTGCCGACTTGGAGTGGCGCCCTGGCCAACTTCCACAACTCGGGCGGCCAGGGGCGTGGGGTAATTACTGACCCCGATTTCATACCGGCGGGCAGCGGCGGCATTGAGCTGGACAGCGGCTCGCAACTGCTGGTGTTCTCCTCAGACGCCAACTTCAACACGTTCCAACGTGGCGGAAGCTTCAACGTAAACAGCTCGGCGCAGAACGGGGTTCAACCCATCGGCGGCCAGTTCCATTTCGGCCGCATCGTCACCACGCCGCCGTCTGTCCTTCCGTTCCCCGGCAATCCGCAGAACTTCCAGGCGATCTTCGGCCAGACGATTTCGCCCAACGTGTTCACCTTCGCGCCTGGATTGGGCGACGTGCAATTTGTGATCCGCTCGGCCGACGTGCCGGTGCCGCCGGAAGCCTCGAAGTTTGTCTTCTTCGACTTCGCCCCGGAACCGTTCGCCGGCATCACGCTCGACACCCAGTCGTTCCGGTTGGGTCTGGCCCGGCCGGGCACGGAGATTCGCACGCACAGCTCGCTCCTCTATGATTTTGAGGAATGGAATAGGAAGAATAAGAAAGGTCGCCCAACTGGCGTGGTCGTAGAACCCACCGCGGTCGAAAACGTCAAGTAAGCGCAACCGAAGATGTTACCCAACATGAGAACGACCCTCACCTGCCTCGTGGCCAGCTTGCTCGCCGGAACCGCCCTGCAAGCCCAACGGATCACTCCGCAACTGTGGAAGGAATGGGAGGATCGCGAGATCCGCATGGAACGACTGGATCCGCCGCTGGATCCCGCGCCGGAGTTTTGGTCGAGTACCACCATCCGGGGCATGGTGTTCCTCGGCGCGCTGGATCAGTTGAAGCCGGAAGGCGTCGATGAGTTGGGCGTGGTGGTGCGGGCTCCTGAGGTTTTGAACACGGTGGCATTTCGCAAACAGATGTGGGGCTTCCTCGGCCGGAATCTGGATTACGACACTATGCGGGCCATTCAGGCCGAAACGCTCCTTTATCTCCGCGATCATTATCGGCCGTTGGTGGACGTAATCTATCCGGAGCAGGATGTGACCGAGGGTATCATTCAGATCGTGGTACGCGAAGCCGTCGTCGGGAAACTGGAACTCCGGGATCCCGGATCGCAGGCCTCCCCGATCACCAACAAGTGGGCCAACCTTGACTATATCAACAAGGTCATCCGCTTGAAGAGCGGGTCGGTGGTGGATACTCTGACCCTCGAAGAAGATCTGGATTGGCTCACGCGGAACCCGTATCGGGAGATCGCCGGCCAGGTTACTTTTAGCAAAGGGGCTGGGCCGCAGGAAGCCGACATCTACACCTCCCTCCGGCATCGCAAACCATGGGACGTCTACGTTGGCTATGACAACACCGGCAGCGAGGCGACCGATATGAATCGGATCTACCTCGGCATGGCCGGCGGCGGGGTGATGGGCAATCTCGATAATTTCGGTACCTACCAGTTTATCGCTGATCCGGAATTGAAGCACCTCAAGGCGCACGCCGCGAGCTACACCGCCTTGTTGCCCTGGCGGCATACGCTCCGCGTCTTTGGCTATTACTCCGACTCCTCCGCGGATGTGACGGAAAACAACACCGTGACCGGTGAAAGCTATCAAGGGAGCTTGCGGTACGAAGTGCCGCTGCCGCGGATTGGCCGGGTGCAGCAAAGCTTCCAGTTGGGCGTGGATTACAAACACCTGGGCAACACACTCGAATTCGGCGGGACGCCCGTGCAGGATTCACCTTGGGAAGTCTTTCAATTCAACGGCGCCTACGTCGCCTACGCCAGTGATTCGATCGGCCGGACCGTTTTGACAGCCGAAGGTTTTTATAGCCCCGGCGACGTGACCTCGCTCAACGATCAGGAAGCTTACGATCAGGTGCGCCGGGGTTCGCCGCCTGACTATTACCTCGGCCGGGTGCAGCTCGATCGCTGGTTCGAGTTGCCGGAGGGCTTCTATTTCCGGGTGCGCGGTGCCGGCCAACTGGCGTCCGAACAGTTGCTGCCCAGCGAACAGCTCGGCCTGGGTGGCCGCAATTCCGTGCGGGGTTTCCCAGAACGCGAAGTGAATACCGATCAAGGCTGGTTTGCCTCGGCGGAATTCATCACGCCGTCGTGGATCGGCCGGCGGACCGGCACCACCCCCACCCGCTATCTTGACTTCACGCGTGATCCCGAAACCTACGAGCACGGATTGTTCTTTGTGGCTTTCATCGACTATGGCGGCGGCCGAAACTTCAATCCGCAACCCGATGAGGAAGATCGGGAGCTTGCCTCCGTGGGTGGCGGTGTCCGCTACAAGTTCCGCCGCAATGTGGATCTGCTGTTCGATTACGGCAGCCGCATCCGCGAGTCGGGCTTCGAGGCGACCACCGACACTTCGTTTCACATCAGTGCGCGGGTCAGCTATTGAAGTTTCACTTTTCGGTCTTGCCCCTAATACCAGTCCCCAGTCAACAATACGCCCCACGTGGTTTCTGCTCGGCAACATGACGGCGCTGCTGCTTGGGCTTCGGCCTTGGCCGCCCGGATACGTCTGATTCACGCTGGCTTCGTTGATGAGCCGGTGACCCAACGGCAAGCCTTCGTTGCCGACGAAGTTGAGCGCGCCGTCGAGAACGTCGCGCCCAGCCAGAAGAGCGAATACTTGGGCGCCCTCGCCGATCAATTCCCCAGCTGGCAGTCAGCAATCGCCTTAGAAGCAGCTGCGCCAGCCCCGGTTTCCCCGGCCGACTTGGTGACCCAACTTCTGGCCAAGTTCGGCGAGCTCAGCCCGGCGGATCGTTCGCGCCTTGCGCTTGAGCTACAGCCGGAAATCACGGCGGCGGCGAGGAGTGATCACCATGCTGAGCTGTGGAAGAAGTTTGGAGTCGCGCTCGAGAAAGCGCCTTCCGGCGAACGCACCTGGAAATTGCTGGGGTCACTCGTGGAATTTTTCACCACGCTGGATCAGCTTGCGTGGGCCCTGTGGCGGAGCTTGGGAGTGAAGTCCGCGTTCTGGAAGGAAGCCGAGTTGGCGAAAATGGCCGGGCCGTATCTGGCAGGTGACCATGAAGTGTCCAGCGAGCAGGTCCGGCAGGCGGTCGAGCGCACCCGTCGGTTGATCGCGGCGATCCTCGGGGCCTCGGGCCGGGCGGCCAGTGAGCTGGCAAATCAGCAGGCCGCGCGGCTCTCGCCGGAGGCGATCGAAGTGGTGGCGCGTTCCAAGAAAGGGGCCTTGGAAAGCCTGGATGCCGCGTGCTGGCGGGAATATAAGCAGCGCCATGTCAGTGAGGCCACAGCGCCCCATGTTGAAGCGGCCATTCTGGCCGCGATCGGCAAAGCGGCAGAGGATCTCATAGGCGGACGCACCCGGTAGGGATCATCATGGCATTTGATATACATTGGAGCGAGGGGCTGTTCTTACAGCCACACCACTTGCAACGTTCGCAGCGGGGTGCCTTGGAGCGCATCCGGGCCGAACGCAAGCTGACCTGGGCCTACCCCTGGGGGCTGATCGAGGCCCGCTTGTCTCGCGATGAGCTGGAGAATTTCCGGCTGCGCTTTGATCGTTTGCGCGCCGTGATGCCCAGCGGGCTGGAGATTAACTTCCCGGAAGATGCGGATCTGCCCGTGGTGGATATCCGGCAGGCGGTGGCGCGGAGCAGCGGGAGTCTGATGATCAAACTGGCAGTGCCGCTCTGGCATCCCGCCCGGCGCAACTCGCCCGCCGAAGGCCAGCTCGCGGATCCCCGCAGCAAGTTCATTTACTCGGTGTCGGAAGTGGACTGCACCGATGAGAACACGGGCGAGAACCCGCAGCCCATGCGCATTCGCAAGACCAACGCCCGGCTGCTGATCGGCAATGAGGACGAGTCCGACCTCGAAGTTCTTCCCTTGCTGCGCATTCTCCGGAGCGGCAGCCAGGAGGTCGGCCTGCCGCGTGAAGACATGGAGTTCGTGCCGCCGTGCCTGCTGTTACGCGCTTCACCCTCCATGTTTGAACTCGTGCGTGACCTGGTCGCGCAGGTGGAGGCGAGCCGCAAGGAACTCGCCAATCGCATGGCGGCGATGGCGTTCTCAATCGAACGATTGCAGCCCAGCCAAATGGAGGGATTGCTGCGGTTGCGCACGTTGAACCGCTTCAGCGCCTCGCTCCCGACGTGGGTCGCCGCGCCGAATGTTGCGCCCGTCGATTACTACGTGCAGTTGCGCGAACTGCTGGGCGAACTCGCGGCGCTGAATCCGGCCCGTGATGCCTTCGAGACGCCGCAGTATAATCACGAAGATCCCTATCGATGCTTCTTTGATCTGTGCGGTCGCATTCGCGGAATGCTGCAAGGGCGCATTGAGGCGGCTTACGAGGAAGTGCCGTTTAAGGACGTGGATGGCAAACCCGTGGCCCAGCTTACGGATGAACACTTCACCCGACCAACGGCCTGGTTCCTCGCCATCCAGACGCGGAACGACCCGCAGGCCCTGGCCAATTACGTCATCGACGCCGATCGATTCAAGCTCATGCCCTTGAGCCTTGGCGAGCGTGCCATCCGCGGCATTGAGCTTAAGTGGGAGGCGGTGCCGCCGCCCGGCCTGCCCACCCCCAGTGGTTTGTATTACTTCCGCCTGCAACATACCGTGAGCGCCCGGGTCTGGTCCGTGGTGCAGACGGAGAAGGCCTTGACGGTCCGCATGCGCACGGCTGAGCTCGACTGGTCGGGTACACAATTCACCCTTTACATGACGCTGCCTTCGGGCGCCGCTGCTTGATGTTATGTCTACCGCCACCGCCACCGCCACCAGCCCATTGTTGGAAATTTGCGAGCCGTTCTTTCAGTACCTGTGCCGGTTGAACCGCGCCGGGCGGCTCTCGGCTGCCAGCGGCACACCGGTCAGCGGGGCCACGGCGCTTTTCTCCAAGTCCAGCGACGGCGGCTTCGCTGCCAGCGGCTCCGGTCCACGCCCGATTCACCTGAGTTTCTCGGCCGCCCGTTCCGAAGTGCTCGGTATTTTGCAGGAGATGTCCCGCAAGGCCGCGAGCGACTACCGCTTGTCCGAGCAGGTTCGGCAGATCGATCTGCCGCTCAAGTTTTTTGCCGATTCCTACATCGCGGAGAGCAAGCTTCCATTTGCCGCGGAGTGGAACAACAGCCGCCTGGCCTACGAGCACAACGAGCTGGCCGGTGACGAAAAGTTTTTCGACATCATCGAGGAAACGTTGCGGGACAAGGGCGCCGAGGCCTCCGAGCGGCTGGCCGTATATTTCCAATGCCTGGGGCTCGGCTTCACCGGCGCCTTCCCCAACCAGGTGGAGTTGCTGCGCAAGTACATGAACGACCTGACGCCGCGCGTGCAGCAACTGATGGACAAGGATCACCTGGCCCAGGTGTGCCCCGAAGCCTACCGCGGAGTGGACACGACAAATTTGATTCCACCGGAGAGCAACAACCTGGTCATCGTGGGCATCATGTTCGCGTGTTTTCTGGTGGCGGCGTTCGTCGCCTTTTTCTCCCTGTACTTTCAGGCCTCCAAATCGTTGAAGACTGCGCTCGAGGTTGTGGAGCAGCACGACCCGGCCAAATCGACGAAAACCCAGTAAAGGATTTGCCGTATGTCTGACGAAACCCAGAAATCGATTTCGCCCGTGGCCGCCGCCGCCGGTGGCGCCACCGCTGTTGGTGGCTTGCTGGCGGCCGTGGTCCTCTTTAAGGGCCATCTCCTTACTTTTGTCACCCTGCTGGTGGCGATCGTCGTGCCGATTCTCGGCATCTACCTGTTCATCGTCCACCGCCGAAAGAAGAAGCGGAGCGCGATGTTCAAGGACGGGATGGATTCCAGCAATGCTGCCAGCCCGCGCGGGATTTCCGATCCAAACAAGCGGGCGAAGCTGGACGAGTTGCGCCGCAAGTTTCTCGATGGTGTCCAGGCCTATCGCTCCCGGGGCAAGGACCTCTCCAGTCTGCCTTGGTACGTTATCGTCGGCGAGCCCGGCGGTGGCAAGTCCGAGGCGATCCGGCACAGCAACATCGGATTTCCGCCCGGGTTGCAGGACGAGCTGCAAGGCGTCGGCGGCACGATCAACATGCACTGGTGGTTCTCGGACCGCGCCGTGTTGCTCGACACGGCTGGTCGCTTGATCTTCGAGGAAGTTCCCGCCGGCGAGTCGAGCGAATGGAAGGAGTTCCTGACGCTCCTGAAGAACACGCGGCCGAACTGCCCGATCAACGGTATGATCCTGGTCATTCCCTGCGACACCTTGATCAAAGATTCCGAGGTGGAAGTGGAACGCAAGGCGCGCAAACTCGCGCAGCAGCTCGACCTCATTCAACGCACGCTCGACGTCCGCTTTCCCGTCACAGTCCTCATCACCAAGTCGGACTTGCTCGTTGGTTTTCGGGAATTCTTCGATGAGATTCGCGATCCCCGTTTGCAGCACCAGATGTTCGGCTGGTCAAATCCGGACAAGTTGGACGCTGCTTTCCGCGCGACGGAGGTCGACAAGTTCCTGCAGGAAGTCGCCGGCCGTCTGGCGCAGAGACGGCTGACTCTGATGCGCGATCCGGCGCCGGAGAAGAAAGACGGCCGGCGGGCCGACGAGGTGGACACCCTTTTTGGCCTCCCGCAAAGTTTGATGAACCTGACGCCCCGGCTGCGCAAGTATCTCGAGACGATCTTCGCCCAGGGCTCGTGGTCGCTCCCGCCGTTATTCCTGCGCGGCATCTATTTCTCGTCGGCCTTGCGGGAAGGTGCCGCGCTCGACGCCGATCTGGCGACCGCGCTGGGTGTGCCGGTGGATTCGTTGGGTGATTTCAAAGTCTGGGAACGCGAGCGCTCCTTCTTTCTGCGCGATCTGTTTGTTGACAAAATGTTTCGCGAGTATGGGCTGGTCACCCGGGCCACGAACACCGCCCTGATGCTGCGGAAGCGCAAGCAGTTGCTCTTTGGTGGCGGCTCCCTGGCGTTGATCACGTTTGTGCTGCTCGCCTGGCTGGGCATGCGGTCCTTCCGCAACAGCGTCGAACAACAGCAGCAAGCCTGGAGTAAAATCACGGACACCAATTGGGTGAATCAATTGGGCCTGATTACGCGGGGCGAGGGTGGGGTTTATCAGGCGCCCACCGACAAGGCGGATTACGAGGAACGGCAGGACCGGATCGCGCCGGACCATCTGGCGATCCGCGAACAGTCCACCAATCAATTGCGGCTCGACTTGATCTCGCGCCTGTTTTTCAGCGGCCTGGCCAGCGAGTACCGGGAGAAGAGTGGGAACGCGCAACGCATCGTTTTTGAGGCGGCCGTCATCAAGCCATTGGTCGAGGCGGCTCGTCAAAAATTGGGCAGCGACACCGCGTCGAGCACCGAGGCCTTGAATCAGCAGGTGGATGCGTTCGCGAACTTGTTGCGCCTGGAAGCGGACATCCAAAATCGCTGGGGTGGCACCAATCTGGGCAAGCCCGACGCCATTGTGGTCGCGCGCTTCGCCAATCCGCTTTCCCAATATCTGGCGGCTGCGGAGTTGAATCCCAGCCTCGTCGACACTTGGTCGTGGCTCTATTCGCAGAACCCCGTCACCTTTGTGAAAGGCGACCGCGGCATCTGGCCGCCCGACTGGCTGTCCGACAATGTCGATCCCACGCTGCAAAAGCTGTCCGGCTATCCGAGCCTGAAAACCGGCATGGAGGGCATTTTCCGCGGTATCACCAACACGTTGTCCGCCCAGCTTTCGCGCTGGAGCGTGGTGACCAATCTACATGCCCGACTGGCGGTCATCGCCGATGTCGAGCGGCAGATGATGGCGGCGGCCGGCAACAAGCAGGCGGCCGACGCGGACAAGTTGCGGGATCGCTTTCTGTCACTGACCGGAGATTTGTCCGCCTGGCTGAAGCAGAACGATGCGGAGATCGGGACCGGCGGACTGGCCGCCCAACAGGAGCGCGTCCGGGGATTGTTGACCGGTGGTGGCGGGGGCGGACTGGATCGCATCGTCGAGGTTTGCACCAATGCCCTCGCCCGGCAGGAACATCCGCTCTACGGAGATGTGCTCGCTTCGCTGACCGGTTTTCGTTCGTCGCTTTCGAAGACTGCGGATCGCCTGCTCAGTGACATTCCGGCCGACCAGATGAAGGCGATGGACGAAGGCTATCTGGACACTGCTAAAACCGAAGGCAACCGATCCGTGGTCGTACGTGCGGCGGCCTACCAGAAGCTGTTGGACATCACCAAGGACAAGAGCCTGCATCCCGATCCCAAGATCGGCAGCGAGTTCGGCTTTATCGGCGAACTGGAAAAGCAGCTGAAAGGTTCGGCGGATGACGCTCGGAATTATCAAGGCGGCCAGACGGATGCCTACAAGAAGACGCACGACTGGTTTCTCGCCCGGGCGCAGGAGCAGGTCACCGGCACGGCCCTGGCCGAATATCTGGAAGAAGCGAAGGCCATCGGCACCGGCCTGCCGTTCCCGCTGGGCACCAACCGCGTTTCCAAGCCGATGGATGCCGACGCGGTCATTACGTTGCGCCAGAATATCAGCGATGTCCGGCGTGATCTGCGTTCGCAGGTTTTCGTCAAGACGGGGTCCGCCTCACGTCCCGAGTGGATCGATTTCGTGCGCAAGGTGGATCTTGCGGACGGCCTGACCTCGGCGTTGCTCGTGGGCGGCGCCACCCTGGCGCAGGTGACCGTGGTCGTTGAAGAATACAAAAGCTCAACGGAGGATGACTGGCGCCTGAACTTTCAGTTCATCGAAAAATTTAGCGGCCGTCCTGGTTGGCGCCTGGATCAGAACCAGGGTGAACCCAAAATTCTGGGGACGGTGCGCGTGGATCAACCCATCAATCTCAAAGTTTTCAACCGGGCGGAATCCGACGGTCCGGGCTCGGCCGGTGGCAAATTGAAGGATTTGAAAACCGAAGGTCCGTGGGGTGCCGTGGAATTGATGCGGTTGCCCGGCGCGCAAGTGGACGTCAGCAACCCCAGCGTCTGGCGGGTGGCGTGGCCGGTGGAGATCGACGGCACCAAAGGCATGCTGCGGCTGCGCCTCGAATTCCCGGGTGGCCGTGCGCCCACGCCCAAGGATCTCGGCTTATAGGTCAGCCGCACGAAAACATCACACCCTTTCAAGTGAGCGATTTCGTTGAAGAATTCCTGCGCGAGAATCCGGGCGACCTCCCGGGTGGGCAGGGTCGCGGGATATTTCTCGGCGCGTTCGGCAAGCACCCGGGTTGGGATGATCATCTCGAGGAGAATGCGGAGGCCCCGGATCTGGGCGTGCGAACTCCCAGTCTCGTGTGGACGAAGAAGTTGCTCTACGAGCAGGGAGTTGGTCGCAACATCGATTCGGGTTACTGGGAAAAGCTGGAGCCGGCGCAACGGTTGGAGGAGTTCCGTCACCATTTCCTCTGGCACGGCGAGACGGGCATGATCCTCGGCACGATGTGGTCGTCGCGCGATGGCAAAGGGCGCGCCCGCTATCCGATGGTGCTGGCTACCCACGCCATCGGCACGCATCGGCGCTGGACCATCGGCTCCGTCTTTCCGCGCCTCGAACAATTGCGCCGGGACTGCCAGGCCACGGAAAAGGCCGCTGATGTGAGCGGCCTGCTGGACCGGGCGCGCGGCGATTTGCGCGCGGCGGTGGCGGATTCCGGCCGCAGCCAGTCCGCCATCTCCGATCTGTTGGCGGAGTTCATCCGGCATCCCCAATTCGGAGCCGACCATGAGGGCGTGCTGCGGGTTTGTTATCAACTCCAGGGGCAGGTGGGCGCTTATGCCCCCGGCCGTTATAGCCTGCGCGAAGCGCGCTCCGCCCGCTCGCAGGAGTTGCGCGTGCCGGCCGCTGGCCGGGAGGCGGTGCCCATCTTCACTGCGTGGACGCAATTGATTCGCCTTTATGTGGACGCGGCGGTGCCGGTCCTGGCGGTCTGGCCCGAAGGCGAATCGTGGTTGGACATCGTCATTGGTCAACCGTCGCCTGAGGATTTTGCCGGCCTGCGGACCACGCCGCTCCACCATCCTTGCGTCAGCGACGTGCCGTTCAACCTCGACGCGGCGTTTCGTGCGCAGACCAAGGAACGCTTGGAAACCATGGTGCGCGGCGAGTTGCCCAAGGCGGGTGGCTCGTTGGTCTCGCGCCTGTTTGGATCACTGTTCCGGTAACCCAACCTTCAACTCAACCCGTTTGAACCCGCATGAGCATTCCCCTTGAGAAACTTCTGCAACCGGTCTCGGCCGAGCAGCCGTGCGGCCCCGATCTTTCTTACGATCCGCGCTATGACGAGCTGGAAGCCCTGCTGAAGGGCAAGCCGGAAGTGGAGATCGGCACGGTCGTCAAACCCGCCGAACCGCCGGATTGGAATTCTTTGCGGAACAAGTCAGCCGAGTTTCTGGGCGTGGCGAAGCACCTGCGGCCGGCCGTGATCTTGACGTGTGCTTTGTTGCGGGTGGAGGGGCTCGCCGGTTTTCGTGATGGCCTGCGACTCATCCGGGGTCTGCTCGATAATTTTTGGGGCAACGTTCACCCGTTGCTCGACCCGGATGACAACAACGACCCCCAGCAACGGCTGAACATCCTCAGCGGGCTCACCTCGCCCCGCAATCCCGGGGGCGATGTTTCCGGCTGGCTACAGATCATCGATTTTCTCTACCAGGCGCCGATCTGTCAGCCGCGCGGGGTTGCGCCCATCTCGCTGGACACGCTGGCGGCGGCCCAGGCCCCGGCCCCGGCAGCGGGCGATGGGGAAACGTCGGTAGCCACTGGCCCGAGCCTTTCCGTAATCGAGACACAGATTCGTTCTGCTGACCCGCAGTTGCTGTTGGCCAGTCAGGCCGTCGTCAAAGAAGCCATCGAAGCCGCGGCGGGAATTGATCAATGTTTAAGCGCGACCCTGGGTGCAGGAGGCTCCATCAGCTTTGAGGAGCTCACCAACGTGCTCGGCCGGATCGAGCGGGCGATCGCCGGGTATCTTCCGGGCGCCGAGGGAGGCGCGACGGGTGAAGCCGGAAGTGCCGACGGTGATGCGGGCAGTGCGAGTGGGGGTGTCGGCCCGGCCATCAGCGGGTCGGTTCGCTCGCGAGACGATGTGGTGCGGATGCTGGGCAAGATCTGCGATTACTACCGCCAGGTGGAACCCGGCAGCCCCGTGCCCTATCTCTTGCAGCGCGCCCAGAAACTCGCAGTCATGAACTTCGTGGATGCCATGCAGGAACTCAGCCTGGCGACGCCGGAGCAGCTCAAACCCGCCATGGGTTCGGCCGTCCCCACCCCCAGCCCTGCGGAATAGTGATCGCTCCGGTGATCGCTCCGCTCTCGCCCCCGGCCGCGCTCGCTTCGGGCGTCGGAATGACATCGCCGCTGCGGCTCGGCTCCGACGTGGAGTTTCAGTTGGCGCGCTCGTTTCTCCAGCAGATCGGTTTTGACGACGCCACGTTGTGCCGTTTCCTGGGCTTGGACGGGATGAGTGCCATCGGTCAGGTGAATTGGAACCTCAAGGTGGGGGCGCTGCCCGAGCAACTGGGCAGGTGTGTGGACATTTTCATTCGCGGCCTGCTTCTGGACGCGGGGAAGGTGAAAGAATTATTTGAGCCTGAGGTGTTGGCCGCATTTCATGCCCTGGGCCTGATCAAGGAGCTCGCGCGGGACGCCACGAAATGCTTCGCCCCGATCTGGCTGTATCCTGCCGATGGCCTGCTGATCGTGTCCGACCGGCACGATGATCCCGATACCGGCTCCGTCGTGCCGGCGGAAGATGTCGTCTTCCCGGCGATCTATGGCGGCACAACTCGCTTTTTGCGATTGCTTCCGGCAGCCAGCAGCGGTGACGCGCTTGATTTATGTGGCGGCACGGGCATCGGTGCCTTTCGGCTCGCCCGAACTGCGCGTTCGTCCGCGACCTCGGATCTCACGCCGCGTTCCGCGCACTTTGCCGCCTTCAATGCCCGTTTGAACCAGCTCGCCGTCGAGAGTCTTTGCGGCAGTCTTTACGAACCCGTCGGCGATCGGCAGTTCGACCTGATTGCCGCGCATCCCCCGTTCGTGCCCGCCGTCGGCCCCACGATGGTTTATCGCGACGCCGGCGAGACCGGCGAAGACGTGACACGCGGCATCATTGCGGGCCTGCCGGCACATCTCCGCGTCGGGGGCCGGTGTGTTGTCTTGTGTGTGTCGCGGGATACCACCGAGCAGCAGATTGAAACGCGGGCGCGCGGCTGGTTGGGGGAACACGCTGGAGAATTCGATGTCGTGTTCGCTCTGGAAAAAGTGTTGTCCGTGGATGACGTGGTGGGGTCGTTCAAGAAGCGCGGGCAGTTTGGCAGCCCGGAAATCGAACAGCAGTTGCGCGAACGCCTGGCCGCGGCCGCCACCCGTCAGTTCGTTTACGGAGCACTCTTGATCGAGCGGCCAGCGGGGGGCTGCCGTTTGAAACCCGGTCGGGTACAGATGGAGCCGGAGGCGACTGCGGATGATTTCAATCGGCTGCGCCGTATCCGGCACGCCCGGAATCAACCGGGCTTTAATCAATGGCTTGCCGATAGCCAGCCCCGGCTGGCGGCGGAACTCGAGCTGCGTGCCCGGCATGTCGTCAAGGACGGCGGCCTGGTGCCCGCCGAGTATGTGTTTGCCGTCGAAGGTGTCCTGCCTGCGGCCCTGCGCACGGATGGTTTCGTGGTTCCGCTCCTTGCGCGGCTGGACGGCAATACTTCGGTGCGCGCGACCTTCGCGACGGCTGCCGAGCAGGGGGAGTTGCCCGCTGGCTTTCCCTTGGAGGCCCTCCTGGATTTGGTGGGCCGCATGGTCGAGCAGGGCTTCCTTGAAGTGACGCTGCCGGCTTGAAGTGAGCCGGGCTCAGTTGATCAGTATCCCGATGTCAGCCAGCGCCTGGAGGTTTGATTCAAGTCCGTTGGCTAGCTCCGTTCGTAACTCGCGCGTGGACTGGTTCGGGCTCATCTTCACCCCCCGTTCTTCGAGGGCGAGGGCGAGCGCTTCGCACAGTGCTGCCCGGTCGCGCGTACCGTCGAGCAGGCTGATCAGCAGCTGACCGATCAGGTCTTCGACTTCTACGGATTGATGTTTCAACGTGGTGACCCGGGGGCCGCGTGCAATCTGCCAGCGGGCAAGCGGGCTGGCCGTTGGCTGCGGACCCGACTTCCGGGGCAGGTTCGGCACCCAGGTGTGGAGCCGGGTCACCCCACTCTCGTAAAGTTGCAGCATGAAGCCACTCAATACCCGGCGATCATTCTCGATGTCGGCCAGCGCCTGTCCGGCGATCGCCAGCTTTGCCCGCGCGGCAGTGAGCAGATCGGTCATGGGCAGCGCCCGGGGGAATTCAGCGATCAAATGATGCAGCGCCGCCTTGCCAAGGGGCAGGTCGGTTTGCACTTGCCCGCGCGGTTGGGTGGAAAAGGTGGTGGTGAGCTCCGCGTTCAGATCCGTGTTGGACGCAACCGTCGGCAGGAATAAGCGCACCAGCATCGCGTCCACCGCGGTCGGGTGGGGCGGCGTCGCTACTTTGGTCGTGGCGTGGGTGAGCAGGGTTTGACGGAAACGGCGCAGCTTGAAAAAGTCCCGATACTGTTCCAAGCGAATGCGGTCATCCGCCAGTTGTTTGAGCGCCTGTTGTCCCTCGTCCGAGAAGGGGCGATCCGACATGTCTTGAAAATCCGCTTCGCCGACAAATTGCAGCTCATGCCGCCGCGCATGCTCGATGAAATCCGTGAAGTAAATCGGCGAGTACACGGACGCCAGTTCGTCGTGATACGCCTGCCCGGGGTGGTTGTTGAGGAGGCGCTGCGTCTCGGTCTGCAGCCAGTCTTGCAGGGGATCGGCGATCGACGGATGGGGGCCGGCGACGAGTCTGGCCAGGGTCAGCGCTTGCTGAATCCGCTCCTGGGGCGTGGTGAAATTCCGCACATGAAAGAGCATCATCTCGCGCAGCATGGCGGACAGGTGGGCACCCGGATAGGCATTGTAGCTGATGAATGCGATGCCTTCTGGCGCCAGACACTGGTGGCAGATAGCCAGCAATTGATCGCGCACTGCTTCCGGAACCCACGCATAAACGCCGTGCGCAATGATGTAGTCGAATTGTCCCCACGTCGCGTCGATCTTCAGGATGTCACCGTGAATCAATCGGCAGTTCTCGAGTCCGAGATGCGTGACCAGCTCCTGCCCCTGCTGAATCGCCGAGCCCGCGAGGTCCACCCCCGTGAACTGGCTTTCAGGCAGCGACCAGGCCATGGGAATCAAGTTCTCGGCCGTGCCGCAGCCCAGTTCCAGCACGCGACAGTTCGTGGCCGGTGCGGGCGTCATGCCGAATAACTTGCCGATCGTCGCCAGCCGTTCCGGGTGCGTCTGCGCGTGGAGCTGTCCCGGGTAAGCGACAATATCGTACGGTGTTTCGGCGAGGCCGGGGGATGGCGATGGCATGCGTAAGCGGGCGAATATGTGTGAACTGGCAGCACTACGCCGTGGCGTCGGCGCGGCTGTCAAGGGCGCTGATGGTGAGTTTGCCCCGACCAGCCAAGTGTCGCCGGCAGCACCGTGGAGCGCCGGTGTCCGACCCGGCGTGGATTGAACTCCGCTCGAAAAGTATCGATCGCAGATCGCCACTCGGCTGACAGCCGAGTCGCCGCGAGAAATTGAACTCGCCTGATGCATCGACCTTGTTGACGCTCGGAGCATTCCATGAAGCTGCCGGTCGCAATTCTGGTTTCGCTCGCCTTCACCACACTGGCTCGTGCCGGGGAACCTTCGTTGTCGCCAACTGCTTTCCCGTCAGTGCCGCCCAAATCTCCCGAGGAAGCGCTCGCCACCTTCGACCTCGATCCGGATTTCCGAATTGAACTCGTGGCCGCCGAACCGCTGATCGCCGATCCGGTCGCCCTCTCCTTCGACGAGAACGGCGTGCTCTACGTCTGCGAGATGCGCGATTACTCGGAGCGCCGCGAGGAAAAGCTGGGCCGCATCTCCCGGCTGGTGGACCGCGATGCCGACGGCCGGATGGACCGCGCCACCGTGTTGGCCGAAGGCCTGCCGTGGCCGACGGGTGTGCTGTGCTACGATGGCGGCGTGTTCGTGATGGCCGCGCCGGATCTCTGGTTCTTCAAGGACACCAACGGCGATGGCGTGGCCGACGAGCGTCGCATCGTGCTCACGGGTTTCAGCGAACTTGCTCCGCGTTTGAACGTCCAGCAGTTGCCCAACAGCCTGCGCTGGGGACCGGATCAACGCTTTCACCTCGCTGAAGGTGGTAACGGCTCGCGCGTTCGCCGACCTGATCAGAAGCCGGATGAAGGACTCGTCCTGCGCGGCCGCGATCTGTCGTTCAATCCGCGCACGCTCGAGCTCCGCGCCGAGAGTGGCGGCGGTCAATACGGCATGGCGTTCGATGACTACGGGCGCAAGTTCGTGTCCAGCAACAGCCGGCATCTCATGCAGATTGCCTACGACATAAACCTGCTGGGTGATTTACCGATTTCACTGCCCCCGCCGGCGGTGGACATCGCGGTCGATGGCGCGGCCGCGCCCGTGTTTCGGCGCAGCCCGGATGAAGCGTGGCGCGTGATCCGCACCCGCTGGCGGGTCTCGGGAATCTCGCCCGGACTTATCGAAGGCGGCGGCACGCCCTCGGGCTACTTCACGGGAGCCACGGGTTTGCAGATCGCTCGCGGCGACCGGTTGGGGAGACCGAATGCAAGCAACGGCGGTTACAGCGAAGATGCCTTTGTCGCCGACACCGGCAGCAATCTGGTCCACCGCAAGCGACTTGCCCGCCCCCTGGGCCGCGTGTTGATGCGCGGTGAAAGAGAGGTACCCAATGAACGCCGCGAATTCCTGGCCTCGACCGACAACTGGTTCCGTCCCGTGCAAATCGAGAACGGCCCCAGCGGCGGCCTTTACATCGTCGACTTCTACCGTGAGATCATCGAACACCCGTGGTCGTTGCCGCCGGGAATCAAGGAACATCTCGACCTCAACCGCGGCAACGATCGCGGTCGCATCTGGCGGATCATCAAGAAAGCCTCGTTGACGCACCGGACCGTTCGCCTCGGCGATGCATCGACGCCGGAACTGGTGGCATTGCTCGGACACGAGAATGGCTGGCATCGCGACACGGCCGCCCGGCTGCTTTGGGAGCGCAACGACCCGGTTGCGCGGGCGCTTTTGACCAGGGCCGCTTCGTCGCCTATTCCGTTCGCCCGGTTGGGGGCGCTTAGCTTGCTATCCGCCCGTGGTGAACTTGACGGAGCGCTGGTAGAAGCGGGCCTTCGTGATTCCTTGCCCCAAGTGAGGGTTCGCGCCCTGAAACTCGCGGCCATGGTGAGCCCTCCAATTGATTGGAACGCCTCACCCTGGCGTGAGCATGCGTTGAGGCTCGCGGATTCAGAAAGCGATCCGGGCCACCGAATTGAGGAAGTTATGTTTGCGCTGGCGCTGGTGGTGGCGCGTGGAACGCCGGACCAGGAATTGACGCTGGGGCTTTGGCGGAAGCTGGCCCCCTACCTGAGCGGGGATGAACTCTTGCAGGCGGCGGTGGTCGCTTTGGTCACCCCATTTGCCGGCAAGGTCATGAGCGAGTATTTGGAAATCCCGGCAGGTGTTGAACTGAATGTCGTGATCGCAGAGCGGGCTGCGCGTTCCATGAGTGTCAAGCAAGCGACCAGCCTGCTGCTGGAGCGTTCGACCGATACCACCGAAGATTACCTGGATCTCAGCCTGGCTGCGGGAATGGCGCGGGTCCCGGAACTTGCGAAGCACGTCGCGTTGCCGCCGGAGTTCAAGGACCGGTTGGCCCGGGAGGCGGCTGCGTACATGATGCACGTTGGTCAATTGCAACTGGCCCGACCGAATGGCACTTCGCAGAACACTCCGCTGGTTGGCATTTTCAAGCTGGTGGGTCCGGAGCGGGCGGGACGCGAGCTGGTGCCTCTCTTGGCCGAGCCATTGAGCCCCGCGATGAAAGACGCGATCACGGAAGAGTTGCTGGCATTTGGAGAGCGCTCCTTGATGCGCGACTTGCTCGCCCACTGGTCCCAATTGACGCCGCGGTCACGCGTAAGAGTATTTGAATTTGCCCAACGTCAACCTGCCGCGGCCAAGCTCGCCTTGGAACGGGCGCAAGCGTCACCAGAGTTTGCCGCTCAGATCGGGCCGGCGGTTCGCGCGGCGCTGCGGCAGCACGCGGATCAAGACGTTCGCGCACAAGCCATCGCCATCTTTGGCGAAGCGTCGGGGGCGACCTCGTCGGAGCGAGCGCAACGCTATGCGCCTTCGCTGACTCTGCCGAGTGATGCCGTTCGCGGGCAGGCGATCTACCAGATCCGTTGCGCTTCCTGCCATCGCGCTGCGGGTGAGGGATTCGACTTGGGGCCGGACCTGCTGACCGTGGCGGCGGCCGGTCGTGAATCGCTGTTGGCGAATATCCTCGAACCCAATCGCGAGGTTGCCCCGCGTTTCGAAGCGTGGACCGCGAAGCTTAAGGAGGGCGAAGAAGTGACCGGTATCCTGTCGGCTGAACGGCCCGAAAGCGTTTCCATCCGAACGGCCGGCGGCGTTGAGCAAGTTGTTGTTCGATCAAACATGACGGCCCTGGCTTCCACCGGAAAGTCGCTGATGCCGGAAGGACTGGATGACGGCTTGTCCGCCGAAGCGATGGCGGACTTGCTGCGCTTCATCGAATCACTGGCGGAACCACCGGCAGGGAAGTGATCGCTCACCCGCCACCCAGCATTTTTTGAATCTCGGGAAAATGTTCCTTGAAGCGATAGAGCAGGTGCATGCCGACAAAGCTGGCGGCATTGAAAAAGCCATGCGCCAGGGTCGCCTCCCAGATGGAACGGTGGAACACCATGATCGATCCCAGCATGATGCCGAGCAAGGTGGTGAGGAATACTCCGCCCAAACCCTGCGGCGTGTGGCCCAGTCCGAACACGACGGCGATCAGCACCACGAAGACGAGTTGTCCCCGCCGAGTTTCGTAGAGCTTCGGAAAGAGCGCGCGACAGCCGGCCAGCATGCCCGCGCGCCAGAGTTCTTCCCGGAATCCCGCCAGCAGGAAACTGACAATGGTTGCGTTGAGGAAGAGATAGAGCGGGCTGTTCTCAATCGCGTCCGCATCGACTAGGTGCTTCATGTTTGGCTGAAAGCGTCGGCCGAGGTCGGTGGTGGCGGAGTCAAAGCCGGCTTGATTGAAATCGATGCCGTGCGACGCCATGATCCAGAGTGCTGCGGTGGCCAGCAGCACGGTGGCAATGATACCGATGACGATCCGCATCGCGAAGCTGTAGCCCAGCCCGAGCACCCAGGGGAACCACCAGTTGCGATTCCAGCGCAGCATGAGTTGATCGCGCCGTGCCCGCGAGGCGAGCCACGCGACCCCGAAGAACGCTGCGAAGATAGCGAGCTGAGTGAACACCGTGAAGAGCAGCTCGCCGGGATGGGCGGACAACGCCGGCTGCACGGCTGGTTCGTCGGCCGTTGCCTTGGCATCGCCCGATTGCTCGACCGCTGGATCGCCCTTCTTGGAATCGCCGTCGTCGGAGAGTGCGCCGATCAAACCGATGCCGAGCACGTAGCTCGCGAGCACGATCAAGTGGATCCACCAACGCCACGCCGCGATCGGCGGTGGGCTCTCGGGAATCGGCGGCGCGATGTTCAACGGCGGCAGCGCCGGTGGCTTTACGGGCATCGAGTCGTCAAGGGGCTGATCGTTCACGCGGTTTGTATATCGGCAGTCCGGGGCGGTTGGATAGCAGGAATCAACAGCGAGCGTGGCGGTTAAACGTCCGACCAGCGGCGCAATCGTTCGCGGAGCCGACCGAGCGTTGCCGGCAAATCGATCAAGTTGGGGAAATCGGCGACCAGTTGTTCCGGTGTGGGAATTGTGCCCCACGCAGTCACCCGAAAGAATTCGGCGCTCCAGGATTCCGTGATTTCCATTTCGCGATTGCGGCGGGCGTGCGCGGCGCGGAGCTGGGTGGCCCAGTCAGCTTTTGAGGACGGTGGCGTGAGATTGTGCCGATCCACCCACGGCAGCCATTCACAGAATTGCGATTGATGGCACCAGGTGAGGTCTACGAGGTGCTCGAACACCGGCTCGGTGTTCACCGTCAGATCGTAGGCGTTGGCACCGGCCATGTAGCCGTCATGCACGTTGATGATCACCGGCACCTTACAGGGTGCGCTGCGCGTTTCGTCGGCGGGATACTCCGGCGTGTAAGCGTGCGGCACGTTGATCATGTAGCCGACGCGGCGGATCGCCTCGGCGACGGCCAGATGGTCGGGATGCACACCGGCCAACGGGTCGATGGGCAACGGCGGACAAAACAGATAGTCCGGTTCGAAATCGCGGATCGCCTTCCAGAGCGCGGCAAGGAACGACGCATCCAAAGCCAAACAGCCTTCGCGAAACTGCTGGCCGTGATGATCGACCAGTTGTTGAAACTCCACGCCGGCCAGTGCGGCCGAAGCGGCTTGTTCGCGTCGCCGAAGTTCACCCGTGTCCTCGCGCGGGCGGAAGTGATGGCCGGCTTTGCCATCGGTGCAGACGATCAGGCGGGCGTTGAACTGATCGCCCAGTTCGCGGCGCCACAGTTCAAAGGTGCCGGCGGCCGCCCATTCGAAGTCGTCGTGATGCGCGTGGATGTGGAGCAGTTTCATGAAAGTGTTCCGCTATTTCTTGCCCGGTCGTTGGCCGTGATTATTGAAGGCGGCCAGCAAGCCCGCCACCGCGCCGCTCAAGTGGCCTTCCCACGAGACGGGTCCGTTGTGTGGCAGAATGCCGACGTAGATGCCGCCGAACACCAGGAAGACAATGATCGCGACGAAGAAGGTCCGCCACTTGCCCGCGAGGACGCCGGCAACCAGCAGATAGGCAACGAGCCCGAAGATCAACGAGCTGGCACCGATGTGAACGGTGGGAATGCCATTGCCGGCGGAGTTGCGGCCAATGGCCCACGTGCCGAAACCGCTGGCGAGCCAGATCATCGCGAGCGTGCGCGTCGGGTGATAGGTCTTGTCCCAGAACAGCAGCACCAGCAGCACAAAGAGCGGGCCGATGTTGGCGAGCAGATGCGCCAGATCGCCGTGGAGCAGGGGGGCCGTCAGGATGCCGATCGCGCCATGCAGGTTGCGCGGCACGATGCCGAAGCCCGCGAATGAACTGCCGGTCAAGATCTCCGCCAGCTTCAGCACGGACATGACGGCGATCAACGGCACCGCCGCTTGAACGGCATAACTTAACGAATACTTTTTGGGCGATGGCATGGGAAACGGAAATCGCGTTAGTCCACCGCCGTGAACGTCGCGACGATGGGGCGATGATCTGAGGCCAGGCCCCAGTCGGGAACCGTCAACACGTAGGTCTCTTCCTTGACCCACTCCTTTGCCAGCCCTGGGCTGATCAAGATGTAATCCACGCGAGAGTAGCTATCTTCGACGCCATAGAAGTACGTCCACGTGACATTGCTAGCATCGGAGGCCGCACCCGCAGGCGTAACACTGTTTCCGTTACGTTCGGCCGGTCGGGTGTCGAGCAAGGCGGTCTTGCCCCGGCCGCGCAGCACCTTGATCGGTTTCGTGTCCTTGGTGTCGTTGAAATCGCCGAGCACGACGAGATTCGCATTCGGATCGACCTTGAACCTCGCGTCGATTTTCTCGCGCAGGAGCGTGGCTTCTTGCAAGCGCATCTCGGCTTCGTCGCCCGTCGGCACGGTGCGCTTGGACTTGAGATGAGTAGCCATGACCGTGAGGCGGTAGCTTTCATTGACCTGGACATCGATCTCAGTGAAACCGCGCCCGATGCGAAACCGCCGGCCGTGGAGCAGGTAGCTGTCGTTGGTGTGCGAGCGGCGATTCACGATCGGGAACCGGCTGAGCACCGCGACGTAAATGTTCGTGTCGCCACCGGTGATGAGCTCGTAGTGCGGCAGATCAAGTCCGCCCGCCAGCAATGCCGCTTGCAGATGCTTGAGCCCGGCCGCGCCGCTCATTTCCTGCACGGCGAGGATGTCCGGCTTCAACGCGAGAAGGTTTGAATGAACCTGGTTGATCGACTCCGGAGCCTTGGCCGAGCGGGTATCCGAGGCGGTCAGGAAATAGTTGTTCAGGTTGTAGGTGGCGACGCGAAAGGTTTCGGCTCCCGCGCCATTGCCGGCCAGTACGAACAGCCAGGCGCCGAACCAGGGAATCCATTTGCGATCCGTCATGTCTTGGTTCTACGGACGCGCCTTGCCGCCGTCAAAGGGCAATCCCAAAGGAACGAAGTTTGCTCGTAGTGTTGATCGTGGCGACCTCGCGTCCGGCGCGGATTCTGGACGCAGCCGTCCCCAGCTTTGTCGTGTTTGAACTTGAAGGCCATCCGCTCGTGCGCGTAGCGTCCGCCCCAGAGTTAAACAATCCCGTTCATCCAATGAATCCAAACTTCTTTATACCCAAGGCCCGACGTGGCGGTGGTTTCATCGGCGAGATGATCCGCTGGTTCATCATGGTGGCCATCTACGATATTTGCATCGGGGGTATCGCCAACGTCCTCGGCGTCTCCCGGATGGTGGCCTGCTTCATCTTTCTGGGCATCCTGCTCGTGATCAGCTTCGTCGGTTACATGGTCCGGCAGAGGATGGCGCCGCCGGCAGACCAGTAAAGGCGGGCGCCGACACATGGAGCATATTATCGCTCACGGGCCGGTGTTCACGACGGTTGATTTCGTGTGCGCGGCAGGGGAAACCATCGCGGCCCAACCCGGTGCCATGCTCGCCATGTCCACGGGTTTCGAACTCACCGCCCGCGTGGGGGCGCAGATGAAGGGCGGTCGCGGCCTGGGTCGCGCGATGCGCAGCCTGGCGGTTGGGGAGAGTTTTTTTGCCGCCGTTTATGAAGCGCGCCGCGATGGTGAACGCCTCACGCTGGCCCCCGAGCAAATGGGTGACATTCGCGCGTTGGAGATCGGTCCGTCGAATCGGCTGCTTATCGCCACCGGCGCTTTCCTGGCCTGCACGAGTGGCGTGCAACTCAGCGCGGTCTATGCCGGCGTCAAGGGCTTGATGACGACGCGCGGTTTGTTCCTGATGCAAACCGAGGGAGTGGGGCAGCTTTTTCTGGCGAGCTTCGGGGCCTTCATCCAGCGCGACCTTGCGGAAGGCGAGCGCCTCGTGCTCGACAATCGTTACATCGTCGCCTTCTCCACTGGCATGCGCTGCGAGATGGTCAAAGTCGCCGGCACGTTGCGGCACTCTTTCCTCTCGGGCGAAGGCCTCGTCAATCGGTTCACCGGACCTGGCACCGTGCTGTTCCAAACTCGCGCGCGACCCGGCCGCGGCTTTCTCCGGGGCATGCTCGACTTTACGACGTGACATGGCCGAGGCACCTGAACCAGTGATGCCGACGGCGGGACGCCGACTGGAAACGCCGACCCGCGACCGGCTCTTCGAACTTTACGCCGACACGGAGGCGCTCTCCCGGAATTTGTTGTTCGCAGAGATTGCCGTCATCGCTGCGGCCTGCTTCTGGGTGCTGCTTGGCCCGACGAGCATCGCCGGCCCCTGGCCCTGGATCAGTGCCGCAGTGGGCGGCTTGGGCGTCTTTCGCTGGGTGCTTCATCACTGGTTCCTCAACAGCAAGCGGCTGGCAGACATTCGGCCGGACGCGCGCTTTGGCGTTCATACGCGGGATTCATTGCTCGCGCTGGTGCAACGCGTCTTTGCCAAGCTCGAGCTGCCGGCAAACGCCGCGCCGGTTTTCATGACGCGAGCCAAGGATGTCAACGCCCACGCCCTCCGCTGCGAGTTGCTGCCGGGTTTGCATGCCTTCAACGGCGTCTTCTTGAACCGCGCCATCATTCATCTTCTGGACGAGCCCGAACTGGAAAGTGTCGTGGGCCATGAACTGGGCCACGTGTTTCCCTACGCGCCGCTACTTTCGCGCTGCTACCTTTTGCACGCGGCGTGCGCGGCCGCAGTGTCGTTTGCTTTTGCGGCGACGTTCAATTCTTCTGCCGCTGTCCTGCTCGCGCCATTCGCAATGCTGTGGCTGCTGGACTGGGTGATCGCGTTTTCGCACCTGCGCCTGTCGCGCGGCATCGAGTTTCTCTGCGACGACTTCGGTGCCCAGGCTGCGGGGCTGATCCCAGCGCTCAGCTCAGAGTTCAAGATCGGCGCGGAATCTGAAGCCCGGCAGCAGATCCTGGCACACCTCCTGGATGCAACGGGCCGCGGCAAGACGATTGATCCCTCCGAACTCATGGAAGTCTATGAAAGCGCCGTCCCCTTTGGACGCAGCGATCCCACGACCGCTCGCCTGGAGATTGAACGATTGAGCGCCAGCCGGAGCCAGGCCGATCGACGGACCTCGCTCGGTGGCTTCATTCGCTACCTTGGCGAACGTGGCGACTCGGTTGATCAACAGGAGGCCATCGGTGAAGAGCTCGCCCGGCTCAAGGTCGTGAGCGAACTCCCGCTGGTTCCCTTGGATCGCGAGCCGTACCTGCACGGCAGCGCCGGTTGGACGATGGAGAACGCGACGCGGCTGACGCGGACCATCGAAGAACATCCGCACGCGGTCCTCTTCCGTCAGGCGGAAGAGCTCACCGATGAGTTCACCACTCATCCCAACGTCTCACGGCGAATCTTGTTCCTTTGGCGGAACCGCGACGACCCCTCGCGGAGGGCGCAATTCCGAGCTAACGACTCGGGAGACATGCCGTAGTCCGCCGCCTGCGCGGCCGATTGACCTGACTCGCGATTTCCCCGATGCTTGCGCGCATGGCGAATACGTTCGGACATTTGTTTCGCATCACGACTTGGGGCGAATCCCACGGCGGTGGCGTGGGCGTGGTCATCGATGGCTGCCCGCCCCGGCTCGCGTTGACGGAAGCCGACGTCCAGCCTGATCTCGACCGGCGGCGGCCCGGGCAATCGAGCATCGTCACGCCGCGCAAAGAGGCGGACACGGTGCAGATCTTGTCGGGAATCTTTGAGGGCAAAACGCTCGGCACGCCGATCATGATGTGGGTGAAGAACACCGACGCGCGGCCGGAGGCGTATTCCGAGATGGCCGAAAAGTTCCGGCCGTCGCACGCCGATTACACCTACTTCGCGAAGTACGGTTTTCGCAACTGGCAGGGCGGGGGACGGTCGAGCGCGCGAGAGACCATCGGGCGCGTGGCTGCTGGTGCGGTGGCGAAGAAGCTTTTGAAGCAACAGTTCGGCGTCGAAGTGCTGGCGTTCGTGAAACAAGTGCAGAAAATTTCCGCCGAAGTGGATGTGAACAAAGTGACGCTGAAAGAGGTGGAATCCAACATCGTGCGCTGCCCCGATGCGGCGACGGCGGCGAAGATGATCCGGTTGATCGAGCGGACCCGGAAAGCTGGCGACAGCGTGGGCGGGATCGTCGCGGGCGTTGCGCGCGGTGTGCCCGCCGGCTGGGGTGAGCCCGTGTTCGACCGGCTCGAAGCGGATCTCGGCAAGGCGATGCTGAGCCTGCCCGCCAGCAAAGGCTTTGATCTCGGCTCGGGCTTTGATTCGATCCTGATGACTGGGCGCGAGCACAACGATGCCTTCCGAAATGTGCGCGGCGAGGTTCGCACCGTGACGAATCGTTCCGGCGGCGTGCAAGGCGGCATCAGCAACGGCGAGACGATCTACTTCCGCGTCGCGTTCAAGCCGGTGGCGACGGTCATGCATGAACAGGAAACGGTGGGCAACGATCTCGAGAACACGACGCTGAAGGGCAGGGGACGCCATGATCCCTGTGTGCTGCCGCGCGCCGTGCCGATGGTCGAGGCGATGACGGCGCTCGTGCTCATCGATCACGCGCTACGGCACAAGGCGCAATGCGGGTGAGGACGGACCTACTGCCCCAGCCACGCGTGGACAAGCTGCCGGCCGAAGAAGATCCAGATCGTGGCCGCAGCCGCGATATAGGGGACGTAAGCCAACCGTTGCAACTTGAGCGCCAGGCCCACGATCGCACCGAGCATCGAGCTGAGCGTCAGCGTGAACAACACGCCTTCCCAGCCGCAGAACGCGCCGATCGCGGCCATCAACTTGACGTCGCCAAAGCCCATCGCTTCCCGCGGCAGATTGATCGAGTCGGCTTCGAGCGCCATGTAGGGCACTTCTTCGGGATTGAGTTCCTCGTTGTTGATCTTGAGGTGATGTCGCAACAGGCTGACTTCGATGGTGGCGTCCCGGTAACAGCGATCCGGCAATTCGAGGCGCGCGGTGTGCAGTCGGATGGTGTCCGATTCGCGGTAGAAAATATCTTCGTAGGGAATCGTGCGGTCCGGCAGGTGCAATCCGTCTTCGCCGAAGATGATCCGGCTGCCCGTTGGGATGTTGATCTTGTGGCGGCCGAACGCCATTTTGCCGGCGGTGAGGATCGCCCACAGCAAGCCGCCGCCGACAGCCAGGCCGATAAAACTTTCGCGCAGGGCAACGACCAGCGAGTCCGTCCCGTGCAGTTGCGGAACGAGGAAGGAGCAAATCACGCCGGCGACCATGCCGCCCTTGGTCACTTCATCGGGCACGATCAAGTGCTCGAAGTCGGTGGCGGTGCCGACGATGAACCCCGCCATGACGAGGCAGTAAACGAGCGCGAGCCCGGGGGATTGTTCCCCAAAGCGCAGCCAGCAGAACAGGAAGAACACGCCCGTGATCAGCTCGATGATGAAATAGCGGACGGAGATCGGAGCCTGGCAGTTCGCGCATTTGCCCCGCAGCCACAGCCAGGTCGCCAGCGGCAGGTTTAGGTACCAGGGGATCGAATACTTGCAGTGTGGGCAGTGCGAAGGTGGGGAGACAACGCTTTGCTCCAGCGGCAGCCGGTGAATGCAGACGTTGAGGAAACTGCCCACCAGGCAACCGAACACGAAGAGCACGGCCGACCAGAAGTGAAACGGGACCGCAGCCCAGAGCTCGGGGTTGAAGATGTTGTTCATCCTTGAAGAAAACGTTCCAAGGCGAGCCGCATGGTTTCGCGGGGAGCGATTTGGCCCGTCCAGATCTCCAAGGCGTCCGCGCCTTGATGCAGCAACATGCCGAGGCCATTCGCCGTCCGCGCCCCGAGTTCGCGCGCGGCCTTGAGAAAGGGAGATTCGGCCGGACGGTAAATCATGTCGTAGGCAAAGCCGGGCGGGTGGGCGCGCAGCCAGTCATGGTTGATCGGCAGTGGGTCGCGAAGCTTGAGCCCGAGCGACGTGGCGTTGAGGACGAGATCCACCGGTCCAGCGGGATAATCGAGCGCGACCTTGACGGCGGGCTGGGAGCTGGCGATCTCGCGCGCCAGCTCCTCGGCTTTCGCGCGGGTGCGGTTGATCAAGACCAGCTCGACGGGTTGTTCATCCGCGATGCGCAGTGCCGCGGCACGTCCGGCCCCGCCTGCGCCGAGGATCAGGATGCGTTTGCCGCTGAGCGTCAGATTGAGGTCCTCGCGAATCGCCCGGATGATGGCATCGGCATCGGTATTGAAGCCCGCACTGCGGACCTGGGTGGGATTGCCGTCATTGAACAGCGATAACGGGAGCCAGTCGCCCTCGCCCGTGCGGCCCTCGAAGCGGATGGTGTTGACCGCGCCCCAGCGCCGGGCAGCGGCATCCACGAAATCGACCATGTCCACGGCGAGGATTTTATGGGGAACGGTCAGATTCAAACCTACGAAGCCCATGGCCTGGGCACCCTTGATAGCCGGCGCGAGCTGGGCCGGATCGACGTCGAACGCGAGGTAACGCCAGTTGAGGCCGAGCTTCGCCAGCGCGGCGTTGTGCATCGCGGGCGAGGCCGAATGGCGAACGGGATGTCCATAGACGGCGCAGCAGCGAGTGGCGGCGTTGATGGGTAGGACCGGCTGATCGGGCACGCGCGTTTTATATCGGCTGGCCGCGGCCCTCGCAAACGCAATTCTCCCGGCGGTCACCAAAATGACGGTTGCAAACGGCAGCGGGACTCAAGAATACTGCGCCCGGATGAGCGCCGCTCGCAAAGCCAACGATGACGATGGAACCCGGGAATTGACCGTGCTGAACAAGCTGGGCATTCACGCGCGGCCGGCCGCCATGTTTGTCAAAACGGCGAACAAGTTCACCTGCGACATCTTTGTGGAGCGGGATGGCGAACGGGTGAACGGCAAGAGCATCATGGGCCTGATGATGTTGGCGGCGGGTCCGGGCACCAAGTTGATGATCATCACCGAAGGCACCGACGGCGGCACCGCGCTGGACGCCATCGAGGATTTGCTCAAGCGGAAGTTCGACGAGGAATAGTCGGGGCAAGCTGGGGATGGAGCCTGGACTTGCCGGGGAGATCGCTACTTCGCCAACGCCACCAGATAGCGCTGCACCCGGGCGGCCTCGTCATGCTCGGAAAGCTGGAGGAAGATCTGATGGAGGTTCGCGCAGATGCGAAGCAGGACGCGGCGCGCGCTGATCGGCACGAGATAACCTTCGCGCACGCCCAGGCCATTGCGTTTGAGATACTGCATGCACTGCGCCTTGGTGAGGAGCTTCCCTTGATTGAACGCATCAATGTAGTGCTCCTCCTGGCTGTTCTGGTAGCGACAGAGGAAGTGACCGGGAAACCCGATGCCGGCGATGGGCATTTCGAGCCGGCGCCCGATGAGCATAAACAGCAGGCAGAGACTGATCGGGTTGCCGGTGCGCCCGTCGATCACGCGGTTCAAATAGCTGTTCTCGGGATCATAGTAGTTCTGTTCGTTGCCCTTGAAGCCGAGTTCGCCAAATAGAAATTCATTCAGCACCGCCAGTTGCGATTCCCCTTTGCGATAGGGCCGGAGCGCTTCCCGCAGCCGGTTCGCCCAATCGTCCAGCAACGCGCGATACGCCTCGATGTTGATCTCCGGGTGGCGGGTCTGGGCGATCAGCCAGATGCCCTGTTCGAGGTCGAACTCCTCGCCATGATGCTGGCAGAAGGTGGTGAAACGCTCGTCCGCCTCCTCACGATGCAGATGTTTGAGCAGGGAACGCACGCGGCGGCGGATCAAGGGGTCGCCGTTGAGCGACTCTGCTTCAAGCCAGGGCCGGGAAGCTCGGCCATAGGAGAGAATTTTTTCGCGGATCGTCCGGGCGACGTCCTCGCTGTCGTCACCCAACAGACTGATCAGCGCCCGGCGGATCTTTTCGTCGGGGAGCAGTTGGGCCAAATCGGTTGGGGCGCGAACGGTCATTTAAGTTCCGGCATTCTTGTTCGAGTGCGCGCTTTGGGTTTTCAGGTTTGCGGGTCACCCGGCTCGATCGGCCGTCGATTGTCGCTGGTCTGCGGCCCCTGCTCATCGGTGAACGCCTGGTGCAGCAACGCCCGTTGATCCCGGCGGATTTGTCGGCGCACCAGCAGGATATCGAGGAGGGCGGTGGCGAGGGTCAAAAAAGTGAACAGGAAACAAATGGACCAATAGAAAAGATAGCTGGTGCCTGCGAGCCGGCCTTGCAGAAACGTCTGACCCCAGATCAGCATGCCGAAGCTGATCGCCAGGAAGAGCAGGCCAAACCACCGGCGCCAGGCTTGAGCGGAGTTCGCGGACATGGCGGCAAGTTAGCATCGCTCGCCGGAGCGCCAAGTGGAAAAACGGCGCGAACCATGCGAGGCTGATGGGAATCGTGATGAGCCGATGTTTGCCCTTCATTTCCCGAGCAGTGTGCCCAAAACAATTCAGGGTGGCTGGCGGGTTTTGCACTGGCCACGCGGTGCCGTTCGCGCAGCAAGTCGGTTTCCGAAGTGGCGCGAACTTTGGGCAAAATACTTTTGCAGCAGCCGACGCTTTTTGCCACTTTCTCCGGGCTTTGGGTTCGAGCGTGGGAACGGGTGAAAGCGGTGGCGCAGGTCGGGGGCAAACCTCGTGGTCGGCCGGGGCGCGGCAGAGCGAACGGAACCCGTCGTGGCTGGCGGTTGGTCGGCAGTCCGAAAGTGCCATTGACGTCGGGGACCATTCCGCTACAAGAAGCGCGCTTTTTGCGGTGTGAACGGTTGGGTTGCCTTGGGCAACGCGAATCGCAATGACAATACAATGAAGAAGTTGACCAGAATACAGCCGGACGGCCTGCCGCCGAAGCAGGGCTTGTATGATCCGCAGTTTGAGCACGACGCCTGTGGTGTCGGGTTCGTCGTGAACGTCAATGGGAAGAAATCCCATGACATCGTTCAAAAAGCGCTGCAGGTCCTCCGCAACCTTGATCACCGCGGCGCTTCCGGCAGCGAGGTCAACACGGGCGATGGCGCCGGCATCTTGACCCAGATGCCCCATGGCTTCCTCAAGGAGGCCGCCAAGAAAGCGCGCATTCAGCTTCCCGATGCGGGGCAGTACGGCTCAGGCATTGTCTTTCTGCCGCGGAACCTGAACAAGCGGCGCAAGCTGGAAGAGCTGTTTGCGGGCATTGTGCAGTCGGAAGGCCAGACGTTGCTCGGCTGGCGCACCGTGCCGACCGACAACTCGTCCCTCGGTGAGACCGCCCGCTCCTGCGAACCTTTGATGCGCCAGGCCTTCATCGGTCGTGATCCGGCGATCACCGACGACCTCGCTTTCGAGCGCAAGCTTTACGTCATCCGCAAGCGCGCCTTCAACGAGATCCGCTGCTCGACGATTGATGGCGCCGCCGATTGGTATGTTTGCAGCCTCTCGGCGCGAACGATGGTTTACAAGGGCATGCTGCTGACGATGCAGTTGGAGAAATATTTTCCCGACCTGCTGAATCCGGCGTTTGAGTCGGCGCTGGGCCTGGTGCATTCGCGGTTCAGCACGAACACCTTTCCCAGTTGGAACCGGGCGCATCCCTATCGGTTCATCGCGCACAATGGCGAGATCAACACGCTTCGGGGCAACATCAACTGGATGCATGCCCGCGAGGCCCGCTTCATCTCGGACGCGTTTGGTGACGACATTCAGAAAGTGGTGCCGATCATCGACCCGCATGGCTCGGACTCGGCGATGTTCGACAACGCGCTCGAACTGCTCGTGCTCTCGGGTCGGTCGTTGGCGCACTCGATGATGATGATGATTCCCGAGCCATGGTCGAATCACGAAAGCATGGACGCGCAGCGGAAGGCCTTCTACGAATTCCATGCCTGCCTGATGGAACCGTGGGATGGCCCGGCCTCGATCGCGTTCACCGACGGCATTCAGATGGGGGCGATTTTGGACCGCAATGGTCTCCGTCCTTCGCGCTATTATGTAACCAAGGACGGCCTTGTGGTGATGGCCTCGGAAGCGGGCGTGCTCGATATTCCCGCCGGTGACATCGTGCAGAAGGGTCGGCTCCAACCGGGCCGCATGTTCATGGTGGATACGGCACAGGGCCGCATCATCGAAGACGAGGAGATCAAGCAGTCCCTAGTCACCGAACGGCCGTACCGGCAGTGGCTCGACGAGTACATCGTTCACGTGGACGACTTGCCGGCTGCTCCCGAGGTGCCCGCACCAGATCCGGACACGCTGCGCCAGCGACAGATCGCGTTTGGTTATTCGTTTGAAGACCAGCGCATGTTGATCCTGCCGATGGCGCGCGACGGCGTCGAAGCGTTGGGCTCGATGGGCAATGATGCCCCGCTCGCCGTGCTCTCAAACAAGCCGCGGCTGCTTTATGATTACTTCAAGCAGTTGTTCGCGCAGGTGACCAACCCACCGATCGACTGCATTCGCGAGGAGATCATCACCTCTGCCGAGACGCGCCTGGGCTCCGAGGGGAATCTGCTGCAACCGCAGCCGTCCGATTGCCGGCGGTTGGAGATCAAGTGGCCGATCTTGACCAACGAGGAGTTCGCCAAGATCCGGCGCATGGATTTGCCGGGCCTCAAAGTTGGCGTGCTGCCCACCTTGTTCCGCGTTTCCCGCGGCGAGAAGGGGCTGCGCAAGACGATGGAGGAGCTGTGCCACCTCGCGCGCAAGATGGTGGAGGAAGAGGACGTCAACATTCTCATTCTCTCCGACCGTGGCGTGAACAAGGACTACGCGCCCGTGCCGGCATTGCTGGCGGTGGCCGGGCTGCATCACTTTTTGATTCGCGAAGGGTTGCGCACGCGCATCTCGCTGGTGTTGGAAACGGGTGAGGCCCGCGAGGTGCATCATTTCTCGCTGCTGATCGGTTACGGTTGCAGCGCGATCAACCCGTATCTGGCGTTCGAGACCATCGACGACATGATCCGGGAGGAAATGCTCCTCGGCATCGATCACAAGGCCGCGTGCAAGAATTTTGTCAAAGCAGCGGCCAAGGGCGTGATCAAGGTCGCCTCCAAGATGGGCATCTCCGCGATTCAAAGCTATCGCGGCGCGCAGGTGTTCGAGGCGGTGGGTATTCGCCAGGACATTGTCGACGAGTTTTTCACGTGGACTCCGTCACGGATCGGCGGCATCGGGTTGCAGGCCATCGCGCAGGAAGCGCTCGCCCGTCATCGCGAGGCGTTTGCCGAGCGGTCTGGCGATGCGCATGTGTTGCCGGTCGGCGGCGAATATCAATGGCGCGACGGCGGTGAGTATCATCTCTTCAATCCGGAGAGCATCCACAAGCTGCAGAAGTCGGTCCGCACCGGCAACTATGCGACGTTCAAAGAGTTCTCCCGGTTGATCGACGATCAATCGAAGAACATCGCGACGCTGCGTGGCTTGCTCGACTTCAAGGCGGGCGAGGCCATCCCCATCGATGAAGTGGATTCGGTTGAAAACATCGTCAAACGCTTCAAGACCGGCGCGATGTCCTACGGCTCGATTTCGCAAGAAGCGCACGAGACGCTGGCGATCGCGATGAACCGCCTCGGCGGCAAGTCGAACACGGGCGAGGGCGGTGAAGACCCCGAGCGTTTTGTGCCGATGGCCAACGGCGATTCGAAGAACTCCGCGATCAAGCAAGTGGCCTCCGGTCGCTTTGGGGTGACCAGCGAGTATCTCGTCGCTGCCAAGGAGCTGCAGATCAAGATGGCGCAGGGCGCGAAGCCGGGCGAAGGCGGCCAGTTGCCGGGCACCAAGGTTTACCCGTGGGTGGCGAAGACCCGGCACACAACGGCCGGGGTCGGCCTCATCTCGCCGCCGCCGCACCATGACATTTACTCGATCGAGGATCTCGCCGAGTTGATCCATGACTTGAAGAACGGCAATCGCCACGCGCGGATCAGTGTGAAGCTGGTCGCCGAAGTCGGCGTTGGCACTATCGCGGCCGGCGTGGCCAAGGCGCATGCGGATGTGGTGCTCATCTCCGGTTACGACGGCGGCACCGGTGCCTCGCCGCAGACGTCAATCAAGCACGCGGGCTTGCCGTGGGAGCTGGGTCTGGCGGAGACGCATCAGACGCTGGTGATGAACAATCTGCGATCGCGCATCGCGGTCGAGACGGATGGCCAGCTCAAGACCGGCCGCGACGTCGTGATTGCCGCGCTGCTCGGTGCCGAAGAATTTGGCTTTGCCACCGGTCCATTGGTGGCCACGGGCTGCATCATGATGCGGGTCTGTCACCTGAACACCTGCCCGGTCGGCGTGGCCACGCAGGACCCGCGATTGCGCGAGCGTTACACGGGCAAGCCGGAGCATGTCATCAACTTCATGCGCTTCATCGCCCAGGAAATGCGCGAGCTCATGGCGCAGCTTGGCTTCCGGACGATCGAGGAAATGGTCGGCCGCGTGGATCGCCTCGAGCCGAAGAAGGCCGTGGAGCATTGGAAAGCCAAGGGCTTGGATTTCTCGAACATCCTCTATCAGCCGGACGTGCCGGAATCGGTGGGTCGTTTCTGTCAAATTCCGCAAGACCACGGGCTCGACAAGTCGCTCGACCTCACGCAGCTCCTCGGGATTTGCAAACCCGCGATCGAAGAAGGCAAGAAGGTCGTCGCCGACCTGCCCATCCGCAATGTCAACCGCGTCGTCGGCACGATCACCGGCAGCGAAGTGACCAGGAAGTGGGGCGCCAAGGGGCTGCCGGATGACACCATCCGCATCAACTTCAAGGGTTCCGCGGGCCAGAGTCTCGGCGCGTTCATGCCGCGCGGCATGACGTTCTTACTGGAAGGCGACGCGAACGATTACGTCGGCAAGGGTTTGTCGGGCGGCAAGCTGATCATTTATCCGTCCGCGGCGGCGACGTTCAAGGCCGAGGAGAACATCATCATCGGCAACGTGGCGCTCTACGGCGCGACCGGTGGCGAGGTGTATATCCGCGGCATGGCGGGCGAACGCTTCGGCGTTCGCAACTCCGGTGTCAGCGCGGTCGTCGAGGCCGTGGGCGATCACGGTTGCGAATACATGACCGGCGGGCGTGTGGTGGTGCTGGGCCCGACCGGGCGCAACTTCGCGGCCGGCATGTCCGGCGGCGTGGCTTATCTCCTTGATGAAAAGGGTGACGCCGCCACGCGGGTGAACAAGCAGATGGTCAGCGTCGACCCGCTCGACGATCCCGAGGAAATCAACGAGGTGAAGTTGATGATCCACCGGCACGCCGATTACACCAGGAGCGAGCGGGCGAAGGCTGTCCTGGCGAACTGGGACCAGATGGTTTCCAAGTTCGTCAAGGTGCTGCCGAACGATTACAAGCGCATGCTCGCCTGCATCAAGCGCGCCCACGACCAGGGCCTCACTGGTGAGGAGGCGATCATGAACGCCTTCGAAGAAAACGCCCGCGACCTCTCGCGCGTCGGCGGCAATTAATCCCCAACCCGATTCCCAACCTAGACCTCCGACTTTCTTCGCAATGGGCAAGCCAACTGGATTCCTCGAGTATTTGCGGGAGCTCCCCGTGGACCGCACTCCCACCGAGCGCGTCAAAGACTGGAACGAGTTTCATCTCCACATGGATGAGAAGAAGCTTCGCAACCAGGGCGCGCGCTGCATGGATTGCGGGGTTCCGTTTTGCCACACCGGCAAGTTGATTGGCGGCATGGCGTCGGGTTGCCCGATCCACAATTTGATCCCGGAGTTCAACGATCTGATCTATCGCAACCTCTGGCACGAGGCGCTGGACCGGCTCCACAAGACCAACAATTTCCCGGAATTCACCGGCCGCGTCTGCCCTGCTCCGTGCGAAGGCTCGTGCGTGCTGGGCATGAACAACCCGCCGGTGACGATCAAGAACATCGAGTGCGCGATCATCGACAAGGGCTTCGAAGAGGCCTGGGTCATCCCCGAGCCGCCGAAGGTGCGCACCGGCAAGAAAGTGGCCGTGATCGGTTCCGGTCCCGCCGGTTTGTCCGCCGCCGCCCAGCTGAACAAGGCCGGTCATACCGTCACCGTCTTCGAGCGGGCCGATCGCCCCGGTGGCCTCCTGATGTACGGCATCCCGAACATGAAGCTCGACAAGAAAGAGGTCGTCCTCCGCCGCATCGAGCTCCTGGAGAAGGAGGGCGTGAAGTTTATCTGCAACGCGAATGTCGGCGACAACGTCGAGCCACAGATTTTCCTGAAGGAATATGACGCCACGGTAATTTGCACCGGTGCCACCCAACCTCGTGACCTGCCCATTGAAGGGCGCCATCTCCAAGGGGTGCACTTCGCGATGGAGTTTCTCACCGCGAACACGAAAGCGGTGCTTGCTGGCGGGGCGAACCAGACGCCCATCTCCGCCAAGGGCAAGCAGGTCGTCGTCATCGGCGGCGGTGACACTGGCACCGATTGCGTGGGCACCTCGATGCGGCACGGCTGCAAAAGCCTGGTGCAGATTGAAATCCTGCCGAAGCCGCCGATGGAACGGCAGGCGGACAATCCGTGGCCGGAATGGCCCAAGGTCTACAAGATGGACTACGGCCAGGAGGAGGTGGCCGCAAAATTTGGTGCCGATCCGCGCATCTATCTCACCACCGTCAAGAAGTTCGTCGGCGACGACCAGGGTGCCGTGAAGGAACTGGTGACGGTCGAGATCAAGTGGGAGAAGAACGAGAAGGGGCAGTTCATTCCCCAGGAACAAGCCGGCACGGAGAAGACCATCCCCGCCCAGCTCGTCTTGCTGGCGATGGGTTTCCTGGGACCCGAGCAGGCGTTGCTCAAAGAGTTGAATCTCGAGACCGATCCGCGCAGCAACATCAAGGCGGAGTTCGAGAAGTATACGACGAGCATCAAAGGGGTCTTTGCCGCCGGCGATTGTCGTCGTGGCCAGAGCCTCGTGGTCTGGGCCATCAACGAAGGTCGCGGCGCGGCCCGGGAATGTGATCGCTACCTGATGGGCGAGACGAGCCTAGCCTGACCCTGGGCCGTGGTTCCGGCGGTTGATCTGCCCCAGCTCACTATTTCAAACGCCCGGCTTGAACTGGCCGGGCGTTTCCTTTTAGCTATAGTCACTATGGAAATAGGAACCCAACTCGCCATCTTTCTCGATAACCGCCCCGGCACGCTGGCCATGGTCTGCGACGCCTTGAGTGAGGCGAAAGTTAACATCTACGCCATCACGTCGAGCGACACCGTCGACCACGTGGTGATCCGCATGGTCGTCAGCGATCCACGCAAGGCGATGCTCATCTTCGAGGAGCACGGCACGCTCGTGGTCGATGATGAGGTGCTGCTGGTGGAAGGGGACAACAAACCCGGCTCGCTGGCGGCGATCTCCCACAAGCTGGCCAAAGGCGGGGTCAACGTGGAGTACCTGTATTCGGCGACGCATCCCCGTGTGAAGAAAGGCCTCCTCGTGCTGCGCGTCGATAATGTGAAGAAGGCCCTCAAGGTCCTCAACTCCTGACGCGGCCGGTCAACTTCACCGCCGATGTCCCAGCCACTTCTTTACCAGCTCAATACCCGCTGCTGGTTGCGCGAGCTGGCCGAACCGGGTGGCCGGCGGAGATCCCTCGCCAATGTGCCGGACGAGCTGGTGGCCGGCTGGCAACGCCGCGGATTCACCCATGTCTGGCTGATGGGTGTCTGGACCAGCGGACCGGCCGCCCGCGAACACGCTCTGACTGCGGCCGGCCTGTTGGCTGAGTTTGACGACGTTTTGCCGGGATGGACTGACCGGGACGTCGCGGGCTCACCTTACGCCATCGCGTCGTACACGGTGCCGCGCGATCTGGGCGGGCACAGCGGCTTGAAGAAGTTTCGGCGTCAGCTGCACAAGCACGGGCTCAAGTTGATTCTCGATTTTGTGCCCAATCACGTCGGGGTGGATCATCCGTGGTGCGCGCTACAGCCCGCGCTCTTTGTGCAGGCGAACCTGGCGGACGTGCTTACGGTCGGGAGCGGAACGGCGCGCGCTCCGGTGCGACTTTGCCACGGGCGTGATCCGTACTTCCATCCCTGGACTGATACCGTGCAGTTGGATTACCGGCGAGCGGAGACCCGCGCGCTCATGACCGGGGAGCTGAAACGGATCGCCGAGTTGTGCGACGGCGTGCGTTGCGACATGGCGATGCTGCTGCTCAGCGATATCTTTGCCCAAACCTGGCGCGCGCATCCCTGCCGGGGTGAAGCTGCCCCTGGCGAGTTCTGGTTGGAAGCCATCGCCGCCGTGCGCGAGCAGCGCCCGGATTTTCTGCTGCTCGCCGAGGCCTATTGGGATCGCGAGCGCGACCTGCTGAAATTGGGGTTTGATTTCGCGTATCACAAACCGGTCACCGATGCGATTTACGAGCGGCCGGCCGTCGTGCAGCGGGTGCTGCTGGATTCCGCTGACTGGCTGCCGCGCGGCGCGCATTTCCTCGAAAATCATGACGAACGCCGGGCCGCGATCCGTCTGGATCTGGACCCACATCGCGTGGCCGCGTTTGCGATGCTCACGCTGCCGGGAATGCGATTGCTGCATGAAGGCCAACTCGAAGGATTCCGGATTCGCACACCGGTTCAGCTCGTTCGGCGCCCGCCGGAAGCAGTTGATTCGGCGGTGCAGGCGCTCTACGAGCGGTTGCTTTCGATCGTTGCGAAGACCGCCGTGGGCCGGGGCAAAGGCGAGGTGCTGATGCCCCGGGCTGCCTGGGAGGACAACCCCACCGCGAAATGGTTCGTGCTCGTGCAATGGCAGGTGGCACCTGAAGAATTTTATCTGGCGGTTGCGAATCTGGCGCCTCATCCCAGCCAGTGTTACGCGCCGCTGAGTGTTGCCGGCCTCGCCCAGAGCGACTGGCAGTTGTTCGATCTGCTGGGCGATCAAGGTCACGAAAGAGCTGGCGAGGAGTTGCAAACTCGCGGCCTCTATCTCGATGTGCCGGCTCACGCCACGCAGTTGTTTCAGTTCCGGCCCGTGAAGTAGCGCCGGAGCGGGAGCAAGCCCTTTGATTTCGCGACTTGACGCTGCGTTCACCAGCCGGCAGACAAGCCTCATGAACCCCTCGCGCTGGCTGCTTCCGACGGTTGCTCCCGTCCTGTTGGCCTGGTTCGCTGTGCCCGGCAGCGCTGCCGAGTCGCATGTTGGCTCTATAAAAGTCAGTGCCGGCGATGTGACACGTTCGAATGCTGCGGTCTCCTTCGCGTTGCCGCCCTCCGCCCGTGGACCGATGATCCTGGCGAGAAATGCATTCGGGTACACCTCCTTCGTCCAAGTGGACCGCGATGGCAACGGGTGGTTGCTCGTGTCGAAGTTGGAAGCTGGGGCTGTCGCCGAGTATCAGATCATCAAGAGTGATCAGGTGACCGAGCTGACGGCTGCCATCTCGGTCGATCGACTGGGCCGGAAGTTGCGCGTCAAGGATGCTGGCCGGTCCATCCTCGAGTACCAAGCCGAGCCAGGTGAACTACCGCGGGCCGACATCAAAGAATCCTTTCGACGAGGTGGCTACCTTCATCCGCTGACAACGCCTGCCGGCATGGTCATCACAGATGATTTTCCATTGAATCATGTTCATCACCACGGCATCTGGATGCCCTGGACGAAAACCAAGTTTGAGGGGCGCGAGCCGGACTTCTGGAACATGGGCGACGGCAAGGGCCGGGTCGAATTCGTGAAGCTCGATCACTTTTGGAGCGGGCTAGTACACGGCGGTTTCGTGACCGAACACAAGTTCGTTGACCTCCTGGCACCGGGCGGTAAGACGGCGCTCAACGAGAAGTGGACGATGCGCGTTTACCCAACGGCGGACGGCGCGAACAAGGTGTGGCTCTTCGATCTTGAGTCAGTGCAAACCTGCGCGACCGATCAGCCCTTGATTCTGCCGGAGTATCTTTATGGCGGACTCGGCTTCCGCGGGCATGGGGATTGGAACGGCGCCGACAAGACGTTCTGGCTGACATCCAATGGCGAGAGAGATCGCGTGAAAGGCCACGGCACCCGGGCGAACTGGTGTTACGTCGGTGGCTACGCAAGCGGCGAGCGCAGTGGCGTTGCGATCCTTGGTCATCCGGAGAATTTCCGAGCGCCGCAGCCAATGCGCATTCACCCGACCGAACCGTTCTTCTGCTTCGCACCGCAGCAGTTGGGCGAGATGCGGATCGAGCCGGGCAAGCCGTATGTCTCGAAGTATCGCTTCGTCGTGATGGACGGCTTGCCGGTGAAGGAGCGAATCGATGCATTCTGGCGCGACTATGCGGAGCCGGCGAAGGTGGAGGTGAGCTGGACTCCGTGACGCCGCGGGGAAAGACGAGTCCATACGCACAACCAGGAGCCGTCGAATCTGGAAGGCAACGAGGAGCGGTCAATTTCAATAGGTTGCTCTTTCAGAGCTTGGTTGCCGATGGATTGGCAGGTCTATAATCTGGTAACAACTAAAAGAGTCAGCCGCCACCGTTTTAATTTTTAAGACGTGCGCCAATCCGAGTGGGCAACGGTGGCGGACGAACCCTTCAGTCATGGCTTCTTCAACCGGAAGAATCGGCGCGCTTCGTTGAACAGCACGTTCACCTTGATCTCGCCGACGTTGGTGCTGCGCGGTTCGAGCGCGGATTGCCAGTCCAGCGGGTCAAAGCCGGTTGCCGACAGCAAATCGAAGTTGGTCGCGGTGTCCGGCCAGGAAATACTGAAACCGCCCGGCGTCGAGAGCAGGGTCATGGTCGGGGGCGGGTTGGTGTGGGTGTTCAGCAACACGGAGACATTGGCGCTGGCCATGTTGGCAACCACCAGATCCGGCGTGTCGTTGCCATCCAGATCGTCCACCGTCAGCCAGGTCGCCCCGTTTCGCACATCGAATCTCTGCGGCGAATCAAAGGTGCCATCTCCAATTCCGCGCCAGAGGGTGACGCGCAGCGAGAGCAGGTCCGTCACCGCGAGATCCGCAAACCCGTCGCCATTGAAATCGCCCGCAGCAATGCCGATCGGTCGTTGCCCCGGCAGAACTGCGTGTTTCAGGGCCGGCTGAAACGTGCCATTGCCGTTGCCGCGCAGGATCGAGAGGTCACCGACACTGCACGTCGCACAGCCGAAGCTCGCAACGGCGAGATCGACGATGCCATCACCGGTCAGGTCGGCCACGGCGACCGCCTGCGCGTTTGAACTGACCAAGTAGTTGACCGGCGCCTGAAAGGTTCCATTGCCGTTGCTCAGCATGATGGAGACGTTCGTTGATCCCAGACGCACCATGACCAGGTCGGGAGATTGATCCGCGTTGAGCAATTCCGACGTCATCTCATCAGTAATGGAAAGTCCCGGGGTGTCGATGCTGGCACCGAACGTTCCGTTGCCAAGCCCTGGAAAAAATGAGGCGCCAAAGATCGAGGCGGCCACGACATCCTGGTGCGCGTCGCCATTGAAACGGCCCGCGACCATCGGCCGGGTGCCCACCAGAATGGAAATCGCACCGGTTGTACCGAGAAACGTGCCGTCACCCCGGCCGGCTAGCAGCGAAAGCTTGTTGGTGTTCAAGTTGGCAACCATGAGATCTGGAACGGAATCCCCGTCGAAATCTGCCGCCGCCACCATCTGGGGATTCTTGCCGGTGTAATAGTTCGAACTCAGCAGGAAGCCGCCCACGCCGTTGTTGAGCAACACGGTGACGTTATTGGTGTGTGAGTTGGCGACGATGAGGTCGGGGCGATTGTCCCCGTTCAAATCCGCCGACTTGACCCCGCGTGGACCCGGCCCTGAGGCGTAGGCCGGGGTCGATTGAAACGTGGCGTCTCCGTTGCCCAGCAGCACCATCGCATGCCCGGTGGTCGGGCCCCCATCGGAGGTGGACAGGGCCAGATCTTTGACACCGTCCCCGTCGAGGTCGCCAACCGCGAGAAAAGTGGGAGACGAGCCGAGTTGGTGGTGGACGGGGGACTCGAAAGTTCCGTTGCCGCGACCGCGGGTCACCACCACATCGTTGGTCACAGAGTTGACCGAGGAGAAGCTGTACAACACGGCGAAATCCAGATGCGTGTCATTATCAAAGTCTGCCACCACCACCTGTAGGGCGTTTGTCCCCGGCGTCGGCAAATGCTCCATGAACAGCAGGGTGCCATTTCCCTGGTTGAGGAAAAGTGCAGTGGTGCCCGCGTTGCTGTTGGGGACGATCACATCCGGCCATTGATCTTCGTTGAAGTCACCGGCCGCGAGCAGGCGGGCGTTGGCCAAAACTGGATAGTAAGCCGGCGGCGCTACAAACGTTCCGTTGCCATTGCCGGTGATCACCGAAAGCCGGCGCGTATCCGGACTCACGGTGATGATGTCCGGCTTGCCGTCCCGATTCATATCCGCGATGGCCGGCGCGACGCCGGTAAGGTCAGTGGGATCCAGCGCCCCGCTACTGGTCGGGAATGCGCCGCCACCGTTCCCAAACAGGATCGCGGGACCGTAGGCTAGATCCAGCTTGCCGTCGTTGTTGACATCGCCCACCACCCCTTTACCGACCGAGGTCAATGTGCTGACCGGTGCCTGGAAGGTGCCATCGCCATTGCCGGGCAACACCGCGAGGTTGCTCTGATAGCTCAACAACAGATCGAGCTTGCCGTCGTTGGTGAAATCCCCGGTGGCGAAGGGCTCAGGGCTCTGTCCGGTCACGTAGGAGACCGGCGGCTGAAAGGTGCCGAAGCCGTCCGCGATCAGGATTGAAACTAGGTTCAACTGGTAATTCCCGGCGGCGAGATCCGCCCGCCCGTCACCGTTGAAGTCGGCGGCCGCCAGGGCGAATCCGCTTCGAACCGTGGTGATCGCGCGGCCGGCGGCAAAGCGGAATTCCAGGAATTCGCCAGCGGCGGTGGAGAATTGGCCGGGACCAGCCACACCGGCGGCGAAGGCGAGGACGAGCGCCGAGAATCGTTTTGCGGCTTTCATAATAAATGCGGGGCAGGGCGCGTAGTTGATGGTTGGGACGACCACCTCGCGGCTGGCGCTGCGTGCAGATTTTGCCGCCAATCTCCCGAGGCTTTACTTTTCTAGTTCGCGAACCCGATGGAGTCAATTCGCGGTGCGGGAAAACTTTTCAGCAGACAGTTGCCGGGCGGCTTGCCACGCTTTGCGCCGTGCAACAAACAATTGTGACTCTCGACCTGGAAGGCGTGCTCGTGCCGGAAATCTGGATCGCCTTCGCCGAGAAGACCGGCATCCCGGAGCTCAAGCGCACCACGCGTGACGAGCCCGACTACGACGTGCTCATGCGCGGCCGGCTCAAGATCCTCGACCAGCACGGCCTCAGGCTCTCGCAGATCCAAGAGGTCATCGGCTCGCTCCAACCGCTCCCGGGCGCGCGGGAATTCATGGACGAACTCCGCTCGTTGACCCAGGTGATCATCCTCTCGGACACATTCGAACAGTTCGCCAAGCCGCTCATGCAACAGCTCGGCTGGCCGACGTTGTTCTGTCACCGGCTGGTCGTGGAGAATGACCGCATCGTGAACTACCAACTGCGCCAGCCGAACCAGAAAGCGAAGTCCGTCGCCGCGCTGCGGGGCCTCAACTACAAGGTCATTGCCGCCGGCGATTCCTACAACGACACGGCCATGCTCATCGAAGCGAACACAGGTTTCCTCTTTCACGCGCCCGACAACGTGAAGCGCGAGTTCCCGCAGTTCAAAGCGTTCGACGACTTCGGCCATCTGCTGGCGGCAGTGAATGGCGAATTGTAGTCGCGAGTGACTCGAATGAAGTGGAGTGCTCGCGCCTCCGCCAGGGTTTGGAGTGCGGCCGCTGCTCCGCCGCTTTCGGGGTGTCGGCTGATTTGAAACGAGATCACCTTGGCGGCCCGTACGGACCCAGCACATGCGGTGCAACAGCATACGCAGTCCAAGACGCTGTCGCGACCATTCGGCTCCATCTCCCATCTCCGACCTTTAATCCTCCGCCTTCAACTCGCGCGCCATCAGATCGCGGAGGCCTTCCTTCGGATGCTTGCCTTCGTAGAGCATCGCGTGAACTTCGTCGATGATCGGGGTGACGACGCCGAGTTTGCTGGCGAGCTGTCGGGCGGAGCGCGCGGTGGGGAAGCCTTCCACGACGGAGACCATTTCTTCGAGGATCTCGGCCTGTTTGCCGCCGCGTCCGAGCCGCTCGCCAAACGTGCGATTGCGACTCTGCTTGCTGAAACACGTCACCGTGAGATCGCCCAACCCGCTTAGACCGGCAAAGGTTTCGGCATGCGCGCCGGCCTTCACGCCGAGTCGGCGCATCTCGGCAATCGCCCGCGTAATCAGCGCCGCCTTGGAGTTGTCGCCAAAGCCCAGCCCATCACAAACACCCGCTGCGATGGCAAACACGTTCTTCAATGCACCGCCCAGTTCGACGCCCAACAGGTCGGTGCTCGAATAGACGCGAAACGCCGGCGTGTTGAAAATCTCCTGAACCAATCGGGCGGTTGCTTCGTGCTCGCTCGCGGCGACGCTCGCAGTGGGGATTCGTTTCGCAACCTCGCTGGCAATCGTCGGGCCCGACAACACGGCGATCTTCGCCAGCGGCATCCGGCGGGCGATGACGGCCGACATCGTGTGGCCGGTGTCGAGCTCGATGCCCTTGGTGGTGGACACGACGACGCCACTGTAGTTGGGCAACTGGGCCGTGACAGCGTCGAGAGCTTTGGAGGGCAGCGCGGTTACGAGCACCTCCGTCGCGGCTGCGCGCAAGAGGTCCTGCTCAAACTTGAGTGAGGCGGGCAGTTGAACTCCTGGCAGCAGGCGCAAATTTTCGCGCCGGGATTCGATGTCCGCAAGGTGGGCAGCGTGGTGCCCCCAAAGCGTGACGTCGTGGCCGGCTTCGATGAGTATCTTTGATAGCGCCGTTCCCCACGCGCCGGCGCCAAGAATGGAGATGTTCATTTCGCGGCTTCCTGCTTTTTACCGAAGCGGTTCTCTGTGCCGTTGAGCAGGCGCGTGATGTTGGCCCGATGTTTGTAGATGGCCATCGCACTGAGCAGCGTGGTGATAAGGATCATGGAGCTGCGGCCGTCCAGCCACCACGTGGCGAAGGGCAGCGCCAGAGCGGTCGCAATGGAAGCGAGCGAAACATAGCGGCTGAGGGCGAAGACCACGAGCCACACCGCGAGCATCGCGAGAAACGGCAGGGGCAGCCAGGCGATCAAGACGCCAGACGAGGTGGCGATGCCTTTGCCACCTTTGAACTTCAGCCAGCAGGTGTAGTTGTGGCCGAGAATCGCCGCCATGCCGGCGGCCAGTTGCAGTCCATGAAGGCTGGGGGCGGCGTCGGGCGTCATGGTGGGTGGTCCGAATCCCAGCGCAACGAGTTCCGCGACGACCGTCACCGCCAGCCAGCCCTTGAGGGCATCCATCATGAGCACGCCGGTGCCGGCCCATTTGCCGAGGATGCGGAAAACATTCGTGGCGCCGATGTTGCCGCTGCCTGCCTTGCGGATGTCGATGCCCCGCATCTTGCCGGCGAGAAATCCCGACGGCACCGAGCCAAGCAAGTAGGAGAGGACGACCACCAGGCTGTATGCGAGAAGCACCACGCGGCGAATCTAGGGGCGGCGCAAAGCCGGCAGCAAGTTGTTTTCGGTTCGCGCACTTCCAACTTCCCTCGCCGGAACTGCGTCCCTAATCTCCGCGCGTGCTTTTCCAGAAGGTCAGCCTCGTTGGCGTTGGTTTGCTCGGCGGGTCGCTTGGACTCGCCGTGCGCGAGCGTCAACTCGCCGGCCGCGTCGAGGGCTGGGTGCGCCGCAAGGAAGCGGTCGCCGAATGTCACGAGCGCGACGTAGCCGACCTCGTGACGACGGATTTGAAAGCAGTAATGGCCAATGCCAACTTGGTTGTCCTCTGCACGCCGGTCGAGCACATGCTCGAAAACTTGGAACCTGTCCTCGGTGCGCTGAAACCCGGCGCCATCGTCACCGACGTGGGAAGTGTGAAGTCGGTCGTCGTGCGGGAACTCGAAGCGATCGTCGCGCGGGCAGGGGGTTGCTTTATCGGCAGTCATCCAATGGCGGGCGGCGAACGCGTGGGCGTTGCCTGGTCGAGATCGGACCTGTTCGCCCGCGCGGTTTGCGCCGTGACGCCCACGGAAGCGACCTCGGTCGCGGCGGTTGAAAAGCTCACCGAGTTTTGGGAGGGCATCGGCATGCGGGTGTTGAAGCTCAGTCCCGAACGGCACGACGAGTTTGTTGCCCGGACGAGTCATCTTCCGCATTTGCTGGCCACCGTGCTTGCCGGTTACGTGCTCGATCCCGGCTTCCCCAGCGAGCAACGGGAACTGTGTGCCGGCGGCTTTCGCGACACGACTCGCGTTGCGTCCGGACCCGTCGAGATGTGGCAGGGGATCATCTCCGCGAATCATGCGAACCTGGCGAAAGACCTCGCTGCGTTGCAAGGTCGGCTGAGCGAACTCCGCGCTGCGTTGGAGCGAAACGACCTCGCGGCGATCGAGCGGGTGCTGCGGGAGGCAAATGAGCGGCGCGAAGCGTGGCTGGTGGGCGCGAACGGCAAGGAGTGACATGGGATTGCCTGACTTGATCGAAATCGTCCCGCTCACCGAATCCGTCCACGCGGAGATCACCGTGCCCGGTTCGAAGAGCATCACCAACCGCGCGCTCGTGCTGGCGGCGTTGGCCGATGGCGAGGTGACGCTCAAGGGCGCGCTGTGGAGCGAGGACACGCAGGTGATGGTGGAGTGTCTGCAAGAACTCGGCTTCATGGTGAATGTTGAGCCAGACCCGGCCGAGACATGCAATCGCACAATCACCGTCTATGGCCGCGGCGGAAAAGTGCCGCGCGGTGGAACGGTCGAGCAACCGATGGAATTGTTCGTCGGCAATGCGGGTACAGCGGCGCGGTTTCTGGCGGCGATGGTTTGCCTCGGCGAAGGAGTTTATCGGCTGCACGGCGTGCCGCGCATGCACGAGCGTCCGCAGGCGGCGTTGTTTCAGGCATTGCGCGAACTGGGCTACCGGATCGATTCGCCGAACGATAAATTGCCGGCGCTTGTCTTCGGAAATGGTAGGAGCCGAGGTGACGAGGCTCAAACTTCAGCCAGAGATCAGAGCCTCCTCACGTCGGCTGCTACGAGGTCATGTAAAGTAAGCATCGCGGAGAGCTCGCAGTTTGCGTCGGCGTTGCTGCTGGCCGGGCGCGAGGGCAAGTGGCGGATCGAGATCACCGGCGAGAACGCCGAGGAATCGCCCTACGTGCGGATGACGAGCGAACTGATCAAGGTCTTCCCGCATCACGGCGGCGAGTTTCAGATCGAACCGGATGCGTCGAGCGGGAGTTATTTTTGGGCGGCGGCATGGCAATTGAACTTCCTTTTTCTGGAAGAAGCGAACAAAGCCGATTGGGAACAATATCAACGTGACCCTCGCCTCCTGCCTCCATGGAGAATCCACTCGTTTCAACTAAGCATCGTGAACGTGCGGAACTGGCCAACGAGTCACTGGCAGGTAGACTCAGACCTTGTGGAGCTGCTTTCAAGTTCGGCGACAGGCACAGTTGAAACTCGAAATGCCGACACGCGCTGCAGCCCAGATGAAATGAGAGCGTATATCTCTTTTCCGTCGGAGTTTTCGCGGCGCCACGATCTTGCTGACGCGATAATGACCGTTGTTGCAGTTGCAGCGCAAAACGCCCGCGCGACTCGATTCACCGACCTCGGCCGCCTCCGCGTCCAGGAATGCGAGCGCGTGGTCGCCTTGCGCACCGAGTTGACCAAGTGCGGTGCGAAGGTGGTCGAGGAAGGTGACACGCTGACGGTGTTTCCGTCGCAACTTCACGGCGCGGAGATCGAGACCTACAACGATCATCGCATGGCCATGTGCTTTGGCGTGCTCGGCTTGAAGGTGCCCGGCATGAAGATTCGCAACCCGGCTTGCGTGAAGAAGACGTTCCCCAATTTCTGGCAGAAGCTCGCCGCCGCGCCGCCCCATGGCCTCGGTGCGACGATTCTCGACGCCCGGACCGGACGAAAGTTGAACCATGAAGAACTGTTTGCGGACTGAGCGGATGGAAATCCCATCCACCCCGGTAGCGTGCGGCAACTGCCGAGCCCTAACTTACTCGGCCATTCGGAATATGGGGCTCGGCAGGAGCCTCGCCCTGCCATGAACGCTTACCACGTCCTCGTTCTCGTAATCGAAAGCGGGCAATCGAGGACGAGGACGAGAACGACAAAACGAATTTGAAATCACCCATTATCATCACCATCGACGGACCTAGCGCGAGCGGGAAGGGGACCGTCTCGCGCGAACTGGCCAAGCGGTTGGGCTACACCTACGTCGATACCGGCGCCATGTACCGCACGCTCGCATGGTATTGCCTCAAAGAAGGCATCGACGTGCATGACGAGAAGAAAGTCGCGTCCGCGTGCCGGCGTTGGAAGACGAAGCTTGAATGTGCCAACGGCGAAGGCTTTCTCACCGTGGCCAGCTACCGGCCCGAGCAGGAGACCCGTTCAGCCGAGGCCAGCGCCGCAGTGCCGTTCGTCGCGCGCAATGTCGCCGTGCGTAAATGGATGAAGAAGGCGCAACAGGACTGCAGCCAGTTCGGCAATCTCGTGATGGAAGGCCGCGACATCGGCACGAACATTTTCCCCGAAACGGACTTCAAATTCTTTCTCGATGCCGCGCCGGCTGTGCGCGCCAGCCGGCGCCAGGCGCAAGGCGTGGTCGAGGACGTTCACCAGCGCGACTTGATCGACAGCCAGCGCGCCGCCGCGCCGTTGATGCGGCCGCTCGGGTCCGTCGTCATCGACAACTCGCACCAGACACCGGCCGAGACGGTGGCGGAGATTCTGGGCAAGATTGAGGAGCTGTCGAAAGCGCGGGAACGCCGGTGAGTGCGCCTGATCTGCCGGCTGGCAGCACGGCAGGGCATTGCCGCGATGTGAGATGAACGTCCTTGCGATTTGCAGCCGGAACCAGTGGCGCAGCCCCACGGCTGAGAAGTTGATCAACGCGATGCCGGGCTATCGTGCGCGCTCGGCCGGCACTGAAGCCGCATCCCGCGTGCGCGTCAACGAACGGCACATCGCGTGGGCCGACGTGATCGTCGTCATGGAGCATCGCCACGCGCGCCGGTTGCGAGAGATGTTCGGCGATGCGCTTGCTGGCAAAGTGATCCATTGCCTCGACGTGCCGGATGATTACAAGTATATGGATCCCGAACTCGTTGAACTCTTGCAGCTCCGGCTCGCCGAGTGCCTCCATCTAGAACCATGAAACCCGATACTCTGCGAAATTCATGAACCCCTGCGCTCGTCCCTGCCTGAATCGATGTTGGTGCGTGCTGTTCACGTTTCTCGTGGCGCTACTGCCAGTCAGCGCCGAGCTAAAGATCGAGAGGATCTTCGGAGTGGAGACCGACACGGGGCCGTATAAACATCCTTCAACGATCACCGAGCTTGCGAACGGAGACTTGCTGCTGGCGTATTACGGCGGCGGCGGCGAGTACGAGAAGGCCACGGCAGTTTACGGTTCCCGGCTGAAGCGGGGCTCCAAGCGCTGGACCAAGCCCATCGTGCTGGCAAGGAACCCGATGTATTCGATGGGGAATCCGGTGTTGTGGCAGGCACCGGACAAGCGCATCTGGCTTTTTTACACCGTTCGCCCGGGCGAAACTTGGGAGTCATCGCGCATCGCTGCGAAGATTTCTGACGACGATGGCAAAACGTGGTCGGAGAGTTTCATGATCGCCTACGACGCGGGCATGATGGTTCGCAGCCGGCCGATCGTATTGAGCGACGGTCATTACTTGTTGCCTGCGTATCTCGAGATCGGCAATGGCGACATCGAGATGACGGGGCACGAGACGGGGTCGGTCTTTATGCGCTTCGATCCGAAATCGGAGAAATGGTCGTTCTCGGAGAAAGTGTCATCCCGCATCGGCAACCTGCAGGCGAGCGTCGTGGAACTCGAACCCGGCCATCTCCTGGCGCTTTGCCGGCGCGGCGGCGACTACGAACCGGGCAATGATGGGTTTGTTGTGCGGACGGAGAGTCGCGATGGGGGCCGCACCTGGTCGGCTGGCGTTGAAACGGAGTTTCCCAATCCCAACGCGGCGGTGGACTTGATCAAGCTGGCGAGCGGCCACCTTTTGTTTGTCTATAATCACAGCATGGACGAGCGGTCGCCGCTGCGCGCGGTGTTGTCGTCGGACGGCGGTAAGTCTTGGCCTCGGCAGTTGGACATTGCCACGGTGAAGGATTCGTTTGCTTATCCGACGGTGATCCAGACCCATGACGGAAAAATTCACATCACCTACACTTCCGACGAACGAGCGACGATCCGGTGGGCGATTTTCGCCGAGGCCGATTTGAAGTAGATTTATGCGGCAGAATCTTTTGCACAGCATGAGCGAACGCTTGACACTTAGAGAACGGATTCTCTACCTTCTCCATAACACCAACACCTAAGAGGCATTGATATGGCAAAAGCGAGCAGTCAAAAATTCGTGGCCCGGAATCGCGCTCCCCGCGTGCAGATCGAATATGATGTCGAGTTGTACGGCGCGGAGAAGAAAGTGGAACTGCCCTTTGTCGCGGGCGTCATGGCGGATCTCTCGGGCAAACCGTCTGAGGCGCTGCCGCCCGTTGGTGATCGGAAGTTCCTCGAGATTGACGTCGACAACTTCGACGAACGCATGAAGTCGTGCAAACCGCGTGTTGCCTTTCAAGTGCCCAATACGCTCACGGGTGAAGGCAACCTCAGCGTTGATATCTCCTTCGAAAGCATGGAGGACTTTTCGCCGGCGGCGGTGGCGCGCAAGGTGGATTCGCTGAACAAGCTGCTCCAGACACGAACCGAATTGGCCAACCTGCTCACCTATATGGACGGCAAGGACGGTGCCGAAGCCTTGGTCGGCAAACTGTTGAACGACCCTGATCTGATGAAATCACTGGCCGCCGCCCCCAAACCCGCCGGTACTGAATAGCTAATCCTGACCCATTTGAAACCATGATGCCTCCCGAAGCACAAGCCGCCGGCGCAGCCGGCGCAACCATGGAAGTCAGCGAGTTTGAATCGCTGCTTAACAAGGAATTCAAGGCCCGCGATGTGCAGAAGCAGTCCGCTGTGCAGACGGCGGTTCGCACGCTGGCCGAGCAGGCGTTGAGCGCCACCAAGCTGGTTTCCAATGATGCCATCAAGTCGATTTCCGCGCTGATCGCCGAGATCGACAAGAAGCTCTCCGAGCAGATCAACCTCATCATGCACCATGAGGATTTCAAAGCGCTCGAAGGCACTTGGCGTGGTTTGCATTACTTTGTTAACAACACCGAGACGGACGAGCAGTTGAAGATCCGGGTGTTGAACATCTCGAAGAATGACCTCAAGAAGACGTTGAAGAAATTTGAAGGTACCGCGTGGGACCAAAGCCCGGTCTTCAAGAAGCTTTACGAAGAAGAGTTCGGTTCACCCGGTGGGCAGCCGTATGGCACCCTGATCGGCGACTATCATTTCGATCACTCCCCGGAAGATGTGAAGTTGCTGGGCAACATCGCACAGATCGCGTCTGCCTGTCATGCGCCGTTCATTGCGGGTGCCGCGCCGAGCCTTTTGGGAATGGATTCGTGGCAGGAATTGAGCAATCCCCGGGATTTGACGAAGATCTTTGGAACTGCCGAATATGCCTCCTGGCGTTCGCTGCGCGAGTCCGATGACGGTCGATATATTGGTCTCGCGATGCCGCGGTTTCTTTCGCGCGTTCCCTATGGCGCAAAGACGGCTCCGGTGGAAGAATTTGCCTTTGAGGAAGACACGGAGGGTGCGGACCACAACAAGTATGTCTGGTCCAATGCCGCGTTCGCCATGGCGACCAACATCACCCGGGCCTTCAAGCTCTACGGTTGGTGCGCGCGCATCCGAGGTGCGGAGTCGGGCGGCATGGTTGAAGGTTTGCCAGTGCATTCATTCCCGACCGATGACGGTGGTGTCGACATGAAGTGCCCTACGGAGATCGCCATCACCGACCGCCGTGAGGCAGAGTTGGCCAAGAACGGCTTCATGCCGCTCTCACATTACAAGAACACGGACTACGCGGTGTTCATGGGTGCCCAGTCTTTGCAGAAGCCGGCCGTCTATGACGACCCCGATGCCACGGCCAACGCCAATCTGGCGGCGCGGCTGCCCTACCTTTTTGCAACCTGCCGGTTTGCCCACTATCTCAAGTGCATGGTGCGCGACAAGATCGGCTCCTTCAAGGAACGGGAAGACATGGAACAGTGGTTGAACAAGTGGATCAGCCAATACACCTGCGATTCCAAGTCCGCGGAGGAAGTCAAAGCGCGCTTCCCGCTGGCCGAAGCATCGGTCGAAGTCGCCGAAGTCAAAGGCAACCCTGGCTATTATTCTTCAAAATTTTTCCTCCGGCCTCATTATCAACTCGAAGGTCTTACGATTTCGCTTCGGCTCGTGTCGAAGCTACCGTCGGCCAAGGGTGGCGGCTAAAGGGAATGGATACGAAGCGGATGAGGCGAGTGCGTGCCGCTCGCTGACTTGATACAACATAAACTTGGATTACGGGCACGAAATCCGGAGAAACGGTAACGAATATGGCAGCAGCAGATTACTTTCTAAAAATTGATGGCGTCAAAGGCGAGGCCACGGACTCGAAACACAAGGACGAGATCGACATCGAATCTTGGAGTTGGGGCGAATCTAACGCGGGAAGTCACTCCGGCGGCGGCGGCGGCGGCGCGGGCAAAGTGGTGATGCAGGATTTTCATTTCGTAATGAAGACCAATAAAGCCAGTCCGGATCTTTTCCTGAAGTGCGCGAATGGCGAACATATCAAGGAAGCTACGCTGGTATGCCGGAAAGCCGGCAAGGACCAGCAAGAGTACTTGAAAATCAAGTTCAACGATTTGCTGATATCCAGCTACCAGACGGGTGGTTCAGCTGGCAGTTCGGTCCTGCCCACTGATCAGATTTCGTTCAATTTTGCCAAGATTGAAATGAGCTACGCGGCGCAGAACGAAAAGGGTGGCTTAGCCGCTCCGCTTGTCAAAAGATACGATCTTAAAACACAGACCGGCGGTTAATCGAACGGTCATAATATTGCGTCTGGCCTGCCTCGCGCAGGCCAGACTTTTATACACCCATGACTTCCGCAGAGCTGTTACAGTCGGGTCAGCTGGATGAAGCGTTAAAAGCGTTGCAACAGGAGATTCGCAACCGGCCGGATGATCAGCGGTTGCGGATTTATCTTTTCCAGTTGGAATCTCTGCTCGGCCGTTTCGACAAAGCGCTTAATCAATTGCAGGTGTTGGCTTCACTGGATGCTGACAGCATGTTGCTGGCGCAGATTTTCCGGCCGGTGATTTCGTGCGAATTGCTGCGCCGGGAAGTCTTTGCGGGCAACCGGTCGCCCCTGGTGTTTGGCGAGCCGATGGAATGGGTGGGCTGGCTGGTACAGGCAAATGCCATGGTCGCCCGCGGTGAATTTGAAGGGGCGGCAAAGCTCCGCGAACAAGCCTTTGAGGCGGCACCTGCGCTGCCTGGCCGCATCAATGGCCATGAGTTTGAGTGGCTGGCTGACGCCGATTCGCGGCTCGGTCCGGTCGTGGAGGCCTATATCGAAGGTAAATATTTTTGGGTGCCCATGGCCCGAATTCAGAAGGTTGAACTGGAGAAGCCTTCAGACTTGCGCGACATGGTCTGGCTTCCGGTGCGGTTCACCTGGACCAATGGCGGAGCGGTACCCGGGCACATTCCCGTTCGTTACCCAGGAACCGAGTCCAGTCTGGATGCCGGCCTCAAGCTGGCCCGACGAACTGATTGGCGTGAAGAGGCCTTCGGCACCTGGCTCGGGTGTGGCCAAAGGATGTTCGCAACCAATGCCGGGGATCACCCCTTGTTGGAAACGACTTTGATCGAGTTGAATCCGGCGCCGATTGTTTGATTGCATGGCGGACCAGACTCCCATCGAGAAGTGCCAGCCTTGCCTTCTGGATCGGTTGACGGATGACCAGCCGGAGGCCAAGGAGGAGGGGCGTGCGCAGCGGGTCATCTCGAACCAAAAATACCGGCGAGGCGTCCTGCGCGACCTCGAATGGCTCTTCAACACGAGCGCGTTTCTCCAGTCACCAAGCGATGAGGCCATCAACCTGCGCGACTATCCGGAGGCGTGGCGGTCGGTCATCAATTTCGGAGTCCGGCAATTGACCGGAATGGCGACGCCCGACATGCAGCGGTTGCAAGACGATGTTTCCGAGGCAATCGCAGTCTTTGAACCGCGGGTCTCCTCACGATCAATGTCGATCCATTCCAGTCTGGAACGTAACCTGTTGAGTTTGGAGATCGAGGGCGATTTGTGGGCGAATCCATTGCCGGAACAGCTCCACGTCAAGACCACGGTGGATATCGAAACGGGGCTTTGCATGTTGGGAGATGCTGCAAATGGATAGACGGCTGCTTGAACTCTACAACACCGAGCTGCGGCATGTCCGTGAGACGGCGGCGGAGTTTGCCCGTGATTTTCCAAAAATAGCGGGCCGACTGGCGCTGGATCGGGATGCGAAGGAAGCCTGCCAGGATCCTTATGTGGAGCGGTTGCTCGAAGGCTTTGCGTTTCTCGCCGCGCGGGTTCACCTGAAGCTTGATGCGGAATTTCCTCGGTTCATTCAAGGGCTGATCGAGACAGTCTACCCGGACTACCTCTGTCCGATGCCCGCAATGGCCGTCGTGAAATTTGAACCCGAGGAGAGCGAAGGCGCCTTGGCGGCAGGTTTTCCAATTCAACGCGGGACGCTGCTGCGCAGCCAGCTGGGCAAGGGCGATCGGACCGCCTGCACTTTTTCGACTGCGCACGATGTCCGGCTGCTGCCCCTGACCATCACCGAGGCGCGTTACTATACGCGGGACTTGGCGGAGTTGAATTTGCCGGCGACCCTCGGCTTGCGCGCCGCGTTTCGGATCCGGCTCAAGAAGACGATCCCCAATCCGTTCAAGGAAATCATTGCCGACCCGTTGGTCATCCATTTGCGTGGGGCGGATGAACTTCCGGGGCAGGTCTACGAACAGATCCTCGCGCACAAGTCCCAGTTGGTGGTTCGTTCAGCTGCCGATCGGCAGAAGTCCGGCACCGTCCTGCCGGCCACGACAATTCGCCGGTCCGGTTTCGACGAGAATCAGGCGCTGCTGCCCGGCAGCCCGCGCGGCTTTGAAGGCTACCGGCTCCTCCGCGAATACTTCGCCTTTGCGCAGCGCTACCTGTTCTTCGAATTGAGCGGGTTTCAAGCGGCGTTGCAGAATATTGCTGGCGATGAGGTGGATTTGATCATCGGACTCGATGAGGCGGATCACCGGCTCGAGGGCCGGGTGGACAAGAGCTGCTTCGATTTGTTCTGCACGCCGGTCGTCAATCTCTTCCCCAAGACGCTCGATCGTATCCTGCTTAGCAACCGGTTTTCAGAACATCATGTCATGCCGGATCGCAACCGGCCGCTGGACTTCGAGGTGTATCGCATCGAATCCGTGACGGGCTACGGCGAAACGCCGGATCAGGAGCGGGCTTTTGTCCCGTTTTACCAGGCCCGGGACACGGACCTGGAGAGCTCCGCTTTTTATACCGCCCAGCGCGTCCCCCGGTTGTTCAGCGAGCGCGAGCGGCAAACCGGCCGGCGATCATCGTACGCCGGCACCGATGTTTTTCTTTCCATCGTGGATGCCGACATGGCGCCATTCAGTCCGGACTTGAAGCAGTTGGGGATCAAAGCCTGGTGTACCAACCGCCACCTGCCCATCCAGATGGTGAAAGGCGTTGGCCCGTCCGACTTCAACCTGGACATCAGCGCGCCCGTGCGGGCGACGCGCATCATCAACGGGCCGACCATGCCGCGCCCGAGTCTCGTGTTGGCTGGTCAGGATCCGGACAAGCCCCAGATCGCATCGGGCCGCTTCGCCTGGCGGTTGGTGAGTCATCTCTCGCTGAACTACTTCTCGCTGCTCGACAAGGGGGCGGAAGCGGGCGCCGAAGCGTTGCGCGAAATCCTCCGCCTCTACGCCGATCCGCAGGACCGGCAGACGTTGAAGCAGATCGACGGGGTGCGAAACGTCTCCCACAAGTCGATCGTTCGCCGCGTTCCGTCGGCCGGGCCGATCACGTTCGCCCGCGGTTTGGAGATCACCGTGCAGCTCGATGAAAGTGGCTTTGAAGGGCAGGGCGTTTTTGTGCTGGGCGCGGTGCTGGAAAGGTTCTTTGCCCGCTACGTGACGCTCAATTCCTTCGTCGAAACCGTCATCACCACTCAACAGCGGAAGGAGATCATGCGATGGCCGGCCCAACTGGGAGTGCGACCAATCCTTTGATCGACGAATTGGCGGCGGCGCCCACGTCGTTCGATTTCTATACTGCGGTGCGCCGCCTGCAGGCTGTGCATTTGGACCAGCCGCGCGTCGGGTATTCCCAGTCACCGGCGCAGGACCCGGTGCGCTTTGCCCAAAACCCGGCCCTGGATTTTGCGCCCTCGACGCTGGAAGCGTTGCTGCCACACCCCACGGATTCCACGCGGCCGCCTGCGCTCTTCTCCCGCCACTTCGGCGTCTTCGGGCCGAACGGTCCGTTGCCGCTGTGCCTCACCGAGTATGCCCGTGACCGCATGTTCCATCATGGGGACCGCACCTTCGTCGCCTTCTGCAATGTCTTCCATCACCGCCTGAGCTCGCTGTTTTTCCGCGCCTGGGCGGATTCGAACAAGGCGGTGGATCTTGATCGTCCGGCCGATTCATTCTGGATCCATTATGTCGGCTCGCTGATCGGCTTGGGCGGCGAAGTCTTCTGGCAGCGGGACAGCATTCCTGATCGCGCCAAGTTTTTCTATTCTGGGAGGTTCGCCCAGCAAACGCGCAATGCCGAGGGGCTGGCGGCGATCGTGAAGGACTTCTTCGGCGTGGCAACGGAGCTGCGCCCGTTTGTCGGCCGCTGGATGAATCTGCCGCGCGAATACCAGTGCCGGCTGGGTGGCTCGCGTGACTCGTGTTCGTTGGGTCGGAATGCCATCGTCGGTTCGAAGGTGTGGGAAAGCCAGTTGCACTTCCGGCTGCGCCTGGGGCCGATGCATTTCTCCGACCTCGAACGGATGTTGCCCGGCAAGGGTTCCTTTCGACGGTTGCGCGACTTTGTGAAGCTCTACACCGGCGAGCAGTTCACGTGGGACGTGCAGATGGTGCTCGCGCGCGACGAGGTGCCCGCCATCCAGTTGGGGCGCTCCGGTCGACTGGGCTGGACCACCTGGATGAAGACACAACCCTTTGACCACGACGCCGAGGATATCATCGTGGATCCGACGTCCTGCGAGTAAGGGCGGGCCGATCGGGCGTCAGCCCCGACGCGATGCCGCTTGACGCTGCCGCTTCTTGCCCTCTGTATTTCCGCTTTCTTGTACGGCTATGGCGTTGATTGTTCAGAAATTTGGCGGCACTTCGGTCGGGAACACCGACCGGATCAAGAACGTGGCCACGCGGGTGGCCGCGTACCGGGCCAAGGGCGACCAGGTGGTGGTGGTCGTGTCAGCCATGAGCGGCGTCACCGACAACTTGATCAGGTTGGCCAAGGAGATCAGCGCTTTGCCCAGCGAGCGCGAGATGGACGTGCTGCTCGCCACCGGTGAGCAGACGACCATCGCCCTCGCGGCGATGGCGTTGCATGCCATCGATATCCCGGCCGTTTCGCTGACTGGCGCGCAGGCGGGCATCGTCACCGACGGCGTGCATTCCAAGGCCAAGATTCAGAACATCACGCCGAAACGCATTCACGAATTGCTTGATGCGGGCAACGTCGTGATCGTCGCCGGTTTTCAGGGCCAGACCAACGAAGGCCAGATCACCACGCTGGGCCGCGGCGGTTCAGACCTGACGGCGATTGCGCTGGCGGCGGCGATCAAGGCTGACCTCTGCCAGATTTACACAGACGTCGATGGTGTTTACACGGCTGATCCGCGCATTGTGAAGAGCGCCCGCAAATTGCCGGAGATCGCCTACGACGAAATGCTCGAGCTTGCCAGTCTCGGCGCGAAGGTCATGCAGTCGCGCTCCGTCGAGTTTGCCAAGAAGTTTGGCGTGGTTTTTGAAGTGCGTTCCAGTCTCAACGACAACCCCGGTACGATTGTGAAAGAAGAAACGGAAAACATGGAGAACGTCGTGATTCGCGGCGTCTCCCTCGACAAGAACCAGGCCAAGGTCACTCTCGCCGCCGTGCCGGACAAGCCGGGCGCCGCGAGCCGCATTTTCAAATGCCTCGCCGATCAGAATCTGAACGTCGACATGATCGTCCAGACCGCCAGTCACGGCGCGAAGGCCACCGATATTTCCTTCACCTTGGACAAGCCCGACCTGCTCAAGGCGAAGAAGGCGCTCGAAGCGTTGAAGCCGGACATCGGCTACGCGGAGATCATCGCCGCGGAGAACATCGGCAAGCTGTCCATCGTCGGCGTCGGCATGCGCAGCCATTCGGGCGTCGCCGCGAAGATGTTCGAAGCACTGGCGGGCGCCGGCGTGAACATCGACATGATCAGCACCAGCGAGATTAAGATCTCCGTGGTCATCGACCTGACGCGCGGCGAAGAGGCGATGCGCGTGGTCCACGACGCTTTCCTGGGTTGATCGAACCGCCGAACCGGCCGCTTACCTCAAGGTTTGCAGGTAGGCGTGCAAATCAGCGAGGCCGCGCGCGGGGACTCCCTTCAACAAGGCCACGGGCATCGTGGAATCGTTGGTCACGCGGCGGTGAGCAATGTCGGCCTGCGCCAGGCGCGTGGTGTCACCGCTTTCCAGACGGAGGATCAAGGTCTCCAACGACTCGAAGGCGATGACGCCGGACAGGCGGCCGCCATCCTTCAGGATCAACTCCACGACACCGGCACCCGGCGCGACGTCGAGGTGCGGATACACGACGGTGCGCAGGACTCCCGCCGGCGAGAGAACATCGGTAAAGCCGGCCAGGCTAGGGCCGAACCCGGTGCCGCCTGCGTGGCAATCAGCACAGCGCTTTTCCACAAACAGATTTGCGCCGCGATCCACTTTGCCCAATGGCCACGGGGCTTCCTTCAACTGCGTTTCCCAGTGCTTGAGCTCGTCCTCGGTCATGGCCGCGACTTCCGCGGCGGCGGGCGAATGGTTTTCAACAAACCAGTTGAACACCGGTCGATAGGTCAGTTCGAGGCTGCGGCGGTCGGTGGCGGCTTCGTCGACGTGGCCGGCCCAGTTCGCGTGTTTGGTCAGCCAGCCGATCGCCGCCTTGCGAGCGGCTGCGTGTGGTGGCCGGGCGACCGAGCGAAAGAGGGTTCTCATGACTGCGGCGATCCTGTCCTTCGGTGCGGGGTCGTCGAGCACGGTGAGGGCCGTCAGCGCGGCCGCGATGGTTCGGAAGTCTGCCGAGGAGAGCGCACCAACCAATCGTTCGCGATCCGCTGGGTCGGGCCGATGCGCCAGTCCTTGAACAATCGCGTCGTGCAGGTCGATGCGCGACCATTGCGCGCGCAGGCGGCTGGACAGCTCATCGGAAGCGGACTCCGCCAACAGGCTGATCACCTCGGCGTTCCAGTTGAACCGGGCGGGATTCGCACTCGCCGCGAAGAAGCGTTGACGGGCGGCTTCCCTTTGCGCGGGGTTGAGCGCGTCGGCCAGCCAGGCGTGCGCGGGCTCGGGAAAGTTTTTATGAACGAGCAGCGCGACACCAACCTCGGGATGTCGCGTCACGAGTTGGGAAGTGATCTCGATGACGCGAGGGCGCCATTCCAATCCTGGTCGCACGCCTGGTTCACCGGTCTTGTTGTCGAGCCAGAGCAACACCTCCGCGAGATTGGTGAGTCCGGGGACGGCGCCGCCGGGGTTAAGCCGGGCGATGCATGCCAGGTAGTGGATGTCCGAGGTGACCGGACTCTGCACTCCGAAGGCACCAAACATCCGGGTGGGGATCGCCGGGTCATTGCTGGCCGGAGTATTTGGTGGCAACTTTGCAGACGAGGCGCTGAACATCCGCGTGAATGTCGCCGGGTCGTGGTCTTCGAACATGGCGAGCGTGCGGGCGAGCTCCGCATCGACGATCGCGTTGCCGGTGGGAAACAGCGGGCGAATCGCTTGCAAGACATCGGCGGCGAGCTTGGGGTGGTTCGTCGGATTGAGCCGTAACTCGTAACCCGCGAAGGCCTCCGCTGATGCGAGCTCGTAGTTGGGTCCGCCAAAACTTTCACTGACCAGCTTGAGCGCGGTCAGTCCGAGGAGCGGCGTACCCTTTTCCGGTTGCCGCAGGACCGCGAGCGCGCCACGAAGCACGAGCTCGTTTGGTTGCTGGTTGACCGGTTCCCGCAGCAGCCACGCCCGGGCGATGGAGAGTTGATGCAGCGGGGATTGCTTGGCTGATTGCTTGATCAACTGTTGCCATTGTTCGGCGGGCAGGCGGGCGGCCAGCTTCACCGCCGCTTCGCGCGTGCGCTGATCTTCATGGTCAAGATTGATGATGGCAACGCGCAGGAGTTCCAGCGCGGGGAGTTGAGTGGCGTTGTCAACGTAGACCTCGAGGGCGGCTCGTCGGACCAAGGCTGATTCATCGCGCAACAATTCCTGCAAGACCGGCAGCGAGCCTTCAAATGGAACCCGCGAGATCGCCCACGCCGTTCGGGCGCGCACGGAAGGATAAGCTGACTTGGCCGTGATGTTGGCTTCCCACCGCGTGATTCCGCCAAGCATCTCCGTCATCACATCGATGGCAACGAGCTTGTATTCCTCGGGATCGGCGACGCTCATGGCCACTTGTTCAAAACTGCGCCGCCCTTCCCGCAAGGCGAACGGCATCCAGTTGGCGCGCGACCAGGCTTCGAGGCGTTGGGGTGCGCGCAGCACCGCGTCGAAGTTACTGAGATACGCCGGTGGTTGATCCGGCAGCTTGCCCGTCTTGGGATCGAGCAGTGTGTATTGCACGCGATACACGCCGCTGCCCGTGCCGCTGCCGCCCGTGGCGATGTAAAGCGAGCCATCTTTGGCGACAGCCATCGCCGTGGGCGTGAAAGCATTGCGGCCAATTGCTTCGAGGAAGGGAGTGACCGCCGCCGTGTAGCCGGATTGAAAGGGCTGCAACTTCACGAATTGCACCCGGCCATTCTCCCAATCCGCCGTGAAGAGTCCGCCTCGGCAATCCAAGGGGAACTGGTGGTGCCGGTAGAACGTCATGCCCGAGGGCGCGCCGGCATTCGCCGACCACAGCACCGGCACCTGGGTGGGATCGTATTCCGGCAATGTGCGCGGGTGCAAACCAGTGCCGTCGCGCCAGCCGTGGTGCGTGCCGTGGGCGACTTGAAACAATCGGGGGAAGGCGAGCCAGGGCAGGAACCAATCGCGTGCGTAACCGTGATCATAGGTGAAGATTGCGCCGGATTCGTGAAAGTCGAAATCGCTCGCGTGCAAAAATCCCTGGGCCACCACCTCGCTCCGGCTCAGGTCGGGCGAGATGTGCAGCAGCGCGCCGCCGACCGGATTGCGGATCGGTGAGCCGGGGAAATTCCAGTGCGCCGGACCCAGGTTCCCGTTCTGACCGACCAATACATACCAGGCGCCATCCGCCCCGCGCCGCAAGGACTGCACGCCTTCCGCGCCGAAGCCGTAATCGAAGAACCGCTGCGGCGGACCGTCCGCGACGCCGTTGGCATCCGAGTCGAGCAACCGGCCGAAGGACCCGTCCGCGAGGCAGTAGAGGTCATTCCCTACGAACACCATGCCGCGCGCGCCGGTCGCGGTTTCCGCAAACGTGACGACCTTGTCCGCCTGGCCATCGGCATCCGTGTCTTCGAGGCGTTTGATCCAGCCGCGGCCCGAGACCACCACGCGGCTCTGGGCATCGAGCGTGAGGGAAATGATGTCCGGCGCCTGCTCGCGACTGGCGAAACGGGTGACCACGAACCCAGGAGGATGGCGCAGTCCGAGCGCTGGATTTGCCACCAGCGCGTCCGCCCCAGCTGCCGGTGCCGGGCCGGGTAGCGCCATAACGAGCGCAATCACGGGAAGCAGACGGATCAAGCTGACGTGACGTGAAATCATCCGGTAGCCGGTGAAGCTAAGGAAGCCGCCCGTGCTTGGCAATTTGCTTATCACACGGATCGCGCCCGCCTGTCCGGTGGTCGCGGATCGAGGGGAAAAATCCGCTTGCACGGCACGGGACCCCTCTTTAGTTTCCGGCCCCTCGGGTGCATCCATAGCTCAATTGGATAGAGCGGCTGACTACGGATCAGCAGGTTTGAGGTTCGACTCCTCATGGGTGCACCACTTCTTTTTCTTCCCCCGCTCAAGACACTTGGCCACCCAAGCTCAAGGCTTCGTCATTCCCAAATTCGGTCACGCTCGGCATCTGCCCCGGCGGGCGTGTAATCCCGTTCGAGTCCGCAATCCGGCTTGCCTCAGGCTGGCTGGTGGAGAACTATTTCTCTCAAGGAATCAAAGTGATCGGAGCCAGCTCATGAAGAAGCCGTCGCGCAATCTTACCAAATCTCTCGCCGTCCCCGTCTTGCTGTTGTTGTCGCTGGCAGTGGCATTTGCTGGTGAACTCCGATTCGGCGGTGATGGTAATTGGATTCCGATGGGTGGAGTTACAGGGGCAAATGACACGATCTTCAAATCAGTTACGGACGATTTGGGTAACCTCTACGTGTGCGGAGATTTTACCGCCATCGGTGATACTCTTGCAAACCAGGTTGCGAAGTGGAATGGAAACGAATGGCAAGCGCTTGGCGAAGGGCTGTCTGGAAACGCATACTCACTCGCGATGGTCGGCACGAACCTTTTTGCTGGGGGGTGGTTTCTTAAAGAAGGACAATTTCCGTTTCAGGTGGCCCGTTGGGATGGAACGTCCTGGCATGCGGCGGGGGCTGGTTTCGATCAAGCGGTGTGGGTGTTGATGTCCTCGGGAGGCCAATGTTATGCTGGAGGCGAGTTCACCAAGATTAGCGAAACGGAAGTGAATGGATTAGCTGTCTTTGACGGGGAGCTGTGGACAGGGATTGGGGGAGGGGTGAAGGCCAATGTCGGCGCCGGTTACGTTGGCGCGTTGGCGGTGCGTGGTTCCGACCTGTATGTCGGAGGCTACTTTGATGAAGTGGGTGGGGTCGCTGCCCAGGCCGTTGCCCGTTGGGATGGCCATGCGTGGCATGCGCTTGGGGCAGGTCTCGGAACAGCCGGTGGCGCGCCTTCGGTAAGTTCCTTCTTTGTGTCCGGGTCCGATTTGTATGTCGGAGGCTACTTTGAAACAGCGGGAAATGCTGATGCCTTCGGGATAGCAAAGTGGGATGGAAGCACTTGGTCCAGTCTGGGAGACGGCTTGCAAAACGACTCCATGGGCTCGGCCGGTATCTATGCGATGGAGATGCTGGGAAGCAACCTTTACGTCGCGGGCGACTTTAGGTATGCGGGAGGCAACGTTGCTTACAGCATGGCAAAGTGGAGTGAGGGCCAGTGGGTAAGTTTGTTCTCCAACTACGGCGAGGGGGAAATCTACACGCTCAGTGGAACTGACGGAAAGGTGTTCGCTGGTGGGACATTCAGGAGGATTGGCAATACAGAATTGGACCTTGCTGCCTTTTGGAATGGCAGCGCATGGGAACGCACCGGAATCTCAGTCAGCGGAAAGGGTTTGAACTCCCCGGTCTCGAGCATGGCTGTTTCCGGAACTAATGTGTTTGTGGGCGGACGCTTCAATTGGGCCGGCAACACTGATACGCACGGTGCTGCAATCTGGAACGGGACTACATGGACCGCGGACGAAGACGGCAACATGTCAATAGATACATTCTTCGCTGGCGAGTCTGGTGCGGTTTTCGCGTGGGGTGTATCCAGCGATTTTGGTGCGCCTGAGTTTAGTATAGCGAAGTGGAGCGGCCAGAATTGGATGCCCATCGGCAACGGGCCGTGGGGCAGCGGTGTCTCGGTGAATTCTTTCGCTGAACTTGGAGATGACATTTTTGTTGGCGGAATGTTCTCCCAGGCTGGAGTTGTTCCAGCAAGAAGCGTGGCGAGGTGGGATGGGAGTGATTGGTCGCCCTTGGGATCAGGCCTGTCAAACGGCGTTAGTCTCGGTCATGCTCGGACCATGGCGCTTCTCGGTGAAAGGCTCTTTGTTGGCGGAACCTTTACCGAGGCGGGCGGTGTACCAGCGACTGGAATTGCGGTCTGGGATGGAACAACGTGGTCAGGAGTTGGTGGGGGCTTGGTAAGGGATTCGATCTGGCCTGGATCGGCGTCGGCAATGGCGGTTTCTGGAACCAACTTGTTCGTTGCCGGAGAGTTTACGGTGGCTGGTGGCATGTCGGCGCGAAGTGTCGCCCGATGGGATGGGGTTTCTTGGTCCGCGCTAGGCGAAGGCGTCGAACTGTTCGTGCACTCAATGGTCGTGGCAGGCACAAACATTTACGTCGGTGGATTCAGTACGGCTGCCAGTCCTTGCGGGAAAGCACTTGTCCGGTGGGACGGGAGTGAATGGACGCCCCTGGGTTCCGGTCTCGGTCCGGGCCCGCTGGTTGATGTCGCTGCCCTGGCGATTCGTGGTCCCGAGTTGTACGTTGGCGGTAAGTTTTCATCTGCCGGAGGCAAATTGTCAGCGAGTATCGCGCGATGGCTGATTGGTTCCGTGGAGGAACGCACTATCCAAATCGACCTTCGAGCTTCACCCGGCAACTCTTTGATCGGCTGGCCGGCGTCGCCCGTGCCGTTCCAACTGGAGTCGGCCACGGCGGTGGGTGCAAACCCACCAAACTGGTCGCCGGTCAACACGCCGCCGGTCGTCGAGAACGGCACGAATCGCGTCACGGTGCCCAATGCCGGCTCGCAGTTCTTCCGGTTGAAATATCCGTGAAGCCAAGGCTTGGATTGAACCGCAGATGACCGCGGATTGACGCAGATAGGTTTGCGCGAACCGGAGCGCGAGTCTGTGACTCGCAGCCCACACGGTGGTGCGAGATAGCCAGGCTTGGTCGGGAACGTAGGCATTTTGCGGGCGCTCCGCAGCTCACAGAGCCGCGCTCCTTTGGAAGCGGTTGCCCTGCTTCCGCCCCATTCGCGTTCATTCGTGCAATTCGCGTAAGAACTTCTCAATCTCAGTCAACTTCCCGGTTGCATCGCTGTGGCTCATTTCGTATCTACCGCTCTCCGATATGGCGAAGAAGCAGTCCAACGAAGCCGGTGAAGCGAAACACACGTACGACGAGAGCAAGATCAAGACGCTCTCGTCGCTCGAACACATCCGCCTGCGCACGGGCATGTACATCGGCCGCATCGGCGACGGCTCGAACCACGACGACGGCATTTACGTCCTGCTCAAGGAGGTCATCGACAACGCGATCGACGAGTTTATCATGGGCAACGGCAAGGAAGTCCGCATCGAGATCAAGGGCGGCGTCGTCACGGTCCGCGATTTCGGCCGGGGCATTCCGTTGGGCAAAATCATCGAGTGCGTTTCGCAGATCAACACGGGCGCGAAGTACAACGATGAGGTGTTCCAGTTCAGCGTCGGCTTGAATGGCGTCGGCACCAAGGCGGTCAACGCGTTGTCCAAGAACTTCATGGTGCGCAGCCATCGTGAGGGCGAGTTCGCCGAGGGTTATTTCAAGCAGGGCCGGCTCAAGAAGGAAAACAAGGGCAGCGCCAAGGGCGAGCCGAACGGAACGCTGGTTGAGTTCGAGCCGGACCCGGAGATTTTCAAGCAGATCGAGTTTCGCGATGAACTGGTCGAGCGCCGGCTGCGCCACTACAGCTACCTGAACAGCGGCCTGCGGCTGATCTACAACGGCAAGGAGTTCGTCTCGCGCAAGGGACTGCTCGATCTCGTGATGGAGGAATTGGGCACGGATCAGAGCGAGCCGATCTATCCGCCGCTGCATTACACGACCAAGACGCTGGAGTTCTGCTTCACGCACAGCAACAGCCGTTACGGCGAGTCGTTCTTCTCGTTCGTCAACGGCCAATATACGGCGGACGGCGGGACGCACTTGAGCGCGTTTCGCGAAGGCTTGCTCAAGGCGGTGAACGAATACTCGAAGAGCGCTTACGATGGCGACGACGTGCGCGAGGCGATGGTCGGCGCGGTGTCGATCCGGCTCAAAGATCCCATCTTCGAATCGCAAACGAAGAACAAGCTGGGCAACACGGACATCCGGTCGGACCTCGTCAATCGCGTGCGAGAGGAGGTCTTGCACTTCCTCAACCGCAACCGCGAGATCGCGGACAAGATCGTCGCGAAGGTCGAGGACACCCGGCAGTTGCGGAAGGAATTGCAGGATGTGAAGAAGATGGCGCGCGAGCGGGCGAAGGCCATCACGTTGCGGATCCCGCAGCTCAAGGACTGCAAGCATCATTACGACAAAGCGAAGGGCAAAGGCAAAGGGACGATGGTGTTCATCACGGAAGGCCAGTCGGCGGCGGGCTCGATCGTGAGCTGTCGCGACGTGAGCAATCAGGCGATCTTCACCCTCAAAGGCAAGCCGCTGAACACGTGCGATCTCAAGCGCGACGCGATCTACAAGAACGACGAGTTATACAACCTGATGCAGAGCCTGAACATCGAGGACAACCTCGACGGCCTGCGCTACGACCAGGTGATTCTCGCCACGGACGCGGATGTGGACGGCCTGCACATCCGCAACTTGATGATCACTTACTTCTTTCGCTACTTCGACCAGCTCGTGCATGACGGCCATCTGTTCGTGCTGGAGACGCCGTTGTTCCGGGTGCGCAACAAAGAGAAGACGGTCTATTGCTACACGGACGAGGAACGGGTCAATGCGATCGCCACCTTGAAGAATCACGAGATCACGCGGTTCAAGGGGTTGGGGGAAATCTCGCCGCACGAGTTCCGTGCGTTCATCGGCAAGGGGATGCGCTTGAGCAAGGTCGAGCACGCGCCGAAGCCCGAAGCCACGCAGATCATTAACTTCTACATGGGCCGCAACACGCCGGAGCGGAAGGACTACATCATGACCAACCTCGTGGTGCCGGTGGAGGACTGAGCTAGTGAAAACTGCACTCAACAGCACGCGGACGCCGTGGAGAAGTGGTCTTCCAACGGGGAGTCTGGCCGGTTTGGCAAATGTGGACCTCCTTTCCCCTCACCCCAGCCCTCTCCCGTGGGGAGAGGGAGAATGTGTCGGGCGCGCCCGGCGTGGGTGGTGGCCCCGTTCGATGCGACCGCCGCACACAAATTGGAAGACGGCTTCGCTCGGCGAGACCCGAGGCGGACGCCCGCTCCGCGGGACCAACCATTCTCCCGAGACACCGCAAGCTGTTCCCTGCCCAGTAACCGGCCTTGGGGAAGCGAGATGGATGGCCTCCTCTCCCCGTCCCTCTCCCCCCTCGGAGGGGGAGAGGGTGCCCGAAGGGCGGGAGAGGGGCACCCCGGTTACTGGGCGCAATGCGCGCACACTGTCCGGGGGATTCTCTCCTTGGGGAGAGGGTCAGAGTGAGGGGGAACAGCGCTGCCAATTTGCCGTTGCGTCCGATGGCTCTTCCGATCGCATCACTCAAACCATCATTGCTTGAGGGCGCCCCGCCACCTCGTTATTGACCTTTTCCATGCCCGCCAAACGCAAAGACGAATCATCCGAACAGCCGGAACTTCCGATCACCGGAGACGCCGTTAGTCAGCCGCAAGATCAACCCCCGATTCCGAACGCCAACGGCGAACCTCACATCGAAGCGGAGGTCGTGCCGATGCAACCCCACAACATCGAGCACGGCAAGAAGGGGCTGCTTCACTTGCGGATGGACCACAGCTTCCTCGAGTACGCGTCTTACGTCATTCGTGATCGTGCCATACCGAACCTCGCGGATGGTTTGAAGCCGGTGCAACGGCGCATCCTCTGGGCGCTGCATGAGAAGGACGACGGCAAGTTCATCAAGGTGGCCAACGTGGTCGGCCACGCGATGCAGTATCACCCACACGGCGACGCCTCCATCGCCGACGCGCTCGTCAATCTGACGAACAAGCGTTACCTGATCGAAGGGCAGGGGAACTTCGGCAACATCTACACGGGCGATCCAGCGGCGGCGTCGCGTTACATCGAGTGCCGGCTCACGGAACTCGCGCGCAACGAGGTGTTCAACGACGAGATCACCGAGTTCATTCCCAGTTACGACGGTCGCAACAAGGAACCCGTCACGCTGCCGTGCAAGTTGCCGCTGTTGCTGATGCTCGGCACGGAGGGCATCGCCGTCGGCATGTCCTCGCGAATTCTTCCGCACAACTTCTTCGAGCTGATCGAAGCGCAGATCGCGATCCTGGAGAATAAACCGTTCAAGGTGTTGCCCGACTTCTTCACCGGCGGCCTGATGGACGCCAGCGAATACAAGGACGGCCGCGGCAGCATCAAGGTGCGGGCGAAGATCAAGGTGAAGGACGACTCCACCATTTTGATCACCGAGTTGCCGCCGCACACCACGACGGAGCTTCTCCTGGGTTCCATCGAGGACGCTTCGAAGAAGGGCAAGCTCAAGGTGAAGTCGATCAATGACTTCACCGCCGAGAAGGTCGAGATCGAGATCAAGACGCCGAGCGGCGTGGATGCCGAACAGTTGGTGTCCGCGCTCTACGCTTTCACGGCCTGCGAATCGAAGATCGACAGCCGGATCATCGTGATCCGCAAAAACCGGCCGGTGGAGCTGACGGTGTCTGAGATCCTGGAGGAGAACGCCCGGCAGCTCGTCGACATCCTCAAGCGCGAACTCGAGCTCAAGCTGGCCCAGTTGGAGAGCGAGCTGCACTTCCGCACGCTGGAACGCATCTTCATCGAGGAGCGCATCTACAAGAAAATCGAACAGGCCAAGACCAACGACGCGGTGGTGAAGGCGGTTTACGAGGGCTTCAAGCCGTTCGAGCAACAGTTGGTGCGCGCGATCACCGACGACGACGTGAACCGCCTGCTGGCCGTCCGCATCCGCCGCATCTCGCTGTTCGACATCAACCAACACCGCGAGCAGATCGAGAAGGTGACGAGCGACATTGCCGAGACGAAGAAGCACTTGAAGCAGCTTATCCGTTACGCGATCAACCACCTGGAAATGTTGCTCGCGAAATACGGCCCGTTCTATCCGCGCCTGACGAAGAAGTCGCGGTTCGACGAGGTCGAGGCCAAGGAAGTCGCGTTCAAGGCGTTCAAGGTGAGCTACGATCGCGAGAAGGGTTACGTCGGGCACAAGGCCGGCGGCGAGGAGTTCAAACTCGATTGCACGAGCTTCGACAAGCTGCTGCTGGTGTTCAGTGATGGGCACTACAAGGTCGTCGAGTTGCAGGAGAAACTTTTTATCGGCCCGGACCTGTTGTATTGCGGCATCCCGGAACGCGACAAGGTATTCACCGTGGCCTACGCCACCCGCGACGCCTCGTTCCTCAAGCGGGTGAACTTCGGTGGGTTCATCATGAACAAGGAATACGAGCTGGCGCCGCCGAAATCGAAGGTGCTGTTCTTCGAGGAAGGGACGCCCCCGTTGCTTTACATCCGCTACAAGCCGGCGCCGCACCAGAAGATCAACCAACAGACGTGCAAGCCCGCGGAGCTCGAAGTGAAGGGCGCCAAGACGGTGGGCCGCCAGCTCTCGATCAAAGCGGTCTCCAGTATCACGGACAAGCCGACGCGCGGCTGGGATGAGACCGCAACGACGACGGAACTGCAGTTTGTCTGAGCCAATGATCCAGTTGGATTAGGGAGCGCACGCGTCTCGCGTGCTGCGGAGCCGTCCCGGCGACGCCTTCTGGCGGTCGCGTGTGGTCAAATCAATCGGTGCGTTTCGGTGCGGGAGTCAAACGGTGTTCGGCGCGACGCCGAACACGGCACGCGAGACGCGCGCGCTCCCCTGAATGGAATCGATCCCGCTGAAGTTGGGCGACGGCCCGGGTAGTAACTGATACGGGCTGTTCATAGGTGTTGCTTAGCTGAGGGCCTGCGGCTATTGGACTCAGCCTTCTTGACCAGAATGAAAGCACTTGAACGATACGGTAGCCCGATGAACACCGCTCACGCTGGGGCGAGGTTTCTCTGCTTTTTCGGCCTCTCGCTCGTGTTGACGTCGGCGGCCATTGCTGACGACAACGCTGAGCCGGCCATTACCCTGGAGCCGGTCGAAGAAAAGCGCGCGATCTGGGAGGACGGGGTGGGCGGCGGCTTCGCCAAACGAGCCCGGAGTTTTGAGCTGAAGCTCGCGCGCGCGTGGGGAGTGAATCGGGGCGGTCCCACGGTGGCTCACGACCTGTGGTTGATGCATGCTCAGTACGGATACATCCTTAACGATACTTGGGGACGTGGGCACTGGTATGGCGGCAACCTTGAAGTGACCGGCCAGTTCTTCGGCGGCATCCAGGACGATCCTGAGCTGGCCTACGTGGTCGGACTGAACGGCGGACTGCGCTACCACTTTGCCACGGGGGGGCGGCTGAATCCGTTCCTTTCCCTCAGCCTGGGGGTGACGGCGACCGATATCGGTTTGCCGGACCTGGGCGGTGTCTTTCAATTCAACGAACAGTATGGCGCGGGCTTGCGCTACTTTCTGAATGCCCGCCAGGCGATCACGCTGGAATACTATTCAGTACACCTGTCGAGCGCACGCATCACCAAGCCGAATCACGGGGTAAACGCCCACGCGGTCTGCGTCGGTTTCGCGTGGCTGTTTTGAGAACTCCCCCCATTGCGCTTTGACCAGTTGCGGCCGCTTCCCTAGCCTGTCGGGCCAATGGTTGCGGCTGTTTCATCTGATGTCCCCGTCCGTCGCCGTCGTCCGTTGCTGCAGATTGCAGGTCACCGGGCGCTGGCCTCGGTGCAAACCATCAAAGGCCTGCTCGCGTTTGCGCTGATCTCCGTCGGCGCGTTGATCTCGCACCGGCGTCATGCGCGGCCCTTGATTCGTTCGCTCGTGGTCGAGCAAGTGGCGCAGAACGGGTTGAAACTCCTGCCGCTCGGGCTCGCGGTGGCGGCCGCGTTTGGCGTCGTGATCGTAGGGCAGATCGTGACGCTGCTCACCAAGCTGGGCGCCACGCAGTTGATTGGTCCACTCGTGGTCACGCTGGTCATCCGCGAGCTGGCGCCGTTGATCACCGCGTTTCTGGTGCTCGGTCGATCGGGCACCAACACCGTCGTGCAACTCGGCACCTCCCGCGCCCTCGGCGAAGTCGAGGCGCTCGAAACGCTGGCCATCGACCCGATCCATTATCTCGTCGTGCCGCGCATCATCGGGCTGGCAACCGTGGTGTTCGCGCTGACCGTTTATCTGATCATGGGCACGCTGGGGTTCGGCTTCATGTTCGCCTTTCTCACGGACACGCCGCTGACCGTTGAAACGTTCGCCGGCGAGATCTTCTCTTCGCTGACCTGGTTCGACTTCACGCTGCTGGGCATCAAGACGGCCGGCTTCGGAGTAATCATCGCCGTCTCGACCTGTTACGCCGGATTGGCCCGGCCCTTGACGCTGCCGGAAGTGGCGCCCGCCTCGACGCAAGGGGTGGTGCTGGGCGTAACGGGTTGCCTGCTGCTCGATGCCGTGCTTGTCCCGCTCTGGTGGTTCATGAGCTCCCTATGACTACGGCGCCTGAGTCAAAAGTTGCCTCCGTGTTGATTCGCTTTCGCGAGACGAAGATCGGGTCGTCCGCCGGCAGCGTCGATTGCGGCGACTGGGAAGTCGCGGCCGGCGAGGCGTGGTTCGTCGCCGGGGGCGTTGGTGCGGGCAAGACGTCCTTCCTGCGATCCATCGCCGGACTGGAGCAACCGCTGGCCGGCCGCATCGAACGGTTCGGCGAGGATTGGGCGAATTTCTCCGAGGGCGAGACGTTGCAACAGCGGCGACGCATCGGCGTGGTGCTCTGCCGCGAGGCGGGCTTGTTTCATCGCTTGACCGTCCGGGAGAACATTCGATTGCCGCTCCACTACCACGGCGGTCGCAGCCAGTCGGAGATCGACGAACGCACGAAGTTCCTGCTCGCCGCGCTTGACCTGGAATCGCACGCGCAGGTCTCGAGCATGCGCGTCGGTCCGGCAGTCGGCCGCCGAACCTTGCTGGCTCGCTCGCTGGCCCTGGGGCCGGAGGTGTTATTGTTGGATGACCCTTGCGCCGGCCTTGATGGCGGGGATCGGCGGAGGCTGATTCAGTTCATCGCCCGGCTCCATGCCGGTCATGAATTGAATGAAGGCCGGCCAATGGCGTTGATCATGACTGGCGTCGCGGCCCGTGACTGGCGGGAATTCCCCGCGCTGAAATGGGCGAGCCTGCGGGGAGGGGCACTGAGCGCCGACCAGACCTGGGAACAACTCGTTGCCTCCGCGCCCGAACTGTTCCACGATCCCGACCTCGAAGCGGCCGCAGACTGAGAACCACGAATGGACACGAATAGACACCAATCCTGCGGTGGTAGGGCCTTGACGCGAATGATGCGAATGATGCGGAATTCTCGGAGCGCTCCAGTGAGCGTGGCACCAGTCGAAGCGGCGGCGAAGTGTTTCTGGCGTTTGGAGCTGCTGCGGCTGGTCTTGCGGACACAACCGCGCTCCTTGTTCGTGATCGACCCGCTTCGTGTGAATTTGTGTCCCTTCGTGGTTCGATTCCCAGTGCTTCGCTGACCCATGGCCTTGCAAGACCTCACCCCGCAATTGCGCACCCGCCTCAACCAGATGGAGGTGGCGGTTGGGTTGTTCGTGGCGATGGCTGCGCTGCTGTTGCTCGCGGGCACGGGCTATTACCTGAAGCACACCGCGCAACGCAAAGGCTGGCTGGTCGAGAAGGCGAAGTATTACACATTCCTCCGCACCGCGGCCGGCATTCGCGTCGGTGATCCGGTTCGGCTGATGGGGCGCGACGTCGGCGAAATCACCGTCGTGGAGATGATGCCGGCGGACGATCAGTGGAGCCGCGAGCGCGAGTTGAACGTCTACATCGCGTTCGTTGTGCGGGCGCCGTACTACGGCTATCTCTGGGTCGATTCACGCGCGAAGGTCACCGCCTCGGACCTGCTTGGTAATCGCATCCTCGAATTAACCCGCGGCGTGGAAGGCGCGCCGACGTATCGCGATCGCCCCACCCGTTCCGTGGGCTTCTGGACCAGCACCGAGCTCACCGACATATTCCATGAGGGCGAGTATATACCGGTGACGCCGAAGACCAAGGGCTTCTGGCTGCTCGCCATCGAGCCGCCGACCTTCAACGACCGCGCGGAGACGCTCTTGAACCAGGTCGAGGCGGCGCTGCCCAACATCCTTTCGCTTACCAACCAGTTGAACACGCTGTTGGAAAACGGCTCCAGTGCAGCCGTGAATCTCGACGATCTCCTGACGCAAACCAAGCCGGCCATCGAGAACCTCGAAGCCATCACCGAGATGCTCAAGGAACCCAAGGGCGGCCTGGGCGAGTGGCTGTTCCCAACCGACGTGCGCGAGCAACTGGTGACCACTCTTGGCACCGCCGATGGCACGTTGCAATCGGTCGATGAGAAGCTGGCCACCGTGTCCTCGAACCTGAACGTCTCGCTCACGTCGCTCACTGAATCACTCGACAATCTTTCCGAGATCACGGGCAACCTGAACCGTCAGGTGCAGTTGAATCCTGAGATGCTCAGCCAGATTTCCGGCGTCGTGACCAACGCCGACGCGCTGGTGCAAGGCCTGAAGAAGCACTGGTTCCTGCGCTCGTCCTTCAAGGAGAAGAAACCGAAGAAGTAGGACGCGTTTGAGGAAGGGCGCAGCGCGGTAGCGTCTTGGAGTGCGGTGGCAGAGCGCAGCGGCGACACCGCTTTCGAGCGAGCGAGCCTTATGGAATTCATCACCCGTTTCGCCCGTGCCAAAACGGTTTGGCGCTTCGCTTCCCGCCGCAGATGTTCTCTGGGTTGCAAAGGGCTTTTTCATAAGAGTTGTTCACAGGGTTGCGGGCACGGTTTGGGGGGAGGCAACCAGCGCCGGTTTGATCTTCTGCCATACCTTGGCCCCGCGCCGTTCCAGACTTCGGAGAT
>JANLTG010000158.1:0-31196 GCA_031362805.1 bacterium
GCGGCCTCCGTCTGCAATTAAAGCGCCAGACCGGCGGATTAAATCAGCGTTTCCCTAGCTTCGTTGCGCCTCGGTAAGAGACCGCTGCGGGTATCCTCCTGTCGGCGCGCCTCGCCAGCCGGCCTTGCCTGCGAAAACAGCACCCCTCGGAATTTTCAGACAGGCTCTGCCGGATCAAAGGCGTTCTATGAGCGATGCCAACTGCTGTTCCAGGAGTTGGCGGGCGGCCTCCATGGATTCCGGTCCCGTGATGACCACTTCCAGGACTTGCTGGCCGAGGTGGCGCTTGCCGGCCAGCACCGCATCGAACCGACTGGAGCGCGAGCCGTCCTCTTTCAAGTTCAACTCCGAAGGCGAAACTTTGTCCGCCCAGATGCAATAGAACACATGCATCAATTGAGTGCCGCCTTCGAACGTCTGGTGATGGAAATTGAGCTGCACATCCTTGAGCGACACCGAGGCCATTCCCAAGTCATCGAGCAGCCTGGCGCCGGCGGCGGTGAGGCAGATTTCGGGGCGATGCCCCTTGGCGAGTTGCGCGGAATTTTCACCGGCATCCCACCGCAGCAGGAACGCCGACCAATCGTTGCCGTGGTCATCCTGCCATGAAGCCGTCTTGCTGTTGGAGCAACGGAGAATGGCCAGGGCATTCTCGGGGACGGCTGACTCCTTGAAGTTGAACGCCTCGACGGGCCACGCGACGGACCACGGCGTATTGGCCACCAACTGCCTTTCGTGCGTGCGATACCATGCCTCGGATGCGACCAGTGAAAAGGCAATCCATGCAAGGGCGCCAATGCCGACCCAGCGCGGCAGGCGGATTGTCGGGAAGGACACCGACGCCACGGCTTCGGCCCCCATCGGGGTTTTTGGTCGAAGTAACCAGGCGAGGGCAAACAATCCCGGGAGCACGACCCACATGACAACGTTGCCGGCGGCGTCGTGCCAGGCTTCCATTTGATGAAAACCGCGTTCGGCCGCGGCCCAAACCAGGAACGTGGTGCGGCCCATATTGGCGACCACGACGAGGGCAATCGAGCTGAGGAGCAACCCGATGCGGCGCGCGGCGGAAAACAGGTACTGCTCACCGAGAAACAGCGCGATCATCAATCCCGATTGCAAAGACCGCACGCCACTACAGGCTTCATCGATGCCCACCATCCCGTTCCCGATCTCAACCAAATTTCCATGCTGCATCGCGGGAATCCCCAGCCAGCCGACGAATTCGACCGTGGCGCCGGCCACGAAACGCATCAGGCTTTGAATGATCCCCTGCTCGAATTCCATCGGCCACGGCACGGCAATCAGCATGAAACAAACTGGGAAGGCGAAGTGTCGCACCCAGGGCCAACCGCCCACCTGATAAAGGAGGCCGAGCGACAAGCCGACGACCTGGAAAGCATGCACCCAATACGCCAGGCGCCATTCCGGATTCGCTTCGAGGATCAACCGCAGGGGCAAAGCAAGGACCGCGAGCAAACCCGCAAAGGCAGCGACGGGCCAGGCAAAGTGAGGAGGCGTCGACGGTGGCCGACCCGGCCAGCGACGCCACAAGAGCGCCGCACCGAGGAACGGCACCACCCAGCCGAAGTTGTATTGGGCGTTGATCTCCCACTCGCCCCGCAAGGCGTCGAAGAGCAGGAGCCAGAAACCGGACAACGCAATCAGCGCAAGGCCGGGACCGGATTGAGCCCAGGCAAGGAAGCGCGTCACGGCGGAACTCGGCGGGGCAGCATGCGCGGTCATATCCGTGAGGTTCGCGGCTTCGAGCTTGGTGGAGTCCGAGGTTTTCATATAAACCGGCGAGGTCTAAACGGAGGGAATGGTACCACTTCTCTGTGAAATTCGGAGGAATCGATTGAGGCTCCTCCTCTCCCCGGCCCGCAGGGCGGGAGAGGAGGCACCTCGACCATCTAACCGATTCTCGGTTGGACTTGGTAGGACACGCTCAACGCTCGACATTCAAATTTGAGCATGTTTGGGAGAATCGGTGCAGACAGGACGCTCCGACGGAGCTTCGAACCCGGCTGCGGCCGAATCTATAAACAGGCCGGCCCGCTGGGCCTGAAGCCTGCGGCGTCAAAACGTGGGATCGGTCGCGGGATTTGAACCCGCGTCTTCAAACGGGCTCCGATCGGAGCCATCGAGCGTGAGGCAAGAAGACGAATGAGAGCAGGAGTGGCAGCGGTGTGTACGCGAGTTGACCAGGCTGACACGGAGTGCCGACCCCGCCTTTCCAGAATCCGTATTTCGGAAATAGTTTACCATCCCTTTACCGTTTCTTTACCAAGTTTTGAGTTTTGATGTCTCAAGCGAAACGGATGTGGGCGGCCAAGGACCAAGGACCAGTGACAAATGACAAATGAACAAGGAAGAAGGAACGGAGTGCGGCCTTGTATAACTTGGCCCTCCGATTTGGCGCACGAAGTTGGGGCGACCCGTGGCGCGGAGTTGAACGAACTGCTGTTGAGTCAATTGGTCTTTCATCGGCGTCGAGCATAACCCAAGGAATGAACCGCCCGCCGGTTGGCAGTGCCAGCGAGCAGGGACAATAGGCGGCCGGCGGCGGGGAGCGGCACCGAGCGGCGGCGGTGGGCAAATGATTTTTGAACAAGGTGCTTGCCGGGAGATAGCGTAACGCGAAATCCGGCAGCAAGCTTGAGCAAAGTGGAGGTGAAGGACGAAAGTCGCGCAACGGAATGCAAAGTCGCGAAAGCCACGTGCTGGATAGCCCTGTTGAGAGTGGTGCAGCACCCGGAATCGGGCACGGAGTGCCAGCCCTACTTTGGAGGGAAACGCTTCCGATTGAAACCGCCGTCGAATCAGGGGGCACACGGCGACCGCTCGCGATAGCGGATGAGCATGGGAGCCAGACGCAAGGCCCGCCAATAACGAGGGATGAACCGGCGCGGTTGCGAGGTGCAGCGCAGCAACCAGCCGAGAAACCAGCGGTCGGCCCAGTCGGGAATACTCACCTGATCGCCACTCAGGAAGCCGATGGCGGCCCCGATGCAATGAATTGCCGGCAAGTAGTGACAGTTGCGCTTGAGATAAAGACCGAGCTTCTCCTGAACACCGCCACCCAAACCGACAATCACGTGACGCGGGCGGCGTTCATTTATCAGGGCCACCAAGGCGGGATCTTCAACCTGGTTTCGCGGGTAAAGTGGAGCGAGGTAACAATGCTCCACGGAGAAGTTCAACCCACGGGAGCGCAGCCAGGCGAGATTCTTGTCCCGCGCGGCGACGGACGGCATCACCCAGAGTACGTCGTCGGGCTGGGCGAGCGACGGATGGTCCAACAACAGTTTCAAGTACTCGAGCCCCGACACCCGCCGGAGATGATCGCCGGTGAGCCAGTTCCAGATCAGGACCATGAAGCCGCTATCCGTGAGGACGAGATCCGCCCGCAGCAGCGCCTCGCGATAGGCCTCGTCCGTGACCATTTCGACGAGTGCGGGAGCAGCCGGAACCACGACCAGACCTCCGGGCAGACTCTTCTTCAGAGCCTCCTCGGTCGTGCCCGCGAAGAAATCAACGCCGAGAATTCGACGCACGCCGGCGCTCAATTTTGGAGCAGCATTCACCACACTTTTTCGCAGCGCTGGTGACTAGGCGACCGCCATTCCCGAGACGGCAGTCAGAGGTCCCGAGGCAGTTGAGTTCGTCATCTGGTCGTAAATCCAGCGATAGGTTTGTTCCATCCCGTCGCGCAGCCGGACCGAAGGTTCCCAACCCAGATACTGCCGGATCAGCGTGTTGTCGCTGTTGCGCCCGTTCACGCCCTTGGGCGCGCTCAGGTTGTAACTCCGCCGCAGCTTGATCCCCGCGATCTCTTCCACGATGTCCACCAGTTGATTGATGCTCACCAACTCGCTGCTCCCCAGATTGATCGGCTCCAGGATCTCGCTGTTCAAGATCGCCTGCGTCCCTTTCAAGCAATCGTCGATATACATGAAACTGCGCGTCTGCTGGCCGTCGCCCCAGATTTCGATCTCGTGCTGGCCCGACAGTTTGGCGGCAATCACTTTGCGGCACATCGCCGCCGGGGCCTTCTCCCGGCCGCCTTCATAGGTTCCCAGCGGGCCATAGACGTTGTGGTAACGCGCGACTCGCGTCGCCAGTCCGAAGTCTTCCCGGAAATGCCGGCACATGCGTTCGCTGAACAACTTCTCCCAGCCGTATCCGTCCTCGGCCATGGCCGGGTAGGCATCCGCTTCCTTGAGCGCGGTGACGTTGGGATCGCGCTGCTTGTCCGCGTTATAGACGCACGCGGACGAGGCGTAGAAGTAGCGTTGCACGCCGAACTTTTTCGCCGCCAGCAACAGGTGGGTGTTGATCAACACCGTCAGCATGCAGAGGCCACGGTTGTTCTCAATGAACCCCATGCCGCCCATGTCGGCGGCCAGGTTGTAGACGACGGCTGCGTCCTGGAGCGCCGTCTCGCAGGCGTCCTTCTCCTGGAGGTCCAACTGGACGTTCTCCACGCCGGGCACGGTCTGATACCACTCGGCCAAGGGCTTCAGGTCCACTGACCGCAGGTTCGAATGCCCCTGCCGCCGAAGGTCCGCCACCAGGTGCCCGCCTATGAAGCCGCCACCGCCACAGATTACGATCAAGTCATTCACAGATTTTGCTGGTTAAAGATTTGGGATTGCCAACCGGCGACTGCGCGGCGATCGATGGGACCAACGGGCAATGCGAGGCCGCGACTATTCACTTAATGATTAAACGGGCGCGTCACCGACTCGTAAACTTCCGGTGACGAACATCGCGCGATCGGCCGTCAGCGGTCACTGATTCGTATCCGTCGCGTCAACCGGGTCTTGCCAGCGAGTTCGAAGTGGGTGGCAGGGATTTCCCTGGCAGATCATTCCCGCTGGTTGATCCTTGGTGACGATTGATCCGGCAGAGATCACGGAGTCGACGCCAACGGTGACACCCGGACCGACGAACGTTTGCGCGCCGATCCAGGCACCGTCGGAAATGGTGATCGGGCTATTGCGATACGGCATACTGGGCTCGCGATAGTCGTGATTGCCGGCGCACAAGAAGGCCCGCTGGGAGATGCAGCAATGATTGCCGATGGTGACGGGTTCGAAGTTCAAGATGAAGACCTCCTCACCAATCCACGTATGATCACCGACGCTTAGCTTCCAGGGGAAGTGAATGTTCACGCGAGGCTTGATGACAACACCCTGGCCCACGCGCGCGCCAAACATTCGCAACACGAATGATTTGATTAACGAGGGAATCGGCAAAGCTGTGAGGAACAGCAGGCACTTTGTCAGATACCAAAGGGCCTCAACCCAGCGCGGCCGACCGCGATCCAGCCCCTGGCGAGCGTCGAACAGATCGAGCCGAACCCTGGAAGTATTTTCAGCAGTGCGCATCACAAGCGGCCACCAAGGTCGATACGACGCGTGACCAGGCATAGCGTGAGGCCACCAGGTTCCGGCCGTTGCCCCCTCGTTGCCAACGCTCTTCATCCGATGTGCCGAGTGACTGACGGAGCATCGCCGACACGGCATCCAAGGTGGGGTCGCATTCCCAACCGGCAGCGGCCGAGCTGATCTCTGGAAAGTTGCAGGAGTTGGTGGCGGCAACCGGAATTCCGCAAGCCATCGCCTCCAGCAGGGCCATTGAAAACCCTTCAGAATAGGACGTCAGCGCGAAGAGATCGGCCGAATGGAGCAAGGCATTTTTCGTCGCCCCCTGAACCGGCCCAGTGAAATGAACGTCGTCAGCCAAGCCAAGAGTTGAAGCGAGCGACCGAATCTCCGCCTCGTGACCGCCTTCGTCCGGCCCGGCGATGACCAACTCCCAGTCCCAACCCGGGCGTCGGGCCTGCGCCCACGCCGAAAGCAGAAGATCCAAACCCTTCTTGGGATGAATTCGGCCGAGGAACAGCATTCGCGAGCGCTCCTTGGTGAGCGCGGGAATTCGTGGCGTCGCAATCGGTGATTGGCGATTCGCGGGCTCAGGAAACTCTTCCATGTTCAGCCCATTGGGAGCCACCACGATCGGAGCCTTGCTGCCTTGAGCGCGAATCTGGTCCGCCTCCTTGAGGGTCAAAGCGCGCCACAGGTTGACCTGTCGAAAGTTCCCATTCTCAAAGAGCCAATGAACCACCTGCTTCTTCCCGCGTGATCGCCGAAGAATCCAGGGCTCAAAAAATCCGTGTGTGTGATACACCAGCGACCTGCCCTGGCGGCGCGCTTCACGACCAAATAGAAAATTGGTGCCGACATAAAGTCCGTGGCCGTGAACCACATCGACATTTGCAACCAAATCGCGGACGCAGCGAGCCAGTGCTTGCGAGTAATAGAGTTGGTCAGGCCCGGTCCTCGGAAATTCCTCGACCTGATCGCCCTGAAACTGGGGAGCGTCGCCATACGTCGCACACAATTTTGAGGCAACGCCGGCGCCTAGAAATTTGCGATGCAGCGCGACGGCGCTCGTACCCAAACCGCCCCCTTGAAGCGGTTCGAGTGACTGAGTGAAGTGAAGATGGCGCACACCCGTCATGCGCGGGGTGAAGTCAATTCCCCAGCGGTGCGCCCGCGAAGAGGTTCAGCGCTGCGGCCGGCCGCGACCTCAATGGCGCGCAGTGCGTTCCGGCCAAAGTTCTCACAAGAGCACTTCTCCACAGTGATCCGGCTTTGACCACCCATCGCCCGTCCCAAAGCCGGATTCATTGAAACGATCGCAAGGATGGCCGCGAGTTCGCTGGTCGAAGCCGGATCAAAGACAAACCCGTTCCGCCTGACTTTTCCCCGGAGCGAGGAGGGCTGGCGTGATGGAAACGCTTCCGCCGGGTCAGTGACGGGCGGCAGCCCCGGCTCCAGCAAGTCCTCGGCGCACCCGGCGGTTTCGCTCACGATCACCGGCAGGCCGGAAGCCATGGCCTCATTGACCACCAAGCCCCATTCCTCCCAAAGACTGGGCAGGACAAAGGCATCCGCCAGCGCATAGAAGATTGGATTCTCATCAACTTGGCGGAAGCCGTAGAAGTGGACGCCGGGCGGGAGATCGGCAGAGGGGCCTGGGGGGAGAGGGGAAGAGGGGCTGGCGGAGCGCTTGTCGTAGATGGGCAGGCTGAGTTCGGAACAGAGCGCGAGCAGACCTGGTTCATCTTCGCCGGAGCCGACCAGGACTAAGTGCGGAATGCGAAATGACGAAGGCGAACGGTGAAGTGCGGACTTGAGGAAGAGGGCGTAGGCACGGATGAGAGTTGCCAGGTTTTTCTTGGGCACGAAGCGGCCCAGGCTCAGGAAGTAGCGCTCGGGCAATTCGTATTGTGATCGATACTCAGGCGCCCGACTTCTTACCGCAGCCGCTTTCATCGCGAAGTGGTCGTTATCAACGGCGTTATAGCCGGTGAAGATGCGGTTCTCAGGCAGGCCGAGGGAGGCATAGTATCTTTTCTGGGGAGCGCCCCCCACGAGCGCGGCGTCGAACAGGCCAACCAACTGGCGTTTGAGAAGCGTTCCGAATCTTCCGGAACGAGCGGTGCCAACGTGGCTTTCATTCATCATCACCGTCCTGATGCCGAGCGACTTGGCGGCGAGGAGGGCAGCCAATGATTGTTTGGGCGAATAGCTCGGCAGCAGGCAGGTGCCAATTTCCAGCTTTCTAAAAACGCGCCGTGCGCGCCGAAACACTTCGGAAAACGATACCTCCTCCGCCAACGCATCGGGACAGATCGTATTCACCGCCAACGAATCCTCCGCTCGTTCCCAGCGGTAGTCGCGGGTGCGGCTGGCAAATTCGAGCGCGTGGATACGGTTCCCGGAGGCGGCATTCACCAAGCCGCGCACGCGCGCAAAGTGGTAAGGCCCGTACTGAGCCCAAAGCACGCCGTACGTCTTCATTGGTAGAACCGATCGGGACCGGCCGGCACGGGCAACAGGTCCGGCAAGGCAGCAGTACGCACGATGATCGAGCGCCCGGGAAACAGGCGCGGACCGAGCAGCCAGGTGAACAGACTCCAGAGGACGACGGGCGAGAGGGTGAACAGAAGAAACTTGGAAATGGAAATGCCGCCATCGCGATACCATTGAGGAACCATCGCCAGCCCGACCAGATACAACAGGCAACCCAGGCGATTCTCGGTGTGGGTCCAAAACGTCCGGTGCGCCCAACCCAAAAAGGCGCCCACCAGTGACAAGGTAACAATCAAGCCGATCCAGCCACCACTGATCCAACCATCGCCGGGAAGACTCACGGTCAGGCCGACGAAGTTGCCGTAGGCACCGAGGCTGATCGTCTTCACCGGAGCCCCCACCGGTTTGCCCTTCCAGAGGATCCGGGGGATTGGTTCGGTAAACAGCTGGAGATATTGCGCGCCATAAGAGTATGCCTCGGTTCGCTCAGGAACGATGGATACCACGTAGGAAAGATAGTCGAAATTTGAGTAGTCCTGCGTATCGAGTTGCTTGCGCAGTTTCTCTTCCCGAGTCATGCCGGGGTCATGGTCAACGACCCGTACTTCTTCACCCGTGACGATTGACTTCAACAAGTCGCGGTTGTGACCCAAAAGATTGAACAAGATCAAAACCGGTATCGCGACGGCAACCGACCACAACGGCAGCCACCGTTTCCGGAAATGCCAGCAGTAGGCCATCACGATCAACAGCAGGAAGAGCAAGATGGTCCAGCGCGACCAGCCGAACCAGGCGCGATAGCCAACGTAGAGGAGCGATGGAAACAGATTCAACCAATGAAAGCGTGTGACCAAGAGCCAACCGCAGAGCAGCGGCATGATGAAGTGCTGGGCCTCGTTGATGTAGCCCGTCGAATTGGTCATGATGTAAATCCCGTTCACGCGCTCGCCCGCAATACCGTTGCGGGTCGCAAAGATGGAGTAGGCGGCGAGGGGCGCGAGCAGCAACGTCGTCAGCAGCAAAGCGCGCCGTTCGGTGAGCGAAAACTCAGGAACCCGCAAGGCACCAAAGGAGATCCGGCTCCACCCCACCCAAACACTCGCCGTGACGAGGCAAACCAGCGCGATAGAACTGACCGCCAGCGTTTTTACGAAGTACTCATCCGTGGGCCGGAACCACATGTATTCCCAGTTGGCTTCGAAACCGAAGACATGAACGAGGATCGGGCGCAGCACAAAGACGAGGCCGTGAAACGCCAGATAAACGGTGGCAGGATGAAAGATCGTCGCCTGACGAGTAGCTAGGAACGCACCCACCACGAACAGCCACAGAACAAATTGAGCCACCAAAGCGAGGTCGATCATGGCAGGTCGAAGTAGGCTTGAGGCTCACGCAAACACCGGAGCCATTTGGTGGCGACACTGTCAAAGCCGTAGCGAGCCTCCGCCCAGGAATGCAACCGAATGGGATCGACCAAGCCCAGCCGAATGCGCCGGGCCATTTGCTCCAGACCCGCTTCAAACTGTGACCAGTCGGACTCGGTGATCACGACGTCCGGGTTGGCGTCGCCCAACTCCTCCGTGCCGCCGGCAGCGCACGCGACAAACGGCACGCCCTTGAGCATCGCCTCAACCAGCACCAACGGCAACCCTTCCCACAGGCTTGGCAGGACCACCAGGTCGCTCTGGTCCAGTATTCCGTCCAGCTCAGGGAGCGAGTACTCGCCATGAATCGTTACTGAGTCGCCAAGCCGGGAGCTCGTCACAAACTCACGCAACTGCGCGAGCATCTCACCCGACGGATCGTAGCCGTAGACATCGAGGCGCGCCGGTCCAATGCCCGGGCGCTGGCAAATCTCCCGCCAGCGGCGAACCAGTTCGTCGGGACGCTTCTGCGAAACCAGGCGCCCCAGATAAACCACGCGGAGCAGACCCGCGCCCACATCGCGACCCCGCTGCGGCGGCGGTGTCGGCCGATCCGACGTCAGGAACGGGATGACGCGGATGGGCTTCGCAGGCCACAGATCCTGCATCAGTTGCGCTACCTTCCGGCTGTTGGCAACGGAGACATCCAGCATCGCGGCACACCGGCCGGCGGGGCTCTGTGGACCGGGCGGCTCGACGATTTCATGATTGATGCTCGTGGTCCCGCGAGGTCGCAGGCGGTGCAGCAACAACTGGGACGCGCCCGGCGAAATGCAATAGAGTGAGTTCGCCCGCCGGGGAGTGCGCAGCGGCCAGGACAACGCGGCGTGGAGAGCCGAGAGTTTGCGGGAACGCCGCACCAGGGGCGGTGGCATGATGAACTGCACGCCCAACGATTGTAAACTGGCCACCGACTCCGCATCCCAGTGCGAGCCGGTGGCGAACACTTGAACCGCGACTCCCGCCCGACGCAGCACCTGACAGAGCAGTTGCAAATGGGTCCGGATGCCACCCAACCCCAGGACCGTCGCTCCAATCATGACGCGCCCGCCAACGAGTGGTGCGCCGTTTGTCCGACTTGTTGAAGTCACCAAAGTTGACGAAGCCGACATAGTCATTGCCCTGGTGCCGGCTTCACGCGCGTTGAAACATTGCCAGTTGAAAACCGGCATGATCCAGAGTCCGCCCGAAGGGACGAAGACCTGCGGCGGCGAGCGATGCATTAAGCGCGCGCGTGCGTTCAGGTGACGCCGTGTGAATCTCCATCATCAATCGTTCAACCCGCTGAAAGAGCGCCGGGTAATTCGCAACGAGGTCATACTCCGCACCCTCGATATCCACCTTGAGCAATTGAATGGCCCGTGCTCCGACCAACCGATCCAAGTCCAGATATTGGCTGGTAACGCCATTCGTCGCCTCGCCTCGTTGCAAGCTGGCGGACAGATAGTTGCTGGAAGAAACCCACAAGGTGTCAGTTCCGTTGCGCTTGCCGACCAACCCCTGTTCAAGAGCGAAGCGGGGACACAACCCGGACTTCTGCAAGTTTCGCCGGATCACCGGGGTCAGCTTTGGATTCGGTTCGACGAGCAGATACTCGGGGTCGACCGCTCCGAACTGCGTGCGAAAGCAAACATCGGCGAGCATGCTGAAGTGCCCGCAGTGTGCTCCCAGATCCACCACCAACCGCGGCGGCTCCGGCAGCCAGTTGTAGAGCTGCCAGTAGAAGGGATGGCAAAAAACATCCTGGAGGCTGTTCACCTGAAACTTGTTGTCCAACGCCAGCGGATGTCGCCCGAGGAGCTTGACCTCGCAGGTGATCCAACGAGCGAGCCGCCGATAGAGAAAGGATCGCCAGCGGTCGATCCGCGAATAGTACTCCATACGGTGAAACGATTCTGCGCGCCTGCTATCTGACCATCCGGCGCATGACCAGGCCATTGATCAATTGGGCGTTGGAAGGCAAATCATAGGACCGCACCGTTTGAAGCGCGTTTCGGGACATGTCACAAAGCCAATCGCGATCCGCATTCACCGCCGCGAGCGCCTCGGCCAATGCCAGGGAATCGCGGGGCGGAACGATCAAACCATCAAGCCCATCCGTCACCACCCGTCCGCAGTTGGGAGTGGTGATCACCGGCAAACCATGGGCCATCGCCTCCAATTGAGTGATGGCAAAGCCATCGGACAAGGTTGGCAGGACAAACACGTGCGCCTGCTCATACACTGCGCTCAACTGGTCGCGCGTGATCCGGCCCAACAACTTGATCGACGGTGGAAAGGTCCGCACCACTTCAGGGGCAATGCCCAGCGGGCCCGCCAAGAGGAACTCGATGTCCTCACCCTGCAATCGCCGGGCCGCCTCGACGAGGTATTGGATTCCCTTGCGAAGAATGACCGAGCCAAGCCAAAGAACTTTCAAGCGGCCCCGGGGATTGACCGGTGTCGACCGGTGGTCCCGCGAGAGATCGATTGCCAGCGGGACAATGATGATTTTTTCGGCCGGCACACCTTGTTGCACCAAGGCGTGCGCGGACCATTCCGAGTTCACGAGCACCAGATTCGCCAACTCCCACTCACGCTGCAGGCGGTCCCAGTAAGCCTTGGGCAGGCGACCGGGAGTGGTCGTCCAACCCGGCCAACGCTTGGCCTCCTCCAGGATGAGATCCTCCTCGACCCGGCCGGGGTCAACCTGATCGACCACGGTGAACACACCGCGTTGCTTCAGATCTTCGAGCGTCTCCAGGCAGTTCGTGTTGAATCCGAAAAACACATCGCGATCCGGCGCCAGATTGGAGTGCGCCAAATGTCGCCGGACACGCTCGGCGAACCAACGGCCAAAGCGAATGAACTCCTGCGCGTGATCCTCGCTGGAGTAGCGATGGCGCCGAAAGTGATACAGCGAGCGACCGAGGATCGCTCCTGAATTGAACGACACGACCCGGGCTGAGGGGAGGTTGGGCTCAAACCGTGTTGCCAGGGAACGCGCACCGGCCGGACCGCGCCGCAACAACCCACGCCCCCACCGGCACCAGACATCGGTATACATCCGCTGCAACTGCCCCAGGCGATGAAAGCTCACCGGCACGGCATAGCTCTGACGCGACCCCTCCTGGGCAACAATCCAGCGCAGCGACGAAGTGTGGGCGGTTGGGGCTGAAGCACCGGGAGCCAAGGCCGGCGAGATCGATTGTCCGGTCAGTTGCGAAACGGCATTCACGCTTTGGAGAAATCGAAGTCTGGCGAACAAAGGCCCGCCCCCAGGCTGCCTTCAATCTCGGCGATCGGAGTGGCGCCACGGCGCTTCAAGGCACGGCTCAAGCGGTAGGTGGATGGGGAGACGGGATGGCGTCCAAGGCGACCGGACATGCCGAGCGACCAGCCGGCGAGCACCCCGCGCAGCCGGGTGGCGAAACGTCCCGGATGCAGGCAGTAGGTCAACGTCTTCGCCGTCGTCATCGCCAGGTGACCCGGAAAAAACGGGAGCGGAACATTCCACCACGAATATAGAATCTTGTTCCGCGAGCCGTAATAATCCATCCGCGTCCAATTTCGACGGGGCGACTCGAAGTGGTGAATCGGATCGGCCGTTCCGAGCCGGGTCACAAAACCCCGGTCCAGCATTCGCGTGCAGTAATCCTCCTCCTCACCCTGATGAACCAGCAACTCGCGGTAGCCACCCAACTGGAGGAACCGTTCGCGCCGCAGGGCGTGCGCGGTGCCGATGAAACTGTAACCCACGAAGACGTCATCCGCGGCCGGCGCACGCTGTTTGATTTCCGGGCTGCGATTGACATCGATGAAGGGGATCGCCACCGCACCCACCCGAGGGTGATCAAACTCCCGCAACGTTTGCTCGACCACGCGAGCCGACGAAAAGACCGCGTCGTCATCAATCGAAAAGATGATCGGCGATTTCGCCAGGCGGGCACCACGGTTGCGCTGGGCTATGTAACCACGTGACTGATCCTCGCGATGCACGCGGACTTCGGGAAACTCACGCGACATTGCTTCCGACGTTCCGTCAGTGGAGCCGTCGTCCACAACGATGACTTCGGGCGATACCGACTGAGCGAGCGCGGAGGAGACCGCCTGGCGCAGATCTTCGACACGATTCTTCGTCGTAATCACCACGGTCGCGGGGGGCCCCGAGCTGACAACGGTTTCAGTCATGAGGTGGTCAGCGCGGCTACTACATTCATCGCACCCGCTCAGCAACCTGCCGGATCCCGGAACGATCCGGCGAACGATGCCGGGCACCGATGTTCTGAAGCAACAAGACCGGGCATTGTTTTGCAGCGAACTCGCGCACGATTTCAAATTGCGCACCCGAACTGCCAAGATCAGAAAGGAACCGATCAACCGAATAAGGCGGGTGAAGTTCGATGACGATGGCTTTGACGCGACCAATCCAAGCGCCGCAATCCGCAAAGACTTCCTGCTCGGCACCTTCGATGTCGCACTTGAGCAGGTCAATTTCCCCGCCCCCAAAATGCCCGGCCAGCAGTTCGCCGAGCGGGATCACTTCCGTTAACCCGGCATAGCCAGCCATCGACTCCTCCATGCGATAGGCCCATTCTTCGCCCCCGCCGAGACGGACTTTGCGCCGATGGGAACCAACGCAGGCACGCACCAGAGTGAGCTGCGACGTGCTCCCCGCAGCGGCGGCATTGAGTTCGCAGAGCCGGCAGTTATCGTGATCCGGTTCTACTGCGAGCATCGTGGCGGCAGGAAAAGCTTGCTGCCAGTAGCGCAGGGAGAAACCGACGTTGGCGCCAAGATCTACAATCGTTCGCACGTTGTTGAGCGCGTCTTGAACGAAAGCGTATTCGCCAGCATGAAACAGTTCATCGAGCACCAGGAGGTCCGTGGATCCCAAGCGAACAAAAAATTTATCAAGCTGGCCGGACAGCCGAACGGCAACGACCGCGCCACGCTGCGGCAGAGGCAAATGCGGGAATCGGCGCAACACGCGATTGTATAAATGCAACAGCCAGTCGCGCCCACCGGCGAACCGCTGACGCGCCTGCCAGTGACGTTTGAGCATTGAGGCCATCACATGCACCCTTAGCCAACCGGATCAAGCGGAGGAACGACCGCCACCACTTTCGACGACGTGAGCCGTCGAATGACCAGCCATTGCCAGACCGCAAGCGCCGCGGCCGCGCAGATGTGGGCGATCGTCAGTCCCAATGCTTTGTGCGCCGGGATCAGCGCCACGCAGAGTGACACCAACAAGACGGCCCAGAGGGCGCTGAAGGAAAACTCCAGCCACGCGCGGCCGGTGGCCTGCATCGCCCGCGACAAGAGATTGCTGGGGCCCACCACCGCCGTCCCGAGCATCGCCAGCACAAAGACGACAATCCCGTTCTGAAATCCCGGCCCATACCAACCCAGAATTGTCGAGCCCAGCAGGGCCACGGGCACCGCCAGCGCGAGGGAAACGCCGGCATTGATCAGCAAATTCCGCCGCAACAAACTCATCAGTTCGGCCCGGTTGCCGGTCCGATAGAGGTTGGCAAAAATGGGCAGGAGCACCGTGGTCATCGTCATGGGGAGAAAGATCAGGAAGTTCCGCCATTGCCCTGCGGCATTCAGCAGCGCGACCTCATTGTAACCGGTGTCTTGATTGACGAGCAGCGTGTTGCAGGCCCAGTTGGCGGGTCCCGCCAGGGCGCTCGACAGAAAGGCGGGCACGCTAAAGGACCAAAGCACTCCGAGATCCGAAGCGAGAATCCCCCAGCAGACGCGGATCCCCGCCCGCGCCGATTCTTGGACGAGCGCAACGTGACCCAGCAGACAGCCGACGGCGAGCTGGAGCGCGCTTCCCCACACTGCGCCGCGCAACCCATCGGAGTAGGTTGCCAGCACGACCAGCGGGGTGCCGAGCAATGCCGCGAGCCAATTGATCTTGGCCACCCGCTTGAAAGCTTCGAATCCCGACAGCACTCCGGAATAGACGCCTTGCAGAGTTCCGAAAACCACCAACAGAGCACCCCACTGCAACCACGGCGCGAGCTGCGGTGCGGCCAGCGTGTGGGCAGCCAGCCAGGGACCCAGCCAGACCAAGCCCGCCCCGGCGATGATTCCGCCGCCCACGGCAGTGGTGAGGACCAAGCCAATGATCCGGCCGCAGCGGACTGGGTCCGAGTCCCGGAGTTCAGCCACGTATTTGGTAGCGGTTACCCCCAGCCCCATCCCCGCAAAGATCCCAAATAGTCCGACCGTGCTTTGAATAACCGTAAACTCACCGAAGGCGGTGATCCCAAGAAATCGGGCAACGATGATCGAAGCGATGACTCCAGCGCCGCGCGCAATGATCGCCCCGATGAGCGACCAGACGACACCTTTGGCGAGACGCGCAGAAAGCGGAGACGCACGGAACCGCTGGCAGCCAAGTTGAAACAGTCCGGAGAGCGACCAGTTTCGCCCCGACCGGATGCGCAGTGTTTCCATCAGCAACGAAGGTGTGAGGCAGCCAGACGCGCAAGCCATTCAAGGCAACAGCAGGGCGCGATAGAACCTGCGAACACTGTTCGTCGCACTCGCATCCGCCCAAAAGGTTGGCCGCTCAGGCAAGGTGATAAGCTCGGCATCCACCCAATGCTCGGCTGAAACATTTTCCGACCACTGAAGCTGGTACCGGCGCCCGATGGTCCCCTCGATCCACAATCCGGGAACGAACCGCAGGTTGATGCTTGATGCCGGACTTGGAACTACGATGTTTCGGAGCGCCTCAGCCAGCTTCAAGGCGAGGAATTGGTGCCCGAGGTCGGTCGGGTGCGTGCCATCCGCCGAAATATACTGGTCCGCGTTGCCGTCAGCCTTTGGATTCGCCGCATTGCCGGTGCCAGTGATCCAGCCGGCGTTGACCTGGGATGGATCGGTTGCGACCAGGGGATCGATGAACACCAGGTTGCGGGCGAGCGCCGCCGTTTTCAACGCGTCCCGGTTGTCGAGAATGCTCTGCGTTGGTATGCCGCGAGGCCACCACGGACCCACTACGATCAGCCGGGCAGCCGGCAAGTTTTCAATGATCTGGTCGTAGATGGCGCCCGCTTCCGCAGCCAGCCCGCCAGTCGGATCGTTGAGTCCACCGGCAACAATCACCACGTCCGGATAGCGGCTGATCACATCGCTTTGAACGCGCTCGCGAAAATTCACGCGCCCGAGCGGGCCAGAGTTGAGGTAGCCAGTGCCTCCCACCCCGGAACTCCAAACTTCCCAAGTCATGAGCTGGCCCAGCCGCTGGGCGTAACAGGTCAATCCTTCCGAGTAAGAATCACCGAGAACGATGCAGCGAGAACCCAACGGTTGAGTGGGCCAACGCAATTGTCCATCGGCTTGGATTGCCACGCCGCCAAAGGCGACGCCGGACGCTTCGAAGGCGAAACTCCGCCGCTTCGAATCAGGAAATGTAACTTTGAGCCAATAGAACAGTCCATCTGGCGGCGGGCCCGGAGTGGGACTCAACCTGGCATACTGGCCATCGATCCGCAGACGAAACGATCCGCCGGTACCATGGACAAAGATCTCGAATTCCGACCCGTCATAATCGAACTCGACTCGATAGGGAAGCTGAGCGTACTGCCCGGTGACGCCGTATGGGACGTAGTAGTAGCTGCGCGGATAGGTGACACCCCAGGCAAGAACGTCGGCACTCGTGTATCGGAATACTGAATTGCTGGGAGCAAGCCAAACCGCACTCGGAATAGTCGGCGCGGCAACCGTGGGGCCGACCTGTGCGACGGCGGGAGGCGACGCCATGGCGACCTCGCCAACCAGGTTGGTGACCTGACCGGAAGAGACGCCCACGCTGACAAGCACGGCGCCCACGGCAATCCAAAGCGAGCGGGCAGGCCCGATCAAAATGGTCGATCTCATGTCGAAGACAGCTGGCAGACAATTTTGCGAACGGATTGCTGGCGAGCTGCCAACTCGTAGTGCGTCGTAGTGCGGAACGAGGACCACTCCGAGGAACGTACCGGCGTTAGGGATTTCTTACGCGCACCCCAGCCGGCACTGAGAGAGTTCCAGGGATGGGCCCGTAGGCGTAACCACTGGTCGGAATAAAGTTGTAAAGATCGATGGCAGGCAGGATCTCCGGGCCTTCGGCCGCAACCACCGGCACTCCGTTGCGCCGGAGAGTCAGCTTTTGAGGGCCGGGCGCGAAGTCAACCCGGTGATGGCTTAAGCCTTTGGGGGCGGAGTTGGTTGACGAAACGCCGCCGGTAGTCGTTTCCAATTCCGCGGCCGCCGTCAAAAAAAGAGTGATGTGAAGCTGGTCGCGCGCGTCGCCGATGAACCAACCGACCGGCGCATCGGCATTGCCCGGAACAATGGCGTCTTTGCGATGGGTGCGGTAAAAATAGAACATCAGGTCGCGATCAATCGGCGGTTCCTGTCCCGACTTGAACCATTGAATGTAGCGCTTCGATAGCTCGAGATAGCCCGCGTGCGGGTATCGCCGGGGAGTTCGCAAATGGGCTGCGTAAACGCCCGGATCAGCGACTGGTGCCACGTAGGTGCTCTCGTTGAAATCATTCCAAGTGACGATCTCCACCCAGTCCGGCTGACTCTGGATGATTGATTCCCATTGCCGCACGGTTCCTTCGCCGCCATGGGATTCGAAGTAGCGGCGACCGATGGTCGTCTGTGTCATTCCCCAATAGTGCGGAGTCCACGAAGCCATGGAGATCCGATTCCGCTCCTTCAGCGCGCGGGTATAGTCTGCGTTCGCAGTCGCCAGTTGCGACGGCAATCCGGCGGCGCCAAACAGAAACAAGCCGTCCACCAGGTTGGAGTAGGTATTGAGGAGGTTGATCGCGTCAGAGTATCTGGGGATCTCGGCCACCGGCTGCGGCCAGAAAAAAGGCACAAAGAATACGCTCACCCCTGACTGCTCCAACGGAGCAAACACACCTTTTTGCCAATCAACCTGATTCTGACCGTAGGTGGACAAAACCACCTTGCCCGCGTGGCGAAAGGTGTTGGTCCGGTTCGCGTAAGTGGAAACCATCTCGACGATATCGGTGGTGTTGGTGAGTTCAACGGAGAAGAAGAGCTTGAACCCGCTGTCCAAAGATTCGGCGGCGTCATAGATGGTTCTGACCCGGGTTTTGTAATACCAATCGGGTCCGCTCCAAGCGCCCATGTTCAGGGCAAAGCCATCAATGCCAGCCGCCTGGGCTTCGCGTATTTCCCGCTGGTAACCGGTGAGATTTTCGCCGTAGGTCGCAAACGCAACCATGTAATGGGCGAAGACGCGGTGCGCGCTGTCCGCCCCATTGGCGAACTGTGAAAAGAGCAAGAAGCCAGCAACCAACAATGGGAGCAGAGCTAACCGCCGACTCACTTTTCGGTGATTGGTCATCGGGTCAAAACAATACCGGCTCGGGGCAAGGCCCGTTCTGGAGAAGCACTGTTCAGGCCGGCAATCCGCTTCCACCGTACGCGGGCGCGCGGTCACCCGCAGAGTGTCCCGCGAGATCATCCTTCCGCGCACGGTTCCAGACGAACGCTAGTTGCCGAACCTGTCGCTGATGCAGCAATTCCACCGTGCGGCACATGGCATGAGAAGAAGTAAAGAACGGTCGAGCCACCACCAGCACCCAATCCGCGCAAGCCGCCAGCAAGGCCGCATCATCCCGCTCAATCACCGGCGGCGCATCAATGATCACAAAGTCGTGTGCTACGCGCAGCTCATTAATCAGTCGCTCAATGCGCGGCTGAAGAAAGACGCCATCCGAGGGCGCCTCGGAAACGCCACGGGAGAGCAACGTCATGCGCTTCTCCGGCAGGGTTTGGAGCACATCCGCCAACGGCGACCCTTGGTGCAGATACTCCCGCAGCCCCGACCGGTTTTCGGCGCCAAAGAATTCATGGGCACCCCGTCCGCTTGAATCGGCATCCACGAGTGCCACGCGAAAATCACTGCGCGCGAGAATGATCGCAAGATTGGCCGCCACGGTGGTCTTGCCCTCCCCCTGACGCACGCCGGTGACCACGATGATCCGGGGGTGCGCTTCACCGCGCTGAGTGAGCAGCAGCGCTGAGCGGAGATGACGGAATGACTCGGCATACGCCTGCCGAGGATCGGCCGGCTGCAACAACGACTCGGCCACGCGGTGCGGGCGGCTTGTTATCGAGGGAATCAATCCGACTACATTTTCGCCGAACTGATCGTGGACATCGCGCACCGACACGAATCGATCATCGAGCAGATACCAGATGAATGCCAGTCCGGCGCCCAGCATCAGCCCAGCAACCAGGGCCAGGGCAATCCGCACCGACAGGTATCGTTTGGTGACGGCCGCCGCCGTTGCCGGTTGGAGCACGGAAAACTGTTCCTGCTGAACATTGCGGCTCAGGTCCGCGGTTTGCAGCGTGGCGAGCAATCGATCATAGTAGCCTTGCTCCCGCAGGATGTTGTTCTTGAGGCGCTGGCTCTCCGAAAGCCGGGCGTTGATATCCAGCACTCTCTTTTCCCAGTTTGGGAGGCTGGCTTCAACGGCCGCGATGCGCATTTCGACCTCGCGGAGCTCGCCCTGGATCTGTTCCGCCTGTTGCTGCTCCAACACGGCCACGGATCGCTCCAATCGATTGATATCATCCACCAGCTTTCTATTTGCGGGATGTTCAGGTGGCCTTTCGGCACTGGCCAGCTCGGATCGCGCGATCGCCAGCTCGAGCCGCGCAGTCTTGAGTGCCAACATGTCATTTGATCCAGGAGTTTGTCGGGGGCCAACCGGGTCGGCGCCACCGCTTTCCAAGGCAGAGTTGGCGGTCTTGCCTTCGACCACGGTTACCCCGTCGGCGCCACTGGCCGGCTGACCGCCGCGCAAACCTGAAAGAAGCAAGTCGCGTTGAAGTCGGAGCCGGGCCAACTGCAGGTTCAGATCGGCCAAATAGAGCCCGGCACTTTTGCCCTCTTCCTCGAGAACGGCGACATTGTTCGTCTTCTGAAACTCCGCCCAACGGCCCTGCTCGATCGCGAGCTCGGCGCCCTTTTTCGTGAGTTCATCGGTGAGGGACAGCACCACGTCCTCGGAGGTCGAGAGTCGCGTCTCCTTCTTATACTTTAAATATTCATCCACCAAGGCTTGCAGGAACCCTTGCGCAAGCTGGGCATCGGCGCTGGTGGCGCGGAGGATCAGGATGGATGTTTTCAGTGGTTGGGTGACCTCAACCCGCACGGGACTGTCCTCCCCCGGTTTGGGAACGTATCCGACACGGACGAAGGCTTCACTTTGCAGGCGGCCGCTCTTGAGCAACTCGACCTGGGTGCCAAGAAATGTTTGTGATTCTTCGGCAAAAAAGCTGCCCAAGTTCATGCTGACCTGCATTTGTCCGTTGACGTAAAGCTGGGCAAAGGAGGTGTAGGCTTCACCACGGAGGGTCTCATAGGCGACCATTGCGCCGGAGGCTGCGGCCACACAAATCAGGGGCAACCACCACCGTTCGCGAAGATACGAAAGGTAGCGCCGCTTCGGGATCATGGGTGTTAACCGATACTCGGCGGGCCCCCCATGGCTGGGATGGCTCGCCGAAACAACGATGGGTTTATCCATGGAAAGTGATTGATGACACGCTGCCGCACTTGGTCAGCCACCGGCAACGCCGGCAAACTGGCCTTCAAACTTTGTCTGGCGATTCAGCAACTCGGACCCGTTTGCCTGGAAACTGCCCGTTATTGCGGACACTTGCGGTGCGCAAGCGCCCACGGCGACCCCTGGTAGACAGGGCGAGGACTATGCCGACAATCGCATTGCGAACATGCGACGCGGAGGTGTCATTCAGGTGAACTGGGATCGAGACGAGCGGTGGGGAAAGGGGGAAAGGGAGCGAGCCTCAGTCCGAGGACTGATGACAGTGGACGGTGGATGGAAGACCGAAGGCGGAGGGATGAGGACGAGGACGAATGGCGGAAGGAGCGGATCGGGGCGAACGCTCAACGTTCAACATTCAACGTCCAACGCTGAACGCCAAAGGGGACAGTAAGCGGAAGACCGAAGCCCGCCTCCCCTAATAGGCGCTTTTTGGGGGGACAAGGCAGTGCCAGATGGTTTTGGCGATGATCAACAGATCGAGACTGAAGGACCAGTTCTCCAAGTAATGGAGATCGGCATTCACCCGCCTTTGCACGTCTTCGTCTGAATGAATCTCACCCCGGTAGCCGCTGACCTGCGCCCAACCCGTGATGCCCGGCAAAATAAACCGGCGGATAAGATAGCGTCCCATCACCCGGCTGAATGCGTCGTCGTGCTGGCGGAGATGGGGCCGGGGGCCCACCACACTCATGTTCCCATATAGCACATTCACGAACTGCGGCAGCTCATCGATGCTCAGCTTGCGCAGCCAGCGGCCGGCCGGAAAGATGCGCGGATCGGTCTGGGTGGCTTGTTTCGCCACGTCGCCCTGATGCACATGCATGGTGCGAAACTTCAGCATCCGGAAGGGGCGTCCCATCATGCCGGAACGCACCTGCTGGTAGAAGACCGGGCCCGGTGATTGCCAGCGATGCAGCAACCAAACCAGCAGCGTCACCGGGGGGAGCAGCAGCAGCACGACGGGGAGCGCCACCAGTAGGTCGAGAATACGCTTGAGCGCGCGATTCGCGGGGTTCTCAAGCGGCTCTTCGCGAAGTCCGATAAAGCGGACGCCATCGTCCTCAAACATGGTGATCGCATGGCTGAATTGTTCATCCAAATCGTTGAGCGCCACCATGCGCACCGCGGCATTCTCGCACGTGTGGGTCAATTGCCGAAGCCAACTGCCGCCCAACGAAGGGTCCAAGACGATCAATTGCGTGATCGACGATCGGGCCAGCACCTCCGCGACATTCTCCAACGTGCCCAGAATGGGAAACGGCGAACCTTCCTCGACCACGCCACTGGTCGAAAGCAGGCCAACGGTGCGAAACCCGAGGCCGCTCTTACGCTCGAGCCAGGGCTGCAGGCGCCGGGCCTTCTCGACGGAGCCAGCCAGAACGACGCGTTCCTCACGGCTGCTCGGGAACGCCAGTCTTGCCACCCAAGGCGGCAGCCAGTAGTTCGAGATCAGTAATGTAAGATAGAGCCAGGGGACGTAGCTCAGCAGAAAGGAACGCGACACCGCGTCGTCCTTCACGAAAAAGACGACCAACAAGACACTCAAGAAACCGCCGACCGTCTGCCGCAGACTACTGCGATTCGAATCGGTCCACTTTGACCGTTCGATCGATTGAGACCCACGGGACAACGGGCTCAGCACCACGCCGATCAAGAGAAACTCGAGATACAGGAGATGGGCGTTGAACGCTGTCCGATCTCCGATGGCCAATGGCAGGCATATGTACAGCCAAATAATGTAGGTCAATGCCACGAGGCCGAGGCGCAGTCCGAGGCACAACGTCTTTACCCCTTTGGCGCGATCAGTGACCACAACGATGGCTCCTTACTTCTTGGGGGGGAGAATGACCGAAACGCGGCCGGAGAACTGTTTCACTTTGGCGGCGCTCTTTTCCTTCTTCTTGTCTTCGTCGGTCTCATCTTCCGCCGCTGTGGCGTCCGCAGTCTTCTGCACTTCTTCGGCGGCCTGGGAGGCATCCGCATTCGCGGCCACGGAAGTGGGTCCGGAGGCGGCGGTCACCCCACTGGAAACATCGCCACCGACAGTCAGCCCGCCGCCGGCGAAGAAGGTGCCGCCCACCGAATCGCCGCTCACGCTGACGTTGCCGGCACCCGCAAACGTTCCAGTCACGGAACCAGAAGCGCTGACATTGACGCTGCCGGAAGAAACGACGGTGACATTCACATTCTGGCTGGAGTTCAGGGTGACGCTCTGACTGGCGACGACCACGCCCTTGATATCGCCCGTGGCGTCGAGGCGCACATTGCTGCCAATAACACCAGAGCCCGTGGCCTCGATGTTGCCAACGAAGACGGTAGTGTCGCCATCCCGAGTTCCCGCGATCAGTTCGATTTGCGCATTCCGTTCCGTCGCGTCATTGAGGGCGATCTGAACTATCCCGCCCGCCTTCGCGATGATGTTACCGCGTGGGGTTTCAATGGTGATGTTCCCCATCCGGCTGGAGGTTTCGCCGGGTAGCAACGTCGGGTAACTCGTTGCCAGGATGCCACTGCCGGGGATGGTCGCGCCCACGTATTGCACCTGGCCCGCCTCAGCATCCCAGTAAGGTTTGCTGACGCGGATAAACCCGGTCCCGCCGGCTCCAGCGTCCACGTCGCCAAAGAGCGAGGTGATGCGAATATCACCGCCATCGTAGGAGGCCACCCGAGAACCATTCACTTGGACATTGCCTTGGGCGACGATGTCAATGTCGCCACCCCCGAGACTCACAATCCCCCGGGGCTGCGAACCGCCTCCCACGCGCAATTGCGAACCCACGTCAATGCGTCCGCCCGCCGCAATGCTGATGTCGCCTCCGTATTGTGAAAGAATGGTGGAAGAGAACATGTCCAAATCACCCGCCAAGTTGATATCAACGTCCGCTCCTTTTGATGTCAACGGTACGAGCGAGGGATTGCTGGAGAAGCCGCGGGAGGCGATTCCCTGCGACACACCCAAGTCCAACGCGGCGGCGGCAAACGAAAGCTTTCCCGGGCCTTCAACTACAAAGCCGGCCAGCGGTGCCAAGGGCACATCCTGACTGGCCGCGTAGAGCTGGTTGATGATTTCGGCGGAGGCAAAGGGGGCAGTGCGAACGACCACTTGAGGGTCCGCCAAATCGAAGGGGCCATACGGTTCGCGAATATCAAGAGGGCTCTTGGGCCCGGTGACGTATTCTGCGTAGCGCACGTTCAGCAAGGCATCCCGCTCGGCCTGGGTCATACGGCCGGCAAATCCGAGGCGGCGGGTCACGGGGTCATAAATAATCTTGCCCTGCAAGTTGTTTAGAGCCGGGTCCAGATACTGGCGGACCAAGAGATCCGGCGCCAGCGGGTCAGGGGGCATGGGCAGCAGATCCATGCGGGGAGCGGCGCTGCTCGCCTCAACGACGATGAACGAATAGAGGTTGCGATTCACAATCTGGCCACCCGCCGTCACGGAAGATCGGTCGGAGGAACGGAAATTGACGAAGGACGCGCTGCTGTTGCGGATATCACCGGCGACCACTATTTCCGCCGGCTTGGGCAAGACCAGATTGATGTCGGTCATCGAGCCCGAAACAACCACATGAGCCGAAATCGGATCAGCAAGATGCAAGGCGGTTGTTCCGCGATCGCCTTCAGTGAAATCGCCGGTTCGCTGCCACTGCCTTTGGTCGCTGTCGGAAAGGACGATGTATCGTCCTAGACCGGGATTGCTGCTCCGCAGGTTGCCACCGTTCACGGTGACCAGATCGAGGTTGCCCACGGCCGAAGGAAACAGGGAAAGCCTGTTGGCCAGCTCAATTCCCCCAGCGCCGGCGCTGATCGACAAAGTGGGAGGGTAAATCGGGAGAATCGTCGCCGCCGAACCTGGCCGCGGCAACAACGCACCCGTCAGGTTCACTCCGTGATCGGCGTTCAGGTAAACTGCGGAGAGCGGGTCGTAGTCGAAAAGGTGACGAAATGGATTCTCCCCCGCCTGACTGTTGAAGATGCCATTGGGGTTCCGCACTTCTTGAAGCACAATGGAGTTCCCGGCATCAACCGTCCACGAACCCTTCACGAGACTGAGCGCAAGCGAGCGACTGGTGGTTCCGGCGTTACCGCCAGCCTCAATGTTACCGACCCCATTGCGCACCACAAAATGCCCAGTGATATTGCCCCCGGCGATGACGGTCACGTTTCCCGCCTGCGCGCCGTAAGCGCCCAGCCCCGCTTCACCGGTGCTGCCCTGACCCGAAGCAGGCGGGAGATAGGCCCGCACGTCGCCGCTGGCCTGGATCAGCACATCGCCCCCACCAGCGGTTGATATCCCACCGAGAATCGGGCTGACCGAATAGCCGCCTGTGGAGAATTGAAAGCCATTGGGATTGGAGCCGGCATCCAGATTGCCGCCATACGCCCGCGCATTGATCGAGCCACCGCTCATGGTGCGAACGGCCGCAGTTTGTCCCAAACTGATGCCCCTGCCCGCGGCGAGGCGGATGTCGCCTCCGCCGGCCTCGATCAACCCACTTCCCAACACGTTCAAGTCGCCCACGCCAGGAACGACCACGGCATTGCCACTAAAGTCGGCGCCCGCCATGAGTGAGATCGACCAGTTTTGGCCGGCGAGAATCCGCGAGTTGTTTTCAATGACGAGGTTGTTGCCCGCCTGCAGACTTAAAATGGATCCCTCCTGATCGATCCCAGTGCTTTGCGGCAGACTAAAGGTAGTGCCTTGACGGAGGGTAATGTTGCGCGTGGCCTGCAACGTGATCGTGGAGAAACCTTGAAACGCTGTGTCCACATTCAAGTTGAGAGTGCCCGGCGCGTCGCCGGCACCCACCGTTCCATTGCCGGCGCTGCCGCTGCCGCTCGACGAAAGCACGATGTCCGTGGGATCGATGAGAAAGTCACCGTCACGATAGCCTTCGTTCGCCGCCGCGTCCGTCTGGGATCGGATGGCAACCATACGCGGCGCAGAAATCTCGATCTGGCCGCCGTTGCCACCTTGCGCTCCGCCCGCCGCACTGACGATCGATCCCACGTGATCCACAAATTCGCCCGCTGACTTGATGACAATCTGCCCGCCGGCACTTTCGAAATTCGCATCGCCGCGAGCCAAGACCTGGGAGCTGGCTTCCAGATTCAACTGCTCGGCGGCGAACAGTTCGATCACGCCATTGCGTTCGCGGACCGAATTGGCTTGAACGACCCCAGCCTGATTCACCGTTTGGGCATGTAACAGCACGTGACCGGCGTCGGCGGTGATGCGGCCGCGATTGTCGATCAATCCAGATGGCAGACTCACCCGGGCGCTCAAGCCCCGGCCATCTGGGCGCTCAGAAATCATGACGTCACTGCCGGCAAGGAGGCCGACGGAGCCACCCGGAGCCTCGATGGTTCCCTGGTTCTCGATCTTGCGCGCGATGAGAAAAAGCGCGCCGCCGTTTTCCGTGACCAGGTGGCCGTAATTGATGATGGGAATTCCCGGCGGTGGCGCGCCAAAATTCGCCCCTCCGCTGAGTGACATGCCGGGCGCAATCGGCGTCGTGGTCACCACCAGGCCGGCAGCCTGCACAAAAGCATCAGGCCCAAAGAAGAAACCGTTTTGGTTGGCCAGCACCACCATGCCATTGGCCTGCAGGTTGCCGTAAATCGTCGAAGGATTCACGTCGGTGATGCGATTCCATACGACGGACGACGCCGAGGGTTGAAGGAATCGGGTGGTCTCGCCGGCCGCGATATTGAAGGAGTTCCACTGCAGAAACGCGTTGTGCGCCGCCGTGATGTTGAGCTGAGAACCCTGTTGGGTCGCCTGCGCGGCCCCCTGAACCACGGTCATGCCCAGCGGGTTGGCCAAGGCGTCACCGGTTAGAAGCGATACGAGGCCCACGCTGACAAAGTGTTTGAAATTGGTTTGCATACTTTTTTTACCAGCAAAAGGGCGACTAGAATTGCACACCTAAACTGAATAGCAACCGCCACTCTCCATAGCGGCTGTACACTCCGTCGGCCAGGGGCACGCCACCGATCAGGCGACAGTCGCCGTACGAGCCGAGGTTGAAATTGAAGCCGCCGCCAACGCTGTACAATTCCGCCGAAGCAGCTCGCCCTTGCGGCTCGGCGTAAAAAGACTGGCCGTAGTCGGCGAAGAGAATCGTGACCATGCTCAGCGGAGTGTTCTTGAACACATTGCCGAAGCCCAAGGGACGAGAGCGTAATTCTATCTTCGCAAGCCAACCCGAATCGCCGTATTGTTCGCCCTCCAGGTAACCGCGCACGGTGGAAACGCCACCCAGACCGAACTGTTCGAGGCTGCCGAGCGGTACGGTCGACCACTGGCCCTCGACACTGCCCGCCAGCGTCCAGGTACCCAGCACCCGTTGCTCACGGGAGATGCGCGGTCGTAGCACCAGGAATTCGCCGTTGGCGTCCGCCGAACCGACCCAGCCGGGAAATTCCTCAACACTCGCCAACTGCCCGCCCGGGGAATAGGTAAGTGAAAGTCCAGCCGTAAACTGACCCGACTTGTCCGGTCGCGAGCCGTTCCAACTTAGAAACAGCGGCACATACGTGATCGCCTGATTCTGTTTGCCCGCCAGAACGGACACGGTGTCCCGCCGTTCCTCGACCTGACCAGAAGAGTTGGTGATGCTTATCGTGGTGTAGAAGATATTGCTCGCGAGCGTCACGCCGTCGTGTTGCTTGAAATCGAGCCCCAGACTGAACGCCGAACGAATGCGGGCCCGTTCCGGGAGCGGCACATTGAACCGAAAGCCCGCCGTGACGTCGGCAGAGGGTGAGCGCGTGGCTTCCTGGCGCTCAATCCGGAGCAGCGGATTGGTCACCACCCCGTAGATCTGGCCGTACTGCAAAACGTCGGACGTGCTCCGCGAGACGTAAGCCACCAGGTCGGCCTGCGCCGCTGAAGGCGGCAACACAAACTGGCGGCTGGCTTCATTGTAGCCGAACCGGGCGGTGTCACTCGCCACCAACTTTTCGACGGCGACCGGCACCCCCAGGGGGAGGCGATAGAAGGCGCTGTAGTAGGCCACGAGCGGAGCATCGAGGATCTCATTCAGGTCAAGGTCGGGAACGTCCCCTTTTGATTGCTGGGGCGAGAAACCGTACTGCAACCCCAGTGAATGCTCCAATTGCCAGAGGTTGTTGTAGGCCACGTTGGCACTCACCCGCTCATTCGGGGTGTTGGGCGTGTGCTGGTTGTTCCACTCCACCCGCCCGTGCAAGGGCAGGCGATCCTTGACGTAGAGCGCCAGGGCGCTGGTTCCCGGCTCCGGGCCCGGCCGCAATTCAGGAAAGACCTGGCGATCGGAATTGGCGTTGGCGCGATCCACTTCGGCCTGAAGCAATTTGCCGTTCAGCACATAGTCATCCCAGGGCGACTGCGCGCTGGGAATGGACCGCAGCACGTTCTCCTTGCTGAAATAGCGATTGTTCAAAACCGTCGTCTCACGCAACACCCCTTCCGTGACGTCCACCCGGAAATAGCCATTCGTGACCTGCTGTGGCGGGAGTCCCACGCGCACGGTGAAAAAGCCGCGGCTCCGATACTCCAACTGCAGCGTGGCGAGCGCGTTGCTCAAGGTGAGCATGTCGATGGTCTCGCCGGTGAACGGCGCGAGTAGCGTCTCGAGCCGGGGCTGAGAGAGGAGCGTATTGCCGACAATGTTATAGCCCACAACCTTGAATTTGGGCGACGCATCAGCGGGTTCAACTTGAGCGGACGGGGCCGGCGTCGTGGCGTCGGGCTCGACGGGCCTGGTTTCAGCCGCCGGGGCTGACACCCCCGCGGCCTCCCCAGTTCCCTGCTGGGCATTGGCCGCAAAGCCGGTCACGGCAAAAAAGAAAACGGCGGCGACAAAGGCCATGAGGGAACCCCGGCGGGTTAAGCGCGTCCGAGCGGGCCGTTGCCGGGCCACCAGATACTTCTCCCGCCAATCCGAGGGAGTCACCTTAAAGCGTTTCTTGAACACGTAATTGAAGATGGCCAACGACCCGTGGCCGCTCTCGTAAGCGACATCGATGATCTTGCGATTCCCCTCGACCAACAAGCGACAGGCTTTCTTGAGGCGAAGCTCGGCCAGATGTTCTCGAAACGTGCGGCCAAAAGTTTCTTTGAAAAGCCGCCGCACATGCCGCTCGCAGCAGTTCATGAGCTTGCTCAACACTCCCAAATCCAGCTCCACCAATTCCGATTCCGGCATGGTGTTCATCAACTGCTTCAAGCGCAATTTGGCATCCACCGGTGAAGTGTCGACTGGCTCGTCCGTGCCATTGAGATGGGGAGCGAGCAACTCGGCGAAACCCGCCAGGAACTCCAAACGCCCGCCCAACGTCATGCCGTTTTCAGCCTTCCAAACCTCCTGCATCTTCTTGGCGAAGGCGGAAGTTGCGGGCACGGCGCGAAACGGATGGCACCCCTTGACCGCACTCGATTCCATGGCCTGACGCTCCGACAAAGTGACCACGCCGCTCAAGGCATCCGGCCGGATGCCGATGCCGCGCAAGCGGGCCTTCTCCAGCGTGCTCGAAACGATGCTGATGGCTGAACCGGGAGGTATCACCAGCAATTCATTCAGCCCGATCTCCGCCACGGATCCCTGGGCCCGCACATAGGCAATGCCTGCGACCAACTGCAGCGCCGTCCAATGAGTCGCTTCAAAGCGCCACTCTCCACCCGCAGTGAGCTGATTCTCAAACGTAACAAGGTGGGCCGGTATTTTCATGCGCGAAGCCCGTCCATCATCCTCCGCCATGTGGCGCGGCTGTGCTCGCATTTCAACGATTAGGTTACGATTCATTGAAGTGCCCAAAGGGAATTGGCCAACTTACGACGCAAAAATGGAGACGCTGTGCTCAACCACGAATCGATCCGGCTACTTGCTTCTCAGCGCGAAGCCAGAACCGTGAAGATCTCTACAGGCAAAGGAACAATCGGGCTGCGTGTGTTCCACGCCGCCTGAACAGACTTCAGTTGTTGGCGGCGGACACGGTGAAGAAACCATCCGTACCGTTCGATGGAACCTGGAAGGAGAGATTGCCGCCCGTGCCCGCGAGCGGACCCGCTGCCGGCGTCCATTGCGAAAGAGGCAGGCTCAAACCGGCCTGGCCGGTGCGGAGGAGGTTGTAGCTTACGCCGTTTTGTGAGGGGAACGAAATCTCGAACGTGGCGGGTTGTCCGCCCGCACCAATCGTGAGAACGGGGCGAACCGGAGCCACCGGCCCCGCCGAAGTAAACGTCATGGTGCCGTCCCACTTGAGTTCAAAGTAGCCCAAATACAACGACGCCGGCCCGCGGACGGGCGCTGGGTCCAGACGATACAGATCACAACGAGCCACCTTCTGCGAGGTTACGAAGTCGGCGGGCGTGGTGGATTCGACCACGCCTTGAAACGCGGTAGACCAATTACCGCTGGCTCCGACCTGAACCGAATAGCCCGTTACGTGGCCGGCGGGAAATCGAATCGCACTGGCGGTGTGAATCGACCCGTCAATAGTAACGGTTTCGCCGTAGGTTTCGCCGCCAATCCCAACGCTGTATATGCGCTGCGCTTCACTCCCTTGCTGAGTCACGGTCTCGCGCACCCACGGAACCGTTTGCGTGTTCAGATTTGCCCGGGGTCGAGTAGCCCAAAGTGCATTCTCAACCGGCCCCTGCTGCGGAGGCCACGATGCACAAACTGACCACTTCACACCGGCCAGATCCGAGAAGGCTGCTTCGAGAGTTGGTTTACTAAAACTCGTGATCGTGATCGTTGTGTTGGGATTCAAACTCTCAAAACTTGTTGCCGCCCCCAAGTTGACGACGAGCTCGTAGGTGCCCCCGGGCTGACGCATTCCGAGCAAGAGATCGCCCGCGGCGAAATCAAATGCGCCCGCGGTTTGGGAGCTGAGCGGCAACGCAAGTGCGGCAAACACAAACGAACGGCGGCTGAATAATTGTTTCAGAATTGTCATGGCGTTGAGTCTTTTCAGGGTTCGCTCGCCGCCTACGCGAGATCGGGCGAGGCAGAATCGCGAGCCCCTCTTATGAAGACTGCCCCACTTGGAGACCTGCCATATTCGGCCATGCAACCACTAGAAACGGACATGGCGGGTATTGGCGTGGGTTTCACTCGGCAGGCATGGGAATTCTTCAAGTGACCACCACCAAAGCTGCGTCCACCGAACGGCGGTCACACGATGTTCACATGAATCGGCTGCTCACTTCCCGGCCGGGGACGACCGCCGATGCCCCACGAACTGCCCCGCCTCAGTGGCACGATCCTAACGCATCGCGAAGTTCAGTCCCC
>JANLTG010000121.1:0-10743 GCA_031362805.1 bacterium
GCCACCCAGAGCCGGCCCTTGTTGTCGAACGACATCTGCACCGGCTTGCGCAGGTCGGGGAATTCCTTCTCCGACGCGAACAAACCAATCGCGTAACCGGGTGCCACGGTGAACTTCTCCAGCGCCTCCTTCTCGTCGAGATACTTGATCGGTTGCTTGAAGTTGGTCACGACCGGGGTGAGCGCGCGGGTCTTGGAATCATCCACAACGAGCTCGGTGCTCTTGCCCTGTGCGACTTCCCAGATCTTCGCGTCGCGCAACGCGGTCATCTGGCGGATCTTTTCAATCTCCTCCGGGTAATTCACGTCGCCGTACGGCTTGTAGCGCTGGCCGTGGACGTGAACGCCGTTGAGCATCCGGTAATCATTGAACCACATCCACATCTTCTCCTGCACGGCGGCGCGCAGCAGTTCGGGCTTCGCCTTGGAGGCCTGCTTGCCTGCGCCAAAGATGCCGTTCACCAAGGGCGCGGCCGTCGCGGCATAACCGGCGTCGTTCAAGTGGCTGCCGTTGATCGTCAACGGCGGCTTGCTGCTGGCGTAAAGCTGCTTCGTGGCCGCGAACAAATCAACGAACGGCAGGTTGTGCTGCCCGGCCACGGCGCGGATCGCGTCCGAGTAGAGTGCGAAGTTCTTGTTCTCGGCGTCGCCCTTCGGCAAGTCGTAGGCATCGGAGCGATCCTCAAACGCGATTGGTGAGACGAGCACGAGCTTCGGCGCGGACTTGCCATTGTATTGCTGGCCGAGGGTGTGTTTCACAAAGGCCGTCAACTCGGCGCGGAAACGATCCACCTCCGTGGGTCCGTCGAACGCCTCGTTGAAACCGAAGAAAGCGATGATCGTGTCCGCCTTCACGAGCTTCAGCCAGTCGTCCGGCTTGTCGTAATGGCCTTTGCCGAAGTGCATTTTGAACTCGGGCCGAAACTCCGCCGCGCCGGGGAACGCCCATTGATCCGGCTGGCCAGGCCGCGGCCGGAACGCCGGGGTGTCGCCCTGATATCCCATGTTGCGGATGGCGAGATTCGCGTCGGGGAAGCGTTGGTGGAACTCAACCTCCCAGCGCCCGTAATTCTGTTCGCGCTCGGGCAGGCCGTTGCCGAGGAAGACAATCGTCTCACCGGTGGCAGGTGCGGGCAGGGTGGCGGCAGGTGTCGCTTCGACGAAGGCGAAGCAGGCAGTGGTGAAGAGCAAAAGGCGATTCACGGGATTCATGGCGTTGAGCCTACCGAGGGTCCGCGCGACGATCGATAAACTTTTTTAGCGAGTTGAAGTCCAAAAGCGGCAACTGCGCTGCGCTCAGTGACCGCACTCCCAAAACTTCGCGAGGTTTCGATTGCCAAGTTATCGGCGCGCTTGCCTGTCCACCTCGCTCCACGCAGCCGCTGAACGGCCAGTCGGGTTCAACTACCGCAAGAACCGCCTCGCTATCCCGCGCGGCTACCTGACTCGCGCGCACTCGCCGGGCTTGTTTCCCGGCGGTGCTTCCGGCGAAGCTCCGCTCGTCGTGCGCTTCCTCATGCTCAACTGGCGTGATCCCCGCAACCCGCTGGCTGGCGGGGCCGAGCGCGTTTCCCTGCGCTATCTGCTGGCACTCAAAGAACGCGGCCATCACGTCGAGTGGTTTGCCAACCAGTTTCCTGGCGGCGCGGCGCACGAAGTGGTGGCTGGCATCCCAGTGACCCGGGGCGGCGGGCGGGGCACGTCCATCCTGGCGGCGATGGAATGGTACCGCTCGCAGCCGCGCTTCGATCTGGTGATTGATCAACATCACGGCATCCCCTGGTTCGCGCCCTGGTGGTGCGGCACGAATTGCGTGGCCTACATTCACGAAGTCCTCGGACCAATCTGGGACTCGTTCTTCCGCTGGCCGTGGAACGCGATCGGGCGCTCGCAGGAAAAGCTGACCCACGAACTCTACGCACGGGTGCCGTTCTGGACGCCCTCGGACAGCACGCGCCGGCAGCTTGAATCAACGGGCGTGCAATCGGTGACGGTGTTGCCCAACGGCGTGGACACCGTGCCGCTAAAGGAGCTGCCGGCGAAGGTGCTCGCGTCGCCGCTTCGCCTGATCACCGTCTCGCGGCTGGCGCCGAACAAGCGCGTCGATCATGCGATCCAACTCGTTGCACAATTGAAGCACCGCGGGGTGCCCGCCGAGTTGCTGATCGTCGGCGGCGGGGATTGTGAGAAGGATCTCCGACGACTGGCGGCCGAACTTCAGTTGAGCCACGTGGTTCGCTTCAGCGGCCGCGTGACGGAGTCGGAAAAGAACCAACTGCTGGGCGAGGCGCACTTGCTCGTTCACACTTCACAATGCGAAGGCTGGGGTCTGAATGTCATCGAAGCGAACGCCATGGGGACCCCGGCGCTCGTCTATCCGGTTGCCGGTTTGGTGGACTCGACGGTCGCCGGCGTGACCGGCTTGATCGCGCAGGTTGAAACTCCCGAATCACTGGCGGACGAGGTGATGAATCTGAACCGCTCGCCAGAACGTTTTGCCGAACTGCGTCTGAACGCCTGGCGGCGATCGTTCGAGTTTCAGTGGGACAAGGTCCTGCCGCCAGCGTGCGGGTGGCTGGAAGCGAAGGCGAGCAGCGCCGAGTAAGGTTAACCAGCGGCAGGTGTCAGCCACCTGGCGAGGTAGGGCGCGTGCTTCCGGCTGCCAACTCTGGCAGATAAGCCGATCCGGCGTCACCGCCCCTTTGCCTGAGTCATCATCGCGCGCTTGATGTCGCGCTCGTCGGACTTCTTCTTCAGGTCGTCCCGCTTGTCGTAGTGCGCCTTGCCGACGCCGACCGCGAGGCTGACCTTTACGCGGCTCCCTTTCCAATGGAACGAAAGGGGCACCAGCGCATTTCCTTTCACGGCGGCGAGTTCAAACAGCTTGCGAATCTCAGTGCGGTGCAGGAGCAGCTTGCGCTTTTCCTTGGGCAGGTGGTTCTGCCGGTTCCCATGCGAGTATTCGTCAATGTGCGCATTGTAGAGCCAGACCTCATTCTTTTCGACGCGCGCAAAGGCATCGCTGATCTGCACCTTGCCAGCGCGCAACGATTTCACCTCCGTGCCCCGCAAGACCAGCCCCGCCTCGAAGGTCTCGAGGATGTGGTAGTCGCGGCGCGCTTTCGAGTTGGTGACGATGTCCGCCATAAAACGAATCGGCCGGAAGCATGGACTTCCGGCCGCTCGCGATAAAGTTCAATCCAGGCGCAGCTCAGTCCTTTTCTTTCTTCTTCTTCTTCTTCGTCGCCTTGGCGCCACCTTCGCCCATTGGCTGCGGCATGAGCTGCTCAAAAGTGATCGCGCCCTCGACGATTTCGCGCAGGGCGATATCTGCAGTGCCGAGGCCGACGGTGTCCTTGACCAGTGGCCGGCCCATGCCGCCGCCGCCCGCATTCAATTGCTTCACCCGGCGGGAAACCACGTTCACCAGGATGTTCGGGTTGGGGATCTTCTCAAGGGCCAGTCGGCACAGTTCGCTATTCATAGTTCGAAAATCGCCCGTCTGAGACGGGGCGCGAAACCTTATCGGGGACCGGGGGTCATGCAATAAGAATTTTTCAAATCGCGGCGGGTCACACCCTCAATCGTTTCGACGAGACCAGCATGCCTCTTCTCGCCAGCCTCCGGAATCTTTTGCCCACAGAAAAAGCACCTCATGGCCATCCACGATTCGCGTGTCTGCTGAGGGGGCAAGGCGATCCGAAGCGCGGCTCATCGGGCAGCGAACAGCTCCACTTCAGCATGGGCTGGTCTCGACTCAAAAGGGAATACTGACTTCGCTCAGCGGACGGAACCGATCGGGGCAAAGCGTAGTCTTGGCCCCGGGTTCCACGCGCTCAAAGGCTTCGACCGGCGCCTGGAATCCGCAAACACGTCTTGCCCCGCTCAATCAACCAGACTGTTGCCGCAAATCGCGCTAGTCCACTTGCGCTCCGAAAACAAAAACGGCCTGCGTTGCCGCAGGCCGTTTAAAGATAATACCCGTCAGAATCAAAACCGACGGCGCAGCGCACAGAGGCCAAGGATGCCGCTGCCGAGCAAGGCGAGCGTCATGCCGCCATCCGGGACGCGGTTGTTGTTTCCAGTAACCGTGCCCACCTTCATCAAGCCATTAATGACTTGGAAATCTCCACTGGTTGCCGAGATTTCATAATCAACTTTCCCATCCGCTTGGATATCAGCCTCGATAGAGTAATTCCCGAAACCATACACAAACTTGCCAATAATGAGCGATCCACCGGATGCGAAATCATTGCCTCCAGCTAGGTCTTGGGCACCAACTTCGATGTGCCAAGTTTCCGTTTTAGCGCCCGTAGGATCTTTCTCGTCGAGCAAGGTAAACTCGAAGAACGCCCAGTCCACAACTTCGCTGCCGCCGGGCGTATAGCCCTTTCCCAAGCCAGTTCCAGTGATGTCGAAAGTTCCAGTCAGGGAGTCGCCTACATTGACGTAGCCTTCGGCTCTCGAGAATACATCGAGATCGTAATACAAAGCCGCGTTAGCGGTGCTTGCGAATCCGAGTGCGATACCAGCAAGCGCGGAGAATAGGGATTTTTTAATCATGGTCGTGTTTCGTTTTAAGAACCTAATCAATCAATGACACCCCTTTAGCAGCGGCTTTGCCAGTCCTGAACAACGCGCCTCAGATGAGCGATGCGACTCAACAGAATCCTATGAATTCGCCAATGTTTCGACTGATCGAGTGCTCATAAATAACTTCGGAAAAGTTACCTCCACCTTAGCTCACACTTTAGGGACCGCTGGAAATGTAAGCGTTTCCGACGGGAACAGGGGTGCTTGGAGGTTCGCCAAACCCAAATGTTAAGCCCGTTGTATTCTAAGCCACACTCGCGATCTGTAAACACTTCCGACACGCACTGGTCCATCGCGGCCGACGCGAAATGGTTGAAGGGCGGCCTAACTTCCGCGAGCCTTCGCCTTCGAAACAAATGGCAGATTTCACAGCAGGCCAACGTTGGAGCAGCGAGGCTGAACCCGAGCTGGGGCTGGGTATCGTAACCTCGGTTGGCTATGGCCGGGTCGAGGTGCTGTTTCGAGCTGCCAGCGAAAGCCGCACCTACACCACTGAGAACGCACCGCTCAGGCGCGCGCGGTTCCGACTCGGAGAATCGGTCCAGCTCGCCACCGGCCCCGCGCTCAAGATTGAAACGGTCCGGGAAGCCACCGGCCTGCTGATCTACCTCGACGCGCAAGGTCGCGAATTCCCCGAGGCGGAGCTCGCGGACCAGCTCTCGCTCCGCGGCCCTCAAGATCGTTTGTCCTCGGCGCGCTTCGATGAATCGGGCGAGTTCGACCTCCGCTGGCGCTCGCTCGATCTCCGGCATCGGGCACGACGCTCGAGCGCACGCGGCTTCATCGGCGGCCGCATCGACCTGATACCGCACCAGCTTTACATCGCGCATGAGGTCAGCTCGCGGCACGCCCCGCGCGTGCTGCTCTCGGACGAAGTCGGACTCGGCAAAACCATCGAAGCCTGCCTGATCCTGCATCGCCTGTTGCTGACCGGCCGGGCGCAACGCATCCTCGTGCTGGTTCCTGAATCGCTTGTTCACCAGTGGTTCGTCGAGATGCTGCGCCGCTTCAATGTCTGGTTGCACATTTTCGACGAAGCCCGCTGCGCCGCCATCGAGCTCGGCCAGGCTGATGCCAACCCCTTCCTCGACGATCAACTTATCCTGACGAGCATCGACTTTCTCGCGGCCAACTCACGCCGCGGATCGCAAGCGGTCGAAGCGGGCTGGGATGTGTTGGTGGTTGATGAAGCGCACCACCTGGGCTGGTCGTCCACCGCCGTCAGTCCCGAATATGCGTTGGTCGAACAATTGAGCCGTCGGTCCGCGGGCCTTCTGCTGCTCACCGCCACTCCTGAACAGCTGGGCGTCGAGAGCCATTTTGCCCGGCTGCGCTTGCTCGACCCGGATCGCTATGGAGACTTCGCCGACTTCCAGAACGAGCCCGCGGATTACCGGGCAACGGCCGATCTCGCCGAGCGACTTGCCAGCGGCCAGCAGCTAGGGCGCAAGGATCTTACCGAACTGAAACGCCTCCTGGCCCACGACCCCGACCTCGCGGCCTCGCTCGAGGCGATCGGCAAGGGCAACGTCGATGCGCGGGCGGAACTGCTCGGCAATCTGCTCGACCTGCACGGTCCTGGCCGCGTGCTTTTCCGCAACACCCGCGTGGCGATGAAGGGCTTTCCCAAGCGCCACGCCCGGCTCGCTCCGCTTGATGCAGGCAGCGATCGCGAGCACTTGCTCGACCTGGTTTCCACAGAGTTTGTGGTGGACGCTGGCGACTCCCAGCTCACAGCCAATCTCGAACTCGCAAAGGATCCGCGGATCACGTGGCTGGCCGGCTTGTTGAAAGAACTCGATCCGAAGAAGGTGCTGCTCATTTGCCGGAGCCTCGAAAAGGCGGAAGCGATCGATGAAGCGCTGCGTCGCCACCTCAATCTCAAGGCCGCCGTGTTCCATGAAGGGCTGACGTTGCTGCAGCGCGACCGCAACGCAGCGTGGTTCGCCGAGCCGGACGGCGTGCGGCTGTTGATCTGTTCCGAGATTGGCAGTGAAGGCCGCAACTTCCAGTTCGCGCATCACCTCGTCTTGTTCGACCTGCCGCTGCATCCCGAACTGCTCGAACAGCGCATCGGCCGGCTCGACCGCATCGGCCAGACGCAGGGAATCCAGCTCCACGTGCCGTTCTTGCGGGGCAGCCCGCAGGAAGTTCTTGCCCGCTGGTATCACGAAGGGCTCGATGCGTTTGAGTCCAATCTCGAAGGCGGCAACGAACTCTTCAAACAGTTTGGCCGGCAGGTTCACGACGTCGCGCTCGAATACCCGATTGCCGACCGCGCCACCGCCGCCGCCGAGCTCGGCGCGTTGTTGGGGAATTCAGCCACCGCGCGCAAAGCACTCCGCCAACGACTCGAAGAAGGTCGCGATCGCTTGCTTGAATTGAACTCCTTTCGACCCGCCGTCGCGCAACAAGTCATCGCCAGCATCCGCGCCGAGGACGCCGACCGTTCGCTCCCCGACTACCTGCTCGACGTCTTTGATCATTGCGGCGTTCACGTCGAGGAACTCGCGCCGCTCACCTGGCAGTTGAACGCTCAAGGCGCGATGACCGACGCCTTTCCGTCGCTGCCTGCCGAGGGGATGATCGCCACCTGCGACCGCCGCCGCGCGCTCGCCCGTGAAGATGTTGGTTTCCTCACCTGGGATCATCCGCTCGTCACGGGCGCGCTGGATCTGCTGCTCGGTTCCGAGAAGGGGAGTTGTGCGTTTGCGGTCCTGCCTCATGCCACTGAGCGGACCTTGCTCATCGAAACGGTCTTCGTGCTCGAAGCGATCGCCGCCCCGCATTTGCATGTGGATCGGTTTCTTCCCGGCACCCCGGTGCGCGTCGTGGTGAATCACAAGCCGGCCGCCGTGACGAAGCAATATCCGCCCGAGTCATTTGCAGGGACGCTGAAAAAGGGCCGGCCCCACACGCTGCTCGACAAGGAAGACATCGCGAAACGCGTGATCCCGGCCATGTTGAAGACGGCCCAAGACGCCGCCGAAGTCGCGGCCAGGGAGCTGATTGAATCCAGCTTGGCCGCCATGAACCAGATGCTGGGGCACGAACTGCATCGGTTGCGCACGTTGCGACAGGTGAACACCCACATTCGCCCCGAGGAACTTGAACTGGCCGAGCGTGAGCAACAGCAGTTGCACGCGGCCATTCAAGGCGCCCGCCTCCGTCTCGACTGTCTGCGCGTGATCTGGAAAGGGCCGCCGGAGTTGTTGGAGTGACGATGCAGCCGGGAGCAATCCGCCCCGGTCTGTTCGTTGATCACCGAATCTCGACCACCCGAACACCCTCTTCAATCCAGGCGATGATCTGGGGCAATTGCGGCAAGAACCAACCTTGCAAGGCGCGATTGGACGCATTGCCAATTCGCAACCAAACAATCACCGGAGGATTTCGACTCTGGCGGGCGCGCTCGGCGAAATCTTCATCTTTCGTGATCAAGACCGCTTGCGTTGACAACGCGTGGCGCCAGATTGGCGAATCATCGGCTTCCCGCAGGTCAAAATCTTCAACATGGCCAGCCTCGTGGCCGGCGGCAACCAACCAGGCAGCGAGAGCTGGCGGCAGTTGGGCGTCAACGAGGAAGCGCACAAAGTTGCCTCATTGGCCGGCCACGACAAGGACCGGATGATCCACTTCCTGAGCCGCATACTCGAGGGAGGCACGAATGTCTTCGGGTTGCAAATAAGGGAAGTCGGCGAGGATTTCACTCTCCGGCACGCCGGCCGCCAGCAGATCGAGCACATCTTTGACGCGGATGCGCATGCCGCGAATGCAAGGACGACCACCACATTGGTTGGGGTTGAAGGTGATGCGCTCCGCGTATTTCATGGCGGCCAGTGTAACGGCGGAATAGCTGGTTCTCAAGCACCACGTTGCGTTGGGCGCGGTGCCTGCGCCCGCCGGATGCGTCGCAACAGCCTGGCTTCGTTCTTCCGCGCCAGCTCGTGCTCCCAGATGCGCAACACCCTCCAGTTGGCCCGCCGCAACGCGCGCGTCACCAGCCGGTCACGCACCTGATTGGCCGCGAACTTCTTTCGCCAAAACGCCGCGTTGTTCCGGGGCTGCGTCGCGTGCTTTGGGCAGCCGTGCCAGTCTGCTTGCACGAAGTGCAGGTCCTCAGTTGGGGAAACTAACTTGCAAAGCTTGGGAAGCCCACCAGCCATCCACGAACACCGCCAGCCTGAGCTTGGGAAAGACAAAGTCCGGCCGAACGCAGAAGGCTCCTCCCTCTCCGCTCCGGGGAGAGTCCGACGCTACCCTCGCCCATCGGATGGGAGAGGGGCTGGGGGTGAGGGCTTTGGGTAAGGTGCTTCTTTCGGCAACTCTCAATTTTATCTGCCTCCGCCAGCCAGTGATGCGATGCGCGCGGAAGACACGCATCAACGCCAGCTCCGTGTCCTTGTTCCCACGCCCGCGAATGCGCGACATGACCTGCGAACGCTTGGCCTTGGTGAAAACGTCGGCCATCGGCTAACGCAGCTTGATTTGAAACGCGAACAACTGGTCGAGGAACTCCGCGCGAATCAATCGCCACGGATAGCCGTGATTGCGAATGGTTCCGTCCGGCTTCTCGGACATCGTGAACTCAAATACAATGTTCCGGTCGGCGACCAGACTCACGAATCGTTCGATGCTGGGCCGGTCACAATAGACCAGCTCCTCGTAGGCAAACTGGCTTTTGGTCCTCGTGTTCCGCACTCGCGCCTTCACGAACGCGGCGCGCGAATGTTTTTCGGTCAGCCGCTTGGCCAGTTGCGGGAATGACCAAAATCCCAACGCCTCCGCGCTCTTGCGGAGATCAATCTTTTCGCTGGCGTGCAGGATGTCGAGCAGCAGCCCGAGATTGTTCGGCGTCGCGGTGACTTGGGAGTAACAGGCGTAGAGGCCATCGTCGCCCGGCTTGCCGAGGATGCGGATGCGTTCTTTCGCCGTCGCCTCTGTCAGCCAGACCGGGCCGGCTTGAAACAGGTTGATCTTGCTGCTGGTTGAAGGCCCGCCGTCTTTCGTCCCTTTGCATTTGATCTCGATGCCTTGGAAGTCCGCCTGTTGATCGTTGTTCTCCTTGATGCCGAGCAGCGTTTCAAACGTGTAGCCGATTCCGGTGTCGCCCGTTCGCAGCGAATCAATCCAGCCGCGGTCTTTGATTCCGTCGAACTTCTCCAGCAACTCGGTCAGCGATGCGTCAGCAGAAAAGACCGCCGAGTCAACCGGGCGGACGACGAAGTTCCCCGAAACCGCCGCCACCTCCGTCCCGAAAACAAGGCGGAAGAGTTCATCAAACCGGCCTCCCGCTGCTTGCCAGCCGCGCCGGTCGTGGCTTTACTCAATCATGCGCTACAAAGTTGAGATGAAATACTTCTACGGCTGGGACGATGCTGGCTGGACAGAAGAAACTGACGAAGGGAGCAAACATCTGCGATTTGAAAGCGTGCCGGAAGCACAGTCAGAGCTTGATGATCTGTTCGCTGACGTGAAGGCGGCAATCACTGCGGGTGACATGGACATCGAGGAGAATCCCAAGGACTACCGAATCGTTGAGGCTGGCGCTTAGTATTGGTTGGTAACGAGACGCGAGTCTTGCAAACCTTCGATATGGCAAAAGCACCGGCAGTGAAATGGACTCGCGAGCATTTCCTTATCGCGCTGAATCTGTATTGCAAGCTGCCGTTCGGGAAACTGCACAAGGGCAATCCCATCATCATCGAAGCGGCGGAGAAGATGGGACGGACGCCGAACAGTCTGGCGATGAAGCTTTGCAACTTCGCGGCTCTCGATCCAGTTCAACAGGCACGCGGGATTCGCGGATTGCCGGGCGCGACGAAACAAGACAGAGCGATGTGGAGCGAGTTTTATTCAAACTTGTCGGTGCTCGGCACGGAGAGCGAGGAACTGCTTCACGACCTCTTCACAAAGGACGAAACGAAGGAAGTGGACTTTCTCGCTCGCGACCGGGTCCGACTCGTCGCGCCGAGCGGCCCGACTGAAATGCAAGCAACGGTCAAAGTTCGTCGCGGTCAGCAATTCTTCCGGCAATCGGTGCTCACCGCTTACGATGTTCGCTGCTGCATCAGCGGCATAAACGTGCCGCGCTTGCTCGTCGCAAGCCACATCAAGCCTTGGCGCGACTTTCCTGCCGAACGACTCGACC
>JANLTG010000140.1:0-5307 GCA_031362805.1 bacterium
TCGGTGAGGAGGCGGACGATGCTGCTGGGGGTGTAAAATTCGCCGCCGCCCTGGCCCTCGCTCATGGCGAACTCGCCGAGGAAGTATTCGTAGATGCGCCCGAAGGCGTCGTAGTCCAGCGAGGCAGGAATCTCGGAGACTTTCTTGAGCAGTTCCTTGAGGAGGGTGCTGGTGAAGAGGTTGTAGGTCTTGGGCAGGACGCCGGCGAGCTGCGGGTTGTGCTTCTCGATGTCGCGCATCGCGGCATTGACCTTCGCGCCGATGTTCTCGGCTTCGGGGCGGTTGAGTAGGTAATCGAACCGCGCTTCGGCGGGCAGATAAAGGATGCCTTCGGCGTGGTAGGCGGCGGGTTCATCCACGCGCGAGCCACGGCGGGCGGCGAAGCGGACTTCAGCAAAACGCAGGAAGATGAGGCCGAGGACGGGCGCGGAGTATTCCTGGGACTTGAGGCCGGAGTTGGCGCGGAACTGGTCGGCGGCATCCCAGAGGCGTTTTTCCAGCGCGGCGTTGTCAGTGTCCTTTTCCGATGGGGCGATCCAAATCATGTGGGCTGCGAGTTTCCGGGTGTCCTCAATACCTGACTCCGTGGAAAATTCGCCGCCATGATTAGTTTCACCACGTTTCAAAGACAAGCGGGAAGGCGGGAGCCAGTGCTTGGTCCTTTGAACCGAATCAAGCAAGAGGCTTGTTCGGCTTGTCGAGTTGGATTGGTGCCGATGGAGGGGGTCGAACCCACACGTCCGTAAGGACACAAGATTTTGAGTCTAGCGCGTCTGCCAATTTCGCCACATCGGCCCAAAGCAGGGCGGCAAAGTAGGTAAGGACCTTCCCCCGTGCAAGAAGGGATTTGCCCGAAATGGGAATGATCCGCGCCCCGGGCTGCCTAGCTTCTTTGATCCCCATTGTTCTCTTTCTCACGACGGCGGACAGGCCACATTTTTCGAACGGATGTTGTCGGTTGCCGCCACTTGACTGGCGGGGAAGACCGGCGGCGCAATGCTTACCTCGGAAGTTCCGGTCCTTAACGGGAGCACAGCGCGAATCGTTGTGTCTGGACTTAGCGCGGCGAGCAGGGCCATCGCTTTCGAGGGCGCGGCTGGTGACCGGCGTGCGCCAAGTTGTGGCAAGTGCGGCAACAACGGGCTCGGTGGCGCGGGTGGCAATTGCGGAATGATATCCGGCCCGTTTGCCGCTGGCGCGTTGAGATTGAGGAGCGCGCGGGAATGGCGTTTTGACTTCGCCCGTTGAAGCTGGCACGCCCGCGCTACAAATTCATCAACGGCGCCGGGACCATGAAGGCGTGTTGTTCGAGCAGGCTCAACGTTCCGTTCCAGGAAAGATATTGCGTGAGGTAAACGATCAGCGCGTAGGCAAACACCACCGGCACCAGTCCGAGCCGGCTGGTCCAGCGGAAGAACCAATGGCGCGGTTGCTCACGGCGGAGGGCGCGGCTGACGGCCCAGCCGGTGAGCAGGCGTGCGGGAAAAATGAACACGACGAACAACAGGCTCGGCAGCCAGGCGATCTCGCGCGGCGGCAGTTCGATCTTCAACAGATAGAGTGGCAGCGAAAACAGCAGCGTGATGAACAGCGCGAGCCAGAAGGCGATGGGTGCGCGTTGAAACATGCGGCGGATGGTCTTCACTTCGAAGAGCGCGCGGAAGCGGTTCTCGAGCGCGAAGTGGGTCTGGAGAAAAGGCAGGTGGAGCGCGACGAGCATCAGTAGAAAGCCTCCGAGGAGTGACAAGAGCGCGCCGCCTTTCTCCGGCGGCATTTGTGCCGCGAGGATCAACGTGCCGACGGGAATCAACAGCCATAGAAACGCGCCGGCAAATCCCCGCGCGCCCAGCCAGAAGTAATACGGCAGCCGCAGCGCGACCACGTAATCCACGACGGCGCTACGAATCGTCCGGAGCCCTTCCGGATTGCGGAGCCAGCGGAAGAACCGCACCGGCGCGGGCCACAGGAAATGCCGGACCCGGCCGCCGCGCAGGCAGGCCCAGACGACATGAACCACCGCGAGCGCCGTGAGGATCAGCAGCGCGAGATGCCAGACCTTCGCGTTCGGGCTGTTGGGCGCGACCAGTTCGGCGTCCTTCCACAAACCGGAGATGATGCGGATGGGCAGGAACACCAGCCACGAGCCAAGGAAGAAGCTGCCCAACACGGAAGCCTGCCGCACGCCGATGAATCCTGCGCGCAATCTGCCGGTCGCCGCAACCTGACCGCTGGCATGAATGAGGTAGCCCAGGCTGAGGAAGTTCAGCACGGGGACGATGGAGAGAATCGCCAAGCCCAGCAGGAGCGAAACGAGTCCGAACAACCAGTCGAGGCCGGACAGGGTGGCCCTGATCGCGCGCCGAACGAAACCTGCCGGCGCGGCGGTGGCGGCAGGTTCATCGAGCAGGGGTGGCATCACCGGCAGGTCCATTACTTGAGCGTTGGTCAACATTTGCTGAAACATTTGGGCCTTGCCGTTGCTCTTATTACCCAGAAGCTGACGGCGAATGTTTCAGCTATTTTGCAAAGCATGAAATGGATGGCAGGATGATGCAAAGCTCGAACCGATGAAACTCTGGGTCCGCAATACGATCTTCATGGGTGTCTGCCTCGCGGCGGCCGGCGTGGTTGGTGGGCGCTTCCTCCAACGCCCGGAGTTTGCGGGGCCCAGGAACTTTGCGGAGGAGACTTACGCAGCGAGCGATTTTCGCCAGACCGTGGATCGGGTGGACGCGGCGTTCGCGGCGGACTGGCAACAGGGGGGGGTGCAACCCGTCGGGCGCGCGTCCGACTTGGCCATTGCGCGCCGGCTTTCACTGGCGTTGACGGGCACCATTCCGTCGTTGGAGGAAGTGCGGGCGTTCGATGCGTATGCAGGCGAGGAGCGGCTTCAATGGTGGCTGGCCCATCTTTTAGAGGATCGGCGGTACAGCGATTATATCGCCGAGCGTTTCGCCCGCATCTTCGTGGGTGTCGAGGATGGCCCGTTCATCATTTTTCGACGGCACCGCCTCGTCAGTTGGTTGAGCGATCAACTGAGGGCGAACCGGCCGTATGATGAAATCGTCCGGGAGCTGATCACCGCCGAAGGGATCTGGACGTCGAAACCAGAGGCCAACTTCGTCACGGTCACGGTGGACCAGAACAACAAGGAGGAAGGGCCGGATCAAGTGAAGCTCGCCGGTCGCGTGAGCAAGGCTTTTCTTGGCGTGCGCCTCGATTGCGTGCAGTGCCACGACGACTTCATGGGCGGCTCATGGAAGCAGAGCGATTTTCACCAGCTCGCCGCGTTCTTCGCCCAGACCGAGATGTCGCTGACGGGCGTGCGCGATGATGCGACAAAGGACTACCAATATCGCTACTTGCGAAAGCCGGAGAAGGAAGTCGTCCCGCCGCAGGTGCCCTTCAACGAACCTTTGCTGCCCGCGGACGGGGCGTTGCGTAAGCGCCTCGCCGCGTGGGTTACGCATCCGGACAACCGGCCGTTTGCCCGGGCACTGGTAAACCGCGTGTGGGCGTTGATGTTCAACCGGGCATTGCATCAGCCCGTTGACAGCCTTCCGCTGGAAGGGCCGTTCCCGCCCGGCCTCGAAGCGCTGGCCGACGACTTGGTCACGCACCATTTTGATGTGCAACGGTTGATCCGCGTAATTGCCGCGACGAAAATTTATCAGCTCGACAGCGGTTCGGGCGACCCGGAGCACCCGGTCACTGAGCTGCAGACGGCGCGCTTCGCGGCATTCCCAATGACGCGACTGCGGCCCGAGCAGGTGGCCGGCAGCGTTTTGCAATCGGCCAATCTGCGGACGCTCGATGCTGAATCACACGTGCTGGTGCGGATCATCCGCTTCTTCCAGCAGAATGATTTCATCAAGCGCTACGGCGACGCGGGCGAAGACGAGTTTGGCGTGACTGGCGGCACCATTCCGCAGCGGTTGGTGATGATGAACGGCAAGCTCGTGCATGAGCGCACCAAGGAGGATCTGGTGATGAACTCCGCCACGCGCATCGGCTCGGTCTCGCCCGACAACGCCACAGCGGTTGAAACTGCCTATCTAACCACGCTTTCGCGCCGGCCGACGCCGGAGGAGAGTAGCTACTTTGTCGAACGCCTGGGGGCGGCGACGTTGAAACGAGCGCAGTTGATGGAGGACATCTTCTGGACGCTGCTCAACTCAACCGAGTTTTCGTGGAACCACTGAGAAGCACCAAAGACCCATGAACAAGTTCCAGGGAATTCCCAATCTTCAAGATGGCAGTTGCGGCACTGCGGATCACTTCACGCGCCGCACGTTGTTGAAGAGGCTCGGTGCCGCTGGGGTTTCCGCCTGGCTTACGCCGCTTGCCACGTTGCTCGCCCGCGCTGACGAAAAAGCACCCAACGGCAAGCCCGCCCGTTCGGTGATCATCCTTTGGATGGCCGGTGCTCCCAGCCAGCTCGAGACGTTCGATCCGCATCCGGGCAGCAAGATTTCGTATGGCACCAAGGCGATCAATACGGCGTTGCCGGGCGTGCAGTTGGCCGAGGGGCTAGGGCACGTGGCGGAATTGATGGGTGACCTTTCGCTGGTGCGCTCGGTGGTGAGCAAGGAAGCCGATCACGAGCGCGCGGTCTACAATATGAAGACCGGTTACCGGCCGAACCCAACGGTCGTGCATCCTGCCATCGGGGCCGTGATTTGCCACGAGTTGAACGACACCGGCCTGGACATTCCGCGACACATTTCGATCCTGCCGGATCAATGGCCGGCGCGCGGCGGTTATCTCGGTGCGCAGTTCGATGCTTTCCAAGTTTACGATCCACAGGGGCCGATCCAGGACGTCACTCCGTTGGTTGAAAAGGACCGGCTGGATCAGCGGATGAAGGACTTGTCGGTCGTCGAACAAGCATTTGGGCGGGGCCGGCCGGCGAATCTCGACACCTCCACCACCTTGCATCAACTGAGCATGGCGCGGGCGCTGAAGATCATGAGCTCGGATCAGCTCGCCGCCTTCGACGTGAAGCAGGCGACGGTGGCCCAGCGCGCCGCTTATGGCGACACGCCCTTTGGACGCGGCTGTCTGGCGGCGCTGCGCCTGATCGAGACCGGCGTGCGCTGCGTTGAGGTCACGCTTGATGGCTGGGACACCCACGTGAACAACCACGAGCTTCAGGGCAAGAAGGTTAAGGCACTGGACCCCGCCTTCGCCGCGCTGATTCGCGATCTCAAGGCGCGCGGCCTGTTCGACTCAACGATCGTGCTGTGCAGTGGCGAGTTCGGCCGCACGCCGAAGTTGAACCCGGTCGGCGGGCGCGATCACTGGCCG
>JANLTG010000148.1:0-9080 GCA_031362805.1 bacterium
TCGGTCTGGTCCGCGACATCCCCAGCGCGCACCTGGCGTGAGCAATCGAAGTCTCCGGTTTTGTGAACCGTCGCAGTGGATGGAAAACAAAACGACGAGGCTTACACGCGCCCGGTGCCCCAGCGGCGATGCAAGAAGCGCTCGAAGGGCGAGAACATGATCTTATCCGCCAGCAGCCCAATGCCGATGATCACCAGCATGATGCCGATGACCGTGTCCATGGCTTGCAATTCGCGGCCGTAATGCAGCAGGTGCCCAAGACCGAAGCCCGTGAGGATCGTGATGTAGATCTCCGCCGCCATGAGGGAACGCCAGGCAAAGGCCCAGCCTTGTTTCATGCCGCTGACAATGAACGGCAGCGACGCCGGGAGGATCACCGTGAGCCAGGTGTGCAATCCCTTCGAGCCCATCGTCCGCGCGGCCCGGGCATAAATCGGCGGGACATTGCGCACCCCTTCGCTCGTCGCCAGCATGATCGACCACAGTGATCCCATGATGACGATGAAGAACATCGCCGTCTCGGTTTGACCGAACCACAGCAGTGCGAGCGGCGCCCAGCAAACACTGGGCAGCGTCTGCAAGCCCAGGCCCAGGAGCCCCACCGTGTCGCGCAACGCCTGAAAACGGGCGTTGAACAATCCCAGCGGAACGCCGGCAACCAGGCTGAACGCATAGCCCAGCAGCAGCCGCTTGAGGGTCACCAAGCTGCTATCAAACAGCGTCTCGTCCTTGATGGCCCCAATGAGATAGCGCCCCACTTCCAGCGGCGACGGCACGATGTAGGGAGACCAGATGCCCCAGCGCACCAACATTTCCCAAAGCACCAGGAGCGTGGCGAAGAACAGCGCGGCGATGAGGAAGCGTTTCATTCGGCCGTCTCCTCCAGTTCCGGGCGCAGCACCTTCTTTAGCGACCGGGTGATCTCGGTCGAGTACTTCGCAAGCTCAACGCTGTTGATGTCGCGCGGCCGGGGAAGATTGATGGTGAACTGTTCGCAGATCCGACCGGGATGCGGTGAGAACAACACGACGCGATCGCCCAGGCAGGCGGCTTCGCGGACGTTGTGCGTGACGAAGATAATCGTCTTGCGGCGCTCTTGCCAGATGCGCTGGATGTCGCCATAGAGCTGCTCGCGGGTCATGGCGTCCAGCGCGGCGAATGGTTCATCCATGAGCAGGACGCGCGGATTGGGCGCGAGCGAGCGGGCGAGCGCGACCCGCTGCTTCATGCCGCCCGACAGTTCATGAATGCTCGCCTTGCTGAACTTTTCCAGGCCCACCAGCTTGATGTAAAACCGCGCCACTTCCTCGCGATCCTTGGCGGCCAGTCCCGGTTTGAGCTTGAGCCCGAAGAGCACATTGCCCAGCACATCGAGCCACGGGAACAACGCTGATTCCTGAAACATTACCAGGCGATCGCTGCCCGGCCCTTTGATGGCTTTGCCGTCCGTCGAAACTTTGCCGGAGTCGGGCATCTCGAGTCCCGCGATGATGCTCAACAGCGTGGACTTGCCGCAGCCACTCGGGCCGACGAGGCAGACGAACTCGCCCTCGCGGACGGACAGGCTCACGTTGTCGAGCGCCTGGACCGTCTGGTTGCGCGACTTGAATGTCTTGGACACGCCCGCGACGTGGAGCTTGGCGGGCGCCTCTGGCTTTATCGATTCTTGATCCATCAACGCACTTCCTTGAGGTTCTTGGCGCGCAACACTTCGTTCAACAGCCGGAGATCGTAGATGCGGGAAAGGTCGGGTTTTTCACGCAGGAAACCGACGGCGTGCGCACGGTTGGCCGACTCGAGCAACGAGGGCGAGATGGGGTCCCAGGTCAGTTCGAGATTTGACCACGCCCGGTCGAGCGTCGCCGGTGGCAAGGGGCGCGTGGTCTCGGCCTTTAGCTCGTCGTTGAAACGGCGTTTCGCCTCTTCCGGGTGAGCCATGATCCATTCCGTCAACTCCACGTGAGCGGCGATGAACTTCTTCAGCAACTCGGGCTGCTTATCCAAGAATGCCACGGAGCTTACGAGGTGCGTCGTCACGTATTTCCCGTCGGTTTGTGGCCACAACGTGCTCTCGTCGAGATACACTTTGCCGCCCGTTTCAAGGACCAGGCGGCTCACCCACGGCTCGACCGCCCAGACTGCGGCGATGTCGCCCTTGCGGAACAACGCCAGTTGATCCGGATTGGCTGCGGGCACCACCAGCACGTCGCCGCCGGTCAACGTCACGCGGTGCCCCTTGCTCTTGAGCCACGCGCGGGCCGCGACGTCCTGGGTGTTGCCGAGTTGCGGTGTGGCGAGTTTGTGCCCCTTGAAGTCCGCGTCCGTCTTGATCGGGCCATCGGCCTTCACCACCAGGGCGGCGCCGCCACTGCACGCGCCGGCGACGATGCGGATTTCGTTCCCGCGGGCTTTGAGGTGGGCATTGATGGCGGGGTTCGGTCCCACATAGGTGATGTCCAGCGACTTCGTGAAGATGGCTTCCATGGCCGACGGACCGGCGTTGTAGGTGAACCACTGGACGGTCACGTTCGTGCCGAGGCGTTCCTCAAACCAGCCCTTGCCTTCGCGTGCGAATCCGCGGGCGATCAACGCCTGCGCGTGCGTGACATTGGGAAAATGACCAACCCGCAAAATCGTTTTGTCGGCGGCGGGCGACGGAGGAACCAGCGCCAGCAGGGCGAGCAGCAATGAGAGCACCCTGATCATTGCCGCTTACCTTTCGTGAAGGGCAGCGGGATTTTGTCCCGCTTCATTTTGCGCAACGTGACCTCGACCACCTGGGCGAGCGAATAATTGTCGAGGATGTCCGCGATGGCGTTCCGCACATCCAGCATCAGCATGCGCAGGCCGCAATGCTCCTCGTCCGGGCACGAGCATTTCTCGTAGAAATTCTGGCTGACACAGCCGATCGGGGCCAGGGGGCCTTCGATTTTGCGGATCACATTGCCGAGCATGATGTCGCTCATCGGCCGGGCCAGGAAATAGCCGCCATGCTGGCCGCGCTTGCTGTCCACAAAGCCCTCTTCCTTCAACTGGACGAGGATCGCCTCCAAAAACTTGACCGGAATGTGATCGTGCTCGGCGATCTCCGGCATCTGCACCAACGCCCGCCCCGCTTCCTGGGCAATGCCCAGATCGATCAGGGCGCGCAAGGCATACTCGCCACGCTTGGTCAGACGCATGGCCAAAGCCTACTGATTGAATAGGCTTTGGCAACCCCATTTTTTTCAACGCCGGAACCATGCCGTTGGATTGGGGAGCGCACGCGTCTCGCGGGCTGCGGAGCCGTCCCGGCGACGCGCTTAGCCGGTCGCGTGCTGGCAAACCAAACGGGGTTGGCAGATGCGGAGTCCAAACAATTTTGGGCGCGACGCCGAACACGGCACGCTCGACGGGAGCGCTCCCCGGAATGGAATCGTTGGCTTACGAAGGATGGCGCTCAATTGCTTTTCTCAAGCCGGAAGAACCCGTTGCCGGTCGCGACGTCGAGGTTCGACACGTCGTTCGCGCCTTCGTTGATGAAAGGGACGTTGCTCCAGTTGGCGGGTGCTGCGGGTAGCGACGTGGCGCGGCGCAGCGAGTAGCCCTGACCGGCGGGCCAGCTCAAGCGGATGGTTTGGTTGTTCACCGTGAAACCCAGGAGCACCGGCAGATTGCTCACGACATCGCTGAAAGCCGTGCCGACCTTTAGATCATCCACCGTGAGCACGCCCATGCCGTTGCTTGGTCCGCTTTGACGGAAGGCGAAGGACTGGACTGGCGCGCCCAGCGGGGCATCGGTTGAGTTGACGAAACCGCTGGCCTCCGCAGTGGGGTTCACCCAGAGGCGGCTCTCACCGGTCGCGGCATTGAGACGGATCACCACGAGATAGTCCGTGTCGAGATTCAGCTCCGTCGGATGCCTGGACTCCGGAGCGGTGCTGTCGCTTTCGCTGCTGATGCCAAGTCGCAGCGTGCCGGCGGAAGCACCCGCCGTGGTCGCGGCGATGCGCGCTTTGAAACGGAACGCGTCGTCCTTGAAGTGGGCGAAGTAGGTGCCTGCGCCTGCGGGCAATTCGCTGAAGTTCGCCACGAAGCTGGCGAAGAAGACGTAGCCACCCTCGATGGGCAAGATCGTTCCGCCATCCAGCCGATGGCTGACGTCCTCGATCAGGTGTTGGGACAGCGCCAGGCGGTTGCCCACGATTTCCGTCTCACCAAAAAATCCGCTGTGGTTGAACCACACCACTTCATCGACGAGGGACGCATTCGCCCGATTGAAATCATCGCTGATCATCAAACCCAGCACCGGATGAACGGTCAGCAGAAACGAGGTCGCTGCTGTTTGATGTCCGTCGTCCGCGGTGATGGTGACCGTGGTCAGGCCGGTTTCGCCATTCGCGGGCACCAGCGTCAGCGTGCGGCTTCCGCCAGAGCCACCGAGCCCGAAATTGTTGGCCGGGAGCAACAGTTGATTCGACGAAGTTGCGGTTACTACGAGCGCGCCGGCGCCTTCTTCGGCATCGGCGATCGTAAATACGAGAGGACCAAGCACTGTGTTCATGGGAGTGATCTGGTTGGCGACGGGATTCACGGTGGGCGCGCCGACTTTGAGGAGGAACGAGGTGGCGGCGGTGGTCGATCCATCGCTCACCGTCATCGTAATGTTTGCCTGCCCTTGCTGACCGACGATGGGCGTGACGATCACGGTGCGACTGCCGCCGCTGCCGCCGAAGGCGATGTTGCCATCGGGTACCAAGGATTGGTTATCGGAGGAACCCGACAAGGTGAGGCTGCCGGCGGGTGTGTGGTCATCCCCGACAGCGAATCCCAAGGCGCCGGTGTTGCCGTTCCTCGGAATGCTCTGGGTCGTGACGGGCGAGATCGTCGGCGGCAGATTGCCACCGACGACGTCCGCGAAAGCAGTTCCGATAATCAAGTTGTCGATGAGCATGATGCCCATACCATTGTTCTGGCGGAACGAGAAGGCCGCGATACTCGGTAAGCTTGCACCCGGTGCGTCCGCAGCCGTGACACTAGGATCGGTCTCAACGGAGGGATTCAGCCAGATTGAACTTACGCCGGTTGCCAGAACGTAACGGACGACGATCGAATAGTCCGTATTGAGCGCGAGATCGGTGGCGATCTGCCCGGACGCTGCGTCAGCGGTGCTGCTGTTTCCGATTCCCAAACGGAACCCACCCGCCGTCGCATTGGCAATGCTCGCCCAGACTCGGCCCCGCATGTTGCTGCTGCCAAAATGAGCGAAGTACGAACCGGTCGTGGTCGGCAAGGCGGTGAAACGCACCGAGAACCCCGCGTAGAGCATGGTCGTAGGTCCCCCGCTCGCAAAGGGTCCCCCGGGCAAGTTCGCGTTTACATCTTCTGCTCGCGAGCGCGAGACTTCGATCGCCCCGGCCTGGACAACCACCGGCCCGTTGCCCGCGCCACTATGCGCATTCCAAGGCGAGCCGGGCGCGCCCACGAGGTTGCCATCCGGGTAAGTGAAGCCGTCGCTGAATACGAGTTTCGCGTGCGCGTTGGTAAAGCCCGCCAGCAGTGCGAAGAGGCTGAGAAATTTCTTCATGTTGATCCCCTGAGTTCTTTGTTCATGCCTACGAACCGGTGCCGATAGTGCCATTTAAGAAACCGGAAGCAACCCTGACCAGCCGGAGTTTCTAACGGTCTGGAAGGGAACGAGTGCCGTGCCGGTGCGAGTCGCTTCAGGTCAATCCAGGCTTGGCTTTTAACACCGACGCGCCACGCTGGCGCCATGCTCATCGTACATGTTCACGTCCACGTGAAGCCCGAGTGCGTCGAGGCGTTCAAGGCGGCCACGATCGAGAACGCCCGGCAAAGCGTGCAGGAACCGGGCATCGCGCGCTTCGACGTGGTCCAGCAGCCCGATGACCCGGCGCGCTTCGTGTTGATCGAGGTGTATCGCGACGTCGAGGCACCCGCACGGCATAGGGAAACCGCTCACTACCAAACGTGGCGCGACGCCGTCGCCGACCTGATGGCGGAGCCGCGGCGCAGTGTGAAATTCAACGGCATCTATTCGGTCGACCCCGGCTGGGAGCAATGAGCGAGGCCTTCGAGTTTGCCACAGCGGGTCGCATCATTTTCGGAGCGGGTCGGCTCGACGAGGTTGGCGCGATTGCCCGTGAGTTCGGGCGGCGGGTGCTGTTGGTGACAGGCAGCAATTCTTCCCGTGGGGAGCCAGTGCGCGAGCGGTTGATCAAGTCGGGTTGTGAAGTGGAATCAATCGCCGTGGCGGGCGAGCCCACGATCGAACTGGCCGAGCGAGCTGCGTCGCAAGCACGTGAGGCGCGCTGCGAGATGGTCATCGGATTGGGCGGCGGCAGCGTGGTCGACGCCGCGAAGGCAGCTGCGGCTCTGGCGACCAATCGGGGTCCCGCTCTCGATTATCTCGAAGTGATCGGCGCCGGTCGGCCGCTGACCTGCGATCCGTTGCCGTACATTGCCATTCCGACCACGGCTGGAACCGGTGCGGAGGTGACGCGCAACGCGGTCCTTCATTCTCCGATCGATCGCATGAAGGTAAGTTTGCGCAGCCCGCGCATGCTGCCGCGGGTCGCCTTGGTGGATCCCGATACCCTGCTGACTCTGCCCGATGAGGTGATGACCAGCACGGGCATGGATGCGGTGACGCAGCTGATCGAGGCGTTTGTTTCATGTCGGGCGAACCCGCTTACGGACGCGCTGTGTCGGCAGGCCTTGCCACGGGTCGCGCGCTCGCTGGAACGTGCGATTCTGGATCGTGCAAATGCTGCGGCACGAACCGATCTCGCGTTTGCCAGTCTGTGCAGCGGGATGGCATTGGCCAACGCGGGGCTTGGCGCGGTGCATGGATTGGCTGCGCCGCTGGGCGGGATGTTCGCGGCACCGCACGGGGCGGTCTGCGCGGCGTTGCTGTTGCCGGTTCTGAAGGCGAACCTCGAAGTTGCACAAGCGGAACCGAAGCATGCGGATACCGTTGGGAAGTTCTCCGAACTGGCTGGTTTGTTGACCGCTGGCTGCGGGCGCGAGCCTCAGCGGGTGCTCGATTGGGTTGCGGGTTTGAGTGAGTCGCTCAAGGTGCGCGGCTTGAGCCAGCTCGGAGTCAACCAGAAGGAGTTTCGACTCGTGGCCGAGCGCGCGAGGGACGCCAGCAGCATGAAAGGCAATCCGGTATTGCTGTCGGTCGAAAAGCTGTGCGGGGTGCTGACTGCGGCGGCGTAATTAGTGGTGTTGCGGCGACTCAGTGGTGAGTGCTTTGCCTGCTTTTCCGGCCGTTACGGGGGCGTTAAGCAGGTCTGTGCCGAGCGCGGTATGGGGCAGATAATCCATGTTGGTGCGGTCCGCCACGTGACGAAGGTAGAAGTTCTTGGTCGCATAGAGCTGTGGCGGAAGATTGGGCGAGCCGATCAATGGGACCAACAAGCCACCGGGTTTCCGACGGGCGGCGGCCCAGGATTCGATCCAGTTCATCACCGGCAACGAGAACAAGCCGGGCGAGTCGGTGCAAAACACCACGATGTCGGCGGCGCTGGCATAATGCCGGGCGACCAGGGCGATGTCGGGATCTTCGAAATAGCGAAACTTCCACCAGGTGCATGAAAACAGAATCTCCTCGCCGAAGTGTCGCTGCATCGTTTGCACGAGATGCATGGAACGGTCGCGGGCATGCGAATCCTCGTAGGCCACAGCGATTTGCCATTCGACGGTTTCCGTCGCGACGCGGTCTTCCGGCTGTTTTAACAGGGTGTCCATGCTGTCGATCCCTAGTTACCCGGGGTTGAGCAATCCAAGCAGCCCCGATGTGATCCGATACTTCTTTGGTGACGGTGACAGTTGTGGCTTTGGATTAGAGATTATGCAATTAGAAATTACAGAAGTTGATTCAGTGTGTGGAGTGAATGCCGCCTGCGGTTGGGAAGCGAAGGGCGCGAGTGGTGTCGATGGCCGGGGCACTTTGCGCGGGGGTTCGGTTCCTAGCCGTTGGAAAAATTTGCTGGCGTGGGGCGCAGGCAGCCGAAACTCTCAGGAAATGTTGCTGTGGCTACAGTAAGTCAGGAATCACCTATGGCAGAAAAAACTTCCAGCGAAGTGGCGCCCTTTTGCCGCGAACAGTTTGAGAAGGGAATGGCTGCCTATAATCGGCAGAACTACGATTACGCGGCGGAGATTTTGAGTGGCTTGCTCCAGTTGGAACCTGGTTACTACGAAGCGCGGGAGGCCTTGCGCGTGACCCAGTTCAAGCGGATCAAGTCGGACCAGGGATTTTTCAGCAAAGTTTTGGGTAAGGCCAGCATGTCACCCACTTTGGCGAAGGCGCAAATGCTGGCCAGACGCAAGCCGCTCGAGGCCCTGCTGGCCGCCGAACAAGTGTTACATGTCGATCCAGGCAACGCGGCTGCGCATCGGGCGCTGGCGGAAGCTGCGCTGGCGGCAGGCCTGCCCAAGACGGCGTTGCTTTCGCTCGAGATTGCTTTCAAGAACAACACTGGCGACCGAAAGTTGGCGCTCGCGCTGGCGGATGCGTACGCCGACGCGGGTCAGATCGTTCGCGCGGAATCAATTTACCAAGAGGCGCTCAAGGCCAATCCGAATGATCCGGATCTGCAGCAGGCTCTAAAAGACCTGGCGGCGCGGCGGACCATGGCGGAGGGCGGTTACGGTGCGCTTGCCGATGGCAATGGGTCCTATCGCGACGTGTTGCGCGACAAGTCGCAGGCCACGCAATTGGAACAGGAGAACCGAGTGGTAAAGGGCGACGCTGCCGCCCGGGCATTGGTCGCGAAATATGCTGACCAACTGAAACTGGAGCCAGACAACCAGAAGCTGATGCGCTCGCTTGCGGAGGTTTACGGTCAGCTCAAGGAACCCGTTGAGGCGCTGGCCGTCTGGCAACGCCTGCGGGAGGCCACCGGTGGAGCCGATCCGGCAATTGACCAGCAAATCCATGCGCTGGCGTTGCAGGTCGTTGACCAGCGCCTGAAAGCCTTGGATGCGGATGGCGCTGACTTCGACGAAGAGCGGAAGAAGTTGCTTGAGGAACGGCAAGGGCTGGAGATTCGGGCCGCGCGCGAGATGGTGGA
>JANLTG010000156.1:0-29488 GCA_031362805.1 bacterium
CCGTCACGCCGGTGACCACCATCGATGCCTGCATGCAACTCATCACCCGCCAGCGCATCCGGCATCTGCCCGTCGTCGAGAACGGCCGACTGACCGGCATGATCTCGATTGGCGATCTGGTGAACTGGATCATCTCCGCCCAGGACGCCGCGCTCGAGCAAATGGAGAGCTACATCATGGGCGGCTACTCGGGCTGAACCCAGCCCTGCTCGCCCGGTGAAGATCCGACTCGTACTGCTCTCCGCCGATTTGCTAGCGAGGTTGTGTGAAGATCCCACGGCTGCGCTGCGGAGCATTGCCACCGTCGCGCCCGCGAACATCGAATGGCTCAAGATGGTGGCGGTCATGTCCCGGGACTTCTATCAACGGATCGGCGCGCAACCGCCGTGGACAGGTTATCTGGCGCTCGACGAAGACGCCAACGAGGTGGTGGGCACCTGCGGGTTTAAGGGCAGCCCGAACGCCGCGCAGGAAGTCGAGATCGCCTACGGCACGATCAAATCCTTGGAAGATCGCGGCGTTGCCACGGCCATGGCGCGGCAGCTAACCGCGCTTGCGCTTCGCGAACCGGGAGTGGGCCGCGTGATCGCGCATACGCTGCCTGAACGCAATGCTTCCTGCCGGGTGTTGGAGAAGTCGGACTACAAATTTGTCGGCGAAGTCGTCGATCCCGAAGACGGCAAGGTCTGGCGGTGGGAGTATCGGAGCGCATGAAAGCTGGCCGCCCCGTGTCTCGCGTGCGTACCCTCCGCCCGTGTATCTGCTCCTGCCGCTCTTGAGTTCGCTGCTCTACGTCGGCGGCGCGTTGTTCCTCAAGCAGGCGGGCGGTTACGGAGTCGGCCTGTGGCGCACCACGTTTGTCGCGAATCTTATCTGCGGCGTGTCGTTTAACATTCTCTGGTTTCTCGGCGGCCGCTTCCCGTCGATCACCCTCTGGTGGCAGCCAGCGGTAGTGGCGCTGCTTTTTCTCACGGGACAAATCCTCAGCTTCCTGGCGATCGAACGCGGCGATGTCTCCGTCGCCACGCCCGTGCTGGGGGTGAAGGTGGTGATGGTCGCCGGGTTCGTGACGCTCATCCTTCGCGAATCCGTTTCGCCCGCGCTTTGGCTGGCGGCGATCTTCAGCAGTGTGGGCATTGTCTTTCTGAATCGCGGCGGTGCGGGCCAGTCGCATCATCACACCGGGCTCACCATCGCCCTCGGCATGCTGGCCGCCGCGTGTTACGCGCTCTTCGATGTGCTGGTGCAGAAGTGGTCGCCCGCCTGGGGCGCCGGCCGGTTTCTGCCGATGCTCATGTGGTTCGTCGCGCTCTACTCACTCGCCTTGATTCCGTTTTTTCACGCTCCGCTGCGCGCCGTGCCACGTCCCGCTTGGCGGCCATTGCTCTGCGGCGGCGCCTTGATCGCCACGCAGGGGATCTTGCTGATCAGCTCGCTTTCGATCTACGGCCAAGCCACGTCGATCAACGTCGCTTACAGCGCGCGCGGCTTGTGGAGCGTGCTGGCCGTCTGGTGGCTGGGGCACTGGTTTGAAAACAAGGAACGCGAACGCGGCGCGGGCGTCCTGCGCTGGCGGCTGCTCGGCGCGCTGCTGCTGCTGGCAGCCATCGTCCTGGTCGTGCGCTAACCGCCCGCTGAAGCACTCACTTCATTGGACTCCCGGTGGCTGGGGCGCCTTGCTTTCCGTCGCCCTGGCCGTGTGAATCTCCCGCAACAACCCCACGGCCGCTCGCACCAGCATTTCTCCCGAGCCCTCCGCGCAGCGGGCACTGACGACTTCGTAGGCACCTTGCGGATACGCGCGCCGGTTCGGGATGTAGCCAATGCTGCCGTTGGCGAGCTCGGCGATCATCGTCTGCTTGAACGGCGAATCAAGCTTCAGGTCGAGACCGAGTTGCACGAAGATTTCACCCGGCAATGACACCCAAGCGAGATCGTCGCCGAGTGTGATGGCCTGCACCTCGACCTCCAGCGGCTTGCCCTGCCGCCCGTAAACGTCGAGCACCTTAAATGCGTGGACGAGTTTCATGAAGCCGCCGGGGTCCGAGTCGCGCACAGTGCGAACGGTTACGCGCGCCTGTTCGACCTCCGCCTCGTCGATCGGCGCGAGCGGTAGCGCCACCAGCACACTGCTAACGCGCAGCGGTCCTTCACCCGCGGGTTTCAGGTTCGGCCAGTTGCGCAACACTTCACCGGCGAGCACCAGGCCCATGCGCGCGGCATTCTCATGACCACCCTGCGGTCGCGCCCAGTTGACATTGATATGATTCAGATCACCGCACGTGCCGGCCGTCCAGAGGGTGATGTGATCCTTGCCCAAAACCTTCGCGAGCGAATCCGTCAACGTGAAGGGCAGGTCCGCGGAGATCTGCAGGCCGCCAATGTTGTCGAGGTGGACGGCGTAGTTGACGTAGGTGGCCAGGGGTTTGCGCTGCGGTGTTTCGAAAAACACCACGGGCACCTGGGGATCGATCGGGCCGGCGGGCTTCACAATGTTCGGGTTCAACTTGCCCGGATTCCAACCGACCGAGCCGTCCTTCATGTGAAAGCGGCGGTTGAATGCCAGCGATTCCTCGTGGCCGATGAAGGCTGTGACCTGTGCAGCCTGGAGCCGGTCGTGGGCGTCCTTCACACTTGCCGCAATCAAGCCCGGTAATGACTTGGTATAGTTCAGCGCCACCTCCTTGGGCTCGTCCCGATCGATGTCGCCCGGCTCCGCGCTGGGCAGGATCGGCCCGCTGTGCGCGTGCGTGGCGCTGATCATCACGTGATCGGCCGGAATGCCGGTCTGTTCCGCGATCAGCTGGCGCGCCTGCTCGACGAATGCGCGCCGGGTGCCGATCAAATCGAGGCTGACCAAGGCCGCCTTGACGCCATCCTTCTCGAGCACGATCGCGCGTGCGTAAAGATCGTCATGCACTCCTTCCGCACCGCGTTCGTGATAATAGCCAGCGAGCGGCAAGCCGAGCGGCGGGGTGATCTTCGTCACGGCCGCGCCCACGCGCAGCTCGCCAGCGTCCAGCGGCGAGTGCAGGGCCGCCAGCGCAACGAACAAACCAGACAGCAATCGGCGATGCGGCAACACAATTTCGGGGAGGTTCATGGGGCGCAGTGTAACGAATCGGCTGGTGACGGGAAGTCCGCGTTCGAGTCACGAACCAACCCGCTCGGTTTGCATTCATGCGATGGAACGCGGCATTCATCCGCTACGCGAAAGGATTTTCCACTCAACTCATTGGTGCATACTTTCTAAGCGCGGAGGGAAGCCAGCAACCGCGTGAAAGATCGGGCTTCCGCGTCCGTGGCCCTGAGATTCTCGTGCCTGCAAACAAGACACCGTGTCTTCGGGTTGGCGGGCGTGTGAATTGCCTACGGCCGGATGGTGGGGTTGTGGAGATGGGCAGCTCACCTGCTAGTTGCGAGTGGCGTGGTTGGATTGCCTGCGATGAAAATTCTCGTGCTTGATGCGGATAAGAGTTCCTGCGACCTCCTGGTGCGCACAGTGCAGGGCTTTTTCCCGGAGCACGAATGGTTGACCGCGTTCAGCTACGAGGAAGGCCGCCAACTGGCGCAGTCGGGTGAGCGACTCGATTTTGTGCTGGCGGATCTCAAGACGAACGAGGCCGGCGGTCCTTCGTTGGCCCATCTGATCGAAGGCATGTATCCCGAGGTCCAATGCTATTTTCTCGGTGCTTACTCGCAGGAGACCACGTTCTTCCGGGCGCGCCCCGGCCGGATCTTTGCCAAGCCGGTCAACGTGCATGAGGTGGTTGCCGCCATTCATCTCGCCGAAGCGAGCCTGGCGTTGAAGACCGTTGACTCTGACTCGAAAAATTCCGCCAACGCGTCACTCGAGAAGATCAATCGCCTGATTGCGCACGATGGTTTCACGGGTCAACTCGCCCAGTTTCAACTGCATGAGATCGTCCAGATCTGCTGCCTGGGAATGCGCACCGGCCGGATGTTGGTCACCAAAGGGCACGAAGCCGGAGCGCTCTATTTTCATGAAGGCCGGCTGCTGCATGCCGAGTGTGGCGAGCTCGACGGTGAGCCGGCGGCCAGCAAGATCATCGGCTGGAAGTCCGGCCAGTTCGCGTTTGCCGACGGTATCCTGGCGGATCGCGAGACCATTCAAACTTCCTGGGATTTCCTGCTCCTGGAGACGATGCGACAGATGGACGAGACCGCCGCCATTGGGCCGGTGGCGCGCACGGAGTTGAAGGCGGGGCAATGCTTTGGTCCGTATCATCTCGTCCGTTGCATCGCCGACCGGGAGCAGGAACACGTTTTCGAAGCGCAACTAAGCGCCAATGGTGTGCTCGTTAGTCTCCACGTTCTGCCGCCGGCGCTGACGCGAAGTTCCGTCGCGGTGAAACACTTCGTGGCGGACGCATCGGCGAAGTCCGAGCTCGACAGCTCCGTGTTTCTGCGGGCCACGAAGGCCGCGCAAACGGAGGGTGTTTACTATCACACGCTGGAACATGTCGAAGCGGTTAACCTGGAAAACTTTGGCAAAGATCGGCTGCTAACCGAGTCGCAGGTGCTGAATGTCTTGCGTACTGTGGCGCAGGCCATGAGCGAGCTGCAATCGCAGCATCAACTTCATCATCCACTCGCGACCCGGGATGTTTTGATCGACGCCCGCGGGAATGTGCGCCTGGCCAATCTGGCGTCACTCCGACCCGACAAGTCGGTGTCGGTGGCCGTGCAGCTTCTGGCACTCGCCGATTCGCTGAACCGCGCGACGGGTCCGGCGGGTTTCCGGACTGGTGCCATGAAACGTTTGCTGGGCCGCATCCGGCGACCCGGCCCGGATCAAATCACCACCTGGGCCAGCCTGCGTAAAGCGGTCGAGGGCATCAGCAGCAATGCACTGACCGCGGGCGGGGTCTCGGACGAGCACACCAGCTTCATCGTCAATCTGGTTCCTGACCGGCCCACACTCGGCGTTTTCAAACTGGCGGCCGCCGCGGCACTCGCCGGCCTGCTCGTCGGCAGTCTCTTTTGGGCGACCGGTCGGCTGGATCAGGTTCATGCGCGCGAGCAATCACCCGGCAGTGGTCTGATGGCGGCGGAAGTGGTGACTGAATCCCCGGCTCAACCAACGCCAACCAACGCCGTGCCCGTCACGGTGTCTCCCCCGGCACCGCAGGTCTTCGGTTCCATCACCGAAGTTATGGAAGCCGCCGCTGCCGAGTCCGCTCGAAGCATCATCGGCAAGTAACCCCTCACTGGCCGGACCCGCCGGCGACCAGCATCTTCGCCCGCACGAGCTTCAACGGACCGTAGTCGTACTTCTCTTTCAACGCGGCGCGGACCAGTCCGATCGACAACATTCCGTGCGCGCGAAAAGCCGTTGCGATCTCTTCTGTTTCCGCTGGCGACACGAATGGCGAAATGTCCACCGCTTCACCGCACTCGATGCCGATGGCCAGATGCCCGAAGATGGTGCTGGGGGTCATCTGCCGGGTCTGGGCGATCTCGCTGACACTCCGACCCGCGCGCAGGTGGCTCAACGTCGCCTGCACGGTTTCGGTGAGCTCCGAGCGGAGGCGGGGTTCCGGCTGGCTGGGCGCGGGAACCTCGGCAAATTCCCGTTGCCCATGGGCACGCACGTGGGTCCGGATCTCGGCGAGGAACGGCTCGGCGAACTCGCGCAATTTCTGTGAACCCACGCCGCTGATCGTGGCGAAGGTCGTGCGATCCTCCGGATAACGCCGCGCCATTTCACGTAACGAAACATCGGAGAAGACAATGTACGGCGGCACCCCGCGTTCGTCGGCGAGTTGTTTGCGGAGCGTCCGGAGTCGCCCAAAGAGTTCTTCATCGCACTCGATGGCCCCGGCCTGCCGGCGTTGAACCGCCGGCGCCGTCATGGGCCGCGTGAGCCGGATCGGCTCGCGCGACTTGAGCACGCTCGCGCCCTCGGCGGTCAGCTCGACCGCGTTGAACACGGCCGCGTTCTGGTTGAGGAAACCCAGGCGTACCAGCTCGCGGCCGATGGCGGACCATTCGTTGCGCTCGTGCTCTTTGCCGATGCCGTAGGTGGAGAGCGTTTCGTGTCCGAACCGCCGGATCTTCTCCGTGTCAGCGCCGCACAAGACCTCGACGACATGCTGAATGCCCACGCCAAAGCCGCTCTTCTCGCGAATCCGAAACACGCACGAAAGAAATTTCTGGGCGGCCAGCGTGCCATCGAACTGCTCGCGCGGGCTGAGGCAATTGTCGCAACCACCGCAGTTGTCGCCGTCGAGCATCTCGCCGAAGTGCCCGAGCAGTTGCGCGCGTCGGCACTCGCCGCTTTCGGCGTAGTGCAGCACGCGTTCGAGTTGCGCGAGCGCAATCTCCCGTTCGCGCGGGTCGGTCTTTTCGTCGATGAAGCGCAGTTGCTTCACGCGATCGCCGGGGCTGAACAGGAGAAGGCACTCGCCCGGCAAGCCGTCGCGGCCAGCGCGGCCCGTCTCTTGATAATAGCCTTCGAGACTCTTTGGCAGATCGTGGTGGATGACGAAGCGCACGTTCGATTTGTTGATGCCCATGCCGAACGCGATGGTGGCGCACATGATCCGCACTTCGTCGCGGAGGAAAGCCTCCTGATTGCGCGCGCGATCGGCCGGTTCCATGCCCGCGTGATAGGGCGCCGCCGCCACGCCATCGAGTCGCAGGCGCGCCGCCAGATCCTCGGTCGTCTTGCGGGCGAGACAATAGATGATGCCGCATTCGTCCGCTCGTTCACGCAAGAGGGCGACAATCTGCCCGTAGGCCTTGGCCTTGGCGGTGACGCGGTAGCTGAGATTCGGCCGGTTGAAGCTCGCCACGTACTCCGCCGGGTCGCGCATCTGCAACTGCTGACGGATGTCGTCCCGCACGCGGCCCGTGGCGGTGGCCGTCAAGGCAATGACCGGCACTTTTGGAAAACGCCCGCGCAGTTCGGCCAGCTTGCGGTACTCCGGCCGGAAGTCGTGACCCCACTCGCTGATGCAATGCGCCTCATCGATCGCGAACCGGGCGATCGGCCAGCGGGCGAGCTGCTCAAGAAAGCCGGGCGCGAAGAGGCGCTCGGGTGCGAGGTAGAGCAGTTTGAACTCTCCGTTGTTCAGTCCGCGAAAGCGGCGGCTCGCCTCGGCGGAATCCAGCGATGAGTTTAGGAAGGTCGCGGGAATGCCGGCCGCTTGCAGCGCGTCCACTTGATCCTTCATCAAGGCAATCAACGGCGACAGCACCACCGTGAGACCATCCTCCAGCACCGCGGGCAGTTGGTAGCACAGCGACTTGCCGCCACCAGTCGGGAGCAGCACCAGCACATCACGATCGGCGAGCGTGTCGCGCACGATCTCGGCCTGGAGGGGACGAAACGAATCGAAGCCGAAGTATTGCTTCAGCGCGGCCAGCGGATTGCGGGTGTTTCCTTCCACGGGCGACGTGTTAACAGGTTTTCTAGGCGGGGGAAACCGCTAACTGGCTCATAGCACTTCGCGGTGAAAGTTGGTGGGATGTAGGAGAGGAGGTGCCCTGCCGTTTCAACCGATTCACTGTTGGACTGGGTATCACTCCTGAAGCAGAAATGAATTCGCCGGTTCGCCGACTGCCCGTTCGCTGTGGAATGCCGGCCTCACTTCTTCACAAACCCGTTCGCCCGGAACCACTCGACCGCATCCGCCAGGGCTTTGCGTGTCGAAGTTTGCGGCAGGCCAAGTTCGCGGATCGCTTTCGCCGGGTTGAACCACATCTTGTATTTCGCCATGCGCACGCCGGCCAGCGGCGCCTTGGGCGGCTTCGTGCTCAGCCACGAAATCCCTTCATCCACATACGCCGCCGCCAGCGCGACGGCATACGGCACTTGAAAGCGCGGCGCGGGCAAACCGGCGATCTCCGACAACGCATCGAGCGCCTGCTTCATCGTCCAATTGCCTTCGGCGTTGCCCAAAATGTACTTCTCGCCGATGCGCCCGCGTTCCGCCGCGAGGATGTGACCGATCGCGACGTCGCGCACGTGTACCCAGTTCAAGCCGGTGTCGAGGTAGGCCGGCAAGGCGCGGTTGAGGAAATCCACGATCATCTGGCCGGTCGGCGTGGGTTTCACATCGCGAGGGCCGACGGGTGCGCTGGGATTGACGATCACGATCGGCAGGCCTTTGTTCGCCAACTCGAACGCCACGACCTCGGCCTGGAACTTCGACCGCTTGTAATGATTGCTCATCTGCGCGGCGGTGACCGGCGCAGTCTCGTCCGTGGGCTGAAGGGTGCCGTCTTTCCCTTGGGGCAAACCGATGCAACCGACCGTGCTGGTGTAAACAATCCGCGAGCAACCCGCCTTGTGCGCCGCCTCGAGGACGTTGCGGGTGCCATCGACATTCGCGGCATACATTGGCGCGTAATCGGGCAGCCAGAGATGGTAACTCGCCGCCACGTGGAAGCACCAGTCGCAGCCGCGCATCGCTGCGGTGAGCGCCGGTCGGTCGCCGAGTTCGCCGGGCACGGCTTTGAACTGAACGCCAGCGAGCCCGCGCAGATCCGCGCCGGGGCGCAGCAACAACTTGACCTCGTGGCCGCGCGCGACGAGTTCGTGAACGAGATTGGCGCCGATAAAGCCTGAGGCGCCTGTGACGAAGCAATTCATGGAATGCGATAATGGCGGACGCCCCGGATGTAGCCGAAGCCGTGCCGGGTGGAAATCATTTTTGCCGCTCCATCGTTGACGGTCGCGGGGTTCGCCAGTTGAACTAGCGCCCATGCAAGTCACCGTACGCGGCCGGCGCCGGCCTTACCGCACCGTCACCTTTGATGCGACGGCCAACGTCGTCGAACTCATCGAACAACGGTTGCTCCCCCACGAGTTCACGTTCTTCCACGCCCGCAACTTTCGCGAAACCGCGCTCGCCATCCGCGACATGATCGTCCGCGGCGCACCCGCGATTGCCGCCACCGCCGCCTACGGCCTCGCGCAAGGTGCCCAAGCATTTAGGGGTCGCGATCTGGGGAAGTTCACCGCGCATATCGATCACGTCTTCGAGACGCTTGAGAATGCACGGCCCACGGCGGTGGATCCAGTGAACGCCATGCTGCAGGTGCGCGGCATCATGCAACGCGGCGATTCGGTTGCGGAACGGCAGGCGCTCGCGGTTGCCGCGGCCGAGCAGTTCGCCGAGGAGGACGTCGAACATTGCGCCGCCATCGGCCGACACGGAGCGAAGCTGATCAAGAACGGCATGCGCGTGCTCACCCACTGCAACGCCGGCTGGCTGGCGACTGTGGACATCGGCACCGCGACCGCACCGCTCTACGAGGCGCAGAAACTTGGGCGGAAGTTCCACGTCTTCTGCGACGAAACGCGGCCTCGTTGCCAGGGCGCATCGCTCACCGCGTGGGAGCTCGCGCAGCAGGGCGTGTCGCATCAAGTCATTGCTGACAACGCCGCCGGTCACTTGATGCAACGCGGCGAGATCGACCTCGTGATCGTGGGCAGTGACCGCACGCTCGGCCGCACCGGCGAAGTGGCGAACAAGATCGGCACCTACACCAAGGCCGTCCTCGCGCAGCGACACGGCATCCCGTTCTACGTGGCGATCCCGCTCTCGACCATCGACTGGAATCTCAAGCGCGGCTTCGACATCCCGATCGAGGAAAGGGCCGATCACGAAGTTCTGGGCGCGTGGGGAGTGATCGCAGATCCGAAGGCCGCCAGCCGAAAGCCAACGAAACGTGCCTACGTACGGATTGCGAATCCCAGCAGCACCGCGCGCAATCCGGGCTTCGACGTCACGCCGGCTGAACTCGTGACCGGCATCATCACGCCCGTGGGTATCTTCAAACCGACGGAGCTGTGGAAGCGGCGGCAGGAATTGAGCGCCGGGCTTGCTTAACCGGAACGATGTGGAAGAGAACCACGAATGAACACCTAGGGACACGAATCAGATGTCGTGGAAGCGAAGTTGACCAGGGGGTTCAGACCACTGTTTGGTGAACGCTGGCGCGTTCGCCGAGAAGTCGAAAAACACCTGTCTATATCCGTGTGGATTCGTGTCCATTCGTGGTCGAACAGAATGGCTTCAGCTTAAGCGAGTCCGTGTCTCAACGGCGAAGGAATCGTTCCGCAAGCGAATGCCGCCGGTCGGTTATTCCCCGAACCGGCGGCAACTGGTTCAGCCGTTAATTTCAATCACGACCATGTCGGTGCCCGTGACTGCGGTTGTCACGATCCCAGTGGGCGTATCCCCGGCGATCATCGTCCCAATGGCGATGATGCCTTGGGGGAACGATCACCACGTGGGGCGGGTAAAACACCGGCGGGCGCACGATCAACGCCGGCGAGTAGTACGGCCGAGGTGCCACAATGATTGCCGGGGCACACACCGGTCGCGGGGCAACGAACACGGGCGGCGCGCAGACGGGCGGGACGGGCGCGCAGATCACGCGCGGCGGCGGTGGGAAGCCGAAGGAGAAGGTGAAGTTGAATTCCGCCCGCGCCGGGGTGGTGACTGCGAACCCGAGAGCGAGGGCACCGATTCCGACTATGGTTTTGGTTTTCATAACGGAAGGATCGACGAAGGCCGGCCCGGGAGATTCGAGAAGTGCCCATTGATAGAATTGATCGGCCCATTGGAGCGGTAGTCGTTCAAGGAAAGGGTAGGCATCGACGGGTTACAGTGGCCACTTCGATTTCAACCTTGCAGCGATCGTCTTAAATTCGACCAGGCTTGACTTTGCCGGGCCAATTCTCCCCCCATAGCATACGGTAAAACTTCAACTAACCGGCGGCGGCAGTGAGTGCGAGCCAGTTTCTATAACTGCCATTCGCTGATCGTTCGCCAACCAGCAAACAATGAACCGCTTATTCAAGATTACCAAACCCTTCCCTGCGGACGATGGAACCCTGGTCGATCCTTTCCTGAACTCCAAGGACAGCGAGAGCGGCCTTTCATTCGATCTCTTGGACGGCTTTAGCATTGCGGCCGGTACCATCGCGCCGAGAACCAGATCAAAGATTCACGTTATGCCCTTCGTTACCCAGGTAACCTTCGTTCGCCAAGGTGCGATTACGGTGCGAATGAAGGGTCGTCTGGACAGCGTCCCTTATCCCATATCTGTGAAGACAAATGAAGCCATAATCACTGAAGCTGGAACCCTGTTCCAACTGGAGAACGAACTCGATGTGTCTTGCGAGGTTCTTTATATTGTCAGCCCCGCCTATTTGTACGAGAAGTCCGGAGAAACACTTGTCTATGACGACTCGGTGGTCCTGGAGCACGAGTGGGATAAGCTTGAATCCGTTGGATGGAGCCTGGGACGTGAGCTTCCCACCAAGGAGCAAAGACTTGAAGCGGAGCGCCGCTTGGCGGCGAGATCGAGGCCCGGCAGGTGACAATAGCTTGGCCACCCCTTTTCAAGAGCCGCGGGATCGACCGAACGGGAGAGCTCTTGGATCTGGAGACGGGATTAATTCCGCCGGTGGCAGCGCCACTTGCTTCAAGAATTCCTGCCTGAGGAAGAGACGAACACGCTCTGGAGGCCGAAGTCCGGAACCTCACACTCCACCTGGGTCATGGCCGGCAGCAGGCTTCCCAGAAGATCCACCGCCTCCGTGCTGTAAAGCTCCCGACAGGCGAGGCGACTCGCCACCTTTTCGAGTCGGAAGATGTAATGCACCGCCTCGCCGCACAGCCCAGCCTTGTGTTTCGAGCCGCGCCCCGCCACCAGCACCTCCGCGAAATGGAGCACCAGCCGAAATGCGAACGGGCTCTTCAACTCCTCGGCTCGTAGCGAATGAAGCGCTTTCACGACTTCGGATTCGATGCCCACGGTATCGGGCCAGCAGGCAAAAAAGCCGTCGCCGAGATACTGGTGGATTGAGCCGCAGTGGCGATCGACGATCCGTTGCGCGCTGGCGAGCCAGTGATCCACCCGCGCCTGATAAGACTCAGTGCCGTTCTTCACGAGGAACTCGGTGGCGTGCTCGATGTCCACCAGCAGCAGCCAGCGATTCTCCCGATGGTAACTCTCACCACCGATCAAGGTGGTGGGACATGTGCCCGCCGACAACCGGCCGGGTTGCTGGAAGACCAGTTCGAAGGGGCCGATGCGAATGCAATCGTCGGTGCGGAGCAGGGAGTTCTGCTCCACTCGCGCCTGGTTCAAGAACGTGCCGTTGGTGCTGTTGAGGTCCAGCAGCCAGCAGGCGCCGGAATCATCGCGAGTGATGACCGCATGCCGGCGCGAAACATTTTGATCCGGCAACACACGATCATTCTCCCGCGAACGCCCCAGCCGCGTGAGCTCGTGAATGAAATACCTGCGGCCGGTCTCGTCGGCGAGCCAGGCCCGCGCATCACCCGGAGCACGTCGCTGCGGTCGATCGCCGGCGGTTGTTTTGAAAACCGCCAGGGGCTCGCGCTCCGGCAAGAAGTGTTTGCCCCGGCTTTCCGCGAGCGCACGCAGGGAGCCACCGGTGGCCGTAGGCTCTGAGTATTGACAGATATTTTTCACAAAGTTTGAGCGCTGACACGAAAGGCCGCCGTGGCAATGAAAGCGACGGCTAACCAATTTGAGAGTGATCGCCCTCACTATAAACAGGCGCAAACGGGGATGCTTTGGGGTCAGGAAAATGCGGAAAAGTGGCGGGCTGCGGAAGGAGTCAGGGGAAACGGCGATTTAACCTGAATTCCGATCCCGCTCAGCGGGATGGGCGCGGCCAGCGAAGCTGGCCTGGAGCGCGGATTTGCAATCCGCAGTACGGCCTGACGGTGCGGGGCACGCAGACAGGCGGGGACGGCGTGGATCAAACATGCCCGGGCACTCTCCGGTCCGGCCAAACGCTGCGGATTGCAAATCCGCGCTCCGCTGGCGGGCGCTGCGCGCCCGCCAGGAGAAACAGCGGCCCCTACTTTGGAGTTCGGGTTTAAGGTGCAGCCGCGAGCTGGGTTGGCTGACCGTAACTGCTCGGAGTATCGCGTGGGCAACGGCGTTCCGCCTGGCTGATGCGGATGCCGGATTTGTATTTGCCGATCCGGTAGCCGTTCTGGCGCAGCGCTTCGCCGAAGATGTAGTCATCTTCATTCTGCACGAGTCGCGGGTCCGGCCAGTGAAGCGCTTGCAGCACTTTAGTCTTCGCCGCCCAGAAGCCGCCTTCTACGAACGTCAGGATCGGACGCTCGTTCCATTCGCCGTTTGGCTGCACGTGGTCGAATGGTTTCCCGCGATACCACGCCGCGGATTGAATGAAGTTGATGGCCGCATCATCTGCGTCAGTGAAGAAGGGGTTGCCCCAGACATCGATCTCCGGCTGGCTTTGGATCTTGAGCTTGAGCCCCGGCAACCAGTCACTCCGATAGGGATATGAATCGTCGTCAAACCAGACGATCCACTCCGATTCGATGGGCCGCTCGCTGAACAATTTTGCCATGAGCGGTGACTTGTAGATGTTGTGCGGCTCGGAATGAATCCAGATATTGCCGAACTGGCGGGCGGCGGATTGAACGAGATCGAGCGTTTCCGGGCAAACGGCATTGAGGCCGACGCGAAGGGAGAACGAGGCAGCCGGCGTGAAGCGGTAAAGGTGCGTCAAGAAGCGGCGGCACAAGTCCGGGTGCTGGCCAAAGAAGGCGACACAGATCGTTATGGGTCCGCGTAGTCCCATTTTATGTGGATCGATCCGCAGAGAAGAGTCGCCCTTCTCATTGTGTCTCACGACAGCCATTCTGTTGTTCCGTTAGACCGAAGCAGCAATTCGTGAAGCGCTGACCGGCCTGGTAGGCGAGGTAAGAAGGGTAAACATTGGTGACGAAGCTCAGGTCCAGCTTGCTGTTCGGCTTCGCGGGTGGGGTGTAGCCCCACTCCTCTCCAGGAAGTGGAGAAGCTATCTTTACATTGTTGGTCGCGGCGTTACTTAGCAAAAGGCATCGCACCTCCCGGGCGGTGAGCTTGGGCATCATGCCCCACACCAGGGCTGCGGCCCCGCTGACCAAGGCAGTGGCGTAAGAATTACCGTGAAACTCCGCCTCCTCATTGCCAGGTATCAGACTGACGATGTTGCTTGCGGGTGCGGCTATGTCCACGGCTTTTTTCCCCGACCGAGATGTCATCGTTTCAGGACTGCCGGGATCAAGCCCGGTGACCGTAATCAGGTTTGGATGATCCAGGGCGGCCGGAACGACCAGGGTTCTTGAGGCGTCATCCAGATCGGTGACGATATTTGGAGTGGGAGCCGCGCAAACCACTAGGGTGTTAATGGCTGCGCTTGAGGCGAGCAGATTCGAAAAACCAAGCATGGCGGTTACTTCGGCGCTATTCGTGAGCCTTATAGGGATATGGGAGCTGATGTTGATGATGTCCGCCTTGTTGCTCAGGGCATACGCCAATGCCCCAGTGAGTCTCACCAGTTGTTCGGCGTTGCTCGTAGTACCTCCGTTGGGGCTATACTGAACGATCATTAATCGCCCGCCAGGGGCGATTCCCGCCGCCCGGCGACCTGTGGCTGGTTTGGCCGCGATCAGACCTGACACCATAGTCCCATGACGCTGCGGGCCCGCGTCCGTCGGCTGGGGTGGCTGGTTTCTGACGAAGTTCCAACCATGCACGTCATCATTCTTCCCGTTCCCGTCGTCGTCGTAGTCCGGCATGCCCGACGCCTCCGCCCAATTGGTCCAAAGACGGTTTGCCAGTTGTGGATGATGGAAATCCACGCCGCTGTCGAGGACGGCGACAATTCTGGACTGCTGATCGCGCGCGGTTTCCCAGGTATTCCAAGCAACTGCGGCGCTGCAGCTCCGCCACCACCAGTTCGTGAGGATAGTGTCTGGGAAAACATTTGCAGGCTGGGCCGGCAGTTGGCGACCGGCCAGAATGGCGGTCAGCGCCAGGCACCAGAGGGCGGCGATCGGAAGTGCCGCCAAACGTCGATTCTGTCGAGGTGGATTCGCTCTCATTCCCGTAATCAGGCTATTCAAAGGTTATGGCGGCAATAAATGGTCCGGAGTTTGCCTCACCACACTCAAACTTTAAGGATGCGATCATTGCGGCAGGTTCGGGGTTGACGAACTGAACGTGAAAAAGCCTTGCCTGCCTGTTCCATACCTGGCTCTTTTCGAAATCCCCACGCCAAGCGACCACCGCCGACTTTGTCACATCATTCTCTTCTCCGGGCTTGAACGAAAGCTCGGCGACGTTCACACCGTATCGCCATTCCCAAATCAACGGCGAGGTCGAGCCCTCCCGGAAGAACTTGAAGCGCGCCACAGAGCTGTTGTCTGGGCTGCCAAAGGCGACGCCTCCCAACACATGCATAATCGCAAAGGCGCGGCTGACCTGAATATTCGCGACCATGGCCGGATAAGCAGCGTGGCCGAATCCGTAACGATATCCGCTTTCGGTGGCCATCCCATTCAACTGAATGACCCCGGCGGGCTCGAATAACGTCCGTCCGCTCGCGAGGAGCCCGTCGCGCAGACTGAGACCGAACGAGATCAACTCCTGGCCGGGATAGGCCTCGATCCACGGATCATCGAACCGTGCATTGTACCACGGGCGGAGATCAAGCATCGCTGCGGTTGCCCCATCGGGCCGTGGAGCGATCAACTGGTTCATCGGAAGGTGGCCCCACCGGATGAGCTCGGGCGCGAGTCGGGGTCGGGGCAAGATGTCTAGGAAGTTGTCTTCCCAATAGACGCCGCTTTCATAGATCATTCCGTTCGCGGTCAGGTTGAGCCAACGCTTGCCGCCGCCGTGATTGCTACAGCGGACGACCGGTACGAATCTCCCGACGAGACTGTGTAACTGGAGAAGTTTGAAGCGAGAGAAGCTCATGCCGAGCGAATTACCTTCCCAATGCTCTGGGTTCGCCGCGCTCATTTCCCAGTTGAGTCCGATGCTGTGGCCGTCATTGGCGCTCGGATCGATGAGAGTGGGGTCGACAACCCCGCTATTCCCTGATCCCTCCGCCCCGCTGCATTTCAAACGAGCCGGGTCGGTCAAATACTTGCCCAACAGGTCGCCGAGTTTGGGGGGGAAACCGCCCTGATGGTCGAGCCGGTAGGCCGCAAGCGCCTCGTTCATCAGTCGCAGGTTTCCCCGACACCGTTCCATGTCAGGGGTGAACCTTTCGGGTGCCGGTTCCGCGGCACCAGCGAGGCAACGGACTGCCAGATACCACGACATCAGCGCGCTGACTCCCGAGCCCCACGAACCGCATGGACGCATTCGTTTCATATCGCGTTACCCAAGCTCAGTCAGCCTACGGCGGTACCTTACTGGAACTGCTCCTGGAAGAATAATCCCCGGGATCGAAGTTGGCTGAGGGGCCGATTAAGCCTTTAACCACAACGCCCACTATCCTTTCGCCCCGCGTGCTATTGGTTAGTCCTCCTGCGTTACCATCGTCCGGTGCTGCATGAACGAACTCGACGTCAACATTCGTTATGTGGAGGCCTTGTTCAATCGTGCCATTCAGCAGCTTGTTCATTTCTGCCTGCGCCTTCGCATACATCTTCACATTATGCCCACTCGTGTCAAAAACCTTGACGGTGGCTGTTTCTATACCGTCCGGATCGACATCGTAGAGTGTGCCGTCTGGGCCTCGGTGTTTGGTTTGCGGAACCCAACCGTTTCGACGAGTGTTTAATTCGGCGGCGAGTTCAGCAATCCAGCGGCTGAAAAGTGCGAATGTCGCATTGGCGTCAGCGTCATGATTACCTGGATCGGGATTAGCGGAATTCTTGGACATAATTACTCCTGTTTCTTATGGGAATGCTCTGCTTTCCAGCATTGAGTTGGTTGTGGTTTCAATTTCTGCCGCTGAAGCTCCCTGGCGCTCGCGGCCCGTTACTATCGATTCAATGGTTTGAATCACTGCCTCCTTTGAAATCAGGTCCATGCACCGGGGCAGGCCGTTGACCACGTCCAGGCACAGGTTGTTGGGCTCGTCCTTTTCGTCGCCGTCGCCGAGCGGCACGGTGCGCGAACGCCAGCAACCGCCCGTCGCACAGCACGGCAGCATCCCGACGGTGTGCAGGAATTGATGCGTCGGGTAGGCCTCCCAGTGCGGCGCCTCACGACCGCCGGCAATCACCACGGCCGGTCGCGAGAACTGGCCATCCTTCAGCGGCACCGCCGCGGCCAGGTGCATGGGCAGCGTCACGCCACAGAGCACGCCGTCGCTGTGATGGGTCAGGCGGATCAGTTCCCGCAAAGTGGTTCTGCCGCGCAGGTCGAACACGTTCTTGAGCGGCGGATGGTAATGTCCGGTTTCGCCAACTTGCACGAAGAAGAGCCGGTCCTTGAAATGATCCACCACCGCCTGGTACCGCCGGCGGTGCCACCATTTGATGGTGAAGTCGTACTTGCCGCCGGCGCACACAATCCAGATCGGGAGATTGGCGCAGTTGAATTCATCGAGCTGGAAGGGCAGCCGCTTTTCGTCATCGGCGAGGTGGAGGTCACCGCGAAACTCGGTTGGCGCCAGCTTCACGTCCAGCCGCTCGCTGAGGAACTCCAGGTAACCATGGATGAAATGCTTGGCTCCCTGGTTGGACTGTTGAATCAGCGGGTAATGGCACTCGATGAACTCCACGTCGGGGTCGGCTTCGTCGAGCGGAGTCACGAAGGGATTATTCCGCCAGAGATCGGGGCACGGAGTCCGGACGTCTGTGATGAACTGGCCCGGATAAAGTTTATGCAGGTCACGGACGGCGGCCGTCAGCATGAGAACATCGCCGGGGGACAAGCGGCAACTGAGGATCAGCTTACGAGGCATGTTGATCCTCCGGTACGAGCTCGTCATCCAGTGGAATGGGGATGTAGAGGCTAAAGCTGCTGACGCCTGCTGGCTCGCCCGGCGTCGGAATGGGCGCATGAGTAAAGCGGAGTTCGCGGGCGAACATGTCGTCGCCCATGACCGGTTCGGCGATGAGGCCGATTGGCGCGCAAACATCCTCGAGATGGTCGATCGCCTCGGTGAGCTGGATGATTCGATCGACGAGCGGGCCGCGGCTGGGGTCGCCGGGTTTGAGGTTTGCTAGGGCGACGACGCAGGCATTGCGTCGGGCGTAGACGGCCTTGAACTGCGCCTTCGCCTCATCGACACCCTCGGGTGCCAGCAGCGCCGCAAGCGGTTCGGCGGGATAGCATTCACCGTCGTACCCCGCTTCGTTGCGGGGATCCTCGTAGCAGGTGAGGTATTTGGCCTGGATGTTCAGGTTGGTCGGCATAGGACCGGCATTGGATGTTGGTCTATCTATACAAGCGTCAAATCTCAGTCGAAGGGGCCAATTATTTTTAATTCGTTAATGGGCTTCGTATTTTCGCCCGAATTGGGGAGGTCGATTTCGTCGAGGCCCAACTGAAATTCCGCCAGCCGGGCGAGCGCCTGGCGTAAGTTCCAAAGCTGGAGTTCGCCATCGCTGCTGACGGTGGCGAGTTGGGCGCCATCCGGACTGACGACGGTGTGGACCGGGGCTCCGAATTCCCGTCCCGACGCAAACAAGAAGGTTCCGACATGGATGCACGATTGCCGGCCGAGAAAGTCCACGTGAACGCCAACATCCCGGTCGCCCAGGGATGCGATCATGGGCTGGTGCGCGCCGGCCGCGAGCAGCAGCGGACCGTTGAAGTGGGAAAGCGATGAGCCCTGGCTGCTTTCTTCGACTGTGCGCTGTTGCCAGGGAACAATCAGGGGCGACGCCCGCCAGTTCCAATCAGGCAGGATGTTCAGCACGGCCGTGCCCGCAACCGGCGGCTCCGGTCGCCATACGCCATCGAATTGACGTATCCACAACTGGGCCCGTGTCGTCGGTCGTTCCCAGATCGCGGCGACGACCTGGCCACTCGAATAAATCGCGACCCGATTCGGTGGTGCCAGGACTGCGAACGACTTCCGCTTTTGAAGCGCACTCGACTCGCCTCCGGCTAGGTAAACATGGATGTTGGTACCCCGGCTTACCACGACATTACCGCCCGAGGCGGCCAGTAGTCCTATCCCTCCGTCCGGGGAAGGTCGAACCGCTGCGAAGGTCAAATTGCCGTCGGTTTCAGAAAGCTCCCACTGAACCGCTCCCTTGGTCTTGTGGTAGGCCCAGAAGTCTCCCGTGCTGGAATCGAAAGCGATCGAGCCCGATTGCGGGAAGTTATTAGTCCGGTGCAGTTCCCGGAAGCTGGCCGTGGCGAAAAAGACCAACTGGTCGTTGTCCGCCAGCGCGAGGATGCGACCGTCCGCGTTGAAGGCGAGATCGGTGGGATTGATGTCCTTGACGATCCGGGCGCGGCGGATCGGCGGTTCCGCTTCCAGACGGGTCCACTGCTGCCCTTGGGCTGAGGGCGTCAGCAGGCGGTCGGCAAGCCAGATGTTTGAAGCGCCGTTTTGCAATCCCAACGGCAATCGCAAGGGTCGCGAGCCTCCCTCGGGGCCGAACAGATCAAGTTGCTGGTTGTCCTCGTCGATCGCCAGCAGCGCCTCGCCATCCGCCGTCCAGGCAAGCTGGCCTTTGAAGGGGGGCCGCGCCCGACCCCATTCGTGCGCCTCCGGCAGATTCTTGAAATGAGTGTTGGTCGAGTTCGGCGCCACCTTCCATGACCAGATGAGGCCATCCTGCTGGATGGCGGCGAGCTCGGGTGCAACGCGGTTGGGTTGCCAGGCAGCGGCGGCCACGGGACCTTTGAGCGGGACATACTGAGCCAGTTGCCCATTCGCGACAGTCCACACCATCACACGCAGAGATTCATGGCTCCAGGTGGCGAGCTGCCGGCTGTCCGGACTGAAGGCCAGGCCGCCCACGCGATCGCTCCAAACCGCAACGAACGCCCCCGGCTCGGCGGGCTCACCCGTCCTGCTAAGGACGCGCAACTCCTGCCAGTTCGTGGTGTCAAACAGATGAATGCCCGACAACGTTCGGCCACCGAACTTCGGCTGGTCCGGAAGAGTAACGCTGCACGCGAACATTCGGCCGTCGGGGCTGAACTCGAACTGCGCGTCGTCCCCGGCGCCGGGAATCAGGTTGGTTGACGTGTTCGCTCCCCAATCCCAGACGAGCAGCGCGCCCGCTGCTTGCAAGACCGCCAACTGTGGCCGCTGCGGATTGATGCTGGCGTGAAGCACCTCGAGCTCCGACGAAAACGCCCGGTGCTTCCACGTGTCGCCGACCTGCTGGATCAGCTCCCACGAGTTGCTCGACGATCGGCCGAAGAAGTGTTGGCTCGTTTCGTCAGCCGCCAGCGGAGCGAAGGCAACTGGCAGTTGCAACTTATCCCGCCGCCGGAGATTCCATTTGGACATCGCTTCGATGACGACATCCCGCCACGCGTCCTGGGAATGGCGCAGGCGGGGCTCGCGCGGCAGCAATTCAATGACCCGGTCGAGTGTGTCCGCCCGGCCGCGTTGCCCGGTGACGCCCGTGGCCTCACCTAGTCGACGAATTGATTCCTGCTCCACCCGCTTAAGCCCAGCGTAGTATTGCCGGGTAAACGACACGGAGAAAATAATGACGGTGATACTCCCCCAGATCGGTGCGGTGCGGCGAATCCGGCGGATGATCCGTCGCCGCGTCAGGAGGGATCGAATGGTGTTGGCCACCGTCGCCGCGGAGACCGGCCGGGCCGCCGGATCAGGCGCGAGCATCGATCCCAGCAGCGCCGCCAAGGCTCGACCCAACCGGCGTGACTTCAGTTGAGCGGGTGAAAAATTGCAGATCGCCTTCCGCAGGTCATTGATCGGCGCGTCCCTCGCCACCTTCCATGGTCGGCTGCCCGTCATCATCTCATGCAGCAAAACCCCGAGGGCGAACACATCCGCGGGCGGGCCGCCCGGCTGACCTTCCCAGCGCTCGCGACTCATGAAGGCCGGGGTGCCGGACACCTGCAACACGGTCTCACCCTCCGGCAGCAACTGGTTTTGCGGCGGTTCGAACGCCACATCGGCGATCTGCGACAGCCCGAAATCAAGGATCGCCGGCCGGCCATGTTCATCGACCAGGATGTTGTCGGGCTTCAAGTCGCGATGCACCACGCCATGCAGATGCGCGTAATCCACGGCTTCACAGATCCGCACAAAACACTCGAGCCGCGCCTCGGTCGACGGCCGCCGCTCGTTCACCCACCGGATCAACGGCAGCCCGTCGACCAACTGCATCGCATAGAACAGGATGTCGTGCGCCTGGGAATTGTCCTTGTCGTGGTCCGCGTCGAACACGCGGACGATGTGGTCATGCTGCAACTTGCCGAGGGTGCGAATCTCCTCGCGGAACCGTTTGATCAAGCGCGACGAAACCAGCGCCGGGTGAATCACCTTTAGTGCGACCGCCTGCTGCGTCAGCTCTTGAACGGCCTGGTAGACGACGCCCATGCCGCCTTCGCCAATCTTTTGTTTGATGGTGTAGCGGTTGGCCAGGCAACGACCGGCCTGCAATCCCGGCGGCCGGGCCAGCTTGAAATGCAGCTCCAGCATCGAGATGATGGTGGTCCCTTCACCATCCGCCTTGAGCCGCTCGATCCGCGTGCGCACGTCAACCGCGGGCAGCTCGCTCAGGTCTTCCCTGATCCGATGAAAACGACTCCATTCGTTCTCGTCCGGGTTGATCATGGTGTCAGGCAGGTTGCCGGCTGGTCAGCTCGAGAATTTTTTGGTGCAGGATCAACCGGCCTTCCGCGAGCCGGCGCTTGATGGTTTTCACCGAAAGCTCCATGAGGCCGGCGATCTCGTCCACCGTGAGGCCGCTGAAGTAATGGTGACTCACGATCACATGGAGGAGCTGGTTCTTCCGCTCCAGCCAGTCGAGGGCCTCGTACATGGCGAGGAGGATCTCAGGCGCCGTGTCGGCCACGGCCGGCAGGCAGTAGAGATCAAAATCCTCCGGCGCGATGTATTCCAACTGCGGCCGCTTGAGGGCGTACTTCCGCCGTGCGTGATCGGTCAGGGCCCGGCGCATCTCCCGGTACATGCAGCCAAAGAAGTGCTCCCGATTCTTCCAGGTCAGATCGGCCCAGTCCTGATCCGGTGATAGCGAGCGGCGGAAGGCGGACACCATGAGGGCCGTGGCCCGGACGGAATGGGCGTTCCCTTCGCCCGCCAAAAGTTGTCGCGCCATGGAGCGGAGCTCTCCCATGAAATCCTGAACGTTCCCAATGTCCACAGCCTGTGACATAGCCGGTGATCCCATACAGCGAATGAACCCAAAGGCGAACAAAGCGCGGGCCCGCGAACGAAAGGCTTGGGTACGATGAGGAGAGTAACAATTTCCGTTCAGGCGGCAACCCTCCATTTTGGAATGACCCGGCCGTTCAGCTCCATTCCCGGTTTCCGCCGCCCTTGGCTGGCATTCCAAGCTGATACCTGCCAGCTTCCCGCGCATGGCAGCGCGCGCATGTTTCACGATCGGACTGTTGATCTCGGCCACAACCTTCGCCTTCGCCGCGGATGCGCCAAAGAAGACGTCACCCACTGCAGCCGAAGTTTTGGCCGCCGCGAAGCCCGGCGACTGGCGGCCGCTCGATCCGGAGAACACGCTCTACCTCGAGCTGGCGGCTGGGCGCGTGATCATCGAACTGGCCCCGGCCTTCGCGCCGCAGCACGTCGCCAACGTCAAGGCGCTGGCCCGGGAGAAGTATTACGACGGGCTCGCGATCGTCCGGGTGCAGGACAACTACGTGGTGCAGTGGGCTGATCCGAATGCCGAGAAACCGGAACTGGCGCGCAAAGTTCAATTTGCTCAAAAGTCGTTGCTCGCCGAGTTCGAGCAGAAGCTTGATGCGAAGTTACCCTTCACCCGTTTGCCGGACGGCGATGTTTATGCGCGCGAAGTCGGCTTTGTGAACGGCTTCCCAGTTGGACGTGACAAACAGTCGGGCCGGATGTGGCTCATTCACAGTTATGGCATGGTTGGCGCCGGTCGCGACACCGCGTCCGACAGCGGCGGCGGCACCGAGCTTTACGCGGTGATCGGCCAGGCGCCCCGCCACCTCGACCGCAACGTCACGCTCTGCGGGCGAATCGTTCAGGGCGCTGAACTGTTGTCGGCTTTGCCGCGAGGAACTGGCGCGATGGGATTCTACGAGAAGCCCGAGCAAATGATGCCGATCAAATCGGTCCGGGTTGCCACCGACGTTCCGCCGGCCCAGCGCACGGAACTGGAAATCCTGCGGACGGACACGCCGACGTTCAACGCGTGGCTCGAATCGCGACGGAACCGCCGCGAGGATTGGTTCCAGTTCGCCGCCGGTCGCATCGATGTCTGCAATGTGCCGGTCCCCGGCAGGCCGAAGAGTGTCGTAAATAAGTAGTCGCTGACTGGAAGCAGCCGTTGATTCCGCCAGCCAGCGCGGGCCAGCGTCAAACCAGCTTCTGCCCGCCGCCGTCGTGACCCTCGCCGTCGAGGTCGAGCAGGATGTCGCGCGGCTCGGCGCCCACGCTCGGTCCCACGATGCCGCGCTGCTGGAGTTCATCCATCAGGCGCGCGGCGCGCGTGTAGCCGAGGCGCAGCCGGCGTTGCAACAGCGAGACGCTCGCCTTCTGTTCCGAGCGGATTACTTCGATGCACTGTTGAATCAAATCTTCGTCGTCGTTCGGACCCGCGACGCCGATGTTGCCGGTGCCACCGTAGCCACCGTCGAGACCGGAGACCGGTCGCTGCAACTGTTCGTGGATTTCCTTTTCGTAACTCGGCTTGCCCTGTTGCGCGATGTGGGCGACGACCGCCTCGATCTCCTCGTCGGTGATCAACACGCCTTGCGCACGGTTCAACTTCGCCGCCCCCGGCGGCAGGAACAGCATGTCGCCCTTTCCCAGCAATTTGTCCGCGCCCATCGCATCAAGAATCGTGCGCGAGTCCACGCGGCTCGCGACCTGAAACGCGATGCGCGCCGGGATGTTCGCCTTGATCACGCCGGTGATGACATCGACCGACGGCCGTTGCGTGGCGACGATGCAATGAATGCCCGCCGCGCGCGCCATCTGCGTGATGCGGGCGATGGACATCTCGACATCCGCGGGCGCCACGAGCATCAGGTCGGCAAGCTCGTCGATGATCACGACGATGTAGCTGAGATGCTCGGGGATGACGATGTCCTCGTCGCGGGGCACGACGATCTGTTCATCGACTTCGACGGCGAAACCTTCTTCGCCGGCTTCGATCTTCTCCTTGTTTGCCGTGAGCAACAGCTCCGCCTGGTTGGATTTCGGGATTTCCTTGAGCGGGCGTTCGTTGAACGACTTGATGTTGCGGACGCCGACCTTCGCGAAGATCTGGTAACGCTTCTCCATCTCGTTCACGACCCAGCGCAAGGCGAGCACGACTTTCTTGGGATCGGTGACCACGGGGACCACGAGATGTGGCAGCCGGTTGTACTGCTGCAACTCGACCACCTTGGGATCGATCATCACGAAGCGCAGGCGATCCGGCGGAAAACGGTAGAGCAGCGACGCAATAATCGAATTGATGCAGACAGACTTGCCGGAACCCGTCGAACCGGCCACGAGCAAGTGCGGCATCTCGGCGAGATCGGCGATGATCGGCTGGCCGTAAACATCCTTGCCCAGAATGATGGGCAGCCGGGCGCGGGTGGTCCGCCATTCTTCAGACTCCATCAGGTCGCGCATGATGACCTTGGTCTTGATGCGGTTGGGCACTTCGATGCCGACCGAGCTTTTGCCGGGCACGGGCGCGAGGATGTGAATGCGCTCGGCCTTGAGCGCGGCGGCGACGTTGTTCGTCAACGCGGTGATCTTTTCGAGCTTCACGCCCGGCGCTGGGTGCAGCTCGTAACGCGTGATCGTCGGCCCCTTCGTGATGTCGCCGAGCGAAACTTCGATGCCGAACTGCGCGAGCGTCTGCTGCATCAACCGCGCGTTGGCCATCAGCTCCTCCTTCGATTCGGTGGGCTTGATGGTCATGTCTGGGTGCTGGAGGAAATCCATCAACGGCAGGCGGTAGTCCCCGATCTTCGGAGTCGTCGCGACGGCAATGGGTTTGGGTCGGCGCGGCGCGGGCACCCGGGGCCTGGCCGTGGCGGCCGGAAGCGCGGCTGACTCGTCGCCTGCGGGCCGGTCGTCTTTCGCAACCGCTTTCGCGCCGGCCAATTCGTCAGCCTTCTCCTTGCCCAAAATGTCGGCGGTCGTGGCGGCCGCGACTTCCTCGGCCGGGATCACCGTGCCCACTTCGATCGCGTTCGGCGTTGGCGCGGGTGCATCGGGTTTGGCGGTTTTCTTGCCCGGCTTTGAAGTCGGCACGCTGAGATCGCGCACCGTCGGCTCGGGGACCGGTTGCATGTCGGCGCCCAAGCCTGAGCCCGGATTCGTCGTCGGACCGGCCGTGGACTTTAAGTTCGGGATGACCGCCAGCCCCGCCTTCGCGACTTCCTCCGTCAGTTCGCTTGCCTGCTTCCTCAATTCCTTCGCCCGGCGCTCGAGCCTTTGCTCCTCGGGCAGCACGGCATCGCGGCGTTCATGGTACCATGCGACCACGCTACGCAGCCATTCCCCGAGTTGGAAATTCGTCAGGTACAGGAGGCTGATGCAGTAAAGGGTCACGAAGACAATCGTCGCGCCCGCCTTGCCAAACACGCCGAAGATCCGCGTCAGAAAAGTGCCGACGATGCCGCCGGCAGTCGTGTTGAGATGACTCGTCGCGGCCTGGAACAAAGGCGCGTTCAACTCCACCAGGCACATCGTGCAGATCAACAGGATCAACGCCCACGCCCAACGGCGTTGCAGATAGGCGAGAAACTGGAGCAGGAACCCCAGCCCAAACAGGAACAGCAACAACGGGACGATGAAGCCCGCCACGCCGAACAGGAAGAACACGCCGTAAGCCATGTAGGCGCCGACCGGGCCGATCAGGTTGTGCGACGGGCGATTGGGCGGGTCGAACAAGAACTTGAGGTCATGCGGCTCGAACGACCACTGAGCGACCGCCATCATCAGGGCCAGAGCAAGCAGGACGACACCGATGATGTCACCCAAGCCACGGGACGGAGCGATTGCGCCAGAAACCTTACGAGCCATGCGCGGGAGAGTAGAATCGCGTCGCCGGAGTTCAAGCTCCGGCTTGCGCGCTGCGCCGGCCAGCGCGCCACGCCAGCGGTGTTTGCGCTCGCTTTCGCTTGTGTTTCCAGCGAAGAAAGAGGCGCGTGAAAATCTCGCTGCTTGCCTCGGTGCTGCTCGCGTTAGCCGGCCTTTTCCCCGGTGACGCTGCGGCTGCGATCGCCGGCAAGCGGCCCAACATCATCTTTATTCTTACCGACGATCAGGGCTATGGCGACCTCTCCGTGCATGGCAATCCCATCCTCAAGACGCCGCATCTCGACCGCCTCCATAAGGAGAGCGTGCGCTTCACGGACTTCCACGTCAGCCCGACCTGCGCACCCACGCGCAGTGCGCTGCTTACCGGGCGCCACGAGTTCAAGAATGGTGTCACGCACACCATTCTCGAACGTGAGCGACTCACTTTGAAGGCCACCACGATCGCGCAGGTGCTCCAATCGGTGGGTTACACCACGGGCATCTTTGGCAAGTGGCACCTTGGTGATGAACCCGAGTATCGACCCGACCGGCGGGGGTTCAACGAGACCTTTATCCACGGCGGCGGCGGCATTGGGCAGTCGTTTCCCGGCAGCTGTGGCGACGCGCCGGGCAACACGTATTTCGATCCCGCCGTCCTGCACAATGGTAAGTTCGTGAAGACACAGGGCTATTGTACGGATGTATTCTTCGGGCAGGCGACGAAATGGATCGAAACGGTGAAGGGCAAACAACCGTTCCTGGCGTGGATCGCGCTGAACGCGCCGCACGCGCCGCTGCAAGTGCGACCTGAGGACGAGGCGCGCTACGCCGGCACGGCGGCGGACCCGAATGCGGCGAAGTTCTTCGGCATGATCGCCAACATCGACGACAATGTGGGTCGGCTGTTGGCGAAGCTCGACGAATGGAACCTCACGGGGGACACCCTGGTCATCTTCATGAACGACAACGGGACGGACGGCGGAATGCTGGCGGGCTACAACGCCGGGATGCGCGGCGCTAAAGGCACGGCGTGGCTCGGCGGCACGCGGGCGAGCTCGCTCTGGCGCTGGTCTGGCACGTTGCGACCGGCTGATTGCGGAGTGCTCGCTGCGCACCTCGACTTCTTCCCGACCCTGGCCGAGATCGTCGGTGCGAAGCTCCCGATCGAAGTGCAGAGACAGGTCGAGGGCCGCAGCCTCGTTTCCTTGCTGGAGAATCCTGGCAGCTCATTGCCTGACCGTGTGCAGTTCACGCACGTGGGTCGCTGGCCCAAGGGCACCGATCCGAACCAATGGAAATTCCGCATGTGCAGCGTGCGCAATACGCGCTGGCAGCTCATTTCACCGGAGGGCGGGGCCGAACCGAAGTGGCAGCTCTTCGATGTGCAGGCGGATTTTGGGCAAACGACCGATGTGGCTGGGCAGCATCCCGGGGTGGTGAAGCAGCTTGCTGCCGCGTACGACGTCTGGTGGACGGAGGCGCAACCGTTGTTGGTGAATGAGCAGGTTATCGGTCCGAAGCTTAATCCCTTTGCCGAGCTCTACTGGGAACAGTTCGGGGGCGGTCCGACGGAGGCGGACCTTAAGCGGATGGACCCCGCTCAGCCGCGGCCACCTGCCCATTGAAGGCACGAAGCCAAAAGAGTCGTCGCCTTGTTTCCGGAATCCATTTTGCGAGAGAAACATCAATAATCTTGGCACGTTGCATGAGCGTTATGAGCATCGCCGCAAAAATTGCCTCGCAAACCTACTCCTGCGGGGCGGTTGGCCGGGGTTGACAACGGCGAGGGTTCCTTCAGACACACGGGCACGCCATCATGAACGAGGCTGCTGACTTTTGGGATGCGTTGGCACCGCACCACGCGGCCATCGAGGATAACTACCTCGATCGGTCGAGTCTGCGGCGCATCATTCGTGACGTGCGCCAACCTGTGTTGGTCGTGGGAGCCGGCCAGGGTTTGATCGTGGAAGCGCTCCAGAAAGTGGGGTTGCACGTCGATGGTGTCGATCTGAGTGCCGAGATGATCCGCTACGCCAAGTCACGTCGTGGGCTTACGCTTATCAGGGCGGATGCCCGGGCAATGCCCTTTGGAGATCGAACCTGCGAAACGATCCTCTACGCGACCGGGGTGATTGATTTCATTGGTGAGGACGCGCAGATCCAAATGATCCTCAACGAAGCGCGCCGAATCGTAACTTCGTCGGGTCGGATCTTCGTCGCGTTTTCTCGCATCAGCGCGCCCTTGGAAGCCTTGATGGTCCGGCTGGGCTTGCTCCGGAACAATGTCCTGTCCCTGAAGGAACTGCTGGGAATGTACCGGATGAATCCAGTCCAGACGATTGCGTGGACTGCAAAGAAGGCCGAGGCGGGTTATCTTCACGCGACGCGCTTGTTGCTTCAGTCGTGGGTGTTCTCGACCGCGAAGGAAAAGGCCGCCGCGTTCAGTATGCAGAGGATTTTCAGAAACCAGCAGAGCGCTGAATCATTGATCAACGCGGCGCCGGAGGGACAGCCTTACCGCAATGAACACGAGATAAGGAATCTGTTTGCCCGTCTCGCGATTCCTATCCGGCGGCTGGAAGCGACCGCCAGTTGCCGGATTGCGGAACTCTGATGGGAAAGGCGTCATCGTCCACGCTACTCGGCCGGTTCACCTCATTTGCCTGCCACCTTCCGCCGGGTTGGCCAGCAATGCCTCAAGGTGGCCGGTCTGTATTTTGCGTTCGGTTGAACGGTTCACTTGCACATAGGCCAGCCAGGATTGCGCGCTTCGGAGCAGGCGCTCGATCTCGGCGGTCACTTTGGCGCCGTCGCCATTGCGGGCGCTTGCATCGCGGACCGCGAGGGCCCGGCGTTCCAGTTCGAAGCCCGCCGCCTCCAGCCGGTCGAAGTCCGCCGAAATGAGGGTGTCCACCTTTCCCTTGCGGAGGTTCGCGAGCAACTTCTTACCCGCTTGGCTGGCTTGAGCCTCCGCGTGCCGGGCCTCCGCGAGACGAAGTTCCACCTCCGCCGCGGGGTCCGGTGGCATTTCGGAACGCGTCCGGTGGTAGATGGAGGTGCAACCAGCGACCACCAACATCAGGGCGACGAGCAAGGCCAGCCTCGCGGTTACAGCGGCTGGCAAAGGTTGGCGGCGCTGCGTTTTCAAGTGTGTCCAAGACTGATGATCGATTCTGTTGAATGATGGGCAACCCACGGCGTGTTGGCATTCACCAAAAATGCCGGTTCTGCAAACGCTCCGCCCGCGGCGGTGGAATGGGTGCCAGAGTTTCCTTGCTGATCTCGGTCTCGGGTTTCGCATCTTACTCGCCTTTGGCCGCGGAAGCGGATGCTCAATGCGGTGGCGGCAGTAGCTCGATGCCGTACTTGGGTGCGACCGCGAGCAGCTTCTGGATATCCGCGGGCGTCACAGGCAGGGGCGGCGTGTCGAAGGACGGCACCGGCTGCGCAAACTCCGCCATGAACTTCTCGAAACCGGGCGGCGTGACGAGAATCAACATCCGCGCGGGCGCGTTG
>JANLTG010000191.1:0-9449 GCA_031362805.1 bacterium
ACCTACCGGGTGACGGATCACCAGCGACTGGCGGCGCTCATGAATTATACCTTGGATCGCGACGGTGAGAACTACGTCGCCGACGATCCGGAGAAGCTGCCCGAGCGGGTGGTCAACGCGGTCAAGGTGCTGGCCCGCGCCGAGTTGATTCAATTGAAACTTCGCGATGCGATCCGCGCCGAGAAGGTCATCGGCGACAACGTGCGTGCGAAACTGGTCACGTCGTCGGAGATCACCGCGCTTGGCCTGGAAGTGCTTGGACTGTCGATCCTCGCCATCAAGCCTACTCCCGAAACCGCCCGGGCGCTCGAGGCGCAGACCCGCGAGCAGTTGCTGAAGGAGGCGGATGAAGCGATCTACGCGCGGCGCAACTCCTCGGTGGAACAGGAGCGGTCGATCAAGGAAAACGAGTTGAACACCGAGATCGCCGTTGAGAATAAGAAGCGCCAGATCCGCGAAGCCCAGATGGACGCGGAGCGGTCCGTGCAGGAGAAGAAGCACGAGATGGCACAAGCAGACCTGGCGGCGCGCACGCACCAAGAAGGCAAGCGGAAGGAGTTGGTGGGGCTTGCCGCGGCCAACGCGCGCACTGAAGCCGATGCCAAAGCCTACGGCATCTCGACGACGATGCAGGCGGTCGCCTCGGTTGATCCCAAGGTGTTGCAAGCCCTGGCCAGCACCGGGATGAAACCGGAACAGTTGATCGCCATCGCCTTTCAAGAGATTGCCGGGCGCGCGGACAAGATCGGGCAGCTCAACATTTCACCCGACCTATTGCGCGAACTGCTGGAGCATAAAGGGAAATGAGAAACTGCTGATCGGCACTGATCACCGGCCATGAAAGCCAGGCAAAAGGATCGCAAGCGGAGCGTGGGTCTGGGACCCGCAGCAGCCCCATTGCTCTATTGGGTCATCGCCGATCTCCAGCGGTGTTTTGTCAGCGGGGCTTGGCTGCGGCTCACAGCGCCGCGCTCCGCAATGCCGGCCGACCACTTGCGATTCCGCCAACGCACGTGACATGAACCGGCAGACCGAAAACAAGATAATCCTCGTGACGCGATTGACGCGTTGGACGGAGATGATGGGACGGCACGGCACCCCCGGTCAGGCCAAGTATTTTCTCAGCTCGCGGAAACTGAGCGCGGCGCTTTACTTGGAGGAAAGTGATCGGTTTGACGAGTCGCTCCGTGAGGCGGTTGCCACGCTGAGTCGTCTGGGTCGGGTGCAGCAGGTGCAACGCGATCACCTCCCCAATTTCATCTTCGGCCCGGAAGACATCATCGTCGCCCTGGGTCAGGACGGGCTCGTGGCCAACACGTTGAAGTACACCAACGGCCAGCCGGTCTTGGGCGTCAATCCCGACCCCGCACGATTCGACGGCGGGTTGTTGCCGTTCAAGGTGGCGGACTTGGGGCAGGTCGTGCCGGAAGTGTTTGCGCGGAAACGACCACTCAAATCCGTTACCATGGCGGAGGCGCGTTTGAATGACGGACGCATGCTCCGCGCGGTGAATGATCTGTTCATCGGGCCGCGGTCCCACACCTCGGCCCGCTACGAAATCCGCTGCGGCGAAAAGGTGGAGGATCAATCATCAAGCGGCGTCATTGTCTCGACGGGCATGGGCTCGACCGGGTGGTTTCGCAGCTTGCTGACCGGAGCCACGGGGATGGTGGAGAGCTACGGATATGGAGCGGCCCGTATTGCGCAACTTGAGTTGCCGGTGGTCCGACGAAAACGTGCCGGAACGCCCTTCGAGGGAATGGAGAATTCGGATACGCGCCTCCACTCCGTAGGCGCGCGCGAAAGGAATTCGTTCGATGTTTCGTACCTGCGCATGATCGAGCCACCGACTCTGCCCAAGTTCGACGGTTCGTTCCCGTGGGATGCACGCTTCCTCTATTTCACCGTGCGCGAACCGTTTCCCACCAAGACCACCGGGGCGACGATCGTGTATGGCAGGGTGACGCCTGAAGAGCCGTTGATCGTTACCTCGCAGATGCCGGAGAACGGCGTGATCTTCAGCGACGGCATCGAGGCGGACTGCCTGGCCTTCACCTCGGGCGATGTTGTTTCCGTCGGCCTCTCGGAGCGGGTCGGCAAACTCGTGGTGTAGCGTATGGAAGCACCGCGCCACATCCTCATACTCGAAGACAACGAAGAACGCATCGCCGCGTTTGAGGAAACGGTTCGCGCCCTTGCCGGTGATTGGACGATCAAGGTCTGGCGGGATGCGCCCACCATGATCCGTGAGTGCGCCCGGTTCCTGCCTTCCACTTTTCTGATCTCACTTGATCATGACCTGAACCCGCAACCGGGGGTGCGTATCGATCCAGGCACGGGGGTGGATGTCAGTCGCCAGCTCTCCCTCTTTCCACCGGTCTGTCCGGTGATTCTCCACTCGTCAAATCACGAACGGGTCTACTCGATGCACAACGAGCTTCGTTTTGCCGGTTGGACCTCGGAACGAATCGGTCCGCTGGGCGACGCCTGGATTGGCAAGGCGTGGCGACGACAAGCCGAGGCGTTGCTGGCTCGCTGTGAAAACCGATTTGTCGCGAAATTTCAGGCGGATCATGGCGACCGGGTGATGCGCGCAAAGGCATCACTTGTGGGACTGGCCATTGGGGATGCGCTGGGTGAGTTGCTCGCCTCCCAGGCGCAGTTGGTGGCGAGAATGCTCACCGGCAATGAGCTGCCTTCCGGTCCCTGGTTCCATACGGATGACACTGAAATGGCCCTCTCAGTCGTCGAAGTATTGCAGCATCACGGATTCGTTGAGCAGGAAGCGCTGGCGCGGCGTTTCGCCCGGCGGTTTGAAATCGATGAACACCGTGGCTATGGAAGAATGACCCGCATTCAACTGCGGGAAGTGCTGGCAGGCGCAAGTTGGAAGACTGCGGCAAACGCGGCCTTCGCGGGCCAAGGCTCGCTGGGCAACGGCGGGGCGATGAGGGTTGCGCCGTTGGGTGCTTTCTTGGCCGACGACCTTGCCGTGACGGCCCACGAGGCGGCTCGTTCCGCCGAGGTGACTCACACCCACCCGGAGGGTATCGCCGGAACTATCGCCGTTGCGGTGGCGGCCGCGATTGCGGCTCAGAAACCTCCAGCGTCACCGACCGATTACGCAGCTGAAATGTATCAGGCTGTCCTCGACCTCACACCAACAGGGAAGGTTCGCAGCGGTATTGAGCGGGCGAGATCGATTCCGCAGGATGCCGATCCGTTGGCGGTCGGCCTGACTTTGGGAAACGGTTCCCAGATAACCGCCCCTGACACCGTTCCATTCACGCTCTGGTGCGCGGCCCGGCATATCGACGACTTGCCACTGGCGCTGGCGGCATCGATCTGTTCGGGGGGCGACTGCGATACCAACGCGGCCATTGTCGGGGGCATTGTCACCAGTGCGGCAGGCGGCAAAGGCGTGCCGGAAAGCTGGCAAAAGGAAATGGAGCCGCTGAAGTTTCTGTGACCTTACGCAAACGCCCGATGCGCCGCGACTCGCCCGCCGACTTTCTCCTTTCTCCGATTTCCATCCTCCGCCATGGTCGCCGCGTTCGCCTATGTCTTATCAGGTTTTAGCCCGCAAATATCGCCCGCAGCGTTTCGAGGACGTCGTGGGTCAGGACCACGTCACACGCACGCTGGCCAACGCGATCAAGGCGAGCCGCATCGCCCACGCCTATTTGTTCACCGGCCCGCGCGGCACCGGCAAGACCACCCTCGCCCGCATCTTCGCCAAATGTCTGAACGCCACGGCCGGTCCGCGGGTTGACTTCGCCGACGACGATCCCCGGTGCCAGGAGATCACGGAAGGCCGGTCGCTCGACGTGCTCGAGATCGACGGCGCCAGCAACAACGGCGTGGAACAGGTGCGCGAGCTGCGCGAGACCTGCCAGTACGCACCCGCCTCGTCGAAGTTCAAGATCTACATCATCGACGAGGTTCACATGCTCACGACGGCGGCGTTCAATGCGTTGCTCAAAACGCTCGAAGAACCGCCCGCCCACGTAAAGTTTCTCTTCGCCACCACGGACCCGGAGAAGGTGCTGGCCACCATCCTTTCCCGCTGCCAGCGCTTCGATCTGCGCCGCATCCCGATCCCGCTGATTGTTTCGCACCTCGGCGAGATCGCGAAGAAGGAAGGCGTGACGATTGACGGCACCGCGTTGCACGCGATCGCCCGCGGTGCCGACGGCGGCATGCGCGACGCCGAGTCCACGCTCGACCAGCTCATCAGCTTTTGCGGCAACAACATCGTCGAGTCCGATGTGCTTTCGATGTTCGGCCTCGCCGCACAAGGGCAATTGCTGGCGCTGGCCGGGGCGATCCTTGCGGCCGACGGCACCACGGCGATTCGCGAATTGAACCAACTGGCAACGGGTGGCAAAGACCTCGGCCGGTTGGTCTCCGACCTCTTGAATCACTTTCGCAACTTGATGCTGTTCCTCATCGCCGGCGGCAAGGCCGATCAGATCGAAGCGACGGAAGCCGAGCTGGAGATCATCGCCCGGCAGGCGAACGGCCTCGCGGTCGAGCAGGCGCGGCGCATCATGGAAGTGCTCGCTGAATGCGAATGGAAACTGCGCGACGCTTCCTCGAAGAAGATCATGATCGAGATCGCGTTGTTGAAAGCCATCGAAGCGCGGCATTCGGTGAGTCTCGATGCCGTGCTCAAGCAGTTGAACGCCCTGCGCTCGGGAGCGGAACCGGTCAACGCGCCGGCCAGTAAGCCAGCCACATCGACCTTTGCTCCCGTCCCAAATCCAGCGCCGAGACTGGCAGCCGCGCTCAAGGAATCTCCGCCACCCGCCATCGCCAGTAGCAGCCGAGGTGACGAGGCTCCGGCTCAAGCGAGACCCGAAGCGCCAACTGTAGAACCAAAACCTACCAAGAGCCCCCCGACGACGGCTGCTACCGTCGACAGTGGGCCGCCGCCGGCAACTGCGCCGGTCCCGGACTTGGACGACCTTTGGAAGAAGCTGGTCGAAGCCGCCGGCCGGGCGAGTCCGTTCGTGAAGACGTACCTGCTCGAGGCGCATCCCGTTTCGTTCGCCGGCAAGATTTTCTCCATCGGGTTTGACCCCGAGTTCAGCGATCACATGGGGCTGGTGGACAACTCGAAGAACCATGAACTACTGACCACCAAGCTGAACGAACTGGGCCACCACGGCGTGCGCATCAAGTTCCTCGAAGCCCCCGCACCGGTGGGTCGCAAGCGCGCGACGCCGGCGGAGGCGTCGCTTGATTCAATGGAAGGCGCCCCGGTCACCGGCAATGCGAAGGGCGGCAAGGCGGCGGCCGAGCCCGCGTTTGATCCCAACTCGTTCAAGGACGATCCGCTGATCAAGAAGGCACTCGAAATTTTCAAAGGTCAGATTGTCAACGTGCGCTCTTGACCGATCAGCGGCAGACGCGAATCTTTTCCCACCATGTCCAGCCTCGGCAAACTCATGAAACAGGCGCAGCGGATGCAGCGCCAGATGGAAGAAACCCAAACCGCCCTCGCGGCCCGCAGCGTCGAAGGTACCAGCGGCGGCGGCGCCGTGAAAATAACCGCGCGTTGCGACGGCTCGCTCGCCAGCGTGAAGATCGATCCCGCGGCCGTCAGTCCCGACGATGTGTCGATGCTGGAGGATTTGATCCTCACCGCCGCCAACCAGGCGTTGGGCCAGGCAAAAGAGATTTACAACGCTGAGATGGGCAAGGTCTCCGCCGGCATGAACCTGCCGGGGATGATGTAAGGCGGCGACGTACGGTAGGGCGAAGCTCCTGCCGAGCCGTGACTAAGTGATGAAGCGCGTCTCCTTCAGTCGAGCCAATGACTGGTGGCGACATCCACGAGCCTGGCGACCAGTTGTTTGGAAAACCGGCAACGGACAAGACCAGATCATCGCGGAAACTGCAATCGGCCGAACGAAGTGGCAAGTGCGGATGAATGATTTCCCGGACGAACCCTTGCACACCCTGTTGATCCACGACGATGAAGTTCTGCACTTCGACGACTGGCCAAGACATTGGTCAAAACCTGCCATGCCGCCCAAGGTTGATTGGAGTAACCGCACTGACCGTGATACGGACTGATCCGAGTTCCACGGCTCGGCAGGAGCCTCGCCCTACCAGCTTATTTGAATGTCCCTCCTCCCTGAACCCATCACCACGCTGACGGCGGCGCTCGGCAAGTTGCCCGGCATCGGACCGCGCTCGGCCGAGCGCATCGCGTTGCACCTCGTGCAGACGGAGCCCGGCGCGGTGAAGCAGCTCGCTGAAGCGCTGGTCACCGCCCGCGAACGCATCCGCCTGTGCTCGATCTGCGGCGCGCTCACCGAGGCCGATCCCTGCGCGCTCTGCACCGACGACCGCCGCGACGCCGCGTTGATCTGCGTCGTCGAGCAGCCCACGGATATTCTCAGTCTCGAAAAGTCCGGCAGCTTCAAGGGCCGCTACCATGTGCTCGGCGGCAAGATTTCGCCACTGAACGGCGTCGGCCCGGAGGACTTGCGCATCGCCGAGCTGGAGAAGCGGCTGAAGACCGAACCCGTCCGCGAAGTCATCATCGCGCTCGGCACCGACGTCGAAGGCGACGCGACCAGCTATTACCTCGCGAAGCGGTTTGCGTCAGATCAAGTTCACGTAACCCAACTCGCGCAAGGTCTCTCCGCCGGCAGCGGCCTCGAATACGCCGATGAAGTGACGCTCAGCCGCGCGCTCGAAGGACGCCGGGAGTTGAGGTAGAACAGGCTTTCAGAACCTGTCTTTCACTGGGGGGCGAAGTTTCTCGGGTTGATCCTGCGCGCCCGATTCGTCTCGCTGCGCCCGACGAAAAGTTACGGCGGCGCGGCAGCACCGCCCTACCAAATCACGGTAGGGCGGACCTGCCGGTCCGCCGTGACTTCGCCGCGCACGAGCACAGCGATGTTCGTGGCCCGGAGCGTCCGCCTGACCACTGACGCGTCATCTTTCCCTTTGCCCAAACAGGCAGAATGCCTGTCCTGCCTTGTTGCGAAGCGTGGCTCTTCCTGCGTATCGTCGCCCCATGCTTCCCCGCAATCGACGTCGCTTCATCCAGGAAACCGGGCTTGGTGTCGCGGTTATCGCCTCCGCCCCAAAACTCGTCGCGACCCCGAAGCCCCCTGCCAGAGTCCATCGCGAGCTCCGTGTGCCCGGCGTTCACGCATACGCGATGCAGGAGAGCGTCGCGGCCGGTGACGAGATCGGGTTCTGCGTAAGCGCGGACACGGCGTACGAGTTCACCGTGGTGCGGCTCGGTCCTGATCCCGACAGCCCGGCGAAGGATGAAGTCTTGCACACGTTCCCGCAGGTCGCGCCACGCGCGCAACCGATTCATCCCGGCTCGTACGTTTATGTGGAGCGGAACATTACCGGCAACTTCACCGCGCTCTCATTGGAGATCTGGGTTCGTCCATGGAGCCTCAATGAGCTGGCCGGGTTGATCACGCAGGAGGACAAGCAGGCGTCCGACGGCTTCGCGCTCGGGTTTGGGAAGAACGGCTATGTCGGATTCTTCGTCGGCGACGGCCATTCGCCTGACGAGTTGGTGATTCATCGGAGCGCGGAAGGTTTGCTCCAGAAGAATCGCTGGCATCACATCATCGCGACGTGGGACGGGCACACAAAAAGGATCTGGGTCGATGGCAAGGCTGCCGGGCAATGGAAGTTTGAAGGAGTCTGTCTTCCCGGAAAGCATCCGCTTCGGCTCGGCGCGATGGGCGATGAAGGCCGCAGCCTGCGCTTCGCCGATGCCGACCTCGCGATGCCGGTGATCTTTTCGCGGGCACTGACTGAGGTGGAGATCAAGGAGCGGTTCGCGCAGAAAGGACTCGTGGCTGCCAGGGGCAAACACGTCCTCGCCTGTTGGCCGCTGGATGAAGAAAAAGGTGACCGCGTGCGCGTCGTGTCCGATAATCGCCGCCACGGCCGGATCGTGAATCACGCCACCTGGATGATCGGCGGCCCAAGCTTCGACGCGAACGTGGATCGCTTCGGCGATTACGATCCGAAGAACGATTCGCAGCGCGGTCACGGGCTGCGTTTGGCTTCGGACGACCTTTATGACTGCGGCTGGGAGGTGACACATCGCTACCGCATTCCGCGCGATGCGAAGCCGGGCATCTGCGTCGGGCGGCTGCGCTTTCAGCAGGAAGGCGCGGAACACCTCCAGCATGTCACGTTCATCGTCCGCAAACCGAAGCGCCGGAAAAAGGCGCCGATCCTCGTGCTGTGCGCGACCAACACGTGGCGCGCCTACAGCGGCACACCGTTCGGCAAGACATCGGCGCAGCTCAAACAGGTCTTCGGCACGGACGGAACGATGAACTCGCCCGGTGATCCGCCGGCGTTCAACTTCTATCGCAACCACGCCGCCGGCCAGGGCACCTATCAACAGGGCCTGCGGATGCCGTGGCCGGTGGCCGGGCCGTACGTGCTTTACGGCGGACCGACCAATTACTCGCACCTGATGCGCGCGGATCGCTTCGCGCACATCTGGCTGGAACAGGCCGGCTACGAGTTCGACGTCATCAGCGATCTCGATCTGCATCGCGATCCGGATCTGCTGCGCGGCTACGAAGTCTTCCTCATCAATGGCCACAGCGAGTATTGGTCGATTCCGATGTATCGCGGGCTGGAGAAGTATCTGGCCGGTGGCGGCAACGCCGTCGTGCTCTCGTGCAACTCGCTCTTCTGGCGCGTGAGCTTCAACGACGAAGGCACGATTCTCGAATGCCGCAAAGTTGATGCGCCCGGCGAACAGCTCCCGCGCGAACGCCGCGGCGAATGCTGGCATAGCCACGACGGTTTGCGCGGCGGGCTGTCGAATGAATGCGGCGTCCCCGGCTGGAAGCTGATCGGCCTCACCACACTCGGCTGGAACAATCAGGGCAGCGCGAAGAACTTCGGTCCGTATGTTGCCGAAGCAACCGATCACTTCCTCTTCCGGCAACCGGAGCAGGTTGAGCTCAAGCCCGGCGATAAGTTTGGCTGGGTGGGCAAGGACGATCAAACGCCGCTCGCGAACGGACATGAATTCGACATCCGGCTCTCGACGCTGGCTGCGTTGCAGGAGAAGCCGTCGCCGCCTGGCCAGAGTGTGCCCGCCGATCCCGAGGGCATGGTGCGATTGGCGAACGGCATCATTCCCTGGAAGGAAGGCGGCGCGGCCTTCGACTACTGGTTCAACCCGATCAAGCCGAAGACCGATCAAGGTGGCGAGATGATCTACTGGGAGCGGCCCGACGGCGGCCGCGTCTTCAACGCCGGCGCCATCGGCTCAGGCTGGGCTCTTCATGACGATCCCAAATGGGCCGCGGTCGTCCGCAACGTCCTGCATCACTTTGGCGTGGCTAAGACCGCATGAATCGACGCCAATAACTGCTCCGTCGTAAACGGCTTCGCCAAAAACTTCACCGGCGCCTCCGGGGTATCCTCCAGAG
>JANLTG010000183.1:0-7184 GCA_031362805.1 bacterium
GGAGACTATATCTTTGCCGCCGCGTGCCAGCCGACCGCCGGCCAGCGGGGCATCATCTACGTTTACAGCGCCAAAGATGGAAAACTCTTGGGCCGCATCAGTGGCGGAAAAGAATACACCCAGCGCACCGGCTGGGTGGACCTGAGCCACGGACTGCGCGCCCGCAAGCTGCCCGACGGCCGCTACTGCCTCACTCAAGAAGAAAACTTTCACGGCAAAGTACTGGTGATCCTGTGGACGCCAGCCGCCTGAGCCATCTCCAGCAAAGCCCGCTGGCGTTCGCTGAACCGGGGCGTGCTGAAACTCGGCGAGCCGTCGGAAGCAAAATGACTCCAGCAACATTTCCACAATAATGCCATGATACGCACTCTCGTTGCCTTTGCTTTTCTGATGTCGCGGACCTCTCCAAGGCGGCGGCAAGAATGTAAATTACGTCTCGTAAATGTTCTACAGTTCTTGAGAACAGGTCAAAACTCTACTTTTTAGTACTGGGAAGTCGAATGCTCCCGTAAGGCTGAGTTTGTCCACGAGTTGTCCTATTACTGATTATCCGATGATGCCTTCCTCATGGTGAACGGGGTGCTGTTGACGACTCCAAGTATGACGGACGAGAAACGAAAGTCATTCGCCTGCGCTTCGCGGACAATCTTGCGGACGGCCGGCGCGTCGGACGATTCGATGCCGCGACCAAGCGCGAAAGTCAGCAGCTTCTCGGTCACCGTGCTGACGAACAGGTCGGGATGCTTGAGCAGGCCCGATTCGAGTCCGGCCACGCCGGCGAACTTGCTGCCGTCCGGCAAACCACCAGCCACGTCGATGAGTTGGCCGTCCTCCACGGTGCGCCAGCGCCCAATGGCGTCGAAGTTTTCCAGCGCGAAGCCAATTGGGTCCATCAAGTTGTGGCAGCTCGCGCAGGCGGCGTTCGCACGGTGCTCGGCGAGACGCGCGCGCATCGGCAGCGAATCGGAGACGGTGTTCTCCTTCAGGTTAGGCACGTTCGCGGGAGGCGGCGGCGGCGGAGTGCCAAGAAGATTTCCCAGAATCCAATTTCCACGAATCACCGGCGAGGTGCGCGTGGCGTAGGACGTGACTGTCAGCACGCTGCCTTGCCGAAGCAATCCGCCGCGCTCGCTGTTCTGGTCCAAGGCGACGCGACGGAAGTGGCTGCCGTAAATGTTCGGGACACCGTAGTGCTTCGCGAGCCGTTCGTTCAGGAAGGTGTAATCCGCGCGCAACAGGTCGAGCACGCTGCGGTCTTCGCGCACCATGTTCTCGAAGTGCAACTCCGTTTCGCGGCGGAAGGATTGCCGCAGGTTGTCGTCGAAGTCGGGAAAGAGCCGGAGGTCGGGCGTGAAGGATTCCAGATTGCGCAGGTGCAGCCATTGTCCGGCGAAGTTGCTGGCGAAATTTTCCGCACGCGCATCGGCCAGCATCCGGCGCACCTGCTTCTCCAATACCTTAGGCTTGTGCAAATCGCCGCGCTCGGCGGTCGCGAGCAATTCATCATCAGGAATGCTGCTCCAGAGAAAGAACGACAGCCGCGAGGCCAGCGCCACATCGCCGAGGCGATACGCCGCACCGGGCGCGACGTCGGCGGGCTCGCGCTCGATGCGGAAGAGAAACTCCGGGTTGACGAGCACAGCGGTGAGCGCCGCTTCGATGCCCGCCTCGAAGCCGTCCTTCGCCTTCGCGTTGCGGTAAAATTCCAGCGGCTTCTCCAAATCCGCGCTGGTGATGGGCCGGCGGTAAGCGCGCCGGGTGAGTGTCGCGAGAATCTTTTCAGCACAGGCGTCTTCGCCAAGTGTCAGAGCGCCGAGCATGGCTCGGCTTCGGAAATCTACGGAGGCCTCGGGCCGAGCGATGCTCGGCGCTCCTTTCGGCAGAGCAGCCTTGCCCGGATAACTCACGAAAATGCGCCGGCGGCTCGGCGAGTCTCCCGGACCCGTCGAGTCGTAAGGCCCGTTGATCGAAACTTGGTAGATCGCCGGCGCCAACCGCGGGTGCCGGTGCATGTTGAAGTGCGCGTTGTAGGGTTGTCGCCGCGTCTCGATTAGCGCGGAAGGATTCTTCAGGAACGTCACGCCAAGCTGATGCGGACCGGCGGTCACCGGCACGCGGACCTTAAGGTGGGCATCAACCTTCTCAAAATCCCGGTCACCCTTCGGCGGCGCCACGGTCAAAAGACTCACCCGCCCGCGATCCAGGAGCACTTCCAACTCGTGCGATTCCCGCAGGCCCTCGACCTCCTCGTTACGATCGCGGGTGAGCCGGATCTGAATCTCATACTCGCCATCGCGCGGGAACGTTTGGTCGAGCAACATGCCGCCACGTGTCCCCGGTGGCAGTCCCTCGACATGCTCCTCCTGCGTGAGGTCGGGCGGGAGACGATACGTGTCGCCGCCCGGCTGGCGATGCGGCGTGCCGACCGCGAGCTGGCTGATTTTCTCCGCGGCGGCGATGTAGCGGTTCAACAGCGTCGGCGAAAGTTCGCCCACAGTCACGTTGTCGAAGCCGTGACTGGCGTCATCCTTCGGCAACAACGCCGTGGCGTCGATGTCGAGCGCGAGCAGATCTCGAATGGCATTTTGATATTCGGTGCGATTGAGCCGGCGAAACGTTTCGGTCCGCCCGGGATTGGGATTCTTCGCCGCCGCGCGGTCGAGCGACGTGGACAGGTTGGCCACGACGTCATCGTAAGCCTTGTCCGCCGGCCGCTCCTTGCCCACGGGTGGCATCTGGCGCGCGCGCATTTTGCGGATGACCTGCTCCCATTCGTCGGAATGCTGCGTGATACCGTCGTGACTGATGCGCTCCAAATCCAACTTGCCCTTCTTCGCGTCCGCATCGTGGCAATCGAGACAGTAACGGTTCACGACGGACTTCACCGGTCCGGGCAAAGGAATGGAGGGCTGCGGAGCTGCGGCAGAATGAAGCGCGAGAGCCAGCAGTGCCGACGCGGAGAAGAAACGAATGCCCCAACGAATCATGGCCGCCTGAGCGCGGCAAAGACCGATGGGAACGGGTCGTTTCACAGTGGCTATTACCATGGCGGAGCAGACAAACCCGGACAAGGACAAAGACCTCCGCTTAGGCTGGTGTTGTGTCACCGGGCTTGGCAAACCTATCGGCGATCGGACTATGCAAATGACTTTCCGCACCAGCATCGGCTTGGTTTCAAAATTCGGGTGGGCTCTGTCGATCGCCGTCGCCCCAGTGCACGCCGCCGAGCCGGCCGCGCCGAATCCACCCGCTGACGCCGGGCGCCAGCTGCGCGAGTATCGTGAGTTCGCCGCCGGACACGATGGGGATGCGGCGCGTGGGCACAACTTGTTCAACAACGAGCAGCGCGCGGCCTGCGTGAAGTGTCATTCGGTGGATGGCAGCAGCGGCAAAGCGGGGCCGGATTTGTTCGCGGCCGGCGACAAGTTCCCGCGCCGGGAGTTGATCAACGCGGTGCTCGAACCTTCCGCAACGATAGCCGTCGGCTACGGCACGACCATCGTCGTGACCAAAGCGGGCGAGGAGTTCCAGGGCGTTTTGAAGGAATCCACGCCGGACGCGCTCGACCTGATCGGCGCCGACGGCAAGCGTGTCCACATCGCCGCGCGCGACATCCAGGAGCAGCGCGGCAGCACGCTGTCCCTCATGCCGGAAGGTTTGCAGGCCGGGCTGTCGCGCGAGGAATTCTCCGACCTGGTCGAGTACCTCGTCACGCTCAAGCAACCGGAGTCGGCGCTCACCGGCGACCGCGGCATGCCCGCCAGCATTCCTGAGCTGGCGAAACCCATCGCGCTGCGCCCGTTCTTCGCCGAAGACCTACGCTTCCCGCATGCCTTCGTACAAAAGCCGGGTGATGTCCGGTCGGGTTTGGTCTGGTTCGGTCCCCTCCCCGGCCAAAGCAACTCTTTCCTGGGCGCGCATCAGACCGGAAAGATCTGGCTGCTGGAAAAGGGTGCGACCGGCGACGTAAAGACGCTTTTCGCCGACGTCTCGAAAGACCTCTTCAACGAACGCGGCCCCAACGGCCTGCTCGGCATGGCGTTCCACCCGAAGTTCCGCGAGAACCGGAAATACTATCTCAAACACCAGGTGTTCGAAGATGGCAAGATCGCGACCACGGTGGTCGAGCGCCAGGCCGCGCCGGATTACCGCACGGACTCCGGCCAGGCTTCGCGGCGATTGTGGAAAGTCGTGAGCACGACGCAGGACCACAGCGGCGGTTGCATCGGCTTCGGTCCGGATGGATTTCTCTACCTCGCGATGGGTGACACCGGGCCGCAGCAGGATCCGCAAGGCCACGGCCAGGACCTGACCACGCATCTCGGCAAAATCCTGCGCCTCGACGTGGACCGCAAAGAAGCCGGACTGGCCTACGCGATTCCCACCGACAATCCGTTTCGTGACCGCGCCGACGTGCGCCCGGAAATCTGGGCCTACGGTTTCCGGGAACCGTGGCGGTTTACTTTCGATCGCCTCACCGGCGACCTTTGGGTCGGTGATGTGGGCCAGGACCGCGTGGAAGAAGTCGCCATCGTGCGGCGCGGCGAGAATCACGGCTGGAATGTGTATGAAGGTTTTGAACCTTTCTCTAATCGTTACCGCAAGGAAGGTGCGAGCTACACTCCGCCCGTGTTCGCTTATCGCCGCAAACTCGGCAACTCGGTCACCGGCGGTTACGTCTATCGCGGCGACAAGCGGTCGTCGTTCTACGGCGTCTATATCTGCGGCGACTACACCTCGCACCGCATCTGGGGAGTGACCCAGGAGGGACGTATCTTGAAAGACGTCATGCAGATCGGCACCGCCCCCCAGGGCATCGCGTCGTTCACGGAAGACGAACAGGGAAATCTCTACGTCGTGGGCTACGAGGGCATGGTCTATCAACTCGACTTTACCGACACGGTTTTTTCCGCGGCGCCGGCAGGCCTGAAGAAGGACACCGCAACCGTGCCCGCGCACGCAGGATCTCCCGTCTGGGTGCGCCACGCCGTGCCTTTGCCCGAATCGATCTGGAGCGTGGCCGCGTTGGACGCCAACGCCGACGGGAAGCTGGACCTGATCGCGATGGGCGAAACGAAAGTCTTCGCGCTGGTCGCGCCCGACTGGAAATCGGAACTGCTCGTCGATACCAGGGAGCCGAAGATGCTTTATTGCGTGGCGCTGGATGCGGACGGCGATGGCGACCTTGACCTCGCCGTCGGTCGCTACCGCGTGCCGTGGATCGAGTATCGGCAGGCGCGCGAAGCGGGGAAGACCGTGGATGATCCGACAGGTCCGGACTTCAGCATCGCGTGGCTTGAGAACACCGGGCGGGTCGGCGAACGGTGGCCGCTCCACGTCATCGACCGCGAGTTCAACGGCATTCACGGACTGTGGACGGGTGACGTGAATGGCGACGGAGCGAAAGACTTGCTGGCCGACAGCATCATGGGGCCGTTGTTTCCCAAGAGCCTTGGGTGGTTCCAAACGCCGCCGCGCGGCGAGACCTCCTTCAAGCGTCACCTCATCACCAACGGCGGTGCGGACGGGCGCCCGCATTACCTGGATTTCGCCGATCTTAATTCTGACGGTCGCGGGGATCTGCTCGTCGGCGATTCGGGCGGCGGCACGTTCACTTGGTGGGAACAAGGCAGCGCCGATCAACCGTGGACCAAACACCTCATCGCGAAAGAATCCGGCGCGACCAACCTCAAGGCGGCGGATGTGAACGGCGACGGCAAGCTGGACGTGGTGGCGAGCTGCGGACACGGCCAGGGCGTGTTCTGGTTCGAAGGCCCCACATGGCAGAAGCACGTCATCGACACCGACCTGCGCGATCCGCACGCGCTGGCCGTGGGCGATTTCGACAGCGACGGCGATCTCGACGTGGCCACTGCGTCCTTCGGTGCCAAGCTCGTCCGCTGGTATCAAAACGACGGCCAGGGCTCATTCACCGCGCACGACCTCGACACCATGAACCAACAGGAAGCGTATGACCTGAAAGCTGTCGATCTCGACGGGGATGGACGGCTCGACCTGATTCTGGCCGGACGCGAAACGCGCAACGCCGTCTGGTATCGGAATGGAGAATTGGTTCATCACCTTGAGCAGGCAAAGGAGCCGCAGCCGTGATTCCAAGCGGTTGATGGCGCGGCTGTGTCGCCGAGACCAGCCGCAGCACGTCGAACTGAGCCCGAACGCCGAAGTTCATTTACAGAAGGAAACAAAGTGAACGAAGCGGCAAGGGGATGAAACTGGGCGAGGGGAACTTTTTCTGACCGTGCCGCTGTAGCGGAAAGCCTTGTCCCTTTGTTCTCTTCGTTGCCTTCTGTGAATCCTATTTACGTTTTCGAGTTGAGTCGGCGCTTTTGGTTTCTTCCAGTGTCTTGGCCGTGCAAAAGCTTCTGCGGCTGGTGTTCGACACAGTCGCGCTCCTGAAAAGCGTCCGACTGGGTCTCGCGAATCTCGTTGCGCGGCAATTGCCCCTTTCCTCGTCGCCGGGCTTCTGGCTGAATCCTCCGCGTGCAGCCAACGAAACGAAATCAGCGGAGACTACATGTATTCGCGGGACTGCTGCTCTTGCTTTCGCTCGCTCCCCTCCACGCCCAGCCCGCCGCGCCCAACCGCGTCCTCGAACTCGATGGCAACGGCAGCTACGTTGAACTGCCGCCGAATATCTTCAACGAGCTGACCGAGGCGACCGTTGAAGGGTGGATGAAGTGGCAAAGTCTGGAGCATTGGTCGCGCTTTTTCGATTTTGGCACGAACTCGCAAGCGATGGCCGTTACAATCTTCGAGTCAACGGCGCAGCTTGATTTTGAGATCTGGGCGCCTGCGGGCAGCCAGCACAAGATCAGCGCTCCGGGCATGGTGCGGCCCGGCGAATGGCGCCACCTCGCTGCGGTTTCCGGGAAAGGCGGAATGAAACTTTATGTGAACGGCGCGCTCGTGGGGGAGAATCCTTTCGCGGGCAGTTTCGCGGCCATAAGCAATGGCGCTCGGAATTACCTGGGCAGAAACAACTGGAAAGAATCCGATCCGAAAGTGGCCGATTTGCACGGCCAAATGGACGAAGTCCGCGTCTGGCGGGTGGCGCGAACCGCCGCGCAAATCCGCGAGGACATGTTCAAGAATCTGACTGGCACGGAGGAGGGCTTGGCGGGCCTCTGGAATTTTGAAGACGGCCCGGCCAATGACGCTTCACC
>JANLTG010000090.1:0-4472 GCA_031362805.1 bacterium
GCGGCCTCCGTCTGCAATTAAAGCGCCAGACCGGCGGATTAAATCAGCGTTTCCCTAGCGCGAGATACTCCTCTTGCTTCAGCATAGGTTTTGTCCGGTCGTCCTGCCATTTTTTGGTTTCCACATGGCCGTCTGCAAAGCTGAGCACGCCGACCCCATTCCAGTAACTTGCAGGGTAATCCACCAAACCGATGCCGGGATGTTTCTCGCTATTTGCATCGAGCCAAAACGCTCCCTCGTTGATGCTATCCTCCCGCTCCTCGATGAAGACGAATTTCTTGGCAGGAACCTTGATGCTTTCGAGCTTGAGGAACAATTCGAGCGATTGGGATATAAAATGGGGCGCCCCATAGTATTGCTTGCCGTTCATGTAGCCGTTCATCGACACACTTCGCACGCGGTTCCACTCCCGGTTAAACACCTTTCCCTTGCTGCGGTCGCCTGGACTTCGAAAAACACCCGCGTTGTCCGAAACAAAAGGACCGAGCAGGCCGGTGAATGGTCGGTGCGCGCCTCCAATGAGCAGCGACGTATCAATGTTATCGAGATTCCCGTGAGGATCAGGGGGAGACAAATCTAACCAGCCCCCTACCCAGGACGGGTAATCTGCAACTTTTCCCGTGTCCTTCCCTGCACCGGTGTTGGGCGGAAGATGACCCTGGTAATCGTCCGCATACATTACCCATCCCAAGGTCAGTTGCCGAAGGTTGTTGAGAGTTACGAGGGACTGCCCCTTCCGCTTGGCCGATGTTAACGCAGACAACAGCAGGCTGGCCAGCACGGCGATGATGGCGATGACGACGAGGAGTTCGATCAGGGTAAAGCCGTGGGCGGCAGGTGGGGTGGTTGGACTCGTTTTCATGGCATGGCAGGTTTCGGAATTTGCGCTGTCACCCTATATACGCGTCGTTTCGGGGCAAAAGAGGACAGGGAAAATGAAACTATTTTCGAAGCTGACACCCGGAAAGCTGCAACTCATTGATCTGGGCCGGATTGCGCTGAAAAGATTTTTGACCACGAAAGAGCACGAAGAACACAAACCCGATCTTCTGAGGGCGATGAATAGGAGGCCGCAGAGATCGCAGAGGTCGCGGGCAAGGTGGGGCTCGTCGCTCCGCGCGAGCCGGCGGCCTAGTTTGTTGGCCACGAAAGAGCACAGAGAACACAAGAGGTCTGCCTACACTTTCCGGCGGCTGATTTGAGGGCCAAAGGCCCGCCCCATACCAGCCTGGGGCAACGCCCCAGGAAACGCGGCCCCATCACGAACAAGGCCTGAAGGGCCGGGACAAGACACCGATCCCACAGCCCGGAGTTTTACGCGAATGCTCGCGAATTACCGCGAATCCCGAAACGATATAGCGGCGGTCTATGACCGCCGGTGAAATCTTCGGACAAGCGGGCTGAAGGAAGATGGCGGCGCTCATAGAGGCGCCGCTACAATCTTGATGGGAGGGACCGCATGCTGCGGTCCCTGACTATGGGGACGGCGACAACGCCGTCCCTCCCGATCTCGGACCATAACGAGGCGGCAACGGCATTCCGCCAGGGCTTGGAGTGCGTCCAGTCCTCTGGCGCTTTCGGACGCCATCGAATTGGACCGCGGGCGAAACTTTGTCGTCGGCTTCATCACGTTCGGGAGGAAAAGCGGTAGAGGACTACCGCACTCCACGACGCTGCCGCGACTGGAGCCAGCGGCCTCTCATGAAGTGGCAAGGCTCCGGCCGCGCCCCATATTCTCTGTTTGATCAGGGCTCGGCGTGACGCCTCGCCGGCACGCGAGACGCGCGCGCTCCCCGAATCGCTACCAACCCTCCGCCGGCAGGGCGGCGACGTGCGGGGCGTTGACCACGTTCGGATCGATCAACTGGTCCGCTTCCTTGATCACCATTTCCATTGCGATGCTACTCGGGAACCACGGTTGATACATGCCTTCACCGGGGATGATCACCGTCTTGTTGAAGCGCTCGTCTGCCGCCTTCAGCAACCGGCGCGCTTCGTCTTTCTTGTCCAGGTTCCAATTTGCCATCGCGGCAAACGCTCGGGCTGCGACGGGTTCGTAGAATGTGGTCTCCTCGATTGGTTGCGCCAACGCGTTCAAAGCCAACTCATACTTCTGTTCGCGATACAGCAGCATTCCGAGCATCAGGGCTTCGTTGCCGAACATGCGGTAATTCGAGTCGGCGGCTTTCGCGTTCAATTGCTGCCGGGCCTGAGATTGCTCGCGTCGTAGTTTCAAATCGGTTGGCAACGGGCCTGGCTGTTCCCCCAAATGGAACAGAAATCCTGTTTCGGTCGGTTCGGAATGGGCGTGGATGTCCTGCAACGCTTTGACGGCAGCCTCGGTTTCACCTAACGCCAGGTTTACGGTCCAAACCTTGAGGCCAATGCCAAAAGCTCGCTGCGCGCCGTCTAACTTGAATGAAGGGAGGTTCGTCATTTGATCGTAAATGGCCTTGGCCGATCGGTAGCGGCGGCGGCGGGCTTCCATGTCTGCCTTGTCCATCAACTGGCGCATCGGTTCCAGCGTGCGCCGGTGTTGAGCCAGCACTTCTTGAATGGGTGGATGCGGACGCGGCGCCCCGTAGATCAATTGTTCCGCTTCCTTTCGCACAATGAGCTGGGTGATCACGTCGGTCCAAACATACTGATCACTCCAGATATCGAGCTGCAGCCAGCCGCGTCGTAGCGAATCATCCAGAATCTGATTCCCGCGTGCGAGGGAGCTTTCCGCCTGGGCCCGGTTTCCCTGTCGGGACTGGATCATCGCCAGGTAATAGTTGGGAAGCGCCCATTGCGCTGCCTTCTCCAAAGCCGGCGGTGCATTGGTCAGGTCTCCCATCCGAAATGCCAACGCTCCCCTGATCTCATTGTGAAAGGGGGAATCCTTCCATCCCTGGTTTCTTTTGTCTGCCTCCTCCAAGGCATGCTGCGCGAGTTGCATCAGACTGATTTGCTCAGTTGGATGGAAGGGGAGCACGAGCATGTAGCGGGCTTCTTCCATCAAGCTTGTATTGGTGGCTTCATTCCAGAATGTCCGCCTGAGTTCGGGAGCCTGATTGTTCTCTCCCAGCCAATGGCGCAGCAGCAACTCCATGCACAGATTAGGCCCGTTCTTAGGGCTTACCTGGCGCAGGGCGACCAGCTTCGACAGCACTCTCGGCCAGTCTGCCGTCGCGGCGGCGTACGACGGAACGATGGACAGGTTGTAATCGGCAAACTGCGGCCGGCCGCTGTCCTTGAGACAGCGAGCACGCTCCTCCAAGGCTGTCATCGCTGCGTCGCGATCGCCCGACTGGAGCTGAAAGAGGCATCGCTCAAAATGAATCTGCTCCGTGGGAAACCCCGGCCCGACCTGCTCAGTGGAAATCTTGAGCGCGCGATTAAAGTGGTCTTCCGCTTTTACAAAATCCCGATCCCATTCCCAGGCAATGCGTCCAAGGTCCTTCAGATTCTGGGCATGTCGCAGGGGGACTGGTTTGCTTGCGTCGGCACTGCCGAGCCGGCGTTCCTCATCTTTAGTCAAACCTCGAACCAATGCGTAGGACTCCGGAATTCTTCGTTGATAATCCGAGTAGAAATCAGAAAGCCACCCTCGGGCGCTCTGCAATGCCGGGAAAGCGTCCTTGACGCCTTGCTTGACCGCGAGTTCGGCGAACTCGACTGCGCGGACTGACATTGCTTCAGCCTCAGCCAGTTCCTGGCGTGCGCCGTACTTGTTTGCGCGCCACCAGTCATGCGCCCAAAGTCCGTGCGCAAAGCCTGCCTCCGTCAGGCTGCGGATGGTAAGGCGATTCGTCGGGCCAAGAACCGCCTGGCTAGTCTCGGCCGCTTCGCGCATCATTTTCAAACCGAGCTCCCGTTTCTTCGCCGATTCCTCCGATGCCTCGCGGTCGGCCCGTGGGTCACTGCTAAAATAGTTGAACCACGAGAGTTGCTTTCCGTATTCAAGCTTTGCTTCCAACGTGCTGATCTCGTTCGAGCCGTGGACTTGCAGCGCCAGTTCGTAAGCACGTTTCAGGTTGTTGATCGCCGCTTCGCTATTGCCAAACTGCGCCAGCGCCTTGCCGATGATCAGCCGCACGCGTGCCTCGGTGTTCGTGTGGCTGGAAAAACGTCTGCCTACCAGTTTTTCGGCCGCTTGGATCGCCTCGAACAACGTCAGGTCCACCTTGCGTGGCGCGCCTCGTGTGTCGTCCGCCCACGCGTCCGAGATCGCGAGCAGATCCTCCAGGAGAAAGTCGTTCAACGTGCCAGAGAAGCGCGCTTCATCCCTCGCCACGCCTTCTGCCTTCGTGGCTCGCACCGCCTGATAACTCGAAAACACCGTGGCCACCGCCAGGATCACGGCGATGGCCGCCGCCATCGCGAAGGTCTTCTTGTGCTTGCGTGCCAGCTTGCTCAGTTGATAACGCCACGTCGGCGGCACCGCGACGATCGCTTCCCCCTTCAGATACCGCGCGACATCCATCGCC
>JANLTG010000109.1:0-2667 GCA_031362805.1 bacterium
CGTGCGCGGACTGCCCGCAACGCCGGGCATAGGCGTAGAGCGGATACCAATACGCGCGGCAAATCACTTCCAGCGCCGCCGCCGATTCCGACGATTCCTTCCGTGTCGCCGCCAGCACCACGGACCACCGCGTGTGCGGAAAGACCTGCGGCGATTCTCCGGCTGAAGTGGGACTGCTCATGGCTGCATCGTATCCAGAGGAGTTACCGGAAACGAGCATGCTGTTACCGCTCGCGCGTCGCTGGTGGCACTGCGCCCTCTGGAAGTCCGCCGTGTTCGGTGAGGAACCGGCCCAACGCGACCGGATCCCTGGCGACGGAGAGAGGAACCGACAAAGATCTTTGCGTCATTGTGCCGTCGTCGTTCAGCACAAACACACGGCCTTTCTGGAGATCGTGGTGAGCGCCGTTCACGGTCAATTCGTCTGGATAGCGGGCTTCGCGACGATAGCCGAAGGTGCGTCCGTTCTTCAGTTTCACCGAGCCTTCATCCACCCAGGAGCGCGTCTTGGCATTGTGTGATCCAGACGAGGATGAGCCGAAATCACCCGCGTAGAAAAAGACATGGTGCAAATCCGCCGTGTCGTGCGTGACCAGCACCGACTGGCCATCGCGACCGATGTGCGCGCCGGTGGGGAAGTCGCCCGTCGCTGCCTGACGCATAAGTTTTTGCGACTCAGTCATCACAGCCTGCCGAGCGACTGTCTCGGCCAGGATCGCTTCTTCCCGACGAACCTTCGCGTAGAAAAAGAACAGTCCGACCACGACACAGAATAGGAGCAGCGCCACGATGCCAAGGACGGCGAGAACTTTGGCCGCAGTTGAATTGCCCTTGCGGAACAACACCACCAGGAACAAGACCCCGCCGCCTGCCAGCCCGAACAGGATTAGCACCGCCAGAATCCTGAACCAGGAAGCGGCCGCTCCGAGTTTGGTCACGGTGTACGTGACCGTGGACGATCCGTCGGGCCGGGCATCCATGCTGAGAACGCGGGGCGGACTCAATGGAGATGATGCCGCAGGCTGAGCGCTGTTCTCCAGGCCCTCGCGCTGGCCTGAGTTGTAGGCATCGAAGTAGGGCTGGCCAAAGTGCGCGATCAAGCGGTCCAGCACGGCAAGGTTCGACTGATTGATGGCAGCACCCTTCACGTGCAGTTTTTCCCGCGAGAGCAGCAGCGCGGGCCTGTCACCGCTCAAAAACGCCGCCGTTCCGGCCACGTAGTCGTTCCACAGAAAGTCGCCGTCCGCCGCGTCGTGTTTGGATGCTAAGAGATGCTTCTGCGCGCGTTCATAGTCGTTGGCGAAAGCCCAGCACTGCGCCGCATGGAAGTGCAGGTTGCCGCCATTGAGGCGCTGCACGCCCTCCTCCAACTCGGGGTGCAGGGAGAGATAAAGATCAATCAGTTCTGCCGCCTCTTTGAAAAGCCGTCCGTCGGCCAGTTCGCGCCAGTATCTGCCCGGGGTCTGGTCGAATTGATGCCATGACAAGTTCTTGAGGTGTTCCGGCTCCATGGAGCTTCCGCTGGTTTTGGGCGCAGCCGCGCCCGGCGATGGGCGCCAAAAGACGCTGATTACTTTGCCAACCACGGCATCTAGCTGGACCTCTGTGCCGGGGATTTTGTTCTTCTGCAATGTCAGCATCGTCGGTCCCACCTGCGTCACGCGGGCGACCCATACCTTGTCTTCGTGCCGATACGCCACGATGTCGCCGGGCGCATAAGTGGAGGTCAATTTCCAGACGAGGATGCGGCTGCCCTTTGTGATCTCGGGCGACATCGAATTGTTTGGCACGACAAAGGCGTGAATGACGAAGGTTCGGAGTAAAAGCGCCACCGCAACGGCTGGCACAATCAAGCGTCCGAGCCGCCGCTTCCACGAATCGGAGCGCCTGGCGGAAGGCGTCTTGATGTTCTTCGCCAACATCCAAAGAAATGCTGCGCCTGCGAGGAGGATGGTCGTGGCCAGTGCGACAGGTAGCACGATGTTTGAACCCACTCCGGCACCGGCGAAGAGGGACCGATGGAGCAATGGCCCCTCCGACAACTGTAGCAACCAAAGGGCTCCAAAAATTGCCAAACAAAGCCCGATGACCCACACATCCCAGCCCTGCCAGCGTGGCTGCGGTTTGATCATGCCATCCGGTTGCGGCGAACTCGCGCTGGACGACTCGACCGCGGACACATCCAACGCCCGCCGGGAATTTCGCCAGATGAATATACCGAACGCGGCTATCCCGATAGCGAACATGCTCACGAGACTGATATTATGACGCGGAACCCCCGGTGAAGTCAGCACGGTCAGGCAGGTCACGAACACTCCCAGCGGCACCAGCGCCATGAGACACATCTTGAGGAGCACGACATGACTGCCGGGCACCCCCAGTTGTTCCGAGGGCGTCGTAGTGGGCGCGCGCCCCGTGGCCGCGGTAGCGGTCTCCCGGATGGCGGTGGCCCATTCGGCGACGCGGGCGTCCCAAGTGCTGGGCATGGCGAAGTAGCCTTCCATCGGCGAGAGCAGGACTTGCTTGCGCTGGCCGTCTGCCTCGTAAGTCACGCTGAGCAGGTCAATGCCCACCGGGTTCATGGAGCGCGGATACTGGCCGATGCTCACATCACGGATGGCGGCGAGCGGGATGACAGTGACGGCATTTCCCAAGGTGGGGGTAGCG
>JANLTG010000195.1:0-15564 GCA_031362805.1 bacterium
GACCCGGCGAGGATTGAACCGCCACCAGACGCGCCGGATCGGAGATCGGCGCTCCGCCGGCGTCCGTTGACCCGAGCGCAGTGCGCCGGTCTGAGATTCTCCGTCAAAGCCCGTCTAAAAAAACTTTTGACAACGCGCGCCAACTGTCATACATAGCTATGACACTGAACAAACACTTAAGTCTATGAAACCCTCTGTCAAAATCATCCTCGGCGTGGTCGGGGTGTTGGTGGGCCTCGGCTTTATCATGCCGGCCGTCGCCCTCTGGCGGACGCAGGGCGCCTTGCCGGGCTCGTCGATCGCGCTGCTGCTGCTGGGCCTGTCGCTCACCGCGGCCGGCCTTTACTCCGGTACGACCGGCATTCACCGGCTGAGAAGTTAATCCCAATTGGACCGGCCCCAGCGCGATGCTCATCCAGCTCAATTTCAAATCCGGCAAACCGGTTTATCTCCAAGTCGCCGATCAGATCAAGGCGGCCGCCGCGTCCGGCGCGCTCAAGCCCGGCGAGCCGTTGCCGTCGATCCGGCCGCTGGCGGAGGAGTTGCGCGTGAACCGCAACACCATTGCCAAGGCTTACAGCGAGTTGGAAAGCCAAGGCGTGATTGAAACGCGCCAGGGCCGCGGCTGCTTCCTCGCCGACAACCATTCGCCGCTCAAGAAGGACGTCCGCCGCAAGATGTTGATCGAGGAGATCGATCAAGCGGTCGTACAGGCGCACCACTTGCAGTTCGGGCGCGAAGAATTCCTGGCCCTCGTAGCAGAACGAATCGACGTGCTGGAGAAAAAACAGAACCAATCGTAGCACTCGGATCATCATCTAGATTTTGCCAACAAACACATTTTTATGAAAATGAACCTTGAATGCAGCATGCACCTGCTCGTGGCTTTGGCTATGAACTTCCAGGTGCACGCGCAGTCTGCCGTGAAAGTGGGAGCCGAAACTGTGCGGGTCGCCAGAGTGTCGGGGTTCGGCGATCAGGCAGAGTTCTTGTTGTATCTCGGCGGCAGCCTCGTTCTTACCAATGTCGTTGCATGGAAGGAAAATGGCACCTTTGAGGAGCTGGGTGAGGGCGTCGCGGACGGAGATAAAATACGAATGGCGACGACGCTGACTGCTGATTCTGCGGGGTTTTGGACGCGTGTCACGATGGAGATGCCTATTCACAAAACAGGCGTTATGCGTGTTGGCGACACGGCCGTGTTAACGCTGCCCGATGGCAAGACCAAGGTCGTTCCTCTGAAGCCGGGTGTGTTCCCTTTTGTAGGTATGCTCGGACTGAATCTATACACCCGCCATTACGACCCATCAAAAGGGGGCAAACAATTTCTTCCTGTTTTGATCCCGCACAAGCCAGCCGACCAAATCTCCGTCGAGCGAAAACGAAATCTCCATCTGTCGGTTGCGGGAACAATGTTAAATGTGATCGAATTCGAAGTGAAGGCGGCAGGTATGATTGCCTTGGTTTGGGTTGATGAAAACGGCAGGTTGATCAAATCCCAGCAGGTTGATGAGGACGCGGTATTCATACGACGGGGATACGAGGCGCTAATGGAAAAACATTGAGGTACGCGCGCATCAATACTGATCATTGAAATAACCGATTCACAAGCCATGAACACCGACTCACCCGCCATTGAGATCAAGGATCTCGTCTATCGCTACGGCCGTGCCGAGGCCGTGCATGGTTTCAACCTCACCGTACCGCGCGGCAAGTGCTACGCCTTGTTCGGCCGCAATGGCGCCGGCAAGACCACCACGATGAAGTGCCTGCTCAACTTGCTGCGGCCCAAGAGCGGCTCGGTGCGCGTGTTCGGCCTCGACCCGCGCAAGGACGAAGTCGCCGTCAAGAGCCGGCTCGCCTACGTGCCGGACTTCGTCGCGTTTTATCCGTGGATGTCCGTGCGCGACACGCTCAACTACTTCGCCGCGTTTCGGAAACACTGGAACCTCAAGCTCGAAACCGAACTGCTCGAACGCTTCCGGCTCGATCCGAAGAAGAACGTCAACGCGCTCTCGAAAGGCCAGCGGACCCAGCTCGCGTTGATGACCGCCGTCTGTCCCGAGCCGGACCTGTTGATCCTCGACGAGCCGACGTCCGGCCTCGACCCGATCGTGCGCCGCGAGTTTATCGAGACCGTGATTGGCGCGTATCAGGAAGGTGATCCCGGCAACCGCACCGTGTTCGTCTCGACGCATCTGATCACCGAGTTTGAGGGCTTGATCGACGAGTTCACGATCATGGACGCCGGCAAGGAAGTCGTGCGGATGAACGCTGATGAGGCGCGGGAGAAGTATCAGAAGATCCGCGCGCGGTTTGCTGGTGAAGTGCCGAAGCTCGACCTGCCCGGCGCTTTGAGCACACACGTGCGTGGCCGAGAGCTGGAAGTCGTCGTCAACGGCGGCGGCCCGGCGATTCTTGAAATGCTCCGCGCCCGTTCGCCCGAGGAACTGCGAACCGAGGCCCTGTCCCTGGAAGAGATCTTCACCGTCACGCTCCAATGAAAACGTCGCCGACGCTGATCATCTGGTGGAAGGAGATTCGCAGCATCCTGCCGCTGTGGCTCGGCGTGCTCGTCACGATATGGCTGCTGAGTGTGATGGAGTTCCGGCCTTTGGGAATGAGTCGCGACGAGTGGCTCACTTATGCCGCGATATTTGGCGGCGCGTGCCTCGCCGGCAGCGTTTACGTCCGCGAGTTTCACGACCGCACGATGTTCTGGCAACTGGTGCAGCCAGTCAGTCGGCTATCCATCCTTGGCCGCAAGTTTGGGGTGCTGCTGTTCGCCCTTGCACCGGTGGTTGCGTTGATTGTCGTGCTGCAAACTGGCCGGCCGTTCGATTCCTTGCTCTGGTGGCTTGTCCTCGGAACTCTCCTCGCAATCCCACTTACGTCCGTCTGTTTTCTGGGCATCATTACGAGAAGCATGCTGGCCACCGTGGTGATGGCCATCGTGCTGCCGTTGCTACTGTTGGGGTTTGTGGTGCCTTGGGTTGAGTGGCTGGGCGAGGCATATTTTGTTTCTCCAGGGGTCCCCATTCTTGGCGCATTTCTGTCGTACTCGCTGGTAACCGGGATTGCCGCCGTGCTGCTTTGGCGACGCATGGAGCTGCGCGGTGATGCGGTGGCCATATCTGGGATCGACGTGCGGTTGTTCAGCCGGCTGACCGCGGATACCGCCTTCAAACTGCGTTCGGCCAGTGCGGTGTTGTTCCGCAAAGAACTCGGTCTGCAGCGGTTTGTTTTCTGGATTACTGCGCTGTACCTCGTCTCGACGGGTTTTTACCTATTCAGCAGTCTGGTGCTCAACAGCATGGTGGAAGATGCGCTTAGGGGACTACAGGGAGTCAGTATCGCAACGACGCATCCGGGTCTTTATCGGTTGCGGGAAGTTTGGGATCCACTGGGTGCCATGGCTTTCGTGTTCCACTTCGCGTTGGTGCCGGCGTTGTGCGGCGGGCTGGCTTTCGGGGAGGAAACTTACTTCGGCACGCGCGCCTGGCAGCTCTGCCAATCTGTTAGTCTCACTCGCCAGTGGCTGGTCAAACTCGGCACGGCGGCCGGGCTGAGTGTTCTCGCCGGGCTACTCGTGCCCGCCGCAGTTCTCCTTTTGGGATCATTCGTCCCAGGCACCGAGAATATTCGGCCACGCCTCGATGCCGACGGACTCAAGCAAGCGCTCTGTCTCCACGTTCTAGTCTTTGCCACGACGGCCTGGTGCGCCTCATGGAGCCGCACCACCGTGTCCGCCGTGGCCAAAGGCCTCCTGTTGTTGGTGGGGTTGCTCATGCTAAATTCGCGGGCGGCGGAGATGTCCCCGAATCTAGGATTGGATTGGCGGGTGACCGCGTGGCCGGTGGCGATCTTTGCCCTCGCTCTCACCTTTCCCAATTTCAAGATGATCGAATTACCAACCCGCCGTTGGGTTGCTCAACTGCTTGTGTTGGCACTAGTCGCCGCCGTTGCCGTAATCTTTCAAGAGTCATCGCTGGGGGCTGGCCTCCGTTTCTAAACCCGTGAGCAACGCCAGCGATCTCGCGCCGTCCGGGAAGGGAATGACTCCGGCCACCTGCACCAAATCGTGTCCCGCGTGCGGCCAGCCCAACGCCTGCGCCCGCGCCGCCGATCCGGCCGCGACGGATTGCTGGTGCAAATCCGTGGTCGTGCCGCCGCAGTTGCTCGCTCGTGTGCGGGAGAAGTTTCCGGCCGCCGCCTGCCTTTGCCGCGCCTGCCTGGAGCGGGAGGATGCGGCCATGAATGCTGAACTTGCGACCGCGGCCATCCTCCCAGCGTGTCGGGATGAACTCCCCGCTATCGCAGCGCTGGCGGGCGTGATCTGGCGCGCGGTGTATCCGGGCGTCATCACGCGCGAGCAGATCGATTACATGCTGGCGCGCATGTATGCGATTGAGGAGATGGAGCGACAAGTCGGTCAGGGGACGGTGTTCCTGCGCTTGCTGGTGGACGAGCAGCTGATCGGTTTTGCGGCACACAGCCCGACGTCGAACCCGGCCGAGCGGAAGCTGGACAAACTCTACATCCATCCCGACCACCAACGACACGGTCACGGCAGCCGGTTGTTGAATCACGTCCTGGAAGCCGCCCGCGCGCTGGGTTGCACGTCCTTGATGCTCACGGTGAACAAGCGGAACACGAAGGCCGTCGCCGCCTACAAGAAGAACGGCTTCGTCATCCGCGAGTCGGTGATCGCGGACATCGGCGGCGGATTCGTGATGAATGACTACATGATGGTGAAGGAAATCTGAACTTGGTTCGGCCAAAGAAGCTGTTGGAGTTTTGGGCGCGCCTTGCTAGCTTGCCCGCATGGCAGCAGTGATGGACAAGCCGGCCAAGCGTTGGACCTACGAGGAGTATTCCCGCCTCGAAGGCGACCAGCGTTACGAACTCATTGGAGGAAACCTGCTCATGGCCCCCGCACCGGATACCTGGCATCAGAATTGGGTTGGATCACTTTTTGACATTTTACGGAGCCACGCGCGTAAGAACCAGTTGGGTCGCGTTTTTGTCTCCCCAATCGACGTGGTCCTCGACGACGAGAACACCGTCCAGCCGGATCTGGTGTACGTGGCCAAAGAAAAGGAGTCGATCATTCAGCGCCGGGCGATTTTTGGCGTGCCTGACCTGCTGGTGGAACTGGTGTCGCCTTCGAGCGTCCGCCGTGATCGCTATGACAAGAAGGAACTCTACGCGCGGTTTGGTGTCCGCGAATACTGGATCGGCGATCCTGCCAATCGCTCGCTGGAAATCCTGACGTTGAAGGGCGGCCAGTATGAACTGCACTGCGCGGCCGAGGAAAAGGGGCGACTCACCTCGCTGGTCGTGCCGGGGCTGGAGTTCGACCTGTGCGAAGTTGAATAGCTGAAGGTGCCCAGTGTTGCCGTGGCTATTACCGCTAAACTCAGGAAGGCGTTTCTCCTCACAGTTTTGTGGCTTGGCGCCGTAGGAATCATCATTCCGTCACTTGCCAACATATGGATGGGGCGATCGTCTCTTGTCCGGTTTGATCCGACAGTATCAACCGACTACAACTGCATTTTTGTGGAGGGCCATTCTCAGCGAAGTTTCGCAGTTCCGTGGATGGTTCGCAGTACTCCGATCAAGCATTTGCGAATTCGCTACACCCCCATTGCAGGCGATCAGCCTTACGGGATCATGTTTGTCGAACCGAACACATTGGCGTTTGAAGCGCACTCGGGGTTTGCCAAGCAACCGACCCAGCTTTCCGGGCGCCTTGACTCGCCAGCTATTGTGGGAGAATGGATGCGCTCCCAGCCCCGATCCGTGCAGGCTTCATCTCACGAACGCGATGCCCAAGAGATTTTTGACGCCATCATCCATCTGTCCAAACGGGACCTTGAACACTTCACGGTGCCGTTTGATTTAAGCTTGTCGAATTTTCGCCTTGGTCACACTTCGCCCGCCAACAGAGATCTGCCTTCATGGCCTCTGATTTTGCTCGTGCTCATCCCAATTTGGCTGCCAGCGCTCAGGCGCACAAGGTAGGGTGGGCGGAGTCAGATGAGGTGTTGCTGCATATCGTGACTTGGGCAGCTTACACATCGCAGATCTGCACGCCCTGGCGGAGCGACGCGATCTTGTCTTCGCGTTTGGGGATGAACTCCTGCGCGATGAAGCCCTTGAAGCCCGTCGCCACGATCGCCTTCACCACCGCCGGGTAATAGATCTCCTGCGTTTCATCGATCTCGTTGCGGCCGGGCACGCCGCCGGTGAGGTAGTGCGCGAACCATTTGTGGTGCTTCTTGATGGTGGCGATCATGTCACCTTCCATGATCTGCATGTGGTAGATGTCGTAGAGCAGTTTGAAATGCTCCGAGCCAACGGCCTCGCACAAAGCAACGCCCCACTTCGAGAGATCGCACTGGTAGTCAGGGTGGTTCACCCGGCTGTTGAGCAGCTCCATCACGAGCGTGACCTTGTGTTTCTCGGCGATGGGCAGCAGTCGCTTGATGCCGATCGCGCAGTTCTCGATGCCCTTCTGGTCGTCGAGCCCTTTGCGGTCGCCGGAGAAACAAATGATCTGCCGCGTCTCAAATTCCGCAGCCTTGGGGGCCGTCTGCTCAAACCACTGCAAGATCGTGTCGTGGTTCTCCAGCCGGTTGAGTCCTTTGTTGATGCCGCCGGGAATGCCACTGACCATCGCGCACGTCAGGCCGTGCTTCTTCACCGTCGGAATGTCCTTCAGCTCGAGCAACTCGACCGACTTGAGGCCGAATTCCTTCCCGGCGACACAGAGGTCTTCGAGCGGGATGCTTTGGTAGCACCACTTGCAGACGGAATGGTTGACATTGCCCTTGCCGCCGGCGGCTTTTTCCTCGGCGGACAAACGAGTGTGCAAACTGGCGGCCACGGCCGTGATGGCGGCGGAGCCGGCAATCGTCTTGAGTGCGGAACGGCGGGAAGAATTGGAGGATGTTTTCATGCGATAGGCTGTTGATGGCTCGTTGAGGTGGTTGATGGCGCGATAACAAACCAATCGCGCGGGAAGGTCAATCAACGATCCGCAACCGGGCCACCGCGCGGGCGGCATGGGCCGGGCTGGCGAAACTTTCCGTGTCACCTTTTTGACTTTCGCGGCCACCGATGAACGATGACTCTGAACACCGCAAGTTTGACCGTGATATCCGATGACCAGCTCTGGCAGCAGTCCCGCGACGGCGATCGCGACGCCTTTGGTCGGATCGTCGAGCGCTACCAATCGTTGATCTGTTCGCTCGCCTACAGCGCGTGCGGCAACCTGGCGCTCCGAGGATCTCGCTCAGGAAACGTTCGTCGCTGCGTGGCAGAAGCTGGGTGAGTTGCGCGAACCCGCGAAGCTGCGCGCCTGGCTGTGCGGCATCGTCCGGAACCTCGCGGCCAACGCCGCGCGCCGCGAACTGCGTCGCGGTGGCCCCGCTGAGTCGCTGGACGCCGTGGCGGAAGCTCCGTCGTTGGAGGCTGACCCGTCAGCGCAAGCGGTCTCCGATGAAGAAGCGCTGTTGCTCTGGCGCTCGCTCGCCGGTTTGCCCGAAACGTATCGCGAACCGATGGTGCTCTTCTATCGGCAAGGGCAGTCGGTTGCCGAGGTCGCGGACGCGCTCGAACTTTCGGAGGACGCGGTGAAACAACGGCTCTCGCGGGGGCGCGCGCTGTTGCGCGATGAACTCGCGACCGTGGTGGAATCCACGCTCACGCGGACGCGGCCCGGGGCCGCGTTTACGGTCGCCGTGATGGTGGCGTTGCCGATGATTTCCGCTTCGACTGCCAGCGCGGCGCTTACCGCGGGAGCCGTCGCCAGTAGCGGCGCGGGCACGGCCGGCAAAGGCATCCTGGCCAAGCTCGGTCTGGGCGCTTTCGCAGGCCCGCTCTTCGGGCTCGTGTGCGCTTACTTCGGAACGAAAGCGGCGGCCTCGACCGGGCGTTCCAAGGAGGAACGCGACTGCATCCTCCGCTACGCGCGATACGGGATCATTGTTTTCTGCCTGATCATGAGCATCGGGCTGGCGGTTGTCTTGACCCAGGCGGGCAATCTCTACACGGCGTCGGCAACCTGGGTGGTGATGGGTGTCTGCGCCTGGACGGTCGCGCTCGTGGGGGGAATCATGTTGATGTGTCAGCGAATGGATCGCGCCGTGAAGCGCATCCGCCTCGCGACAAACACCACGGACGAGGCCTACGCCCGGGTGCTGGCTTCCCAGGGCAAACAATTGAGCCTCCCGAAATTCTTCGAATCCAAGGCGCGGCTGCTCGGGTTGCCGCTGTTCGCCATGGCCTGGGGCGGCACCAGCTCGGATCAGTATCGACCCCGAACGGTCTGCGGCTGGATCGCGGTGGGCGACATCGCCGTGAGTCCGTTTCTTGCGTTCGGTGGCTTTGCGGTCGCGCCCATTGCCGTCGGGGCCATCACGGTGGGCGTGTTGAGCCTGAGTGTGTTTTGGGGCGTGGCCTTCGGGGTATTCGCCCTCGGCAGCCTGGCCTTTGGCTGGTGGGCGCTCGGTTGCGCGGCTGTCGGCGTGAAGTGCGCCGTCGGCTTTGCCGCCGTGGCCCGTGACTACGCGGTGGGTGCCGTCACCAACGCGACCGAGGCCGGCACCGCCGCGGCAAAGGAATGGGTCAAGACCCAGTGGCTCGGGGATTTCGCCGACGTGATGGTGCATCAGCTGCACTGGTGGCTTCTCGGCTGCGTCGCGTTCGCGCTGCTGCTGGGTTTCTGGCGTGAACGGCAGCAACGCCGCGAGTCCCAGCTCGACGCTCACCCTGGTAAACGCTGATCCGCCAGCTTTCGCATTGCGCTGTCGTGGGTGAATTTCTCGGAGCGCCGGTCTCCGGCCCGGCGTGGATCGCGAAACCACCGTCACACGCCGGATCGGAGATCGGCGCTCCAACTTGCCGAGTTAAAAATTTGATCCTTCTCGTCCGCCGCACCGGCAAAGTCATCGTCCCGCTCACGGTGAAGGACATTCTCGAAGAACAACTGGCGAGGAAGCTGGCTTGATCAAGGAAGAGGTTCGATCTTCTCCGGCCGCTGCATATTGGCGGCGGTCTCGAAAGCGCGGCGGAGTTCGTCCCGATGTAGCGAGGCCCATTCAATGACCAACCCAAGCGCCCGGCCGGGAAGGTAACCGTCAATCACCAGCAAGCCGTTGATGTCGATCTTGGCCGTGTGCCCGGCGTAGAGCGCGTGAAAGTGCGGCGGTGGGTGGTCCCCGTAATAGATCTGGATGACGATACCGTAGAACCGGGAAATCTCAGGCATGAGTGAGGCGGTTGCGCAGTGTGGGAAAAACCTCTTCCGGGGATTTACCGGTCAGGCGGAGGTAAAGCGCGTCAGGGCACAGATCAATTTCGCCGGGCCATTCGACCGCGCCGTGTTCCGTCACGCGCACGGAATCGAAGAGCCCGGGGTTCCGCCATGCCGCAAACACCCCTTGCCCGACCAACCCGGACAGATCGACGTTGCCGCTCATTCCATTATCAAACCGAAGTTCCAGGCAGAACTTCGGCAGCGCGGTTGCAGCGACAATCTTCACGGCGGTGAGAGTAGCTCTCTTCCTGGCGAACGTCGAGTCTGGGGTTGCCGCCGGAAATGTGTCGCCGTGGCGCCCGGCGGTACCGTGGGACAGGCATTCTGCCAGTCTTTGCCAGAGACGGGAGCCGTGCTTCGACCTGCGATGCGCCGCCGGCTAGGGTTCCTTGAAGATTCGCCACTTCTCCCGCACCACGTCGCGAAAGGCAACGCGATGGCGTTCCGCGTTTTCGTCCTCGCCGGTTACGTCACGAATCAGGATGCGCTCAATTTGCTGCGGATGCCGCCGCGCGACTTCGCCATACACCTCGGGATCGGCCTCGCCCGAATCACCGACCAGGATGAACCGGCGCTGCGGAAACTTCGCCAGCAACGGCTCGATCACGCCAAGTTTGTATTCAACCGGCGACTGGAACAGGTCGAGGAAGCTCTCGTCCTTCACGCGCAGCGTCTTGAGATGAAACGTGCCGGCGGGGAAACCATTCGTGCGTCGAAATTCGGCCAGCGCCGGGTAGAGCTGCCACGGGCTCGCGGAGACGTAATGAAACTGCGCGTGATTGTTCGTGCGCCAACGTTCGTAAAGCGCCGCCATGCCCGGCGCGGGACGGAAGGGCCGCAGGAACGTGTTGCGCAACATCGCCTCGCGGTCGCGCACCTCGGTGATCTTGATCGTGTCGTCGATGTCGGAAATCACCGATAAGCCCGTGGGCTTGATGAGGAAGAGCTCGCCGCTCAGCACGCGGTTGGGGTTGCCAGAAGCCACCGTCAATCCAAGTCGATCATCGCCGGGCGCTGGTTCGCGACCGTTGGCGACGGCAGGCCCAGCGAACCGGAGATTCAGTCGGGCGTGGCCGTTGGCTTCAGTTGGACCAATCGTGACTGTTTGTTTCCCCACGCGAAGCGAAACCTCCTTGCGCCGTTCGTTGTCAGCGAGAAACCAGCGCGCCCGCTCGTTGAAAACAGCAGTTTCCTCCGCGTTCAGATCCGTCGCCAGACCGAGTGCTTTCCGCAGCGCCGCCAAGGACAGGCCACGCGGCTCCAGCTCGCCAACCCAGACGTGCAGGTCGGCAGTCCATTGATTTGATTCCGCCGTGCGGGATGCGACTGCGGGGAAGATGATCACGCTTTCGTCACGCTTGAGTTCAGCGGCGGACAGTCTGGCGCTCAAGAGGAGCAAAGCGCATGGAACAATGGCGGCGTTGACGAAACACGTCGTGCGTGGGGACCAAACGGGGGCGATGTCTGAAGCAACGGCGGACCAGCAGGTCCGCCCTACCTCACGTCGGTAGGGCGGCGTTGCCGCGCCGCCGTAACTTTTTGAACTGGTTACTGCCCGGTTGCCCGCAGTCTTCATTCCCGGTAAATCAACACCCGATACTCCGTCACGTCCGAGAGATCGTCGGAGGCATTCGGATCGACCGCGAGATCGAGGTGCGCACCGGCCGCCACGTCGAGCGTCACTTCAAATGACGAAACCCCGCCGTTGGCAATGGTCTCGGCTTTCGCTTCCACGCCGCCGTTGAACAGGCGGACGATCACGCCATTGCCGCCGTCGGAATTCAGATCGCGCACGGCGACCACGACCCGTAGTCGTTCCGTCGCCGATGCCGTCCAGCGCAACACCGGCCATTGCTCGACCGCCTGCTTGCCGCCACTGGTGATCGTGCCGTTCGGATGCATCGTTTCGCGACCGAGGAAGGTCCAGAAAGAATTGGCATCCGCCAGCCAGTTGCCGGGGACGTAAGTGGGGAAGGGATTGAACCAAATCGGCGACGTGGGCGCGGCGCTGGCCGGCAGCGCATAGCCGTATTGCCAGCCGTTGTTGCCCTGCGTGCCGCGATAGTCGTTGAACGAATCGGCAATCGGCGGGTTCAACCAGACGACTTGAAAGAAGCGATGATCCACGCCTTGCAGATTCATCGGCACCTCCGTCGTGCTCGCGGTGCTGACGACGTTCTCCAGACCGGGCACCGGCTCCCAATCGTCGGTGACGTGATGCTTGAATTCGACGCGGTAGGTGCCGGTCGCGAGGTTGGTGTTCACCCAGGCGAGATCGCCCGAGCGGCTGAGCGAGAGGATTTGAATCGGGTCGGCGGAGATGGAACCGGTGGCCAGCAGACCGGCTCCCAGCAAACCGAGGCAGACGAATCGCATGGGCGAATGTGCGGGGAAAGACGGCGCGGAAACAACTGGAAACTCGGCCGCGGATCGCCGCGGGCGTATCCGGGCAATGCGCCCGGCGCCAGCCGGTGGCCTCCCTCTCCTCCATCCGATGGAGGAGAGGGTTGGGGAGAGGAGGGCTGTAGGACGCTTGAATCGCCCCTCTCCCCAGCCCTCTCCCCGCTCGTGCCTCGCGGGGAGAGGGAGAAAACCGGAGGCAATGCCCGGATGCGTCTGTCGCCGTCGTTGCGCTTCGCGCCGTCGGTGTTAGCATCGACGCCGTCACCATGATAAGGCAGCGCCAACGCCACCCAAGTCCCCAGGGTTTTACTCTCATCGAGCTCCTGGTGGTGATCGCCATCATCGCGGTGCTGGCGGCGCTGTTGTTGCCGGCGCTGGGCCAGGCGAAAGAACAGGGACGCAGCATTCAGTGCCTGAACAACGCCCGGCAGCTCGGTCTCGCCTGGGTGATGTACGCCGATGATAACGCGGGCTGGCTCGCGCCCAACTGTGATGGCACGGGCTCCGGCGCGGATGAACGGTCGCCGAGTTGGGCCGGCGGCTGGCTGGATTTCGACGCGAACACGGACAACATCAACACCGCGTACCTGGTTGATCCCACTTACCGGAACGGCGGCCGGCTGGGTTCCTATTTGCAGAACCCAAACGTCTTCCGGTGCCCGGCTGACCGCAGCCAGGTCACGCTCTTTGGCAAGACGCTCAACCGCGTGCGCACCTACTCGATGAATTGTTACATGGGAGGAGTGGGTGATCGCGGGCGCAAACTGGGCACGTGGCAGAGTCCCGAGTGGGTCACCTTTCGGCGCTTCTCGGACATCACCAAACCTTCGCCCGCGCAGGCCATCCTGATGATCGACGAGCGCGAGGACAGCATCAACGACGGTTACTTTTCCTTCCTCATGGGCGAGCAGGTCATCGTCGATTATCCGGGCGCTTACCACGGTCGCAGTTCCAACATCAACTTCGCCGACGGCCATTCCGAGAAGAAGAAGTGGACCGATCCGCGCATGGTGCCAACCCTGAATCGCGGTGAGTTGATCCCGCTGGTCGTGCCGTCGCCCGTGAATGCGGATCTGGACTGGATGCAGCAGCGGGCGACTTCACCAGTGCCGGGCAGGTAAACTGGGAACTCGGATGAATTACGAATCTCGCGCCGGGCAAGGCCACCAGCATTTCAGGCAGAAGGCGACTCGCTGGTGGGTTGGTGACCAACAATGAAAACAATACCTTTTAATTCCTTCATTTGGGCCATCGTAATCATCAGCACTCAAATGGACGGCCGCTCGCAGGGCACATTCGTCAACCTCGGTTTTGAATCACCCCTTATCCCCCTAGCGGGTGGTCCGCAAGTCGTGTCGGTTGCCGATGCGCTCCCTGGCTGGAGTTCTTATCTGGGGGACACGCCAAATGGGGACGTGTTTTTCAACGCAAATACTCCCATCAGTGGAGCCGCTATAAGCGTTCTAGGAAGCGACTTCCTACCGACACCAAGTCTTGCTGGCAACTACAGCGTTGAGTTGTTTAACGGCCGGCAGCTTCCTTTGGGCGACGGTAGAATCGCGTCGCTTGGACAAACCGGCACAATCCCGGCAAACTCCCTGTCACTTCGCTTTATTGCAACCAGCCTGTCTCCAGTGGTGACGTTTGCGGGCACTCCCATTGGGCTGAGCATCGTCAACAGCACAGCGACTTACAACGTGTTTGCCGGCGACATCACCGCGCTCGCTGGTCAGACCGGGGAACTACGCTTCAGCCATACCGGCATGTTCGATGTTGTCACCTTCTCCACCCTGCCCGTGCCCGAACCGGGAACAGCCGTTCTTCTATCGGTGGGAGCCATCCTACTTTGGACGAGACTTCGGCAGCGGCGATAGTCGTGGCGCGGGTTGGCTGATTTGCCGCTTGTCTCACTCGGCGATTTCGCGCCTACCCGGCTCATGCCGGTCCGGCTTTCGGTAATCCTCCTCGGCCGGCCAATTGCAGTGGCACCTTACTTCCACACACTTGGCAGCCACGTCGTGAGCCACGGCACGTAGGTGATGAGCAGGACGCCGATGAACATGACGCCCAGCATCGGCAGTGACGCGCGGGTCACTTCGAGGATCGGCTTGTTGAAGCGATAGGACGACAGCAACAGATTCAGTCCGACCGGCGGCGCGAGGAAACCCAGTTCCATGTTCGCCAGAAAAATGACGCCGAGGTGAATCGGGTCGATGCCGAAGGCGATGCCGATCGGCACCAGCAACGGCACCACGACGACGATCGCCGCATAGATTTCCACCAACCCACCGACGATGAGCAAGACAACGTTGAGCAACAGCAGGAAGACCCATTTCGATTTGATGGTGGTCGTGGCCCATTCGACCGCTTGATCCGGGATCTGCGCATCGACGAGGTAATGCGTAAAACCCAGTGCCACGCCGAGGATCAGCATCACGCCGCCGACGAGCAGGCCGCACTCGGTCATGACCCGGGGCACGTCTTTGAAAAGCTTCAGATCGCGCCAGACGACGACGTTGATGAAGAACGTGTAGAAGGCCGTGATCGCGGCCGCTTCGACGGGCGTGGCGAATCCGCCGAACAACGCGGACAGTGCCACGACCGGTACGAGCAATTCCCACTTTGCATCCCAAGTCGCCGCCCAGGCTTCGCGGACGTTGAAGCGCGGACGATCGGTGGCGGGCAAGCGTTCGCTCCCGCGAATGCCCCACCAGGCAGTGAGGACGACGAGCAACAGGCCGGGGAGGAAACCGCCCTTGAACATTTCTTCCATCGACACGCTGGTCTGGCCGCCGCTGCTCGCGATGATCGCGTAGAGAATGGGCGGCAGGCAGGGCGGAAACAACATGCCGAGCGAACCCGCGCCGGTGAGCAGGCCCAACGCCCGTCGCTCGGGAAACCGCGCCGCGAGCAGCACCGGCATCAACACGCCGCCCAGCGCGAGAATGGTGGCGCCGGACGCGCCCGTGAACGACGTGAAGAAAGCGCACACGAGGGCGGTGACAATTGCCGGCCCGCCGCGCAGGCCGCTGAACAGCGCCTGGAAGACCCGCACCAACCGCTTCGCCGCGCCGCCTTCCGCGAGAAAATAACCGGCGAGCGTGAACAGCGGGATGCTCGGCAACGTGGGATTGACGGTGAGCTGATAGTGTTTCAGCGGCACGGCGGAAACCGGTTCGCCGCTCGTCCAGAGCAGGATCAACGCGGCACCGCCCAGCGCCGTGAAGATGGGCGCGCCCAGCGCCACCGCGATGAGCAACGCGATCATGGCCGGCCAGCGAAGTTGCTCGGGCGCGACCGGCAACCAATGCGCGAGGGCGAGCAGTGCTGCTCCCAAAATCAAGGTCGCCGCGCGCCAGCGCCAGTCGGGCGCGACGTGCCAGATCAGCCGGACCGCGACGACCGCGAACCCGATGACGAGGAGCAACTGGATCACCCACACGGGCAGCCCATAGGCGAGCACCTTGCCGAGTGAGCGTTGCGTGCTGACGAATTCCCAACTGGCCAGCGCCAGGACCACGCTGACCGCCGCGCCGAACCCGTGGCTGACCACGCGGGAGAGCATGAGCGCGCGCCCTTTCAACCATTGCGTGGCGGCGGCGAGCGCGAGCAACCGGTTGTCCCGCGCCGCGAGCGCGCCGCCCAACATGCCCACCGCCAGCACCAGATGCTGGACGATGGGCGAGGAAGCCGGGATGCCGGATTTGAAGAAGGTCCGCAGAATCACCTCGGCGAGGGGCAGCAGCGTCATCACCGCGAGGGCCAGCACGACCAGCAGGTTCTCGCCGTGGCGAATCCCGCGCAGCCAGCCGGGCAGTCCCGCCGGCTCCGGGGCGGCG
>JANLTG010000047.1:0-40245 GCA_031362805.1 bacterium
CACGGCGACGAGCAGCGGCATGCCGGAGGTCGAGCCGAACTTCGTGCCCATGATCTTCTCCATGTTCACGACGCCGGCTTCCATCTGCGCCTGGAGGACGGCGGGATAGGTGCGCTTGTTGGCGTAGAAATAAGTGCAGACTTCGGTGCTGATGGTGAACCCCGGAGGCACGGGGAGGCCGATGCGGGTCATCTCGGCGAGATTCGCGCCCTTGCCGCCGAGGAGGGCCTTCATGCTGCCGTCGCCGTCAGCTTTTTTGTTGCCCCAAGTGTAAACGTATTTCGTGTTCTTAGCCATGTGTCGTGATGCGTGATGAATGGTGCGTAATCCGTGAAGCCGTGCGGGACTTTGCCCGAAGCCGCGAAAAACGAGGCGCGAAAGTAGCAAAGGCGGGAGGTGAGTCAACGGTCGAGTTGACCCTAAAACCTGAGCGCGGTGATTCACGTTGGTGGGCCGAAAGAGAATGGGGCAGACGCTGGGGACGAGGTGCCGTCCGGAGACGGCCATGACGAGGTAGCAGAACCGTCGGTCCGCGTCGGGGCTGCGAATCGGGCTGTCTCCTTTTCAACCAAGAAGGCATCGGCCAAGACAGGTGGGGCAACCGGCCGGCGATCCTTCCGGTCGGAAAAAGCAGTCCAGATGTGGACGGCTCAATGATTTTGGCTGCTTGCTGCCGCCCTGCGCCTAGGGCGACGACAGTTGTAACAATCGACCGAGACGATTGGCTCTGGCCGTGCTAGACTGGCAACCGCAACCATATGAACACAGCCGTTACCTACGCCAAGGCCGTCGCTGCCAGTGCCTGCCTTGGGCTGCTCCTTCACGCCGCTCCCGCCTCCGCGGCCGATCCAGCGCAGATTCCTACCATCTGCGTTTCCAGCGTCGACGCCAACAATCTGGTGGTCGCCGCCCATATTCGGGCCGGGTTCAGCAGCGTGGTCTTGGAGACCCGGGTGGACGCCGGTTCAGGCAACTGGACTTCCCACGTTTCCGGTGCCGTGGATGGCCGTGAGGGCATGGTGGTGTTCACCGCCCCCAGCCCCGGACCCAATTCTTTCTACCGCATCCGCGCGGGTAACGAGGTTTCACCGCCGCCTGCGACCTATAGCGGGGCGTCGCACTACACCGTCCTTTACGGGCTCACCTCCTGCCTGTTCAGCGAGAACGAGCGGATCGGCCATGTGCTGAACCGCCTGGCTTACGGACCAAGCCCTTTCGATTTGCAGCGTGTGGCGACGATCGGGCTGGAGGCATGGATCAACGAGCAGCTCAACCCCGCCACCATTGACGAGAATTCCAACGTCGAACTCAACAACCGGATGGCCGGCTTGTTCTACAGTTTCTTGCCGGCGATGGAGACGAAGCTGGTCAAGTCAGGCGACGTCGTGCGGTATTGGAAGGGAACGAGCGAGCCGTCCGCGAGCTGGAAAACCCAAGGCTTCAATGACTCAGCCTGGCTGACGGGTGCGACCGCGATTGGTTATGGAGACCAAAATCTCATGACCGAGCTGCCGGACATGATGAATCTTTACACGAGTGTTTATCTGCGCAAGTCCTTCAACGTTGCCAACCCTGCCTCCATCGAAACCCTGCAACTGCGGGTCGACTATGATGACGGATTCGTCGCCTATCTGAACGGCACTGAAATCGTCCGCACCAATGTGGCGGGCAGTCCCGTGTTTGGCAGCCTGGCCACGGCCGGACACGAGGCTGGCACGCAGGAAACTTGGGACATCACATCTTTCAAGAACCTGCTGCAAAGCGGGGCAAATGTGCTCGCGGTGGTCGCGTTGAATCAAACGAGCTCCAGCTCGGACTTCAATATCAATCCCGAGCTGATCGGCGTGCAGGCCATCCCCGGCGCCCAAGCGCAAACGCGCATCAAAGGGGTCAATCAGTTGCAGCAACTCGTCCACATCCGCGGGGCCAACGCCCGCCGGCAGTTGCAGGCGGTGCTGGGTGAGTTCTGGGAAAACCATCTCACCAGCGACTACGATAAGGTCCGGGATTACTTCGATAACTTGATGAACTCCGACGGCTCGGATGCGATGCCCTACGTCCAGGCCGAGCGGGAAGCCGCCCATGCGGAGTATCGCGAGCACGACTTCTTCTATCAGAATGCACTGGGCTACTTTGGTGATCTCCTGCTCTACAGCGCCACCAGCCCGGCGCAGTTGATCTACCTCGACAACGTTCAGAACGTGAAGGGCGCTCCGAATGAAAACTACGCCCGCGAAATCCTGGAGCTCTTCGCGTTCGGCGTGGACAATCGTTACTCGCAGACGGACATCGAGCAATTGGCCCGCTGCTTCACGGGCTGGACCGTTCGCAAGGTGTGGCCGCAGGACGCCCCGAGCTATCCGGATTCGGCGCGCAATCCGCCGACGGACGTGAGTGTTCAGTTCCAAGACTCCACGGTGCTGGGTCTGGGAGCCGGTTGGAAATATCTCAAAGGCACGGTTGAGCCAACCCCGGTCAATAGCCAGGCAACCACGGCGTGGGCCGCGCTCGCGTATGATGATGCGAGCTGGCTGAGTGGCTCCACCCCGATCGGCTATGGCGACGTCGGCTTCGGTACCACTACCTATTACGGAACTCAGTTGCCCGACATGCAGCAGAAGACCAGTCCCGTGCAGGCTGGCTACTCCTCCGTTTACCTCCGCCGCAAGTTCACGGTGACGGACCCGAACGCGGTCGAAAACCTGGTGCTCTCGGTGCAATGCGATGACGGCTTCGTCGCCTATGTCAACGGAGTCGAGGTCGCCCGCAGTTCGACGATGGGACCCGCCATTCCTCCGGCCTTTGATGCGCTTGCCAACGGCAACGGGATTGAGCCCCTGATCGACCAGGATTTCAGCCTCCGCAACTATTCGTATCTGCTATTGCCAGCACCCTTTGAAAACGTGCTCGCCGTCCAGCTCCACAATGTCTCCCGCACCAGTTCGGATGCGGCCGTCGCTCCGAAACTCGTGCTGCGCACCGCGCTCCCGGGCTCGATCGAGAACGGCGACCCGAACGGCGTCTGGACCTTCCGGTTCAATCCGAACCAGCACGACACCAACGCCAAGACGCTCTTCCCCAGCTCGCCTTACCAGATGATCATCCCGGCGGGCCGGACGGGCCTCAGCGGGTTGTTGGATGCCACGGACGTCATCGATGCCATGATCGGGCATCCGTCCACGGCCGAGTTCATGTGCATCAAGCTGGTGAACCGGTTCGTCTCAGACGAGATCAGCCTGGATTCCTACCACGCCCGGACGGCGTCGGCGGACTTGCTGAGCCTGGTGGACAACGCGATTGCGGCTTGGAACACGCCGGTAAACGGCCGGAAGGGCCATCTCGGTACCGTGATCCGCTCGGTGCTTGATCCCATCGCCCGCGTCAACGTCTTCTGGGGCGACGCCGGCTACAAGACGAAGATCAAGACGCCGGTCGAATACATCAACAGCACCCTGCGCTCGCTCAGCACGCTGGTTTCGTCCAATGCAAATCTGCCCAACTGGAACTCGCGCCTGGGCATGAACCTCTTCACGCGTGACGAACCCAACGGCTGGTCGGAATTGGGCAACAAGTGGATGGATTCCGGCACCTTGCTCCAACGCATCGAGTTCTCCCGTGCCGTGGGTAACGGTAACAGCCCGACGGGTTCCTTCTATTGGGATCGCGCCGCGTGGGTCACCGCGAACAACCTGACTTCGGCGGCCGCCATCGTGAATTACTTCAACCAGAAATTCTATCAAGGCACGCTGCTGCCGGAGCACGTGAATGTGCTGGTGACCTACGGCAATACCGATACCGCGGGTGCCGCCTCCACTCTCAACCCGGCGCTGACGACCCACGACGCCCGCGTCCGCGAATTGGTCGGCCTCATCCTTTCGCTGCCGCACTGGCAGTATCAGTAAGCCAAACCGGAAATCTGAAAGCCCTCAACGAATCGATATTATGGACCTGACACGACGCAGCTTCCTCAAGAGTTCCGGGTTGCTCACCTGGGGCGCGGTCACCGCGAACCTGTTCACGCCGGTGCTGTTCAATCGCAACCTCTACGCGGGCACCGAAACCAACAACAAGCGGTTGATCTTCGTCTTCCAGCGCGGCGGCAACGACGGCCTCAACACCATCATCCCGCGGGGCGACGCGGAGTACAACACCACGACGCGCCCCACGTTGTTCATCCCACAAAATCTGGCGATTGATTCCGGCAACGGTTTCGCCCAGTTCCATCCCGCGTTGCAGCCGTTCATGGAAGTTTACAATAATTCCGCGATCAATGGGCAAGCGGGCCCCGGCAATCTGGCGGTCATCCATCGCGTCGGTTACTCGGGCCAGTCGCGGTCGCACTTCGACAGCGAGTTCTATTGGGAGACCGGCATGCCCGGCAACGACACGCTGACCGAGGGCATGTTTTACCGGCACCTCGACCAGAAGCTGAACCTGGGCAACATCAACAACCCGCTGGTCGCGGCGGGGTTGTCGAGCAGCCAGTTGACTGCGTTAAAGGGCGCGAAGCCGATCCCGAACTTCAGCACGGCTGCGAGTTTCAATCTCTCCGGGGGCACCACCACCGCCAACCGCTTCCTCGGCGACGTCCCGGGCGCACCCGGCGCGCCCAACGGCAAGGGCCTGCTGGGGGTCTACGGCGGCGCCCACGACGAAAACGGAAAACTCTATCGCTCGTTGGTGCATGACACCGGCAAGCTCCTGGGCGGCACAATTGACACGCTCCAGACCGCGGTGAACCAGGGCACCTACACCCCGTCTAACGGCGCGGTTTATCCGAACTCTGATCTTGGAAATAAGCTCAAAGAAGCTGCCATGCTGCTCAAACGCACGAACGTGCGGGTGCTCGGCGTCAACGTCGGCGGTTGGGACACCCACACCGGCCAGGGCCAGGTCACTGGTGGCCACGCGAACCTCCTTGGGGGCGTCGCCAATTCTTTCCAAGCGCTCTATCGCGATATGCAGGCGATGTGGGACGACGTGCTCATCGTCACGATGACCGAGTTCGGCCGCACGTCGTTCGAGAACGGCTCGCGGGGCACCGATCACGCCGAGGCGTGCGTGGTGCTGGCGGCGGGCGGGTCCGTCAACGGCGGCGTTTACAACTGCGACTCTTCCACGTGGGCACCCAACGTTTCCGGCGTCAGCCCGATGTTCCAGACGCAGAGTCGTTATCTTTCGCGGCGCACTGATTACCGTGCGATCATGGGCGAAATCTTTGCGAACTACTTTGGCGATGGCGACAGCGGCCTCGAAGGGATCATGCCGGGCTACAACGCCGCCGCCGCCGCGAAACCAGCCGACTTTGCCCGCCTCAATTTCATTCGCACCAGCTGAGGTTGGCTGGTGGTTGTTGGTTGGAAACACAAAAACCCGCGAGCTTTTGCCGCGGGTTTTTGCTTTGCCGGAGGCGGGGCCGAGTCCGCCAGCCTACCAGTTTAATTCTTTGAGCCTTCGGGCAACTTCCTCCGCGTTCGGCCGGCTGTTGAAGCTGCTGATGCGGAAGTAGCCTTCGCCCTTCGAGCCGAAACCCGAGCCGGGTGTGATGACGACATTGGCTCCGTTGAGAATCTTGTCGAAAGCCTCCCAACTGGTGACACCTTTCGGTGTCCGCACCCAGATGTAAGGCGCGTTGACGCCACCAAAAACCTTCAACCCGGCCTTCTTCGCGCCGGTGCGCAACACGGCGGCGTTGCCCATGTAGTGCGCAATGAGCGCCTTCACCTGCGCCTTGCCTTCGTCGGAGTATAGCGCCTCGGCCGCGCGCTGGACGATGTAACTCACGCCGTTGAACTTCGTCGCAGAGCGGCGATTCCAGAGCGGGTGCAACGGTTTCAGCTCACCGGTGCGCGTGGCGGCAAGGAGCGTCTTGGGAACCACCGTGTAGGCGCAACGCACGCCCGTGAAGCCGCCGTTCTTCGAGAAGCTGCGAAACTCGATGGCGCACTCGCGCGCGCCGGGGATTTCGTAGATCGAATGCGGAATCGCCGGGTCGCTGATGTACGCCTCGTAAGCGGCATCGAAGAGGATGATCGACTTGTGTTCGAGGGCGTATTTCACCCACGCCTCGAGCTGGGCACGCGTGGCCACGGCACCGGTCGGGTTGTTCGGTGAACACAGGTAGATCACGTCCACGTGCTTCTTGGGCGGCTCGGGCACGAAGCCATTGCTCGGGCGGCACGGGAGATAAACCAGCTTCCCATACGCGCCAGCCTCGTTGGCCTCGCCGGTGTGACCAGCCATGACATTGGTGTCGACGTACACCGGGTAAACCGGGTCGCTGATGGCGATCTTGTTCTTGCTGCCGAGCACATCGAGGATGTTGCCGCAATCACACTTCGAGCCGTCACTGACGAACACCTCGTCGTCGGCCACGTCCAGGCCTTGGTCGCGGAAATCATTCTTGGCGATGGCGGCGCGCAGGAAATCATAGCCCTGCTCGGGCCCGTAGCCTTTGAAGCTGGCGCGCTCCGCCATTTCATCCACCGCCTTGTGCAGGGCCGCGACGACGGCGGCGGGCAGCGGTTCGGTGACATCGCCGATGCCACAACGGATCAAGCGCGTGGCCGCCTCCGGGTTGGCGTCGCAGAAAGCTTTCACGCGCCGGCCGATTTCCGGAAAGAGATAACCGGCCTTCAGTTTTAAATAATTGTCGTTCAGGTATGCCATGGTCGTGGATGCGGTTGATTGCCGGGGACGGCGAACAAGGCGCGGAGGAAAGCAAACTGGCCGGTCCTTGGCAAGGATGCGCCAATAACTCCCGTTCGTCTTTAAACCTCCGCCGGATTCGCGGACGAGGGCATACGCAAGCCCCTGCGTTCCGGGCTGGATGCCGGCCGCTCGTGCGCTGTCATCGTTGCCGCGGTTATCTTTTGACCGGGATCAAGGCGGCGTGGCGCGGGACCGGCCAGATTGTGCAGCATGAACGATGACGCGGCCCAAACGATGCGGCCAGCGGTGTCGGTTCCGGAGCCGGGTGCCGGCACCGTCGAGCGCAGGTTGGTGGAGGAACTCCGCTTCGGCGATGGTGAACTTTTTGTGCGGATCAACGGCCGCCACCCGTCCCGTCAAATCGAACAAAGCACGGAGGATCTCGTCAGAGATACCTTGCGGGAACTTGCAGCGCTGCCGGGGATTGGCGACCAAGCAGACGCGCGCGGGCGCTTTGCTCGCTCGACCCGGATTACGATCCTCGACTCCAACAGGGAAGTCGCCTTACGAGTGCAAGGGCTGAATACTTCGCCGGCGGAACCGGTGAACACTTGAACCGAACTGACTAACGACCGAAATGCCTCCGGCAAAACAATTCAAGCGGCTCGACGTGCGGCCGATCCTGGAGCGGGGCGACATGCCGTTGCCCGTCGTCCTGGCGCAGGCCGAGGCGCTCGCGCTGGGCGAAGGCCTGTTGGTGATCGCGCCGTTCCTGCCGTCGCCCCTGATCAAGGTGCTGCAAGGCGAGGGCTTTCAGTCTCGAATCGACCGCGGTGACGACGGAGTTTGCGAGGTGTACTTTTGGAAATGACCGCGCGCAGCGCAGGGCGACTCGGCGCCGGAGAATAAGTGAGATGGCAAGCGTGTTGCAATTCGTTTGGCGCGCAACCCACTGGCTGCGGCTGGTCGGCGGCCTGCCCTTGTTGCTTGTGATCAACCTGCGGGGCGCCACACCATCGGTGCAACCCGAGGGTGAAACCGCCCGCCCCTCCCATCATCAGGCGCTTGCGCAAGGGCGGTTTGTTTTCCAGAAAAACTGCGTGCCCTGCCATGGGCGCTTTGGCGAAGGCGACGGGGAGCTCGTCAAAGGCTGGGAGGTGTTGCCGCGGAATTTCCGGCTGGCGACGTTCAAGTACCGGAGCACGCCGTACGGCAAGCTGCCCACGGATGAAGATCTTACCCGCACGATCCGCCGCGGCATCAGTGGTTCGGCGATGCCGGCTTTCGGACATCTGCGGGATGAAGAAGTGAAGGCGGTAATTGTCTATCTCAAGTTCCTCAGTCCCGCCTGGAAGGATGAAAATCTGCAAGCGCCGGCGATCGAGTTGCCGGCGCGGCCAGGCTGGTTCGCGGACGAGAAGCTGCGCGCCGATCAGGCCGCGTTTGGCCGGTCCATTTTCCGCGACACCTGCGCGGCCTGTCACGGAGCAACGGGAACCGGGGACGGCCTCGCCGCCGCTGGCTTGCAAGACAGCCAGGGCAAACCGATCAAACCGGCGGACCTGCACAAGCCGTTGCGCAGCGGCCCAGAGCCGGAGGATATCTTCCGGACCATCATGACTGGGATCAGCGGCACGCCGATGATGGGCTTTAACGGCGCGCTGAATCCGGTAGCGGGCTGGCAGTTGGCGGCGTATCTCCTGAGCCTGCAATCGGCGAAACCTTGAAGTTTGTCGGGGAGGCTCAGATGCGAATCAAGCTGGCACTGACGCAGGGGGCGTTCGGCGCAATGGACAATAGTTGACCGGCTCCTGCCTAGATTTGGTTGGCACCCGCTCCTGCCCGTCGATATCAACGCGGCAACCTTAACCAAAGCAAACCCATGGCTACCTACATCAGTCTCCTCAAGTTCACCGACAAGGGCTCCAAGGCAATCAAGCAAACTCTCGGACGCGCCAGCCAGTTCTCCAAAGCGGCCAGCAAGACCGGCGTCAAAGTCATCGGACAGTATTGGACGATGGGCAGCTACGACGGCGTGCTCATTCTCCAGGCCGACCATGAAAATGATGCGCTCCGGTGCCTGACCGATCTCGCGGCAAACGGTTACGTGACGACCCACACGCTGCCGGCCTTTGAGGCGAACGAGATCAAGAATATCCTGAAAAGCTGAGCGCTTAACCCGCCACTTGGGGCCCCGCCGAATTCGCCGCACCGGTGAAGCGCCGAGTCATCTCGGCCAACGCCTCGATCCAGCGCGGGTGCTCGTTCATGCAGGGAATGAGCTGTAGCGAGCCGCCGCCCGCGCGCTCGAAGCTCTCCTTTCCGCGCACGCCGATCTCTTCGATCGTCTCTAGGCAGTCGCTCACAAACGCCGGGCACATGACCAGCAGCCGCTGCTTGCCTTCCCGGGCGAAGCGCTCGAGCTCGAAGTCGGTGTAGGGCTTGAGCCACGGATCGCGGCCCAGCCGGCTTTGGAAGGAGACCGACCATTTGCCGGCCGGAATGCCCGCCTGCCGCACGAACAGCTCGGTCGTCTTGAAGCATTGCGCCCGGTAACAGAACGCATGCGCCGGGCTCTCGACCTGGCAGCAATTCGCAACCGTCAGACAATGGCAGCCGGTGGGATCACTCTTGCGCAGGTGCCGCTCCGGAATGCCGTGGTAGCTGAACAGCAGGTGATCGTACGGCTGCTTCAGATACTCGGACGCGCTGGCGACGAGGGCCGCGATATAATCGGGCTGACGGTAGTAAGCCTTTTCTGACGTCAACGTCATGCCGGGGAACGAACGGGCCACCAGCTCTTGCACGCGCACGACCGCTGTCTCGAAGCTACTCATCGCGTACTGCGGAAACAGCGGGATGAGATGCACGTTGGTCACCCCCTGGCGTTGCAGGCTCGCGAGCGCGACTTCCGGCGTGGGGTTTTGGTAGCGCATGCACAACTCGACCGGCACCTCGACGCGCGATTGCAGGAGTTGCCTGACCCGTTTGCTGGTGACCACGAGCGGCGAGCCTTCCGGGGTCCAGATGGTTTCGTAGGCGTGCGCGGATTCCTTGGGGCGCTTGGGAAGAATCAGGCAGTTCACCAGAAACCAGCGGATCGGATACGGCGCATCGAGCACCCGGCCATCCATGAGAAACTCACGGAGGTACTTGCGCACGTCGGACACCGCCGTCGAGTCCGGCGAGCCGAGGTTCATCAGGAGAATGCCTTTCTTGCTCATGTCGTTTGCCGCCGCGAATGAAACACGGACGACGAACCGATTGCCATGAGTTTGTCACCTGTCAAACCGGGCGCCAACCGGTTCACTCCTGAATCAGCACGACCTGGTAATAGCGCTCGCCGTTGGTGGGCGGCGTGTCATCGATGCTGGTGGTGGTGCCCGCCGCAGTGAACTCAGCGGTCAGCGGCAGCCAGACAATGGGATTCAGCGTCGCCGAGTAATCCACGCGATAGCGCAGCCCCGGCACGGTCGCCCAGGAGATGGTCACCCCCGCGCCCGGTGTGAACTGCACGGTCGCAATGCGCGGATCGAGCATCGCCACCGCCGTGAAGGAGCGCATCGCAAACTTAGCCGGCGAACCGTTGTCGGTCACGCGCACGGTGATCACGTTGGTGCCCGGCGTCTGTTGGACCGATGGCGTCCAGGTGAACAGGCCGGAGTTCAAGCCAACGACCGCGCCCGTCGGGTAGCCCGGCTCCAATGTGAACGCCAGCGTTTGCGGTGGTGCTTCGGGATCACTGGCTTCGACCTGGAAACTCAAGAGCCGGCCTTGCGTTGCGTAGCGGGTCGCTATGACGGGAATTGTGGGCGCGGTGTTCAAGCCCGGATTTGCATTCGCAGCCCGCGGCGTCGGCTGCGGCATGAAGTAGAACACCGGCGTCGCATCAGGAAACCGGCCCATGCTGATGTCCGCCGTCTGGGTGCCGTAGTTCAACGTGTCGATCACGCCGCCATCCGGCGCGAATAGCCCGATGGATTCCGTGCTCGCCGAGAGTTGGAAGTCCACATGCAAGTCCTGCGGAGTGCCCGTGTTCAACGCGGATTGATTGTCGGCCCACACCAGCCGGTAGCCGAAGGCCGGGACGATGAACCCGGCCGGGATCTCGAACTTGTTCGTGTTCGTCAGCGAATCGGTGAGGAAATAACCACCCAGATCCGCGGGCGTCGCGGTCGGATTGTAGAGCTCGATCCAATCGTCGAAGAACGTGCCGGGCCGGTCCAAGTTTTGGAGGAAGGTGTTGTTCTGTGCCATCCACTCATTGATGCGAACCGTCACCGGCGGGTAAGCCGTATTGTTCGACGCGCCCGGGGTCACGTAGAAGAAAGTGCGTGGTCCATTGGCCTGGCCGTCCGGCGACTTGCCGAACGACTGACCGGGGGTGACGCCCGCGTAGTTCAAGTAATCGACGATGTTCGTCGTGCCGCCAGCGACGCGGGACACCGCGATCCGCCCGGTCCCGGCGCTCAGCCGGAAGTTCGTGTGAAACTCCACCGCGTTCGCTTGCCCCGGCTGGTTGTCGGCAAACACCACGAGGAACGAATTCGCCGGAATAGACGCGGTCACCGGGAAGGCCCATTGCGTGAGGTTGGTGTAATTGTCGGCGAGATAGACGCCGTTCAGACTCACCGCACCGGGGCCGTGATTGAAGAGTTCGATCCAGGGCTCGCGCTCGCCGAACCGGTCCTGAATGCCCGTCGTGTTCTCGGCTTGCGCCTCGTTGATCCGCAGCGTCGGGAACGCCGCGAGCGTGGCCACGACGGAATTGACCTGGCCGGGGGTGGCTCGGGAAGCGGTGGTGCCCCCCACGCCGGGCTGCATGTAGATCCAGCTGCCTGAAAAGCGAACCACAAAGTCGGCCGCCGGCTCCGCTGGGCGCCACCAATAACTCAGCGTGTACGTCTGGCCAGCCGTGATGCCGGCCACCGTTTGCCAGACCGAGTTGCCTTGCGTGGTGCCGCCGCTGGTGGCGTTCAACGCCAGTGCCGCCGCACCGCCGTGCGGACTCGCGCCGGACGTGGTGGTGGGCGCGTGATTGGCCGAAACAGTCCAGCCGTTCAGGCCATTCTCGAAATCGCCATTGACGATCATGTTGGGTCCAGCGCCGGGCGTGCTGCCCGCCACCAGCACCAGATCATCGAGGTGAACGGCGCCTGCTTGCGTGAGATAAAGGTATAAGTTGGCCGCGCCCGCCACGCCGGTTTGCGTAACATATCGCCACTGGGAAGGCGTGTTGGTTTCGAGAGCGGTCCAGTTGCCGACGCGATCGGGGTCGCGCGCGGCATCGATCAACTGCAACGAAGCGCCGGTGCCGAGCACATTGGTCGGCCAGGGTGAAACCGCTTCATACGTGACGCGGTTGATCGTCGTGAACTGTCCGACCACGCCGGTTGGCTTCAAAAGCCTCAGAGTCTCGCCGTCGTTTTGCAGCGTGCCGGAGAAGGAATCGAACGGGGCCGCGGCACCCGGGTGCGCCAAGGCGTAAGCGAACGGGTCGCGCGCGAGCACAAGATATTGTTGCGGGGCGATGATCGCGCCGGCGGGGAACGTGTAGCCGAGGCCGTCGAGCCGCCAGTTGCTGAGGTCGAACGCAAATGTGGTCGACCGATTGAAGAGCTCCACGTACGAAGCGCCACTGAGCAACGGATCGTACATGAGCTCGTTGATCGCCAGCGAATCCTCAGGCGTCGGCGCGACGACGTTGACGGTGATCGAGCGATTGACCGTTGTGCCGGGCACGACCGCGCCCAGGTTGTTCACGCCATCGATCACCAGATTGTTCGCGCCGGCATTGAGTGCGATCTGCGCCTGCCACGTGGTTTCCGTGAGCCAGCTCACCGGATACGCCTGACCGTTGATGCGGATGTCCTGCACGCCGACCGCAGCCGCGCCGGAAATCGTGATCAGGTTGACGTTGGTCGTCCACGACCCGTTCGCGGGATCACTCACGACGAACGGCACGTTGACGGTCGCGAGTTGCGATTCGATGTAGTCGCGCCGCGCGCGTATGTAATCCTTGACCGAGTCGGGCGGCGAAGCGTTGACCCCGGCGGCGGCGAAGGCATCGTACTTGCCGTCCATCATCGGATTGAACGCCGCTTCGCTGAGCGGGCCGTTCACCGCGTCTTCATACGCGCGCCACATCATGCGCTTGAACGGCGGGTGATTCGCCATCCGGCTCAACTGGCCCAGGCTGATCGCGAACAGGTCGGCGGTCGTCCCGTTGCAATAGCTGCAGAATGAAATGTCCAGATCCCACGTCATCAGCTTCCAGCGATCGTCGGTGGCCTTGTACGAAAACATGTTCTGGCCGCCGCCATTGCTGCCAAACGCGTCCCAGTTGCCGACAATGTGCGCGACGGCGAACGTCTTCATCCATTGATCCACGTCGATCAACGACTCGATCGCATCCGTGTAATCGTCGCCGGTGGCGCTGGTGTTCACCGTGTCGATCATCTGGAACAGGGTTGCGTAGTTCGTGATGGAGTCTTTGAACGCGCGCTTCTGCCAGTTCCAACGATACCGGCCGGTGATCTTCTGGCCGTTCTGATAGGCGTGATCGTTCAGATCCGAGCCGACGGCGGCGAAGGAACTGAGGTCCTTCACAAACTCGAACCAGATCGCGATCTTGTAGATCTCGCCGGCGGTGTGCTCGGGGAACCATTGCTCGATCGTGTCGCCGTCCGGCACCTGCGTGTCTTCGAGAATGAAGCCGCGCCGGACGCCGTTGATGAAGATGTTGAGGTAGCGCCGGTAGTTCGCCTGCGTCCCCAGTCGATTGAGAATCCAATAACCCGTCTGCTCGCGCTGGGCGCTGGGATCATCGCCGCCATTGCCCGGCCACGAAATGTGCAGCTCATTCGCCCCGAGCAACGGGTTGTCGGCTGGCAGTTCAAAATCGTAATCGCACGGGTTGCCGACGGGCGAATCGTAGCCCTGATGATAAGGGCTGCCGGAGTAGCGGCCACCCGCGAGATAGACCACGCGGTCCGGACCATACGCCACCGTCACGGGGATGTTGTCGTTGGCCATGCGTTCGCGGCTCGCCCAGAAGTTCAGGTTCGCCTGCGTCAGGTAGAAGCGAACGGTGCCGTAGCCGCCCGGTGTGGGTGCCTCGCCAAAACGGACCAGGCATTCATGGACGGGCACGTCGGCGGGGAAGTAGGAAACTTTGGTGGTGGCCGCTCCGTCGAGTCCCGCCAACCGAAAGGCCACGAGCGTTCCCGCCGGTTGACCGGGAAGGGTGGCACTGAACAAACCATCGCCAGCCACCGCGTCGCCGCCGGTGCCGTTGTCCACCATGTAAACCGTGGTCAGCGTGGGATCGGGATCGAGCCGATACTGCATCGCCACGAGTGACACGCCGTCGGGATCGTGCAGGCGCGCCGTCACTACTACGGCTTCATTCGCGGCGGGCAGGATGGGTGAATGAGCCACGGCGTAGATGGCCGGACCGATGTTCGCGGCGCTGCGGCTGTTGACCTGGCCGGGGGTGCCGAGATTCTTCGGCACTTTTAGATTACCGTACGCTTCCAGCCAGTTGCCGTAAGTCTTGAGGATCATCTCCGGGGCGCCGGCGAGCCAGCGGGCCTGGCAGCGCAGGACGACCGTGTCACCCGCGAAAACGTTGCTCTCACCGATGGGCGTCCAAACGCGATTGGCCCCCGGGTCGCCCCGCCGCACGGCGCGGATGCGCATCGAGCGCGAGCTGGCGAACCCTTCGTTCGCGAGCGTCACATCGCGATGCGTGCCCGTGAATGTCCAGCCGTCGAGGTTCGCTTCAAACGTCGAATTTGTGACGAGGTTTGCGCTGCCCGGCTTGAACACTTCGACGTTGTCGATCAGCACCTCGCCCGCGCCCGACAACTGCATCTGCAACGTGTCGATCGGGGTGATGCTGCCCTGGGTCAATACGTTCGTCACTGCGATCGTCACCCAGCCGGCCTTGTTGGATTCGTCACTGGCGGCCCACGTGTTGGGCAGCCGGCTGTTCGCGCGGGCGTCGATGCGTTCGAGGCTGCTGCCGCCGCCATCCGCCAGCGCCGGCCATTCGCCCCCCGTGCCGTAAGTCACTTCGTCCACCGCGATGTGAATGATGTTGGTCTCGAGCACGCCCTGGCCGTTGGTGCCGACCAGTTCATCCGGCATGCGCAACACCACGCGCGCACCCGCGCCGGAAAGGTCGCCGACAAAATCGCCCAGACAGTTCGCGCCGGTGAGCTGGACATGATTGCTGCGCAGTTGAGCCGCATTGCGCGCCACCACGAGATATTGGAAGGCGTTCAGCACGGTGTTTGTCGGGAAGGTGAAGGCAACGGCGCTAGTCAGCCGCCAGCCGGCGAGGTCGAGGTTGCCGGGGCCGCGGTTATACAGCTCGATGAACTCGTCGTCTTTGTCGCGGGAGACGGGCGAATACATCACCTCGTTGATGATGATTTGCGGGCTGGCGGGTGCGGGGTTGGGCACGCCGGGCGAACGGGCGGACAGCCGGTACCATTCGTCCGCACCGTTGGGCCAGCGACCGGTGGCAACCGCATTCTCTTGCTCGTCGAAACTGATCGCGTCGAGCACGAGCCCGTCGGGCGCGCGCAACCAGACGGTCTCGCCCGCGGCATTGAGTCGAAACCCAAGGGTGGTTTCGTTGAAGGACAGATAGCCCCCCGGCGCAATGGAGACTCCGCCTTGAATCACATAGCGGTTCGTGGTCGGCGAATCGGTGATCACGCAACCCGCCAGGTTGAGCGTGTTGGTGCTGCGATTGTAGAGTTCAATGTAGTCGAGCAATGGCAGGTCGGTGTGCGCGAGCACTTCATTGATCAGGACCGAGCGCAGGTTGACGCGACGCTCAGATTCCAACGCTCCCGGTGAACCGCCCAGTCGATCGCTGGCCAGCCAGGCCTTGGGGTGGGCCTCGCCGTACGAAGGGCGCGCCAGCACCAGCGAGTGTCCCCCGCCGTCGGCCGCAATGGGCCACGGCGACCGGGTCTCGTAAGTCGCCTCCCACATGATGGCGTCCGATTGATTCCGCAGCCGCACCGTGCCGCCGCTGTTGGGCAGGCTGCCGAGGTAAGGTCCGAACACATTGTTCAGTCCGTAAACGGCGGAAACATCATTGGGCACCCTGGCCACCACGAACATGCCGCCGGCTGGCAGTGACGTTCCCGGCGGAAACGCAAAATCAATATCGCCGGATACTTTCCAATTGCCCAGGTCTTCGGGGAACGGCTGGGTGTTGAACACTTCGACGAACTCGACGATGCGTCCATCCACGCGGTTCGTGGGATGATACATGAGCTCGGAGATCACCACGCCGCCGCGCCGATTCGACGGACCGACCGGTTCATTGCGGGTGGCGAAGCGGCCCACACCGGTGTTGATCGTGTTTCCCAGATCCCGAAACTGCGCCGTCGTGGGATTCGCATCGGAATGGCTCGTCACCGCGTAACCGAAGTAAAGCGTGGCGGGCAGATTCAAAGTAGTCAGTCCCAACGGGGTCCAGGTCTGACCATCAAAACTCGCGTAGCCGACGAACAGATTGCCCACCCGCCGCAACCGCAGCAAGGTGTCGGGATAGTTCACCGGATGCGCGCCGGTGGTGGTCGCGGTCTGACCGGCGTTGGCGCGATATTGAAAGAGGCAACCATTGATCGAAGGCGTGGCGAACACCGCCGCGAAGCGCGCCCCGGCGTCCAGTGACTCGCGCGCCATCAAGCCGGCCCGCGACCAGTCGTCCGCGAGCGTGAGTCCATTCACACGGACCTGGAGATCAAAGTCACCCGTGCGCTGCCGGTGGTTGAACTGGAATTGATCCGGGCTTATGCCGATGTCGCCGCCCGTGGTCGTGACGTTCACGCCATTGCCGGCCATGACCGTCGTGCCCTCCGCCAGTCCGCCAATGGCCGAAGGCGAATACTCGAGCGCGACGAAGGTCTTCTGCGAACCCGCCGCAATGGCATTCGCGGCGGATGAACGATCGCGGACATTGCTGACCGTCAGTGTGTAGCTCGTGCCAAATGCCAGCGCGGATGTTGTAAACGTTACCGTCTGTTCATCGACCGATAACGTGGCTGCGCTGATCGTCACTCCGCCGCTGACACCGTAGTTCAACCGGTTCGTCGCGGAGAGCGCCTGCACCGCCTCGGAGAATGTCACGCGGACACCGGTCGTGCCGACACTCGCCACGCTGACGAGTGTGGGCGGCACCTGGTCGGCCAGCACGTTGAGCGTGGCGACCCGGCTCGTGGTGCTGCCAAAAGCATTGGTCAGGATGCACCGATAGGTTTCGAGATGGTTGGCGAGTTGCACATTCGTCAGCACCAGGACCGAGTTGGTCAGGCCGGCAAGATTCACCGTGCCGCGCTGCCATTGATAACGAACGGGGGCGGGATCGCTTGCCAGCACCATGAAGCGCGCGTCGGTGGCCTCGACCACCGTTTGATCCGGAACGTTCACCAAGATGCCCGGCTTCACGGACGTGCCGAATTGTGGCAGCAGGCGCGCAGCGGGAATGGGCCGTTCCAACACCGCGTTGGGCAACTGCCAGCCGACGGCGGCATTGTCGCCACCACCGCCTTCCTTCTGAAGCATCTCGACATAATAGCGGCGGCCGGCCTCCAGCCAGATCTGGGCAGATTGCTGTTCGGGGTATTTGGTCCACTCGCGTGAACCGCTCCAGCCGGGCACGGATGCGACCTGTTGCTTGTTGCCCGGCTCCTCGTCGCTGCTGAGGTAGAGCGCTCCTTCGTCGTCGGTGGCGACCCAGAAAGTGTAATAACCGGACTGCGGCGGGAGCACATAGCCGCGGATGCGCTGGCCGTATTCCTCGAGCACATTGATTGGCGCCTCGAAGTAATCGGTCAACAAGTTGGTGTTGTTGGGCAACGCCGGGTAGTTGGGGGCGCCAGTCAGCTCGGCGATGCTGTTGCCGGGAATCCCTTCGTAAACCTCCCGCAGGATGCCGGTGCCCTGGGCGTCAGCGCGGTTGGTCGTGGCGAAGAGTGAAAGGACCAGTACGAGCTGGCGGACGAGAGCACGAATTCGATTACGCATTGCTAGGCCGGGACAGGGTTGCACACGACTGCCAAAAATTCATCCACTCTGCCCGTATTTCCATCGCTGGCGCGCGGCGACAGATAACTGAACTCCTCGACTTTCGATGCCGGGGGTGGTGGCTGGCTGGCGATCTTCAGCGGGTATAGAGAATCTCATGCCAGCGCCTGCGGGCTGATTCGTTCCGCCGCCTTGACCCCCGCGAGGATCGAGTCGCTCAACGAAATGCCGTCGCGGTAATGACCGGCGAACAGGAGTCCCGGATGCGTGCGCTCGAAGGTGTCCATGAAGTCCTTGAACCGGCCGTAGCCGACTTCGTACTGCGGGATCGCCTTGGGCCATTGCTTCACATGCTCCCACACCGGTTCGCCGCGTACTCCCAGCAACTCGCGAAGATCGGTCAGGACCAGCTTGCGAATCTCGGCGGGCGACTTGAGCGCCAGCTCGGGCGCCCGCATCCCGCCCATGTAGCTGGTCAGCGTGACGTGCCCCGCCGGCGCGCGACCGGCGAACAGCGACGATGTGAACAACGTGCCGAGGCAGTTGCGCTTTTCGACCTTCGGGACCAGCACGCCGAAGCCGTCGAGCGGATGCGCGACATCCTCGCGTTTGAAGCCCATCGTGAAACTGGTGACCGGCGGATAGGTAATCTCGCCGAGCACCTTCAAGTCGCCGCCGACTGGTGATTCAATGCGCAACCCCGCCAGCTTGTGCGCCGGCGAGGTGAGGAGAACGTGGGTGAATTCACCACCGGTAGGAGCCGACGTAAGGAGGCTCTGATTCAGATCGGGTTTAACCGCAACCGCCCAGGAGCCTTCGACCTGTTTGATCGCTTCGACCGGCGTGTTCAACCGCACGTGTTCCTTCACCGCCGCGCCCAGTGCATCGGTCAATACCTGCAAGCCATGATCAAACGAGACCATCTTCGCGCGATCCTTGGCGATCTCCTTGCGCCGCTTCCGCTCGCGCGCGCCCTGAATCTGGCCCTTGATCAGCGAGCCGTAGTTCTGTTCCAGCGCGTGTAACTTGGCGAAGGCGTGCTTCACCGAGAGCCGCTCCGGATCGCCGGCATACACGCCCGCGACGAACGGGTTGATTGCGTAGTCGAGGAACTCCTGCCCGAGCCGGCGCTTCACAAATTGCGCGAGGCTCTCCTCGAGGTCGGGTGGCGACGCCTTGATGAACGGCTCCTTGAACAAGGCGAACTTGGCGGACCAGGAGAAGAAGCTGTTCGTGAAGAACTGCGGCGGCGAGGCGGGCATGGCACAAGGCCGGCCGCCGCGCACGATGTAACGTTTGTTGTTCTGGGGATTGGAATACCAACGGCGCGGCTCGATCCCGAGTGCCTGGATCAGCTCCGTGATCTTCGGGGAAGTTTCGAGCAGGGTGTTCGGTCCATCCTCGGCGAGAAAGCCATGCTCGCGATGCGTCTGGATCACGCCGCCCACGCGGCCCGACGCCTCGAACAAAGTGGACGGTACGCCGCGCTGTTTCAGTTCATACGCGGCGACCAACCCGGTGATGCCCCCGCCGATAATGGCGACATTGCTCATTTGCGGCGATGGTAGGGCAAGGCTCCCGGTGAGCCCAAATGAAATCTATTTCGCGGGCTGGATTCGGCCGCGGGACAGCCGAGTAAAGGGATTACCCAACATCGAACATCGAACATCGAACATCGAACATCGAACATCGAACATCGAACATCGAACATCGAACATCGAACATCGAACATCGAACATCGAACATCGAACATCCAACGCTCAACATCGGTGGTGGGGGCGTCGCTCGTCAATCGATCAACCTGTGGTAGCGGTTATGCAGCGCCTTCTGGTGCAACTCTTCGAAGCTTCGAGTTGGCATAATTGCGCATAACCATGAAGCCAAAGGTTGAAAGGACAGGAAGACTCTCGGTGTCTTGCTTGGTTGCGGGCCTGATCACCTCGAAGCCACGCATGACTCGGCAGTGCGGACCGCATGCGCTGCAAAGCGCTAAAGCAGGCGAAATACCGTCCAACTCCAAGGAGCGGTTGCCGAGGATGGCACCGCCAGTGGCGATAATCGTCCGTACGTGGGCACCACCCTGAATAACAGTTTGAGCCCCCACAATGCTGCCGAAAGTCGGTGGAGAATCGGAAATCCAGTCGAGTAGTCCAGCGAGGAAAATGCGAAGGCTTTGCTTTCCGGTGGTATTGTCGAAAGCGATGACGCGGCCACAGGCGAACTCGCCACCATCAAGCGGAATGGCCCAGAAGTCGCCGATCTCAAGGCTCTTCGTTGATTTCGGAATGTGTGGGAAGACGCGTTTCTTCACAGATGATGAGGATCGCTGCCCAACCTACTTGTTCTGCGACGCCTTCTGTTTGTCGAACCAATCGTAGAGATCGTTCGACTCATAGGCCGCCTGCCAGGAGAAGTGGCCGATGTGTTCCAGGCTGGTGAAGCGCACCTTCGTGCCGCCGGCCGCCTTGATCGCTTCCACCATCTCGACGGACTTCTCAAACTTCACGGCCGTGTCCTCCGTGCCGTGCCACGCCCAGATCGGCAGCTTGGTGAGCTTGACGCCGTTCTTGGGATCGCCCGCACCACAGACCGGCGCGGCCGCCGCGAACAACTCCGGATGATCCGCCGCCAGCCGCCAACTGCCGTACCCGCCCATGCTCAAGCCCGTGAGATAAATGCGGTCGTCGTCGATATTGTAGGTCTTCTTGATGTGCGCGAGGAGTTCGAGCAATCGCTTCTGCTGGTCGTCTTTGTTCCAGGAGGATTCCTTCGGGCACTGCGGCGAGACGACGAGATACTTCAGATGCTCACCGGCGGCCAGGCGCATAGGCGGCCCCCACTTGGCGACGACGCTCAGCGGGCCATCGCTCTCGCCGCGACCATGCAGGAAGAGCATGAAGGGCACTTTCGCGCCGGTCGCGGAATACTCCTTCGGCAGGTAGAGCAGATACGGCACCTTGGCGCCGTCCGAGGTGGTGAGGGATTGTTCAACCTGCTTGCCCGGCGCGGGGTCAGCGGCGAGCAGGCTGGAGGCGACAACGAAGAGGGCGAGGGTGGTGGTAAGAATGGAGCGCATGAGCGGAGGTTAAGCAGACTCGCTGTGGAATGGAAACCGCGAAGTGAACCGGACGGCGCTCGCCCGTTAGCGAAGGGCTTCCGGGATAACCTGCCAGTTCGCTTGGGACCGCTCGGCATTCCGGTCGGGCATTGATCGCGTGGCGCCAAGCAGCTCGAGGAAGGCTTGCGGCAAGCCGCGCTGCCGGGCGCCCGCGATAATGAAGCCGAGATACCAGTCGTAAGGCGCCAGGCCTTCGGCCGCCCGTGATTCATCGCCGACGTAGAGATAGACCTCGCGGGGGCCGGCATTTGTTTCGGCGGTGGCGTGCTCGATACGATAGGCACCGCCGACATCTTCATATCCATCGAGCATCGCTTTGCCGGTGGCGTCGAGTTCGTAGATGACCCCGTGCAGGAAATCTTCCGGCCGGCCGGTGCGCATCGCCGTCGCTTTGGCCGAGCCGTCGCCTGAGCGGATGTTCAGAGCAAACCGCCAGCCGGGAATGTGGCCATTGCTGATCAAGCGTGCTTGAGGCACGCGGGCGTGGAGCCGCTCAAGCAACATATTGGAACCGTACGCGAAGTTGAGCATGTTTTAAGCGGGCCCGGATCAATTGCGGCTGCGGACGTCGGTCGCGGTCGGGAAATCCGTCGGCACGGGAAGCGTGACCTTCCCGGTGGCGGCCCATTCGGTACCCCGCAACAGTGTCGTGATGAAGCCGACGCACTTCTGCGAGGTCAGGTCCTGTCCGTTGTTATGACCGAGCGCCGTGTGAAAGACGCGGCCTTTACCAAACGATATCGCGAACAGCAACGGTTCATGTTTGCCGGTGCCATTGGTCTTCGGGTCCGACCAGGCGGTGGCGAGCACCGTCAGGTTATTCGCCGGGCCACGCAGGCGATCGTAGAGCTCGTCCTTGGCGTGCATCCATTCCGGGGGCAGGCCCTGCATGATGGGATGCTCGGGCGCGCGGGTGACCAGCTGGAATGGATGTTGGGAACCGTGACTGCCACCCGGGCCTGGCGAGGTGTCACGCACGATCTTGCCTTCCCAATAAAGCCACGGACCCGATTTTTCGCTGCGCCCTTCCCAACCGCCGACGCCAATCATTTCATTGTACTCGGGCCAGTCAGGAAACGAATTGTCGGCGGCATGCACGGAAACGAAGCCGCCTCCGTTGCGCACGAACGCGACCAATGCGGCGCGAGTTTCCGGCGACCAGAGTTCGCCGTTATAGTTCGAGATCACCGCCGCCAAGCCGTCGAACTTCGGTTTGAACGCCGTCATGTCCCCGCCCTCCTTTGGCGCGGTTGCCACCTCGACGGTGAACCGTCCGCTGGTTTCGAGTTGCCGCTTCAAGTGCGGCGTGGTCGCGCGCCAGTCATGATTGTTCTGGCCGTCGATGATCAGCACCTTGAGCGGAGCGGCGGCGCGGGCGGCCGGGGCGAGCACCAGCGTCGCTGCGAAGAGGATTAGTGGGAGCTTCATGCGGCAAGGCTGCCGCCCTCGTGAATCATTTGCCAGCCGGAACCGTTGCTGCTGCCTGAGCTTGCCCGATCTTTCGCTGGGCGGCACCGGATTGCTTGAAGCCGGTGCGCGTCATCTTGCCCCAGCCCTGTTGCTTGCGGAAAAACTGCCAGGTGCCTTCGATGCGCCAGAGTCCATTCAACTGGCGATAGCCAAAGTTCTCCAGCAACGCAGCCAGCAACAAGACGATGAGGTCGCGGGCCCGCGTCTTGTCCTTGGAAGTGATCTCTTCGAGGAACAGGCACCAGACACTGATAAACGCGCCGTAACAAAACAGCAGCGAGACGTACGCTAGGAAGAACGGCTCGTTCAGCAAACCAAACGCGTAAGAGAGCGGGACGATGAACAGGCCGAGGAGTTCGAGGAAAGGCCCGACCCCGTCGATGATGAACAGGTAGGAGATGCCCAGTGTGCCAATTCGGCCGTAACGGGGATTGAAGATCATTTCCTTGTGGCGGGTGAGCACCTCCAACATGCCACGGTGCCAGCGGCAGCGCTGCGAGCGCAGGATTTTCAGCGTGTCGGGAACTTCGGTCCAGCACACCGCGCCGGGCACATAGGCCATGCGGTATTTCAGCTTCTGCTCGTGATGGTGACGATGCAGGCGTATCGTCATGTCGAGATCCTCGCCGATGGTCGTGGTCGAGAAGCCGCCGACCGCGAGCACCTTTTCCCGTTTGAAGAGGCCGAACGCGCCGGAGATTAGAAGGAGCGTGTCAATGTTGTTCCAAGCGAGCCGGCACATTTGGAAAGAGCGGATGTATTCGATGTACTGGAGGAGCGCGAGCGGCTTGCGGGGCAGCCCGAACTTCTTGATCCGACCGGCGTGCAGTTCGCAACCGTTGACCGCGCGGATCTTCCCGCCGACGGCGATCATCTCCTCGGGATGCAGGATGAAAGGCCGGACGAGGTGGAGCAGGGCGTCCGGCTCAATGATGGAATCGGCGTCGGTCGAACAGATCAAAGGGTGACGGGCCAAATTGATGCCGGCGTTGTTGGCGTCCGAGCGACCGCCGTTTTCTTTGTCGATGACCACCAGGTTTGGAAAGCGCCGGCTCTCGTAAACGCCGCGCACTTTCTTGGTTGGGATGGCTTTGTGATACACCCGCCGGCTCGGTCGGAGATCAAACGCGTTGATCAAGAGCTCGAGCGTGCTGTCCTTCGAGCCGTCGTTGGTCACCACGACTTCATACTCGGGGTAATGCAGCGCCAGCATCGCGTGCAGGCTGTCAACGATCGTCTTTTCCTCATTGTAGGCCGGCACCACGATCGAGATCGGAAACGTCACCTGGCCGGTTAACAGCCACCACGGGTCCGCCTGTTTCTCCTGGCGCCGCACTTCCCGCAGCTCGAGCCACGCGGTGATCAACTGGAAAAGGTAGTGCGCGCAATAGAATACGAGGTAACCCAGCACCAGCCAATCGAGGGCGACGACGATCGACTTGAAGATTTCCAGGGCGTTGCTCTCGGTCATACGCGGGCCAGGCCTTTCTCCCGCAAGACGCCCCAGGCCATGTTCGCGGCGTCCGGCAACCCGGCTTCCGCCATCGTTTGCAGACAAAGCACACCCGGATGCCCCAGCGCGGCGAGCGCTTGGGCCGCGTGATACCGCACCCACCATTGCCCATCGGCGAGGAGTTGCTGGAGTGCCGGCAAGCCGTCCCGGCTGCCGAGCCGGCCCAGTCCAATGGCCGCCTGCGCGCGCACTTCCCACGCCTTGTCCGTCGTCGCCAAGATCACCGCCGAGATCGAGCGCGGATCGCACAGCCGGCTGAGCGCCTGCATCGCGGCGATCCGAATCGGCAAATGCGGATGGTCGTAGATTTCGAGCAGCTCCTCGACGGCACTGAGCACGCCGAGCCGGCCCAATGCGTCGATGGCCAGCACCTGGGCCGTGACCGGAATCTCCCGATCACGCAGCAGTTCCCGGAGTTCCGGTACATGTTGCGCGCCCAGGGAACGAAACACCTCGGTGACGGCCAGCGAGGGATCGGTTCGTTGTCCGATGAGTGCGGCCACGATTTCGCGGACGGACTGCACGGCGTGGAGCCGCGCGAGGGAACGGGCGGCGGCGATCCGAACTTCATGGCGGCGATCCTCCAACGTGCGATAGAGCGCGAGCACGACATTGGGGTCGTTGAAATTGCCAAGCAGCTCGGCCGCCTGGGCGCGACGATACCAGATGGGATGCTGCAGGCGTGCCAGGCATTCGGCCATCAGCCCCATGATGCGCATCAGGCTGTTGAGCCGTTCCGCGTACTCGCCCTTGAGCTGCTTGCGCATCTCTTCGAAAACGGTGAGCAGCAGCCGTCGGTCGGCGTCGGTGTAAAGTTTGCGCGCTTCAAGGATCTGCTCCGGGTTGTTGACGAGGTGCACCGCGAGCCGGCGCAGCTCCTTCCGGCGATTCGCAGCGCGGAGTTCGAGCCGGTTGCGGAAGAAGCGGTGGACGACGAGGATGCTGACCACGGTCACGGACAGGAGCGCCAGCAGTGCGCTGACGCTCCAGATGAGATTCAGGAGGGCTTCGGCCATGAGAAGTTACAACGGGCGCTTCTGGAATTGGCTTGTCGGTCGGGCATCGCGGGCTAGATTCGCGGCGCAGCCACGGACGGCGGTGGTTCGCTTCCGCGAGCTAACACCCAACTGGCTGTGCCGTGCAATCCGCATTAATGTCCGCATTCCTGCCATGAACACTTCGCCTGCCACTCGCAAGCCCTGGATTACCGCCGGTTTTGCCGCGCTGACCCTCGCGCTCTTGACCGGTTGTTCCACCACTACGCTCACCTCCGGCAAACACATCGCCGGCGGCAAATCCGTTGCGGTCGTGCCCTTTGAGAACCTCAGCAACCATCGCCACGCCGGGCTGATCATGACCGACCTGGCCACCACCATTCTGCACGTCTCGCCGAAGTTCGACGTCCATGAAGTCAGCGCGGCCTCGGGCGAGTCCGAAGTCCGCCTGCGACGACTGGAAACCGATCCGTGGGAACGCCAGGTGGGCGTCAATACCGCCGCCGCTGCCGAAGTGGGCGCCGCGCTGGAAACGGAGTTTGTGCTGGCCGGATCGGTCGGCGAGTACGGTTTCGTGGACGGCTTCGGCGAAACCGCAAACGTCGGCGTCACGCTCCGGTTGGTGCAGGTCGCGGGTGCCAAAGTTGTGTGGGCGGGCGCGGTCAGTCGCAAGGCCGCCACCACGGCGTTCAACGAAGAGAGCGTTCACCGGCTGGCCCATCAGGTCATGGTAGAACTGCTGGCCACGATGGAGCGCGAGCTGGCGGTGAAATAGGTCGGAACCACCAAGCCTGCAATGGGCGGTTCCAATTCCAACGAACAAGGTCGGCATGACTGGCGGACTGCTTCCGCCCGGTTGCGAAAGGTGGCGTGGTTCGCTTGCGCGCTGTCGATTGCCCTGAGCGAGCGCAGCCAGGCGCAGCTTCCCGCCCAGTGGCAAACCTCCGTCCGCACCGCCCTTGACCAGCGGGCTTTCACCGCCGCTTCCCGGCAGCTCGATGAAATCTTCGCCGTGGAGCCGGCTAATCTCGACGCGCTTCGTTTTCGCGCCGAGTGGTTCGCCCGGCGCGGCCAGTTGACCAACGCGCTTGCACAGGTCGAGCGCCTCGCCGCAGAACATCCGGATGATCGCCGCTCGGCTTTGCTCCAGGCGCAATGGCTCAATCAACTCGGCCGCTCTTCGAGCGCGCTCGCCATTTACGATCGCTGGCTCGAACACGAGGGCGGCGACATCGACATGCGTGTGCGCCGCGCCTTGGTGCTGCGACAAAAGGGCGAGCCGGCGAAGGCCTTGGCGGAGCTGGAGCGGACCGTCGCGGCTGAACCGGACAACGAATTTGCCCGTTACTCGTGGCTGCGGGCCTTGATCGGCGCGGAACATTCACCGGAAGCCTGGCGGCGCGCCGATGAATTCGACAGGCAGTCGGGCGGAAACGACGCCGAGCTTGGCCTGATCAAGGCCGGCATGCTGGCCCGCCTGGACGCGCCTGAACAGGCGGCGCAACTCGCCTCCCGCCCACCCGCCGAACCGGATCAAGCCCGTCGCCAACTGAGTTTTCGGGCGCTGCTGCTGATCCGTCAGGGCCGGCAGTCGGAAGGGCTCGCACTGCTGACGCCGTACGCGGATTTGCTGGGCGACGACTACGACGCGCTTTTCGACCTGGGCAATGCGAACGCCGCGGCGGACCGGTTGAACGTCGCGCGGGCCTACTTCGAGCGCGCGACGTCCGTCACGCCGCAGCGTCCTGAAGCGCGCATGGGTCTCGCGCGGTTGGCTAGTCGTGAAGGCCGCCTGACCGACAGCCTGGCGCGTTATCAATCGATCCTCGCCGAAAATCCCGAGGCCCTCGAAGCGAGTCTGGGCGTCATCCGCATGGCACGCCTGATGAACGATGGCGCTTCGGCCCGCACGGCACTCGCGCAAGCACGTCAGCACGCACCCAATGCGCTTGACCTCTTCCGCGAAGAACTGCTGCTCGCGCTGGACGTCGGCGACATCCCCGCGTTCGCCCAAGTGCTCAAGCGCTACGAACTCGCGCACCCGGGCGATCCCGTCGCCAAACTCTGGCGGATGCGCTGGCACGCGATGGAAACCCGCTCGGTGAATTTCGCGGCCGCATCGCAATTGCTCGATCCCTTTTCGCCGGACGTCTCCGGTGGCGCGCTCTATTTGCTGGCCAGCACCCCCGGCATTGATCAAGTCCAGCCGTTGAAAGACTGGCAGGTGGACGCCACGCTCCCGGCGCGCCCGGAGTTGTTCCGCGCCCTGGCGCGGCAGATGGCGCTGCGGTTGCGGCGAGATACGGCCGAACGCCTGATCAAACATGCGCGAGCCAGCAGGGGCGCTGGTTTCGGACCTGACCCCGCTGACGAAGTGCCTTTGATGCTGGCCGCCGGTTGGTGGGCGCACGTCGCCACGCCGTTTGCGTGGGCGAAGGAATTGTCGCCGGATTTCGATCCGCAGGCCGTTCACATCTGGCTGGCCGGCGAAGTGCAACGTCGACTCCGCACTTTTGCCATCGAAGCGGAGAGTCCGCTGGAGGAGGAATGGTTGCTGCGCCGGGCCGTCTGGTTCAACGCGTGGCGCGACAAGTGGAACACACCGGACGCCGCCAACTCGCTCCATGAATATCTCGCTTCGATGATCCCGGACGCGTTCGAGAATATCACGACCGCCCAGATCGCAGATGCCTGGCGCGCGAGCGAACGCTGGTTGCCGCCCGCCGCCGTCGATTTCAACTTGCGTATCACGCAGGCGCGCTGGCGGCAGGAACGGTTTGATTTCGCTGGCTCGCTCGCGATCTACCGCGAGCTCGCCGCGGAATTCCCGGAGGCCTCGGAACCCGCGCAACGCCAGGCCGTGCTCCTGCGTGGACTCGGTCGCACCAGCGAATCGCTGGCCGTGCTTCGGCAACTCACCACGAAACCCAATCCCAATCCGACCACGCGCCTGGAAGCCGCCAGCCTCCTGACGAGACTCGGCGAATTCGAGGCCGCCGAACACCAGCTCGCGCTCGCGACTGAGTCCGGCTTTGCAGAGCCGTTGATTTATCTGAGTCGCGCTGAGCTCGAACTCGCACGCGGCCTCAAAGACCACGCGGAACAAAACATAGCCGACGGCCTGCGAGCAAATCCTGGTGCCGCCTCGCTGTTGTCCTGGCACGCGGGTCAATTGCTTGAAGCGCGTGAAACAGTATCGCTCGCCGCGCTCGTTCGCTCCCATCGCGAGGCTTCTTGGCTGACGCCGGACCTGGTGGCGGCCGCCAAACCTCACCTCACTAAAGCGGAAGTTGAGGCAATCACCCATTCCCCGGTTTGGTGGTTCCAATGGCGCTGGCTGCCGTGGGAGCGGCTGGAAGCGCAGTCCATCGCCGCGCTGCGAACCGCTTCGCGCGAGGCGGTTGGGCTCGGCCAACGGGAGCGCGCGCTCGACACACTTCGGCCCGCGACCGCCGCCCGGATTCCGGACACCGACCTGTGGCTCGCGGCCGGCCGGATGTTCGATATCAACGGCGAATCAGGCGATGCCGAGCGCGCGTATCGTTTCGCGCACGCGCTCGGTCTGGGCCGGCCGGACGCCGCCGTGGCCGCACTCAGCCGGCGCGCACGGCAGGCGAACCCGGACTTGATTGCCCACGAGTTTGCCGCGCGTTTACAGGAGAATCCCGACGACTTCGGCCTGCGCGCCGGGTTGGTGGTGGCGCTGGTGCGCGCCGGCGAAGTGGCGGTGGCCGGCCGCGCTCTGGCACCGCTGGTAGAAACCGCCCCAAATGATCCCGCTGTACGCGATCTCGCCGCGCAGGTGAAGGGGGCGCAAGGGCAGGTCCGCGAAGCGCGCTCGCTCTACGCCTCGATCCTGCGGGGCGACCCGGCGGACACCGATCGACGTGACGCGCAACGGGCGCTGCGTTCGGCGAATCAATGGGGGTTCGCCACCGGTTACGAATTCAGCGATCTGCGCAGCACAACGGAAGCGCCGGACCCGGCCGACTGGCAGGAAGCTTACGCGGGCGTCTTCTGGCAACAACCGATGCGGCAAAGCTGGGCGCTCGAGTATCGCTGGTTCGAGCGCTCGAACGAGGACGCCTCGCAGCTCCGGCTCGATTACGGCGTCGGCCTCGACGAAGACTGGCTTCTCCGGGCGCACGCTGCGCCGGCCGCCGAGGGCGATATCATTCCGCGCTTCAAGCTGGGCGGCGGCACGAGCTATCGCGTGCGGGATCCCTTTTTCGCGACCTTCGATTTCGACTGGCTGACCTTCTCCGACCTCGATGTTTACCAGTTTGCGCCCGGCCTGAGCTGGCGGTGGCATCCCCGCTCGACCGTCGACACGCGGGTTTATTTCAACAACAACGTGCTCAACACTGGCACCAGCGAATGGACTTCGACGTTCGTGTTAAATGCGAACTGGGAATTCGCCAGCCAGAGCGCCGCGCGTCTCAGCCTGGCCGTCGGCGATGAAAGCCTGGCCAACCCGATCCGCGACCTGATCGGCAACGACAGCGTCGCCAGCATCGGACTCAGCCTGAATCTCGGCCTGGGCCACAAATGGATGCTTGTGCCTGCCTGGCGCTACGAACGCCACGATCGCTTCGAGCTAAACGCCTTTGGCCTGAACGCGGTGTTCAGCTATTGAAAGCTCGGGAGTGTGAACGGAGGCAAGCGCCGGCACCGCCGTGGTTTCGTTCACGCACTGGCCCGCAAGGAAGCTCTGGATCGCGCGACTCAGCCGCCAACCGCAGCGTTTTCTTCCTCCTCATCCAGCACGCCGCCGCGCGTCTTGCCGGCGTATTCGTTCAGCTTGTTGCGCAAGGTGCGGATGCTGATGTCGAGGACCTTGGCCGCGTGGGTGCGATTATCACCGCATTTATTGAGCGCGGCAAAGATGTGGCGTTTCTCCAGTTCGCCAAGTGTGAGCAGCTGGCCGTCTTCTGCCGCATTGAAAGTTGAACCCCCGCCGCCCGGGGCCACCGCCGTCCCGCCAGAACTGAGCGAGAGCCCGGAAAGTCCCAGGTTGTCGGCCGTGAGGCAGTCGCCATCCGCGCTCAAGATGACGGCGCGTTCGATCACGTTTTGCAGTTCGCGCACATTGCCCGGCCAGTTGTGGGCTTCGAGCGCGGCCTTGCAATCGGCCGCCATGCCCTGCACGCGGACGCCGTGCTTGCGGGCGAACCGGTGCATGAATTGTTCGGCGAGAAAGTTCACGTCCTCACGGCGCTCGCGCAACGCCGGCACGAGGATGGGCACCACGTTCAGGCGGAAGAAAAGATCCTGGCGGAACTCCTTGCGCTCGACGCTCTGCTCCAGCTGGCGGTTGGTGGTCGCGACGACGCGGACATCCACCTTGATGGTGCGATTGCCGCCGACGCGCTCGAGCTCGCGCTCCTGCAACACGCGCAGCAGCTTGGCCTGGACGGTGGGTGACACTTCGCTGACTTCGTCGAGCAGGATGGTGCCGCTGTGCGCCAACTCGAAGCGGCCTTCGCGCTTGTTCATCGCGCCGGTGAAGGCGCCCTTTTCGTGGCCGAAGAATTCACTCTCGATCAGGTTCTCGGGCACCGCCGCGCAATTGACCCGGATGAACGGCGCGTTGTTGCGCGGGCTCTGCCGGTGAATTCCGCGGGCGACGAGCTCCTTGCCGGTGCCGCTCTCGCCCTGGATCAAGACCGTGGCGTTCGTGCGGGCCACCTTGCGAATCAGGTTGCGCAGGTTGTCCATCACGCGGCTCTGGCCCAGCATCTCGCAGCCGGAGGCTTCGTCGGATTCGTTGGTCAGGTATTCGTTGACCTTGACGAGCTGGTTGAATTTCTCCGCCTTCTTGAGAATCGCGTCGAGCTGGTCGTTGGAAAACGGTTTGATGAGGTAATCAAAAGCGCCTTCGCGCATGCACTCGACGGCGGACTCGACGGTGCCAAAGCCCGACATCATGACCACGAGCGGCTTTTGTGGCCGGGCGTTGAGCTCGCGCAGGAGCTCGGTGCCTTCGCCATCCGGCAGCCGGACGTCCACGAGCATGAGATCCCAATTGTCCTTCGCGAGATACTCGCTGGCCGCACTGAGCGTGTCCACAGCAGCGACGTCGTAGCGCCGGTTGCGGAGCTGTTGCTCGAGGTTCTTGCGGACGATCAGGTCGTCCTCAATGACGATGATTTTCTCGATCGGCATGGCAGATTCAACTTCCGGCCGGGCCACTCTGGCGCCGGTAGGTGCTGGCCACAAAGTTGGGCCGGGTGCTGTTCGCTGGCGGCAGGTGCCGGGGCGGGATCATCCCGCGCCGCAGCAGAGCCTGCTCGTTCTCGCGATCCTGCACGATGATTTTCATGATCAAGTCCTGACTTTGCCGGAGCAGCGCGGGCAGTTCGGGATGCTGGACCCGTTCCGCGGGACTGGCCTGGCTCCACCTTACGCGGTGCTTTTTGAGGATGTCGAGCGACTCATTGAGGCGCGGCATCAAATTCTGGCGGGCTTCACCGCCCACCAGCGGCTGGCTGGCGTCGGGATCGCGGAGGAGGCGGCCCTCTTTTTCCACGACGGTGAGGAGTTCCTGGTAAAGATCCTGGTGGGAGCGGAGTTCGGTGGCGAGTTGCATGAGGGAGAGCATTCTACTGTTTGCTGGCGGTGCGGGCGGGCGCCTCGGGGATCTGCTGGAGCTGGATGCGGGCTTTGTCCGCCTCAAATTTCCACTGGATGAAATCCCGGCGCCAGCGGGCCATGCTGGCCAGCGTGGTCAACGCGGGACCGGACACTGCGGTGAGTTCGCCTTCGCGATCGAGGATCTTCTGATAGGCCTTGATCGCCTCCGGGGGTGAGTCGAGGCGTTCATGAATGAGGCCGATCTGATACCACACCGGCAACTGCCACGTCAGGGCGTCATCCACCTCGGCGAGTTTCAAATAGAGGTTCAGGGCGTTGAAGTAGTCGCCGTCCCGGTAGAACTGGTTGGCGATTTCGTTGCCGGTGCGTTGCTTCCACGCCTTCCAGACGGCGTCATCCTGGTCGGCGGCGGCGGCCAGCAGGGCTTTGACCTGCGCCAGCGACTCGGCGTTGCGGCCGAGCTTTTTTAACGCGGTGGAGAGCAGATAGCGCACATGCGGCGCTTCGGGAGCGTCTGTTTCCGACTCCAGAAAACCCTTGGCCTGGGTGACCAGATCCGACTGCCGGTCAAGTCCCTCGAGGCAAAGGAGCAACCGGTACCGGACCATGGATTTCTTAAGATGAAGCGATTCATCCCGCAACAGCACGGTGTACTTTTCCGCGGCTTCGTCCAGCTGCCCCTGGGCGTAAAGCGTGTCCGCGATCTGCGCCTGCGCCAGCAACACGAGCTTCCGGTAGTAGTCGTATTTGTCGAGATTCAGATTGAGTGTGGCCGACAACACGGCGTGAAATTTGGCGAGGGCGGCCTGCGGCGCTCCCAGTTCGCGCATCAGCAGTCCCTGAAACAAGAGCACGTGGGGCAGGCCGGCGTCTTGCGGATAGCGTTTGCGATACATCCCGCAAGTCTTGAGCGCCTCGTGAAAGTGCCCGGCCTTGTGCTGGGTGGTGGCCATTTCGAGCAGCGCGGTCTTCTTCAACGACTCATCCGCGGGCCCATCCAGCACCTCCTGGAGGTTGACGAAGGCGAATGTAAATTCCCCAACCATGCGTTGCTTGCGCGCCATGTCGATGCGTTGCTTCCACTCCGTGGCCGCGGGGCCCGACACCGCTTTTTGGTCCAGCAAGAATTTGCCGGCGTCGCCCAGATCGAGGCCGAAATCGAACGCCGAATCGAGGCTTGGCGGGCGCCCCGGGGTGGGCGGTTGCTCCGCTTCCGGCTCGATCAGCGACGGCTCCACCGGCACGGCGAGGGGCCGCGCTTCACTTGGGGGAGGGGAGTTCGCGGGCCCGGCCGCCGCAACCGTGCGAAGCGGACAAAATGCCAGCACCGCGAGCAACAGGCAGGCGGTGCGGACAAAAGACGGCGATTGGCGGCAGGGCTTCATCGCGGTGAAAATTCAAATCATGGGGACGTGTAAACGGCGCGACTGGACGGAGCCGGCGTTTGCGGCTGCGGTGGCAGGAAGGCGGCCGGAGCCGCGATGACCGCCGTATTTCTCTGGCCGCGATTTCTGCGATTGCTCTCGAACAGCTCCAAGACGCCCACGATGTCCCCCGCATCAACCGGAGCCTCGGTGGCGAAGGCGGACTGCGGCAGGATTTCTTCCGGACCTGGAGCTTCGGAGGCAACGGTGGGTGAAGCCGTATCGACGGTAGCTCCTGACGTCGCGGCGGCCGGTTTCGAAATGAGATCCTGGATAACGGCCTTCAACCGGTCCGATAATCCAGCCAGGTTTGAGTCGGCGGGTGCCCCACTCGCTTTGGGCTCCGCGACCACCGGCGGCTTGCCTAGGGCGAGGATGAGTTCGTTCACGGGCGGCGGCGGGATCAGCGCTTGCGCAAAGCGCAGCGCGAGCGGCGGGCCCTGCCGCAAATAGCCATCCGTACCGGCCGGGGCCGCGAGCGCACCCGCCAACAGCAGCAAGAGGATGGATGATCGCAACATGGTTCAAGCCGCCACGGCGGAGGCTCCGAGCACGCCCAACGCCTCGGCATGCGAGGTGACAAACCGCCAGTCCTTGGTTTCCTCGTAGTTCTTGCACTCGTTCGTCACGGCGTCGGAACCGATCATCGCGGACTTGATCGCCAGTTCCGCGCAGAGCTGGAGCGACGAGAGCCCCAGCTTGATCAACGTGATGTCCGCCGTCTTCACCGTGCTCATGTCGATCACCATCTTGTCCAGGCCGGAATCGACGGCGCTGGTCACCTGGTTGCGCAGGTGCAGGAGAATGTCGTTGGCCACGGAAGGGGTGAAGGTGGGCGGGAGGTTCAACACCAGCACGCCATCCTTCATGGTGAAATACTTGTAAGACGTGTCCAGCCCGAGTGCGCGGGTGATCTTGATCTTCACGTCCTCGAAATCGATCGGCTTGGTGATGATGCCCGTGAAACCCACCTGCTGGGCGCGGGCCTGATCCTCGGCCGCCGTCTTGACGCACAAGCCAAAGACGGGCACGGATTTGGTCTTGGCGCCGGCGCGCAGCATCTGGAAGAGCGTGAAGGCGCCCGTCTCTGGCAGCGAGAGGCTGATCAGCACGGCGTCGGGAATCCCGCGACCGCACCGATCCATCGCCAGGCCCGTCGAACCCACCCCATCGACTTTCCACGGCGTGTCTCTGAGTCCCGCCACGATTTGTTCGATGATGGCCGGCTTGTCGTCCACCAGGAGGATGCCCAGAGGATCATCATAGCGTTTGGTCTTGTCCGCCGACTCGCCCTTGGGTTTGAGGTCGACGATGCGGCTGACGCGCTCGATGATCACGTCTTCCTTGAAAGGTTTGATGAGGTAGTCGCGCACGCCCTGCTTGGCGATCTTGAGCACGTTTTCGCGGCCCGCCTCGGCGGTCAACATGATCACCGGGATGGCCTTCAGCTCCGGATCAGACTTGAGCTTGGTGAGCATCTCGTAGCCGTCCATGATCGGCATCGTGTAATCGAGGATGATCAGGTCCGGGTGTTCCCGCGAGGCCACGGCCAGGCCCTCGACGCCGTTCTGGGCCTCGAACATGTCAATGTCGTATTCCTTAAAGGCGCGGGCGACGATCATGCGGATCGTCTTGCTGTCATCTACGGTCAGGATCTTGCGTCCCATACTTGGTCTCGGTGCGAATGGTTGGTCAGGCTTGGGTTTCCGGCCGCAACATGATCTCCACGACGAGCTGATGCTCGAGGGAGCGGAAGCTGAACACCCGCCGGATGGTGGTGCTCACCGGTTCGATTTGAAAATTGGTCCCCCGCACAATGGACGGGATGGTCATGACACAGGAGTGACCGCGGTCACTGAGCCGCGATTTGAGGTGGCCGACGACCATGTTGGCGAGTTCGCCCATCGAGTCGTTCACCATCTCGTCGCTGTCGATCTCGCTGGCGCTCACGCCGAGGATCTTCTCCGTCAGCCGCACCGCAAACGGCACCGGCGCGTAGATATAGACGACGCCGGTCATCTTGCCGATGAAACCCACGGCGCCGGCGATGCTCGAGCCTTCGCTGACCAGGGGCGTATTGGGTGCCTCGGGTTGCACCTGCAAACCGATCATCGTCCCAAATACTTCGACGACGGCTGCCTTCAGGAGATCTTCCAAATCGTCAATCATGCTCCGGTTGCATCGGCAATTTTGGCCCGGGCCTTTAGCGCTGATTCACGTTCTGGGGAGGAAATTTCCGATTCCGGGGCGCGAACTGTACATTGGGCGGGGTGGGGCGTAATTTTTTATCAACTTTTTCGCGGACCTGACGATAACCCACCCCGTTGCTATGGAAGTTTTGACTGCCTCCAAACCTGTATTACCCCTCACCGAGCAGCAGATCCAGGTGCGGCTCAAGGCGAGCGCCCGCCTGCCCTCATTGGGCAGCATTCACAGCGCGCTGCGCGAATTGCTCACCGCCGAGCAGCGCTACACCACCCAGATCTCCGAGATCATCCGGCGCGACCCTTCGCTTACGGCTCGCCTGCTGCGCCTCGTCAACTCCGTCTACTACGGACTCAGCGCGCCGGTGAATTCGATCGAGGAAGCCGTCTTCTATCTTGGGGTCCGGCAAATCCGCCAGCTCGCCATGGTCACGCCGGTCATTGAGGATTTCCAACGACTCGCCGGCAACACACCTTTCCCGTGGCGCGGTTTCTGGCAGCACTGCATCGGCACCGCCATCCTCACCCGCGAGGTCATCAGCGCCGTGGAAGTGCCCGCCGATGAATCCGACTATGTGGCCGGCCTGATCCATGACGTGGGCAAGATCGTCATGTCCGCGTCCTTTCCCGAACACTTCGCCGAAGTCCGCCGCCGGATGGACGCCGGGGATACCGACCTGCTCCGCGTCGAAGTCGAAGTGCTCGGCATGAACCACACCCAGCTCGGGGCGCTGTATCTCAAGAATCACAACCTGCCCGACGTGATGATCGAGACGGCGAGTTTCCATCATGAGCCCGAACGCGCCTCGCATCACGGCCGCATCGTTGCCGCAGTGCAGATTGCGAACCTGATGATGCGCTACGCCCGGATCGGGGAAAGCGGCAATCCGCAGGTGCCGACGGATGACGACTGGCTCAAAGCCAGCGGCTGGGCCATCCTTTTTCCTGGGCAGGACGAGTCCAATCACGCCATCGCGCGGGCCACGCTCAAGCGCAGCCTCGACCGCCTGCCGACCATTTTGGAGGGATTGGTTTAGAAGCCCCCCGGCGCTCGCCGACTTTATGCCAGGGTCGACGAAGCCTCTCGGTGCAGCGACAGATCCCATCGGAGTGGACTTGGTCAATTCTGAGGAGTCTGCGGTTTAACCTCCATCTGGCCGGTCGTGACCCGGGCTTCTTGCACCGTTCCGCCGAATTGCCGATACTGGGCCTTGGCACTCTCGTAATCGGCGGTTGCCTGGGCGATCTGTGCTTCGGGAGCACCCGTATCGTAGAGCTTCGCGAGCGCGGCACCCTTTTTTTCCAGAGAAATTTTGGCGGCCTCCGCCACCAACGCCATGCTGCTGCTGCCACCCGAGCCGGACTCTGAAGCCCCAAGCAGTTGGCTTTGCCTTTCGACGCCCAGCACGTCGGCGACTGCTTTGCTGAGCTGCTCGTCGGTGACCGCACTGCCCGGAGATTTCGCCTTCTCAATCAGATTCTTGAGCGCGGTTTGCTTGCGATCGACGGCCACACCCAGTGCCTCAACCACCAGACCCATGGCCTCGGATTCGCCTTCCCCGGCTCCGAGCAACTGTAGTTGCCGTTCACTGCCCAGCACATCCTGCACGGCCTTGGTAATCTGTTCATCGGAGACCGGGCTGCCCGGTAGCCTGGCTCTACCGAGGAGCTGCTTGAGGGCGGTATTCTTGCGAGTGGCATGAACCCCCATTGCCTCATAGACCAACGCCATTGCTTCTGAACTATCGCCTTCGCCGCCTCCCAGCAATTGCCGCTGCCGTTCGTTCCCCAGCACGTCCGCCACTGCCTTGCTCATCTGATCATCGGTAACCGCGCTGCCGGGCTTTTGCGCTTCCTCAATCACCTGCCGCAACTGTTCGATGGCCATTCCCTCGGGTGACTGCGCCGTTTCGATTAGTTCCGTAATCTGATCAACCGTGGCTTGCTCAAAAAGCGCGGCCCACGACTGCGGACCAAATTCGCGCACGCCATCCGCCTTACGCTGCACGTGGATTCCGCGCAAGTAATGCAGTTCCTGAAGTGGCTTGGGCTTACCATCGATTTTCTTGCCCGCGGTATTGCGAATCAGTTCGAGATCATAGTCGCTCAGGCTGGGCTTGTTGGCGGCGCCGGCCAAGCTGGGACTCGGGGTGGCCACGCGCGCGAGCGTCCCCGCATCCATCGGCAACGCGTTGGTCAACGCGCACAAAACACCTGGCAGTCGAAACGCTGGCATAGTCAGTCTCCAGTTGCGTGGACTCCGTGTTTCGCCAAACCGAGGTTCGGGGAGTCATGCATTTTGTCCGGGGTCACGTTGGCAATGTGGGTCGGGCTATTTTTCCTGTCCAGCACTCGTTTTGGCGCAACTCGTAGCCAGGGCGAACGCGGGAACGCCCTCGGTTCAACGGCCGGGGCTGACCTTTCAGGTTGCGATTCGGCGCCCCGATCAGGATTCAATTCAACGGCCGCTTGCCGCCGCGCGGATCATCGCGATCCCTTTGCGGCAGGCGTCGTAGGGATCGGGCACTTCCCATTCGTCGATCATGAGCCAGCCGCGGAAACCGCCGGCGCGCAGCATGCGTAAGGACTCAGGAATGTTCGCGTGCCCGTCGCCGCAGGCGAGGTGCTTCGACGTGCCGCCATCGCGCAACGTACCGTCCGTGTCGGTGAGGTGGATGTAGCCGATGCGTTCGACGCCGACTCGCTTTAACATTTCGTGCGGGCGACCGGTCGAGCCGTTCATAAGGTCAAAGTGGCTGGGATCGTAAATGGTCTTCAAGTTCGGATGCTTCGCGCCGTCGAGAATCCGCACCAGGTGCTCCTCGGTGTTGAAGACGAAGGGCGGCTCGATCTCGAACGCGGCCAGAATCTGCTGCTCTGCCGCCAATAGCGCCACCTCCCGAAACGATTCCGCCAGCCGGTTGATCGCCTGGTCGATCGATTGCCCACGCCGCCCGCCGCCCGGCCACATGCCCACGCACACGCAACCGAGTTGTCGCGCGAGTTTCAGACGATCGCCCACCCCGCGCACCCACTCGCGGCGCTTGGCGTCGTCGGGATCAAAGGCGCCATCTGCGCCCAGCTGAATCGAGAAGATGCGCAGGCCGAATTGGTCGTAAAGGCTGCGCAACGCGCGTACGCGGTCCACCTCGTCGGCCGCCGGATAGCCGCCCTGGGGCCAGTCGCTAACGAGTTCGATGCCGTCGAAACCTTCGCGCCGGGCGAAGTCGAGCACCTCCCAGATCGGATAGTTCTTCTTGTACTTGCCGGCGCCGGACTGGAATCCGTTCAAGCCGACGGCCGTCTTCCAGCCGACCGCCGGGTCATCGCCCGTGGTCGCACCCCCGCCGGCAGCCATCCCCGCAGCGGTTGCTGCCAGTCCGGTCGCGGCCATGAATCGTCGCCGGGAAAGCGGTTCGCTGAATGGGTTCATGTGCATTGTTGTCCCGCACGCAACAGCAGCGGTCAACTCATGTTTGCGGCTGGAATCCAACCCGTGTTCGCTGCGCCGCATATTTCGCATCGCCAACTTCGGCCAGTCTGCTTCACTGCGCGCACCAACCTTCATCGAACCCCAATATGATTTGCCGAAGACAATTCATTCAACAGGGTGGCCGGACTTTACTGGCCGCCACGCTGGCGGGCGCCCTTCGCGTGAAGGCAGCCGCACCCACCAAATCCACCGCCATGAAACTCGACCTCACTTTTCCCAAGCTGGGCATGAAATGCGATCAACGCCGCGCCCTCGAACTGGCCGCCCAACACGGTTTCGTATCCGTCGGTGGCGACACCAGCCAGATCGCGGCGATGTCCGGGGCCGACCTCGCTTCGCTTGAAGCGCTGCGCCTTCAGAAAGGGTTGGCCTGGGGCACCTGCGGCTGCCCGGTCGATTTCCGGCGCGACGACGCCACCTTCGAGGCGGGCCTCGCGCAATTGAGCGCCGCCGGACCCAAGCTCCAGCAGCTCGGTCTGAAGGGCATGACCACCTGGATCTCGCCGGCGCATTCCGAGCTTACCTACCTCAAGAATTTCGCCCTGCACGTCGAACGGATGAAACGCATTGACGAAGTGCTCGCCCGCTATCAGCTGCGCCTCGGTCTGGAATACGTCGGCACGCAGTTGGGGCGGTTCAATCGCAAGCACGGCTTCATTCACACCTCCGCCGAAGTGTTGGAACTGATCGATGCCGCGAAAGGGACCCAGCTCGGCTTGATCCTCGACTCGTGGCATTGGTGGACAACCGGCGAGACGGTCGCTGATCTCGCCTCGCTCAAGGCCGCGCAGATTGTTTCGGTGGAACTCAACGACGCGCCCGAAGGCATTGCCCGCGAGCAACAGATCGACGGCCAGCGCCGGCTGCCGGCCACGACCGGCGTGTTGCCCATCGCCGACTTCCTGAAAGCCGTGGCCAGCACCGGCTATGACGGTCCCGTCTATGCCGAACCGTTCTACGCGCCGTTGCGCGAAGGCACGGTCGAGGCCGCTGCCGAACAAGTGGCGACGGCCATGAAACGTGCGTTCGCCCTTGTGCAGTGAACGTGCGTCGGTTGCTTCACCTCGTAGTCGCCTGACGATTTCTGCCTTGCTCGTCCGGTTCATGCCGTCAACTTGACCCAAGTCTTAACCCGCAGAACTCATGGCCATCTATCCCGAACTCGAACAGAAAGTCGTGGCTCTCACCGGCGGCGCCAATGGCATCGGCGCCGCCACCATCCGGGCCTTTCATGCCCAGGGCGCGTTCGTCTGCTTCTGCGATGTCGACACCGCCGCCGGTGAAGCACTCGCCGCCGCGCTGGGCCAGCGCGCGCAGTTCACGCGGGTGGATCTTCGCCGCGAAGCGCAGGTGAAACGGTGGATCCAGGGCATCATGAAGCGGCGCAGCCGGCTCGACGTGCTGGTGAACAATGCCGCGTGCGATCCCCGCATCCCGCTCGCGGACTGCTCGGCCGCACAGTGGGACGATCTCTTTGCCCGCAACCTGCGCGCGATGTTTCTCACCGCTCGTGAAGCGGCGCCGCACCTGCCTGACGACACCGGCGCGATCATCAATTTTTCGAGCATCACCTTCTTTGAGGGGCCGAAGGAAATGTCCGCCTACGTGGCGACCAAGGCGGGCGCGATCGGATTCACGCGTTCCCTGGCGCGGGAACTCGGGCCGCGCGGCATTCGGGCGAACACCGTTTGTCCCGGCTGGATCATGACCGGGCGGCAGTTGAAGATGTTC
>JANLTG010000080.1:0-2119 GCA_031362805.1 bacterium
CAAAGTGATGTATGGGGCGGTCTATCATTTTGGTCCACGTTGGGGGATTGGAACCACCGCGCGCGGACCGGGGACCAGCATCTACAAGACTGCTGAACAGCAGAATGAGTTCCTCATGGACCTAAAAGCCTGGATCGAACGCGAGAATCCCAACCTGGATCAAATTTCCATGCGCTTGAATTCGGGCGGCAAGCTGTAAAAAGACCGGTAGCCCGAAGTTTCATAAAAAAGACGGGAATGACCGGAATTTGGCCCCAAGCAAGACGTCGCGTTTCGGCGGTTGCCGGTATGCGAGCGGACATCGCCCGAAAGAGGCAGGTCGGCACTCCCACCAAGTCAGCGACGTCTGCTAACTCTGTATGGCGTTCGACGGCGTCCCGCTCATGCTGCAACTGCTCAGGGCCGGAATGGGTCCAGGCCGTGTGAAAACGATTTTGGCCCGCCCAAGAGCCCCTCGGACGGCCCCATGATAGCCGAGGATGGCCGTACAGAGCAATTTTTTCCGGCTGCTCTCTGACGGGCGTTCCGCCTGGAAGGGCTCCTGAGTCAACCTCGGGGCTCCCAGATGAGTCCTGTGAGCCCATTCCAGCCCTCCCTTTCTAAGCCCGCATCGCCTCCACGAGCTTTTCGACCCCGACGATGTTCATCACGCGGGTGAGGTTGTAGCCGAGCACGCAGAGCGCCATCTCGGTTGCGACTTTGGGCAGCGTCTTGCACAGGAAGTGCGTCGCGCCCATCCGCATCTTCAGCGTGGCGAACGGATGCTCGACCGTTTCGCGGCGGACCCGCATCGCGTGCGGATTTTTGTCGAGCCGCTTCTGCACCGCCTCGACAACGTGCTCGTGCTCCCAGCGCGTAATGCGACGTTGTGAGCCTTTAGTGCATTGAGCTTTGAGTGGGCACGTGCCGCACGCATTGGTCCAATAACGCCGCATCTGCTGCCCGTTTTCTTCGGCAGTAAAATAGTACTTCAGCCTTTCACCGGCCGGGCAGATATAAACATCCTCCGTGGGGCGATAAACAAAATCCTGCTTGCCGAAACGGCCCTCCGATTTGGCGCCCGAAGTCTGCGGCTTCGGCAATGTCACGGTGATTCCGGCCTGCTCGCACTCCAGGATCTCTTCACCCTTGAAGTAGCCGCGATCGGCCACTGCCTCGAGATCATCTGCATGAAGAGCGGCCTTGGCCTGCTCCGCCATGTTGGCCAGTTGCGATCGATCCGAGCCCTCATTCGTCACTTCGTGCGCGACGATCAGATGGTTCGTCGTGTCGACAGCGGACTGAACATTATAGGCGACCATGCCACTGCCACGCCCGCTGGTTGCCATCGAGCGGCAATCGGGATCCGTCAGCGAGACCTGCTGGTCGGGCGAGGCCAGCACCTGCTTCTCGATTTCCCGGAGGCGTTTCACCTCCTCCTCAAGTTTGACCAGCTTTTCCTTGAGTCGCGTTTTCGTGAGCAGCACCGTCTCCAGATTATCCTCGCCCGAGGCCGCCTGCCGGTCGGCGGTATCGATCTGGCCCAGATAACGTGCGACGCTCTCCTCGATCTGTTTCAGCCGCCGCTCCAATTTGCCTTTCGTGAAGTTGTTGTCGCGGCTATTCACGGCTTTGAACTTGCTGCCGTCGATCGCTACGCTGGCTTTCGCCAGCAATCCCATTTGCCGGCAAAGCTCGACGAATTGCGCGCAGACCTTTTTGATCGCCGGGCCATTGTCCTTGCGGAAATCGGCGATCGTCTTGTGATCAGGTGCGAGCCGCCCCAGCAGCCAGATCACCTCGAGATTGCGCCCGGCCTCACGCTCCAACCGCCGGCTCGAATGCACGCGGTTGAGATAGCCGTAGATGTAGAGCTTGAGCAGCACGGAAGGGTGATAGCTGGGCCGGCCGGTCGCCGCGGGATCGACGCCATCGAAGCCGAGATCGCGAAGATCGAGCGCCTCGACGAACACATCAACCGCGCGAACAGGATTGCTCTCGTCGACCCAGTCATCGAGGCATTCCGGCAACAATGCCACTTGCCCGCGCGCCGCGCCCTGAACGAATGCCGCCATAAAAGCCCCCGCCGATTCAGCAGGAGATTCATAGCATGGATGGGGTTTTCACACAGCCTGGGTCA
>JANLTG010000142.1:0-102259 GCA_031362805.1 bacterium
GATCAATGCACTTCCCGCCCGGCAAACCTTTGCCGATTGGCAAGTCGCGGTATTTGGTTCCACGAGCGATCCGAATGCGGCGGCGGAGTTTGACTTCGATGACGATGGCGCGAGCAATTACCTCGAATGGCTGACCGGCACGGATGCGCAAAGCTCGACGAGTGCCTGGCTAGTTGGTGTCACCACCGCGGCAGAAACCGTGCACATTGAGTTTGAGAAGGCCGCTGATCGGGGCTTTGAGGTGCAGTTCAAGGCGAGCCTCGATCCGGCCGAAGCATGGCAGTTGCTCGACGTGCCCTCAAACCAACGGAGCTTCGGCAGTGCCGATGCGCCGGTCGTGGTGACCGATACGCTGTCGGGCCTGCCCTCGCGCCTCTACCGCGTCCGCGTCTTCGCACAGTAAAACGGGACTGATGAATTCCAGGTGGAACGGGCCACTGGCCTGTTTTGTTGGGCTACCAGCCCGACCGCTAACCGCACGGCCTGTACACCAAACAAAGTGCGGCCTTCGCTGTTCGCCCCTGCTCCCCCTCACACGCTCACTCGCCCACTTTCGCACCTGCTCTTGAACCGCTCTCCGCTTTTGACAGCCGTCCTCGTCCTCCCCGGGGGAGGGGCCGCATGCTGCGGTCCCCATTTAGAATGTAGCGTCGGTCTATGACCGTCGGTGAACGGTTCCTCGAAGCGCGCGATCCGTGCTCAATCCGTGTTTCATCAGTGGCTAAGTGTCCTTCGCGTCTTTCGCGGGCAACTCAGTGATTCCTTTCCGCTTTCTGCTTTCACCTTTCCGTTTTTGAGAGTCGTCCTCGTCCTCGCTCTCGTCGTCGTAATCGATTTGCGCTCTCTGCGCCTCTTTGCGGCTTATTCAGATTAGCGCTAATTCGCGAAATTCGCGTAAGACCCCTATTTCCGCTTTCAAGTTTCACCTTTCAGTTTTGGGATCCGTCCTCCGTCCCCGTCCCTGATATGTCTCTCTTCTCTTTCTGATAGAATACCAGTCGAAGCTCTCGTCGCCTTGTTGCTCTAAGCCGGAACCTTGCAGTTGGATCGGGGAGCGCACGCGTCTCGCGTGCTGCGGAGCAGTCCCGGCGACGCCTCCCGTCAGCCGCAGTTTGGCAAACCAAACGGTGCGGGAACATTCAGAGCCCAAACGGTGTTCGGCGCGACGCCGAACACGGCACGCGAGACGCGCGCTCTCCCCTGAACGAATCGTTCCTGCGTAGACAGTTTCGCTCCGCGCGGTCCGCCAAGGAGGGGTAACGAGCCCACCTGGCGGCAGTAGGCTTCGGCATTTCGTTTCCTCCTGATGAAGCTGAGTTCTTCACCCGCTGCCGCCTGGGAAGTCGCATCTCCCTTCCAGGATCCGCAGTGGGACCGCAAGATCTCCCGATTTGACAACGCCGGTGTGTTCCATGGTGCTGGCTGGGCTGAAGTGCTCGTTCAAACTTACGCTCATCGGCCGTTCTATTTGGTGCTGCCCTCTGTCCAGAATGGTTTCGACGCTGTAATCCCATTCATGGAAATCGGTGGCCCGGTGCTCGGTCGCGCCGGTGTCTCGCTGCCCTTCACCGATGTCTGCCCGCCGTTGTTGAACGAAACGGTCGTCAGCGTGGAAACGCTGGTGGCTGCGGCCTTGAAGCTCGCAGCATCGCGCCGCTGGCAGACGATCGAGTTTCGGAGCGATCGCGCGTTGCCCTTCGCCGCCACTTCGATTCGCCACCTTGCCCATCGCCTCGACCTGTCGGGTGGGCCGCAACAACTGTTCGCACGCTGCGAGCCTGCCGTGCGACGCGCCGTTCGCCGGTCTCAAAAGGACGGCGTGGTGGTGGAGGTCCTGACCGGCGGTGAGGCGATGCGAGTTTTTTATCAGCTTTATTGCCTCAACCGAAAACGCCACGGTCTGCCTCCGGCACCGTGGCGTTTTTTTTGTACGCTCGCGGAAAAATGCCTCGACGGTCGTTCTGGTTTTGTCACGTGTGCCCGCCTCGGCCTTGTTCCGATTGCCGCTGCAGTTTTCCTGTCTTTCGGGCGATCGGCAGTCTACAAATACGGCGCTTCCAACCACAACTTCCAACACCTTCGTGGCAACAACTTGGTAATGTGGGAATCAATTAGGGTGCTCGCGGAGTCGGGTGTCACCACGCTCGATTTTGGACGCACTTCGTTGGGCAACGAGGGCCTTCGTCGTTTCAAGCTCGGCTGGGGCACTTCCGAATCGTCGCTCTACTACTATCGCATCCGTGTCGCCGACGGCATCGTGCTGCCCTTGGCCGACCGATCTCGCGGTTGGCACACCGCCGTGTTTCGTCGCCTGCCCGTCTCAGTCTTGACCTTGCTTGGACGCGCGCTCTATCGCTTTCAGTCCTAGCGTCCCAAGTCACGCATCTCCAGCTGTATGAACCGGTGACCTTTCTCGATCGACTCAACGGTGACTTCGAGCATCAAACCGGTCCCCGGGAGAACCTCCCCCTGTTCGTGCCAGTGCAACAGATCATCGCTAACCCATATCTGATACCCCGCGTTCAAGGCGGACGGAAACCGGATCGACAAATCGGCGCGGCGATCGGTCGATACTTCGAGCTTTGGTCCGCGGTTGTTTCCGTCGATGGCTGCCACTACGGGACTGGGCTGTGCATGCATCGCGTAGGCTTTCGCAGTGACCACGCCGATTCCAGTGAAAGTGAACGGCGCCGTGTAGTCGGGATCTTCGGGGATTCCATCAGTATAGAAGACCACGAAACGGGCGTCGCCGGTCACGTTTACTGTGTACGTGTCGCCGATGCGGGTGAGAGTCGCCTCGGTCAGCAAGGTATCGCCGTATTCATAGGCTCCGATCTCGGGGCCGCTACCCCGGTAGGCGTAACCCACTGGGTCGCCCTGCAACCATGAAATGGGGCTGTCCACCGTGATGGTGGCTGCCTGCCAGTCGACTTCCATCACCCTAAGATTGTTGTTGGATCCGACATAGACGCCGTCGCCTCGGGTCATCCCCAGTCCGTCATGAAACCAATGCGCATCCGCTAACGGGACAACTGTGCTGCTGGAGCCGCCTCCGATGGTTACAGTTAGGTTGGTTCCCGTGTCGATCGCCGATGATCCGGGAGCCAGCCGAAGGTCGCGCCCCGGGTAATTGACCCAACCGGGATCGCCCATAATGAAACTGCCGAGGGTTAATTGGCCAACGCCAAAGAGATCATAGGGAACCGAGTCAGTCGTGGTAAGGTAGAAGACCTCATTATAACTCCAGTTGTTTGTCGAATCCCAGACCAATAGAGCGTGGTCGTTGTCCAGAACGCGCGTGGGTCCGATTGACGTCTCTGCCCAGGCGTTGTGCGCCGCATAATGGTTGGTTGAGTTTCGCCACTGATTCAGCAGTACATCCCCCGAACGAATCGACACGTTCCTCCGCTGGACGACGTGATGCGTGCTTGATACCTCGTCGAGGTAAAAGTGCGAATCGTCGATGCCATTTTCTTCATGCCAAATTGCTTCAATGAAACTGTATTGGATGCCGCCATTTGGTTGTACGCCGTCGGTGTGCGCAGCCGGCCAATCGGGCCCAATCGGGCCCCAAACTTGATTTCGAATGATGAGTCTCTGTCCCGATGGATTGATATACTCTACCACGTTTGACATGCTGAGATATTCCAGCAGCACCCTGTCGCTAGATGGCAACCCGTAGGCATCGCCTATTGCTTTGGCGTCGGTATCGCTTGCGGTATTCCCTAGGATGCCCGTGCGCACAAAACGACAACCGCGCACCACGAGATTTGTGACATTACCATAGGTGAGTCCGCCACTGTAGTTGTTTCGGCTGGTGTCGTGAATGTTGAGATCATGCAGTTCAACACCCGTGGCGCCCGTGACCCATACGGCTTCCTTACCGATGTCGCTCGTGTGCGTCAGTTCGAATCCAATGAGTCGCACATAATCGCCGGTAACCTCAAAGCGCCGCACAATGACGGCCCCATCGGCCACGAACGTGATTCGCCCTCTGCCGGGGCTGCCATCTGTGACGAGGGTCACATCTTCGTCATACGTGCCCGGCTGCACCCGAACGGTGTCGCCCGCTGTAACCATGTCGGCTGCCTTTTGGATCGTCTGCCACGGCGCTCCAATGGAACCGTCCGCTTCGTTGCTGCCACTCGTTGCAACATAGCTTACCGCTCCCTGTGCCAGGTGAGCAGCCAGCGTTAAGCCAAATATAAGTTGTCGAACCATGATCCGGGCGGCTCGATATCGGGTACGAATGGATTGTGAATTCGCAGCCACGGCCGCCTTTACCTTGGCGCCATTTGGGAGCGAGAAGCGAGCGAAACTCTTATGTTCCGTCCTCCAAGACTGCGACCATCGCACTGCTTGCATACGGCATGCTAAGCCCAAGGGCGGCCACCTCAATTATTGTCGCCATGAGTGCCGCGAAGCTCAACGGGAATTTGATAGCCGGGACGGTGTCGAGAACGTGAAGCACAGGCGTCACCCATCAGTGACTATTGGCGAATTCTGTGATTCGATGCTGTCGCCGGGTAAGATGGTGCCGGCTGGATGAACTGTCTGCGAGGGAAGATATTCGTTGTGAGCTCGGGTTCCGCCCTATCTTGCAGAGGTTAAGGCAGATACGATTGCGGGCTGGACTCGTTGGGGTTGGATTGGCGATGTTCCCGTTATGAGTCCTCATAGACTGCACCTTTGCGGTGAAGATCCCGATGTTCAGGTTCCTCGTGATTTGTTCACTGGTCAGTGCCCGAAGAAGCCGGGTTTGATCCGGCTCCTCGGGTACTTGTGCGTTGCATCTTCCTTCGTCCTCCCTTCGTTTGGTCAGGGAATTACGGTGGATCACACATGCACGGACCTTTCCAAAATTCCGGCCGAATGGATTAATGCCGTGCGCGATCACGGTTGGAACATGTATTACATGTACCGCTCGCACGGTTCGCAAGTACCCTATGGATTTCAGGCCCTAAGTTCAAGCGAAGCGAATTACGCCTATTCCATCGCGGAGCGGGCATTGCCGTCTGCTCCGCGGGCGGTGAATATTTTCGGTTGGTACGGCGCAGTTGATGGTTCTGCATTGCAAGGGAGCTTTTGGGACGGAGACAGCGGCCGGGCAAAAACGCGCGACGTGCTCACCAACAATCCAACCATTAATCTGGCAAGTTGGGCCTCAAGTGGTGAGGGGCGAGATTACCGGCCTCAAGATGTCGCGGACTATCTGAACTCGATGGCGCAACTGGAAGCGGAATTCCCCAACGTCACCTTTATTTACACAACGTTTAATGCCCAACCGTGGGATGACGGAGTAGATCAACAGCATACGTTCAACGACAATTACCTGGGCAATGCCAACCAGTACGGATTTCGTACTCAACAAAACAACATCCTCATTCGCGAGTGGTGTCGCGAGCACAACAAGGTGCTTTTCGATTTTGGTGATATCGACTGCTGGTATAACGGCGAACAGGCCTTTTCCCTTTATCAGGGCCAACCGTTCCCTCGCGAACATGGTCACTACAATTTGGATGAAGTGGGGCACACGTCAAAGGAAAACGCTTTCCACAAGGGGGTTGCGATGTGGTGGTTGCTGGCGCGCCTCAGTGGCTGGGCGGGGCCTCCTCCCGCGATCAGTGAAGCCAGATTCGAAACGCCGGGCCAGTTTAAGTTTGGTGTCACCGGCAATCCCAATGGGCGTTTGGAAATCCAGGCTTCAACTAATTTTCTGGATTGGGCGACAGTCCTCGTGCGGACCAACACAACTGGCATTGTTTCCTTCTCCGATGCCGAAGTGCCTTCTTTCGACAAACGCTTCTATCGGGTGCTTGCGCCATAGCGCTTCTTCGCACGGCGTCGGGCCCGTATTGGTTCTGCTTCCGGCGAGCCTGTCTGAAATTGCGAAGGGCACTGCCGCGCCGAAGTTTGAGAAACGAAGGCGGGGTGACCGCCTTCGTCCCTGGGAGGGACCGCATGCTGCGGTCCTTATGTCTTGGTAGGGCGACGCTCCTGCGGAGCCTAATAGTCGGTGGCTGTAGGTTGTTGCTGTGCTTCCGGTGTAAAGCGATCTTTGCGCTTTATGTGCACTCTCGTGGCTGAACAATCCCATTTCCGCTTTCAGTTTTCTGCTTTTGAAAGATCTGCGTCCATCTGTGTTCATCTGCGGTTAAACAAGTTGGGACGGCTCTCTCTCCTCGTGCCACGCCCTCGATCATTCGGAGGGACGAGTTCCACGAGTCCCCAATCTGCTTAAACTCCTGACCTCGCTTTGCCAGGTGGGGCGACTCTCTCCCCTCGGGCCGCGCCGAAGTTCGAGAAACGAAGTCGGGGTGACCGCCTTTCTGTAGCCGCCCTTTTGCTCCTTTGCTCCACCGCTCCTTTGCTCCACCGCTCCCAAACTCCAATACTCCTTTACGCCCTCGCCCGCTGCGCCCGTCCCCTTTTTGAGTTCGCGTCGTTACAACTCCACCAATCAAATGCGCATGAAGTCTTATCGCGGAACAACTCCGGCCGAGCTCGCCTTCGGCACCAGCGGCCTGCGCGGTCTGGTCACCGACATCACCGATCTCGAAGCCTATATCAATGCCCGCGGGTTCCTCGCGTATCTGCTCGGTCACGCGCTGGTGGTCCGCGATCAGGAAGTCTATCTCGCGGGCGACCTGCGACCCAGCACGAACGGCCGGGAGCGGAGCATCCTGCGCGCGGTGGGCAAGGCGGTTGTGGATGCTCATCTGACGCCTGTCTTTCTTGGACAACTTCCTACTCCGGCGCTCACGCTTCATGGGTTGCTCCGTGCGCGAGCCAGTATCATGGTCACCGGCAGTCACATCCCCTTCGATCGAAACGGGATTAAGTTCAATAAACCCGATGGCGAAGTTCTGAAACCGGACGAACCGGCCATCATCGACGCCGTCGCGCGGATCCGCGCCGCCGAGTACGAACGCCCCGCGGCCGAATCGCTTTTCGACGATGCGGGCTGGTTCAAGTCGCCCGCTTTCTTCGCCCTGCCCCACGCGTCGCCCGCTGGCGCCCATGGTTACTTGAACCGCTATCTTGCCGTCATGCCGGCCGCGGCCCTTGCGGGGCTCCGGGTGGTCTTCGTTCAGCACTCTGCGGTCGGCCGCGAACTGCTACCGCAATTGTTGCGCGAACTGGGGGCTGAAGTCATCGCGGTGGGGCGCAGCGAAACCTTTGTGCCCGTGGATACCGAGGCCCTTTCCGCGGCCATGCTTCAACAGTTTCAAGCCCTAGCGGACGAGGCCGCGGCGGTGGCCGGGCCCCTGGATGCCGTCGTCTCGACCGACGGCGACAGCGATCGCCCGTTGGTTCTGGCACCGGACGAAACGGGCCGGCTTCATTTCGTTAATGGCGATTTGCTGGGTCTGCTGGTCGCCGGTTACCTCAACGCGGATGCCGTCGCCGTTCCCATTAGTGTCAATGACGCCATCGATCGCCAGCTTGCCGGTCGCGGGGTTTGCCTGCTGAAAACGCGCATTGGGTCGCCGCACGTGATTGCCGCCATGCAACAGTTGGTTCAGGGCGGCGCTCGGCGCGTCGTGGGGTGGGAGGCGAATGGCGGCTTTATGACCGGCACGCCGATCGAATGGCGCGGCCGTGAGTTAACCGCGCTGCCCACCCGTGATGCCTGTCTACCCATTGTCGCTGCCCTCCACTTGATCGTTCTAAACCGTAAACCTCTCATCGACTTGGTTCGCGCCCTGCCGGGACGTCACGGCGCAGCAGGCCTCATCGATCGTGTGCCGGTCGAGACGAGCCGGCGACTGGTCGAATTCCTCTGCCCGGTGCCGGCCCGGATCATCCGTGCCGAACGTGTCAACCAGGGATGGACGGTTGCCACCGAAGCGGGTCCGACATCAGCGGGCATGGATGAATTGAGCGCGTTGCAGTTGGCGGTTGAGCGGATCGAACAACGATTCACGGCCGCACAAGGCTTCGGGGCTCTCGTGGGCTTCAACCGGCTGGATGGCCTGCGGTTGAGTTTCGCCAATGGCGATATTGCCCACCTGCGGCCGTCGGGGAACGCTCCTCAGCTGCGCCTTTATGCGGTCGCGGACTCCCCAGATCGCGCCGCAGCGATTCTCACTCAGGGATTGGAGGAGCCGGACGGCATCGTGCCGCGGCTCGCCCATTCGCTTGAACCGATTCCCGGCGATACTCCCGCCGACGCGATTATTCGCAACGTGCGCTTGGCTGCCTTGCAAGTCGATCAGGGGCTTGCGCCCGAAGTGCTCGGCATCGTCGCGGGCAGCGAGTCAGCCCGCCACTACTGGCAGCAGCTGTTGGACGACGCCCGTGTCTCGTTTCGTGCCCGAGCGGCCTTTGCGTTCCATGAAGATCTGCCGACGAATCAGGCGTTTGGTCTGCTGCTTCTCTGGCAGCGGCTCAAGCCCCTCCTGCGTCCCGGCGAGAGTGCCCTGATGGCGTTTGTGTTTGGCGAGGGCACCCGATCCACACCATTTACCGAGTGCGAGAGCGGCCAGAAGCCGGCCCTCGCGACGTTTGTGAAGACCCGCCAGCCGCACGAGCGGTATCTCTCCATGGTTGAGTTGGCGATGTATTACTTCATCCCGGTACAACAGTATCTCCAGCGCTCGGGCTTTCAGGGCTTGGTGGTCAAGTGGGGCGACGAAGTGCAGATTCCCAGTCTCGATCTCGCCGGCCACGATGACCTGTTTCGCCAGGCAGATGTGGTGCGGTTTGTCGCCGTTCAGGAACTGACCGATGACACGGCGCGGAACAAGGACTGGGTGGGGCTGGATGATCACCAGCGGATCACCGCCTTTATTCCCCGCCGACCGCTCGCTGAAATGCAGGCCCTCGCCCGGCGTGGGTTGCTGCAGGATCGGGAGGGCCGCTTGTTCGGCGGGGTTAATTTGGGCTCGATCGCGGTTTCTTACGCCTTGCTCGATGCCTTGCTCGCGGAGTTCGCCGACTTGGTGAATGATCCACACGCAGATCGCAAGGACCGCCCGGCCCTTGATCCGGAGTTCTTCGCGGCGCTGGTCATTGTCGCCAGCGACGACGAGGGCGCGCGCGATTCCGCCTGGTCGGACGCCTGTGCTGAATCATCCGACTTTCGCCGAATGACGGAGCGTATGCCGGATATCCAGTCGCGTCTTGCCTCGGCGTTGAAACGCTTTGTCCAAACCAATCACCGCCCGGTTCGGTTCGTCGCGATGGACTTTCAAACCCAGTACTGGGGCGATATCGGCCAGCACCCCAAGATTCACGAGTTTTACACGGATCTGGTGCGCGACTCGGACCATGGACGTATCGCCCGCGCGATGGCCGGCATCGCCGAACCTTCCGTCGGCGACGGTACGGTCATCGTCAATTCGAAAATCAGCAAAGATGTCGTGGTGAAAAATTCCGTGATCATTGACTCCTGCTTGACTGGTAGCGGTACGGTGGAAGGTAGTGTGCTGATCGGAACCGTGGCGCACGAGGTCGAGGTGCGCCACGCCTTCGCGGTGCAAAGCACAGCACCTGTCTTGAGCCTCGCCGATCGCGCGGGCGTTTACAAGGTTGTAACCAGCGCCCCGGTCTACCTCGCCGCCGGGCAGCGTGCGACGACTCTCTTCCTCCCCAACTCCAAAAGTGAGTTGTTTTCTGTGCATGAATCAGCTGACCTGAAGGGAAGGAACGGTAGCTATACAATTCCTGTCGGCAGTAATTCGCTTTCCTTCGAGACCGCCCATCAACTCATGTCCCAGATGGTCGTGAGCGAACTCCATGAACGGCGTGAACTCGCGCGCCGGGAGGCGGCCAAATCCCTGCCCGCTACCGTGGCTTGAACGCTTGGAGCTGGACTGGGAGATTCGCCGGAATCTTGACGAACTTAAAAGCATGGCCACCCTCGGCCTGTTCGCCGCTTGCGACGCCTCGTCACCCCGGGAGGTATGTTTTTCAAGAATGACAATCTACCGAAGGACTTCTACAACGACGATTTCCAGCCCTCGCCGCACTGAGTGGCCAAGCTGTGGTGATTTTTTTCACAATCCGTCGCGAACCTATAGATTCCAAGCTTGAATGCCTGACGTATCTTCCTTTCAATGAGGAACATTGAAAAAATTGTGGAATTCTGTTCGGTGAGTTTTTTGGTCCTGATAATTTCTGGACAGATTTTGTTTCGAGCCGTTGGCTCCATCATGGCCTAGGCCGCTTTTTGACTCTCTTTGGATTTTTTATGAACGTGAAAAAGAAGCTCTCTTGTTGTTTCGGACTCCTTTCAATTTTCGCAGGGTCCCCCGCTGTTTCTGCCTCAAGTCATGACTGGTTGGGATTCCATGGCTTGGAAAGGCAAGGCGTTGCTGCCGAATTGGGAGTTGTGTCATACTCTCAAGCCACCCTCCAGGCCCACTGGAAGGTGCCGATCCCCGGATCTGGGTACTCCTCTCCCGTCGTTTCGGGCAAAAAGATTTATCTCACTGCAACCCATGTAACGGCTAAAGGCACCGGCCTAAAGAAGGCTCTGGGATACGTAAATGTATTCCTCGCCTGGTCACTGTTGATCATCATCTCCACCATAATTTTTCGGCCGCAGATCGGCGGTTGGTCCCTGCTGCATCCGGCTATTCGCGGTACCCGGTCGATCGCATTGACGAGTGTTAGCTTCACTTTGTTGGGCCTTTGTCTGTTTGCGCCGGGTCTTTTTAGTTTGGAAACCTCGGTGCTTCGCTCTTGGAAGATCGGAACTGCCGCCACCATTCTATGCATCTTGTTGAGCTTGCTTCTTGCGGGTCCGCGGCGAAATGCATCACTTGCCTTCGCCCTTGGGGCGACCCTGCTCAGTGGCCTTTTTTGGTTAAGGCTGCCCCATCGGGAGGCCTTCCTTGAGTTTCGCTCGGTGGACGGGGTTATCTGTCTTGGGTTGGTCTTCGCCCCTGCGGTGCTCGCGTGGGTTGTCCACATTGTCATTCGTCGCGTTTCGGGTCGTATTCCTGACTCGCCGCTAAATGCTCAGCCACCGGCACCCGGGCTCGATGTCCGGCGCGTGATGCTCACTTTCGTCTTGCCCATGTGTCTCTTGGTCTCCGCATTCTGGATGCTTTCCAGGCGGGTATTGCATACCTACTTGACCCGGCCGTACCAGGCTCCCGATGAGCCTGTTCTTCAGATTCAACTGGCGCCCGTTCTGGGGTGGTGGTTAATGGTTTTCATGGCGGGCGTTTCCCTCATAGCTGTTGTCGCCGCCAATCGCTATGAACGCCGCACGCATCGGTTGCACCGGCCCATGCTTTTTTGGGGTGCCCTTGTATCCATAACTTTGGGAATCAGTTGTTTTCTAGAACTGGGCACGCTGACGTCCCGGAAGCAGGTGGCCTATGTGGTAAATTGCTTCGATCGGGACTCCGGGGCGCTGCATTGGTCGCGCGAGGTCGGCTACGCCACCACCGTCCACGATTACAAAGGAGTCAACTCGCACGCCACTCCGACCATCGCGATCAGTGGCGATGTCTTGTGCGTTTACTTTGGGTCCGCCGGTCTTTTCGGCTTGAATAGGGACGGCAAGGTGCTTTGGGCAGTGCAGGATGCCGAGTTTGATAGTCCTTTTGGAGTTGGTCATTCGCCGGTCGTTGCCGACGGGTTCGCCATCCTGGCGAACGATAACGAAAAATACGCGAAGGACAAGAGTGCCAAATCGCACATTGTGGCCTACGACCTTAGGGATGGCAGCGTCGTGTGGCGCCAGGCAAGGGATCGTTCAGCACCCGGCTCCGCTGGCTTCAGTACGCCAATCGTCCGCACCATCCGCGGTCAAAAGACCGTGCTCATGCGCGGCTGGGAGGATCTTACCGCTTATGACCCGAAAACCGGCGCAATTCAATGGTCTTACCGGCTAAAACAGGGCGGCGGATTCTTGGTTGCGGGTTTGGTAGCGGACGACAAACGGGTCTATCTCCTTGATGGCAATGCGGTAAAGGCTCTGAGTCTTGATGCTTTGGCGGAGGGGCGCGATCCAATTGATTGGATTTTGCCTGTTCCCGGGGAGAAGGTCTCAACGCCGGTGCTTGTCGATAATCTCTTGTTTCTCGCTACGCAAACGGGTCAGGCATTCTGCATCGGTGTTGAAGAGGGGAAAGTTCATTGGCGCCAGAAGTTGGGCGTGCGCTTTTTTGCCTCCATGCTGGCGATCGGGAAGCACGTAGCCTTTATTGACGAAGCAGGCGACGCCTCATTCGTCGCGCGCAGTTCCGAGTTTGAACTTGGCTGCCAGCATGAGTTTGGTGAAAAAGTGTACGCGTCGCCCGTGCCAATGCTGGATGGGTTATTGGTGCGATCGCTTAATGCGCTCTATTTCCTAAAGCCCAAGCCGGCTGGCAGTTGACGCTTGCATCGGATCCCATTTATTCCAAAAGCGTCCCCGAAATCGGACTGGCGTTGGTACTTTTGGTTCCTGCGCAACGGCGGTCTGTCGCCTTCGGTAGTTCAACGGGGAGTGCGGGCGGTTCGCCCGCCCGGGGGTGTTCTTTCTCGTCGTCTCGTCCTCGAAATGGTAGGGCGACGCTCCTGCGGAGCCCAATTCAACCGGGGTAAGACGTCTACTGTTTTCGGTCACCGGTCGTCGGTCATTGCCCTCCGCTTCTTCCGTTTGCTCCGTTTGCTCCTGTTAGCCGATCTTTGCGCCTTTTGCGCTCTTTCGTGGCCAACCGCTTTTGAATGATCTGCGTCCATCTGTGTTCATCTGCGGTTAAGTGCTGCTGCTTTCCTTTTTTGACAGTCCTCGGTCTACCGTCCTCTGTCTTCTGTCGTCCGACTTGACCGCTCTCTACTTTCAGTTTTCTGCTTTGGAGACGCCCTCGATCATTCGGAGGGACGAGTTCCACGAGTCCCTGAACGTCGAGAGTCCCCGCCTGCTGCGGCCCCAATTCTCTGTAGCGGCGGGTCTATGACCGCCGGTGAAGATCCACGATGGTGGGGCGGTTCTCTCCGAGACCGCCTTCATACATGGTAGGGCGACGCTCCTGCGGAGCCCAAAAATCGGTGGCGGTAGTTTGATGCGTCGCTCCCTTCTGTTAAACGAACTTTGCGTTCTTTGTGCTCTTTTGTGGCTAATTCAGCTTGGCGTTAATTCGCGTCAATTCGCGTAAAAACTCCGCTCTCTTTCGCCTCACCTTGGTACTTGAACGTTGAATGTTGAATGTTGAGCGTTCGCTATTTTCGTTCTTCCCCAATTACTCCAGCACTCCTTTACTCCTTCACCCGCTCATCTGCGGTCAAATGTTTCCGCTTTCAGCTTTCCGTTTTCTGCTTTTGAAAACGGTTTCTCCTTTCGCAACCAATTCGCCTCCAGACTATTAAATCCGAACCTTTGCATTCCTCCATCGAATCTCTTAAAACATCATCATCAACTCAGGAAAGCCCGTTGGGGTCGGGGCGTGTGTGGCCCCCGGGCAAGAAAATCCTGGGGAAAACAAATCAACCAATCAGGAGGTATCACATGAGAGGATCAAAAAATATCACGGAGCGGGTCGGTACTTCATTCGTTTGCGGCCTATTGTTCGGGTCGCTGTTTGTCAATTCTGTCACTGCGGTTACTTTGACCGGCCCTGACTACGCTCAAAACTTCGACTCGCTCGCAGGATCAGGAACCACGGGAACGGTGTTGCCCCTCGATTGGGCTATCTCCGAAGTCCCAACCAGCACTCCTTTGAGCTATGGCGTTTCTACCGGTTCAGCAACGACCGGCAACACCTACAGTTTCGGCGCGGCTGGTTCAACCGACCGGGCTCTTGGTGGCCTCCAGAGTGGGTCTCTCCTCCCCATGTTCGGCGTCCATTTCGAGAATGGTGGCACCACCCCAATCATCAGCTTGACCATTTCGTACACCGGCGAGCAATGGCGCCTGGGTGCTCTCGGTCGCGTTGATCGCCTTGATTTTCAATTCAGCACGGACGCCACATCGCTGTCGACCGGTAACTGGATCGATGTCGATGCCCTCGATTTTTTCGCGCCCGTCACCACTGGAACAGTGGGTGCCAGGGACGGCAACGCCTCGGCCAATCGCACCTCCATTACCTCAACGATTTCTGGCTTGTCCCTCGCCGTTGGCGATTCGCTTTGGCTTCGTTGGACCGACTTCAGCGCGACAGGCGCCGACGACGGTCTCGGCATCGACGATTTCCGATTGGAAGCGACCTTCCGACAACCAATCAATCCCGGCCCGACGAGCGGCGTCCCCGACGCCGGCACGTCCTTGGCGCTCTTTGGCCTTTCGCTCACCGGCCTCGGTCTCTTTGCCCGCCGCCGGTCATGATGGGAGCGCGGGCGGCTCGCCCGCCGTGGTCTGCGTCCGCGCGGACCACATCAGTCATTTGCCGGACTGCGGAGAGTAAGCGCGGTGAAGAATCCGCACTGCGGATGGGCTGCCGAGTCGGGCTTAGATTCCTTCGCCTGCCCAGCTGCCAGTCGACAGCCAATGGGTGCGACGGGCCGCCTTGGAGAAACTTGGGCGCCGATCTCTGGATCTCGCGCCAGTCAGGCGCGTTGGTGACGTTGGCGGGTGGAGTGGCTTGTCTCTCCCTCAATCATTCGGAGGGACGAGTTCCACGAGTCCCCAATCTGCTTGAAACTCCTGACCTCGCTTTGCCAGGTGGGGCGGCCTCTCCGAGACGGCCTTCCCCTATGGGAGGGACCGCATGCTGCGGTCCCCATTCATTTGTAGCGGCGGTCTGTGACCGCCGGTATTGCAAACGAGGAGCGCGGGCGGTTCGCCCGCCGGCAATTGTCCTCACTCTCGTTCTCGAACGGTAGGGCGACGCTCCTGCGGAGCCGAAACTTGTTGGAGCGCTGAGCATCGCTCGGCTGGTGGGGCGCATCGCCCACCACTCCAACTCTCCAGCACTCCATTACTCCCTCGGCCTTGCTTGCAAAGTGCTGCCGCGCTGCCAGCCGGCAATCCCCATCTGCGTTCACCCGCGTTCACCCGCGTCCATCTGCGGTTAAAAATCTCAGCTTTCCGCTTTCAGTTTTCAGTTTTTGATCCGTCCTCAGTCTTCGGCCTTCGGTCCTCGATTCGCTCGGTCTCATTTCCGCTTTCAAATTTCAGCTTTCCGCTTTTGAAACACTCCACCGCCCCTTTGCTCCTTTGCTCCACCGCCCCTTGTCCACCGCCTCGGGGGAACTTCAATCTGCGTCCACCTGTGTCTATCTGCGGTTAAACATTTTTGCTCTCTGCTTTCCGTTTTCAGTTTTTGATCCGTCCTCAGTCTTCGGCCTTCGGTCCTCGATTCGCTCGGTCTCATTTCCGCTTTCAAATTTCAGCTTTCCGCTTTTGAAACACTCCACCCCTCCATTACTCCATTTCTAAGACATGAAAGGCATCATCCTCGCCGGCGGCGCCGGCTCCCGTCTTTACCCCCTCACCTTGGTCGCGAGCAAGCAGCTCCAGCCGGTTTACGACAAGCCGATGGTCTATTATCCGCTCACGACCCTCATCGAGGGCGGCATCCGCGACATCTGTCTCATCTCCACGCCACATGACCTCCCGCGCTTCCGCCAACTGCTCGGCGACGGCTCGCGTTTCGGCGTGAAATTTGACTACCGCGAACAGTCCAAACCCGAAGGCATCGCCCAGGCCTTTCTGATTGCCGAATCGTTCATCGGCCGCGACCTGGTCACGCTGATCCTCGGTGACAACATCTTCTACGGCGGCGACACCTTCCAGCGCGCCTTCGACGAGTTTACATCGGGCGCCACGATCTTTGGTTACCACGTCCTCAACCCCGAACGCTATGGTGTCGTCGAGTTCGATGCAAACGGCGTGGCGGTTTCGATCGCGGAAAAACCAATGCAACCCAAGAGCAGCTACGCCGTGCCAGGGCTCTACATCTACGACAACCAGGTTGTGGACATCACCAAGAACATGAAGCCGTCGGCCCGCGGCGAGCTCGAGATCACCAGTGTAAACGTGGAATACCTTCGTCGCGGACTGCTGCGAGTCGTGCGCCTGAATCGGGGCTTTGCGTGGCTCGACGCCGGTACCAGTTCGAGCCTGCATGAAGCGTCCGCGTATGTGCAAACGATCGAGAAACGTGCCGGCATCAAGATCGGCTGTCCCGAAGAGGCGGCCTTCCGCGGCGGACAGCTCCCGCTGGCCCATCTCGAAGCGGTCGTCGCCAACATCCCCAACTGCGAATACCGCGAATACCTGAACGCCGTCATCGCCGAAGCCCATCGCCTCACCTCGTAACGTGCTGCCGCGCTGCCAGCCGGCAGTCCCCGCCTGCTGCGGCCCCAATTCTCTGTAGCGGCGGTCTGTGACCGCCGGTGAAGATCCACGATGGTGGGGCGGTTCTCTCCGAGACCGCCTTCATACATGGTAGGGCGACGCTCCTGCGGAGCCCAATAATAGATTGCGGTAGGGCCACGCCTTCGAACATTCGGAGGGACGAGTTCCACGAGTCCCAATCTTTCGGTTACCAGTGTGGGACGGCTCTCTCCCCTCAAGGCCGCGCCGAAGTTCGAGAAACGAAGGCGGGGAGGCCGCCTTCCTCGCTTGGGCGAGACCGACATGCTGCGGCCCCAATTCTCTGTAGCGGCGGGTCTATGACCGCCGGTGAAGATCCACGATGGTGGGGCGGTTCTCTCCGAGACCGCCTTCATACATGGTAGGGCGACGCTCCTGCGGAGCCCAATAATAGATTGCGGTAGGGCCACGCCCTCGTTCCTTCGGAGGGACAAGTTCCATGAGTCCCCAATCAACTTAAACTCCGGGCTTCGTCAGGCTCGATCTGCGGTTAAACATTTCAGCTCTCCGCTTTCCGCTTTCAGTTTTTGACAAGCGTCCCCAATCAATTGAAACACCAGCCATCGAAAGTCATGTGATCAGGTGCCTCGCTCCGTTCGCCCCCGATTCGTGTGAATTCGCGTCAATTCGCGTAAAAACTCCGCTCTCTTTCGCCCACGCCTTGGTAATTGAACGTTGAATGTTGAATGTTGAGCGTTCGCTATTTTCGTTCTTCCCCAATTACTCCACCGCTCCACCGCTCCTTTACCCGCTCACCCGCTCACGCTGTCGTTTCCGCTCTCTGTTTTCTGCTTTCTGCTTTCTGCTTTCTGCTTTTGAATTATGATCACTCTCCTCGGTTCCACTGGCTACATCGGCCAGGCTTTTGCCACCGAACTCAAACGTCGCGGGCTCCCCTTTGAGACCTTCTCCCGCGCGCAACTCGACTATACCCGCTTCGAGCCGTTCCTCGCGTACCTACGCCGCGTCAAACCCGCCTTTGTCATCAACGCTGCGGGCTACACCGGCAAGCCCAACGTGGACGCCTGCGAGGTGGCCCGTGCCGACACCCTGCAAGGTAACACGCTCTTTCCCGCGATGCTCGCCCACGCCTGCGTCGTGACCGACACGCCTTGGGGCCACGTCTCCTCCGGCTGCATCTACTCCGGCGCCAAAGTCGTTCGTGACGGCCGCGAACAGGTCGAACCCGATCTCACCCAACCCGAACTCCGCGCCCTTTACCGCGCTGGCATTCCCTTAGAGACCTCATCACTCCAGCCCTCCAGCTCCACTGATTCTCTCCCTCGCCCCCAGAATGGGGGAGAGGGCCGGGGTGAGGGGTCGACTCCTTCCGGTGGAGTTTTATCAGCCAACCCACCACTCCCCCACTCCAGCACTCCTGCCGCCGCTTCCCCTTCCACTCCACCACTCCACCACTCCAACTCTCCGATCGCCGACCCCCGCTCTTCCTCGAACGAGGAGCGGGCAGGGGTGAGGAGTCGATCCGTTGCCTTCTTCCGCGGCTTCACCGAGACTGATCCGCCAAACTTCTCTTTCCGTTCACCGCCCTGCAGCTTCTACAGCGGCACCAAGGCCCTTGGTGAAGAAGCCATCGTTGGTGTCGGTCGATCCTATATCTGGCGTTGCCGCATTCCGTTCGATGAGTTCGACAACGCGCGCAATTACCTCTCCAAGGTGCAGCGCTACTCAAAGGTCTACGACAACGTGAATTCCATTTCACATCGCCGCGATTTCGTCAGCGCCTGTTTGGACACCTGGGAAAAGCGGGTTCCTTTCGGCACCTACAACGTCACCAATCCTGCTGCGGTGACCACGCGGCAGGTCGTCGAAGCCATCGAGCGAGTACTGAAACCCGCGCGTCCATTTGAGTTCTGGGAGAGCGACGAAGAATTCTACAAAGTCGCCGCCAAGACGCCGCGTTCCAACTGCATCATGGACGTCACCAAGCTGCTTGCCGCCGGCATCAAGATCCGCTCCGTCGAGGAAGCCCTCGAAGACTCCCTCCGCAACTGGCAACCCGAAGTAAAGTAGGCAGGCGGTAGGGCGAAGCTCCTGCGGAGCCCAATAAATGTCGGTAGGGCGGTGCTGCCGCGCCGCCCAAGTTAACCGGGGTAGTGCGTCCTCTGTCCTCTGTCCTCTGCCGTCCGCCTCAACTGCCCCACTCACTCCAACACTCCAACACTCCCTCGGCCTCGCTTGCAAAGTGCTGCCGCGCTGCCAGCCGGCAGTCCCCATCTGTGTCCATCTGCGGTTAAACATTTCAGCTTTCTGCTTTCAGCTCTCCGCTTTTCGTAAATGTCCTCTGTCCACCGTCCTCGGTCGTCGCCCTCCGCTCCCTCCGTTTGCTCCTGTAAAACGGACTTTGCGCCTTATGTGTTCTTTCGCGGTTAATTCAACTTGGCATTCGCGTGAATTCGCGAAATTCGCGTAAGACTTTGGTTCCGCTTTCTGCTTTCAGCTCTCTGCTTTATCTTATGAACCTCCTCATCACTGGCGGCGCGGGTTTCATCGGCTCCAACCTCATCCACCACGTCATCAACCAGCCCGGGATCGCGAAACTCGTGAACCTCGACTGCCTGACCTACGCCGGGCATCTCGAGAACCTCGCCTCGGTCGCCAGCCATCCCAAATACGTCTTCGAGAAAGTTGACCTCCGCGACAAGGCCGAAACCCTCCGTGTGGTCCGCCAGCATGCCATCACCCATGTCATGCACCTCGCCGCCGAGTCACATGTCGATCGCTCGATCACCGGTCCCGGCGACTTCATCCACACCAACGTCGTCGGCACCTTCAACCTCCTCGAAGCCTGCCGCGAAACCTGGCTGAACGGTGGCTCCCATCCCTCATCTCCCATCTCCGACCGCAGGTTTCACCACGTCTCCACCGACGAAGTTTACGGCAGTCTGGGCGCGACCGGTTTCTTCACCGAGACGACCCCTTACGCGCCTAGCTCACCGTATTCCTCCAGCAAGGCCTCCAGCGACATGATGGTGCGGGCCTATCACCACACCTACCACCTGCCGGCCGTCATCACGAACTGCTCGAACAACTACGGGCCGTATCAATTCCCTGAGAAGCTGATCCCGGTCGTGATCCAGAAGGTGCTTCAACGCAAATCCATCCCCGTTTACGGCCAGGGCTTGAACATCCGCGACTGGCTCTTTGTCGGCGATCACGCCGCGGCGTTGTGGACCGTTCTGCGCACCGGCCAACTCGGCGAAACCTACAACATTGGTGGCAACAACGAGAAGACCAACATCGATATCGTCGGCCAGATTTGCGACATCATCGATCAACTCCGACCGGACTTGGGCGGTGGTTCCCGTAAGTTGATCAGCTACGTGACGGATCGCCCTGGGCACGATTTCCGTTACGCCATCGACGCCTCGAAGATCAAACGCGAGCTCGGCTGGGAGCCGGCTTACACGTTCGAGCGCGGCATCCGCGAAACCGTCGAGTGGTATCTCACCAACCAATCCTGGGTCTCCGCCGTCACGAACAAGAAGTAATCTGTTGAAGGGTAGGGGGGCTCCTGCCGTGCCCAACAATAGATTCGGAGGGACGAGTTACACGAGTCCCAATCTACCACTAACCATTCGGAGTGACGAGTTCCACGAGTCCCCAATCAATTGAAATTCCGGGACTCGCTTTGCCAGGTGGTCGGCTCTCTCCGAGACCGCCTTCCTACATGGTAGGGCGACGCTCCTGCGGAGCCCAATACTCGATGGCGGTAGGGCGGTGCTGCCGCGCCGCCCAAATTAGCCGGGGCAGGGCGTCCACAGTCCTCGGTCCTCCGTCGTCCGTCGTCCGTCGTCCGATTCCAACACTCCACTACTCCTTCGCTCCTTTTCTCGCTTACCCGCTCCTCCGCGTCCATCAGCGTCCATCTGTGTTCATCTTAAACACGGTGGGGCGGCTCTCTCCCCTCTTGCCACGCCCTCGACCATTCGGAGGGACGAGTTCCACGAGTCCCTGATCGTCGGCAGTCCCCGCCTGCTGCGGCCCCAATTCTCTGTAGCGGCGGTCCATGACCGCCGGTGGAAAGGCAAATGATGGTAGGGCGCTGCTGCGTCGGCGCCGAATCGTTATGGAGCGCCATTCCCGAGCCTTGGGCAGGCGAGGGAAGAATTCCGCACAGCGGAAGGCCCAGTGGGTCGAGGGAACGGGCATTCGCGAGTCCACCTTCCGCTCGGCAGGTGGGGCGGCTCTCTCCGAGACCGCCTTTCCCCATGGGAGGGACCGCATACTGCGGGCCCCATTTATCTGTAGCGGCGGTCTGTGACCGTCGCCATTCCAACCATTCCCCTTTGTGCTCTTTGTGTTCTCTCGTGGCTAATTCAGCTTGGCGTTGATTCGTGTTAATTCGCGTAAGAACTCCGATCTCCTACGCCCACGACTTGGTAATTGGACGTTGAATGTTGAGCGTTCGCTGTTTTCCTTCGCCAACGCCCATTTTCTCACTTTCCCACCTGCTCGCCGGCCTCACCACGCCCGGCATCTCCCCGTTAGGTCCATCTGCGGTTTAAGAATTCGTGTCAGTTAGTGTTGATTCGTGGTTTCCATTTCCGCTCCTTCATTGGCCGCCTCGGCCTCGCTTGCAAAGTGCTGCCGTGCTGCCAGCCGGCAGTCCCCATCTGCGTCCATCTGTGTTCATCTGCGGTTAAACAAGTTGGGACGGTTCTTTGCGAGACCGCCTTGCTTGGGGTAAGTCGGAGCGCGGGCGGCTCGCCCGCCCGGGGGCGTTTACTCTACCGTGTTAAGAAATCGGTAAAGCTGGGCCCGCTATCATCTAAACATTTCTGCTCTCTGCTTTCAGCTTTCCGTTTTTGAGATGCCCCTGCCCACTTTCCCACCTGCTCGCCGGCCTCACCACGCCCTGCGTCTCCCCATCTGCGTCCGTCCGCGGTCAATTTACGCGTCCTCGCTCTTGTCTTCGGAAGAATCGCTGTCTACCGTTTCACCGATCAGTTCCATTCCCATCGCGAACCCCTAAACTGAACTATGTGTGGCATTGCCGGTTATTTGAATCTTCGCAACAGTGAGCCTCCGTCCGAGGAAATGCTCCGCCGCATGCTGGCCATGATCCGCCATCGCGGACCCGACCAGTTTGGCATCTATCTCGACGACCAGATTGGCCTCGGCAACGCCCGCTTGAGCATCGTCGATCTCGCCGCCGGCCAGCAGCCGATCACCACCGAGGACGGTCGCTACTGGATCGTTTACAACGGTGAGATCTTCAATCACGCCGAGCTTCGCGAAGAACTCCTCGCTCGCGGCCACCGTTTCGAGACGCATTGCGACACCGAGGTCGTGTTGCATTACTACGAGCAGGAAGGCCCCGCCTGTCTGCGCCGGTTCAACGGCCAGTTCGGCGTCGCCATTTGGGATTCCCATAAGCGCGAGCTCTTCTTGGCCCGCGATCGCGTGGGCGTTCGTCCGCTTTTCTACACCATTCGCGAGGGTGTGCTCATATTCGGATCGGAAATCAAGGCCCTGGCCGCGCACCCCGCCGTATCCCTCGCGCTGGATCCGCTGTCCCTTGATCAGATCTTCACCGGCTGGTCCTGCCTGCCACCTCGAACGGCTTTCAAGGACATCCAGCAGCTGCCCCCCGGCCACTACGCCCTGGTCAGCGAACAGCGCGGCCTCCAAATCCACCAATGGTGGCACCCCGACTTTTCCCGGAGCGCCGATCTCCAGATCGGCCTGCCCACCCGCTCCCTTTCGGCTCCGCCCACTCCTCCATCACTCCATCACTCCAGGCCCCCCTCCGACTCCGCCTATCTCGACGAACTCCGCCACCTGCTCACCGACGCCACTCGCCTCCGCCTCCTCGCGGACGTGCCAGTCGGCGCCTACTTGAGCGGCGGGCTCGACTCCTCGATCATCGCCGCGTTGACCAAGGGCTTCGTCGGCAAGCAGCTCGATACGTTTTCCATCGCCTTCACCGATGCTGCGTTTGACGAGCGCGATCACCAGCAGCGCATGGCCCGGCATCTTGGCACCGCGCACCAGGTCGTTGAGGCCAGTCACGAGGATATTGGCGACGCTTTTCCTGATGTCGTCTGGCATTGCGAATCGCCGCTCCTCCGCACCGCTCCCGCACCGATGTTCCTCCTTTCACGGCTTGTGCGCAAAAGCGGGTACAAAGTCGTGCTCACGGGGGAGGGAGCCGACGAGTTTCTCGGTGGTTACGACATCTTCAAGGAAGCGAAGATTCGCGCCTTTTGGGCGAAACAGCCCGCCTCGACCCGCCGGTCGAAGCTGTTTCAGCGCATCTATCCTGATCTCCAGAATCTCTCCAAGCTGGGCCCGCAGTTCCTTGCCTCCTTCTTCGGCGAGCGCCTGACCGAAACCGAAGTCCCCGGCTATTCCCATTTCATCCGCTGGCGCAACACCCGCCGCACCCAGCGCTTTTTCTCCGCCGCCCTCGCCGATCAGATCAAGGCCGGCGCGCGGCCGCTGATGGATTCCGTCTCGTTGCCCGCCGGATTCTCGCAGTGGGGCACCCTCGACCGCGCACAATATGTCGAGATCACCACGTTTTTGAGCACCTATTTGCTCTCGTCCCAGGGCGATCGCGTCGGCATGGGCAACTCCATCGAAGGCCGCTTTCCCTTCCTTGATGTTCGCATGATGGAGTTCGCCATGCGCCTGCCGGCCCGCCTTCGCATGCCTGCCCTCCGCGACAAGTTTCTCCTCCGCCAGCTGGGCGCCGAACTGCTCCCCGCCGAGATCTGGAATCGCCCCAAGAAACCGTATCGCGCGCCCATCCATCGCAGCTTCTTCCATAAGAAAACGCCGGCTTACGTCACCGAGCTGCTTTCCGAGAATTCCCTTCGCGAATCAGGCCACTTCAACCCGGCTGCCGTCGCGAAGCTCGTCGCCAAGATCACGAACGACCAGCCGGTCGGCGAAACCGACGACATGGCCCTCGCCGGAATTCTTTCCACCCAACTCCTGCACCACTCTTGCCGCACCGGCTTCCGCGCCGCGCCCCCGCTTTCTGGCCGCGACGACGTGAAGGTCTGCGACCGGCGCTCTGTATCCTGCAATATCTGAGCCCATGCTCATCGCCGACATATTACATCGCGCCGCTCGGGCGCATCCCGAACGGCGGGCGGCTTGGTTCGAGGGTGCATGGCGGACCTCTGGTGAGTTGAGCGCCGCCGCGCTGAGGTTCGCTTCCTTCCTGCGTGTTGAAGGCGTGGTGCCCAGGGAGCGCGTCGCCCTGCTGCTCGACAACTCGGTCGACCGTAGCATCGCGCATTTTGGAGCCCTGACAGCCGGGGCGGTGGAGGTCTCGTTGAACACCGATCTGAAGGCCTCGGATCTTGGGAAGCTACTCAACGATTGCGAGGCGGTTGCCCTGGTTGTCGGCAAGCGACACCTCTGGTCCTGCTGCGGCATTTTGGGTGATGTTTCCCCATTTGCGGTTTTTAGGTTAAAGCAGATAACGAAACAGTGGAATGGATTACAGACTCGATTGGCCGCTCGGACGCGAGCCTACCAAGCGGTGAGTTGATGGCGGCCGAGCTAACGAGCGGTGATTCTCCCGGAGAATGCTTCAATTCCCGAACAGCTTCTTCAATTTCTCCCGGGCCTTGTCCTCTGCGGAATCGGCTGGGGCGGCGCCTTTCCATTCGCGGCGGATGTATTCGAAGTATTCACAGAAGTTCGCCGTGATCTTGTCGGCCACCGGATCGGCCCGGCGCTCGCGGCATTCGTGCGCGACCTTGCGATCGTAGAAAGTGCAGTTCAGGCAGATTCGCAGGTCTGAATTGCACTGATGACAGGACTCCGTGCGGGCGGGCGAGCCGGGCAGGGTGAACAGCCAGCCGCATTTGTGGCAGTGTCGGGTGAGGGGCATCTCGGATCTAGGGTCTGGGAGTTGGGGTTTCGGGTTTTGGGGATCGTCCCCGACCTCGTCCTCGATCAGATTTCGATTACGAGGACGACGACGAGAACGAGGACGAGCACATCACGCCGATAGGTGCTTGAAAATATCCCGGTAGAAATCCGGATGGCTTCCCCACGTCTGCGCGGTAATCAACTTGCCGTCCACCACGCTTGGGCGATTGATCCATTCGCCGCCGCATTGGGCAACCTCGAAGCGGACGTTCTCGTAACAGGTCAACTTGCGGCCTTTGCCAATGCCCGCGGCGAGCAGGATTTGAATGCCGTGGCAGATGGCGAAGAGCCATTTGTCCCGTCGCTCAAACTCGCGCACCAGCTTGAGGAGCGGCTCGTGATGACGCAGGAACTCCGGCGCGCGGCCACCGATCAAGAGCATCGCGACATAGTCCTTCGCCTTCACGTTCTTGATCGCGACATCGGCCTGGATCAGGTAGCCGGGCTTTTCGATGTAGGTATTCCAGCCGGGATAGAAATCGTGGATCACGGCGTTCAGCCGCTTCTTCTCGATAGCGGCGATGTGCGCCACGAAGCCGGCTTCCTCGAAGCGATGCTTGGCGTAGAGGATTTCGTAGGACTCACCGGCGTCGTCGGTGATGATGAGAATTTTGGGTGTGGGCACGGGCGCAAGATTAGCGCGCGGGCGGGAGCGGGCGCCAGCTTGATTGAATTGAGCGCTCCGGGACCAACTATCTTGTTTCCATCACGAAGGTCCGATGTTAGTTTCCCACCAATAAATTTTCCGCCACAGCCCTCACACATCGAACTTATGCCGAATCAAGCAGCCGCCACGCCCGCCGCCCGATCCGCCGGTGCCCAGACGAAGCCGAAATACCCGGGCATCCCCGTGACCTGCAACGGCAACCAACTGGTGACCAAATATGTCGAGACCCGGATCACGGACGGCGGCATTTTTTATCCCATCACGCCGTCGACCGAGGGAGGCGAGATCTACCAGCAGTCGTACGCGCAGGGTGAGCTGAACGTCTTCGGCGCCTCGAAGATCGCCGTCGAGTGCGAAGGCGAGCACGCGGCCCAGGGCGGCGCGACGGCGTTCGCGGTCAGCGGCAAGCGCGCGGTCAACTTCACTTCCGGCCAAGGCATCGTCTATGCACTCGAGCAGTACTATCACGCGCCCGGCAAGTTCTCGACGATGGTGCTGGAAGTCGGCGCCCGTGCGCTCACGAAGCACGCCCTGAACGTCCATTGCGCGCATGACGACATCTACGCCGCGCTCGACACCGGCTGGATCATGATGATGGGCAAGGACGCGCAGCAGGCGTCGGATCAGGCGATCATCATGCGCCAGGTGAATGAGTTGGCTCTCAACCCCGGCATGAACATTCAGGACGGCATGCTGACCACGCACTCCGAGCGAACCTACCTCATGCCCGAGGCCGAGTTGCTCCGCGAATTTCTCGGCGCCCCGGACGAAATGATCGACTGCCCGACACCCGCCCAGCGCGAGTTGTTTGGACCGAAGCGCCGGCGCGTTCCGGCAATGATGGATCTCAAGAACCCGCTGCTGCTTGGGCCGGTTCAGAACCAGGAACATCACATGAACGGCGTCGTGGCCCGCCGGAACAATTTCAACGAGCCGGTCCTCGGCTTCCTGGAGACAGCCTACGCTCGATTCGGTGAGCTGACCGGCCGCAAGTACGGGCTCATCTCACAGTATAAGTGCGACGATGCGGACACGGTCTTTGTGTCGCTGGGATGCGCGGCGGAGAATGTCGAGGAGGCCTGCGATTACCTGCGCGACCAGCGCAATGCGAAGGTCGGCTCGATCCACGTCAACGTGATCCGCCCGTTCCCCGAGGCGGCGGTCATCAACGCCCTGCGCGGCAAGAAGAACGTCATCATCATCGAACGCACCGACGAAGGCCTGGCCGGCGACAATCCGCTGGCGCGCGACATCCGGACCGCGCTCGGCAAGGCGCTCGAAGCCCATCTTTACAAAGGCCAGGTGCCGGCGATGACGGCGGCCGAGATGCCGCGGCTGTTCCGCGGTGCGTACGGCATCGGCTCGCGCGATTTCCGACCGGAGCACACGCTCGGCGCCTACGAGTTTGCGATCGGCCAGGTGAAGCGCAAGGACGGCAAGAGCGCTGCCGATGGCGAGACGTACTTCGTGCTCGGCGTTGATCATCCTTACGCCGTCATTTCCAAGGACACGCCGTCGCTGCTGCCGAACGGCGCGATCGCGGTGCGGTTTCATTCCATCGGTGGCTGGGGCATGATCACCACCGGCAAGAACCTCGGCGAGATCATCGGCGATTTTGGCAATTACCTGACCGACAAGGATCCGCAATACGACGCCGACGGCCGCGTGATTCCGAAGCTCTGGATCATGGCCAACCCGAAGTACGGCTCCGAGAAGAAGGGTGCGCCGACGAATTACTATCTCACCGTGGCGCGGGATCGCATCAAGGTGAACTGCGAACTGAACCACGTCGATGTCGTGCTGTGCTGCGATCCCAAGGCGTTCACGCACACGAATCCGCTCGAAGGCTTGAACAAGGGCGGCGCGCTCGTCTGGGAATCCAGCGACTCGCCCGAGACGGCGTGGCAGCGCGTGCCGGCGAAGCATCGCCAGTTCATTAAGGACAATCACATCCGCATCTACATCCTACCGGGCTTTGAAATTGCCCGTCAGGCCACGAGCCAGGCCGAGCTGCAATTGCGCATGCAGGGCAACAGCTTCCTCGGCGCGTTCTTCAAAGTGTCGCCGTTCCTCAAGGACAACGGCATCACCGAGGAGTTGTTCAACGAGACGGTGCAGCAGCAATACGTGAAGAAGTTCGGCCGCTTCGGCGACGCGGTGGTGAAGTCGAACATGGACGTGATGATCGGGGGCTTCTCGCGCGTCGTGGAGATCAACTACGGCACGCTCGACGACCCGGATCGTTCGTCGATGCGCAATCCGCCCCTGCGCCCGCAGACGGATGAGCCGTTGATGCCGACGGCCGGCTGCGGCCCGTCGGCGTGCGGCCTGCCCGCGCCCGCGAATCAAGCGCCCAAGGCACCGTTCCAGACCCTGGCGACGTTCGACAAGGAGTTCCGGGGCGGCTTTGGCTATCATCAGCCGGCGGGTGCGCTCGCCTCGTTGGGGGTCATGGGCGCCGGTTCGGGCGCGACGCAGTCCAAGTACGTCGCCCGCCGCGAGACGCCGGTTTACATCGCCGAGAATTGCACGCAGTGCATGGAGTGCATCACGGCTTGTCCCGACACCGCGCTGCCGAACACGTCGCAGGATGTCGGCACGGTGCTCAAGACGGCGGCGAGTTATTACGTCACCGACCTGGCGGAGCGAAAAAGCCTCATCGCTGAACTCAAAGGCATCGAGGATCGCGCCCGCGCGAAGATGAACGAGTCCATCAAGGCCAAGACCAACGTGCCGTTCACGGACATCATTCGCGCCGAGGTCACCGCCCTTACAACGCTTTCCGAAACGAGCAGGGCTGAGTTCACCGGGATCATCGCCAAGCTGCCGCTCGCTTACAGCAATGTGCCGGCGATCTTCCGTTCGATCGAAGCGAAGACGGCTGGTGCCGGTGGCCTGTTCTCGATCTTCGTGTCCGACCTCTGCAAAGGCTGCGGTGAATGCGTGCAGGTTTGCGGCGAGCACGATGCGCTGCGCATGACGCGTGAGACGGAGGATTTGAACGCCGAGTTGACCACGGCGCAAATTTTCAGCCGGCTGCTCCCGGATACCCCGCAGAAATATCTCGGCCTCTACAACGACCTGGACGCGGCGAGTTCGCGCGAGGCGGCGTTGCGCAATCATCTCATGGTGCGCCGCAATTACGAGGCGCTGGTTTCCGGCGACGGTGCCTGCGCGGGCTGCGGTGAGAAGTCCATCCTGCGGGCCGTCGCGTCCGTCACCGAGGCTTACATGCGCCCGATCTATCACCGGAAAGCCGACCGCTTGCGCGCCAAGGCGACGCGCCTCGAGCAGGAAGGGCCGCTCAAGCTCAAGAAGCTCAAGGATCGCAGCGAGGAGGAGTACCAACTCCTCAAGCGTTCGATCGCCCACGTCGTCATGGGACTCGGCGGCGAGGACGACGGCGACACCGATGTGCGCGTCGCCAACTACGAGAAGCAGCACGGCGCTATCACCGACCAGCAAATGATCGGCGGGCTGTGCGCGGTCCTGCGACAGGACGCCTTCAATCACAAGGAGCTTCAGGCCGTTGATGGCCGGCTCGCGAACGGCCAGAGCGTGATGTTCATGGGCGCCAGCACGGGTTGTAACACGGTCTATGGCTCGACCCCGCCGTCGAATCCGCATCCGTATCCGTGGATGAACTCGCTGTTCCAGGACGGCTCGACGATCTCCTGGCTGCTCAGCGAATCGCTGACGCAGAACCATGCCCGCCGGTCGGTCGCGCCCGAGCGGATGAGCGACGCCTTGCTCGATCGTGAGGATGGCGTTTCCTCGAAGGCTGATTACTTCCTGCTCACGCACCTCGACGACGCGTTGATGACGGATCAGGAGATTCGCGAGCTGCCGAAGGTCTGGGTCATCGGCGGCGACGGCGCGCTCGGCGACATCGGATTCCAAAACGTCTCGAAGGTGATTCTTCAGAACCGCCCGAACGTGAAGATGCTCATGCTCGACACCCAGGTTTATTCGAACACCGGCGGCCAGAACTCCGACAGCTCGACCATGCTCGGCGGTTACGACATGAACCAGTTCGGCATCGCGTCGCAGGGCAAGCTGATCGAGAAGAAGAACGTCGCCGAGGCGTTCACCAGCGGCCACGGCTCGCCGTTCGTCGCGCAGGTCTCAATGGCCAACGCGGCCAAGCTCTACAAGGCGATGCTTGACGGTCTCGAATATCGTGGCACCGCGTTCTTCCAGGCGTACACGACCTGCCAGCCCGAACACGCCGTGGCCGACAACATGTCCGCCGATCAGGCGAAGCTGGTGCGCGATGGCCGCGGCATGCCGGAGTTTGTCTTCAACCCGCGCGCCGGCGAGACGTCGCAGGAATGCTTCGAGCTCAAGGGCAACCCTTCAATCAATCGCGATTGGTGGGACACGAAGTTCAAGACCACCGGCGAGAAGTACAACTTCACCGTCGCGCACTGGGCCATCACCGAAGGCCGCTTCCGCAAGCATGTGAAGTCCATCAAGGACGAGCAGGCCGCGGAGATGATCCACCTCGACGACATCCTCGTGAGCATCACGCAGGAAGACGTCATCTACCGGCGCGTGTTCGACAAGAACCATCGCAGCTACGTGCCGGACTTCGGCGTGTTCATCAAGGCCGACGTGAACGGGAAGATCAAACACTTCGCCGTGTCGCGGCAGATGGTGTTGTTCTCGGTCGAGCGCCGCAAAGCGTGGCGCATGTTGCAGAGCAAGGCCGGCATCGTGAACAAGGACTACCTCGCGCAGAAGTCGCTGCTGACGAAGCTGGAGAAGGGCGAGATCAGCCAGGCCGACCTGCAGGGCAAGACCCGCGAGCTGTTTGAGAAGGAACTGGCGGCGCTGGGTTGATCAGTGCCACGAACGAATTGGAAAGGCGCCCGCGAGGGCGCCTTTTTTATTTGGGCCCCGCAGGTTGTGAATTCGGGTGGCTTCAACCTCGTCGCATTGGCTCGCTCCAGAACAAAGCATTTGAAAATCAGCCAACCTCGCAGATGATGCCGAGGTCGGGCGGCCCCACGGGAGCTGCTATTTTAGCTGTGAAACAATTATCATTAATCACCCTCGCGGTGCTGGTGCTTTCGCCAGCGACTTTTGCGGCCGGACCCCTTTACCAGACCGACTTCGAATCAAGCGAGGTGGGCGGTGAGCCTGCGGGGTTCATGATCATCGACGGCCAGTTCGCGGTGCGCGAGTTCGAGGGTGGCAAGGTGTTCGAGCTGCCCGGTGCGCCGCTGGAAACTTTTGGATTCCTGTTCGGCCCCAACTTCGCCTTCAACGACGCGGGCACCAAGTTCAAGGTCGGTGCCAAGCCCGAGGAAGCCAGTGAACTCGATGGGGGTGTCGTCACGGCGCGCGTGCAGGGCGTCAAGCAAGGCCGGCGTTTTCCGACATTCTCGGTGGGACTCTGCGGCGTGAGCGGCTACAAACTGCGCGTTGCTCCCGGCAAGCGAGCCATCGAACTGGTGCGCGGCGACGACACGGTCGCGAGCACCGAATACGAATGGTCTTCCGGTGCCTGGACTCGCCTCAAACTGCGAGTCCGCGTGGCGGACGGCAAATGGATTGCCGAAGGCAAGGTCTGGAAAGACGGGGAAACTGAACCGAGCGCCTGGCCAATCTCCCATTCGACCTCCGAGAAGCCGAATCCGGGCAAGGCCTCCGCATGGGCGCTCCCGTTTTCCGGGCAACCGATTCGCTTCGACGACCTGGTTGTTGAAGCCGTCGGGAAGTGAGCGGAGCGCCGAGCATTGCTCGGCCAGAGCTGCTGCTGGTCTCACTTGCCGAGCGATGGTCGGCGCTCCCAGTTCACGCCGGATCGGAGCCCGGCGCCCGGAAATCCTTCCACGATTTGATCCGGGTTCCGTCGCATTCCCAGCACTGAAGCGAGGGGCAACGCCCTTTCTTAAACTGCCGGTAGTCGTCTGAATGATCTCTCCGTGCGAGCTCGCCAAGTTTCAATTCACCGGCGGAGCAGCCTAACATTGAGACGTGTGGCTTGAGGATTTCAGGGCGGCCCAGAATGCGCACCGCGTCGGCGGGCAAGGCGGCAACCGGGCGGCGGTCCAGAACGAGGTAGCTGAGCGGCAGGCTGCGCAGATCGATCTCCATCGTGCGCGAGAACTGCATCCAGAACGGGTCCGTGAAAACAAACTCTGGGGGCGCGGCGAATTGATGGCACCAGTGGCTCTCGTTGCCAACGGCCAATACGCCACACCGCGCTTGATGCGGACACGGCGCGACCACGTTGAATTCGTCCCGAAGCTTTTCGCGGATCGCGATCAAGTTGCGACTGGCCTCGAAGGTGCCCGGCTCGACCCACAATACGCCGGTCGCCGAGTTGGCCAGCGCGACGACCTCATCGATTTCGCGAGGGGCGAGTTCTGTCAAAACGTGACTGATGATGAGCAGATCGATTTTTTCAGGGTGACCACGCTGAATCTTGAGGTGTGGATACTTTTCGATGGCGCGATTTTGGGCGAACTGCACAGCCAATGAAGACTGATCGCTGAGCCAGAGTTCGCTTGTCGATTGTTCTCCAAACTGGTCGAGGAAGGCGCGGCTGGCGACGCCGCTGCCGCAGCCCCAGTCAAGGACGGTTCCGCCGGGAGGCTGCCAACCCAGTTGCTGCAAGTCTGCGAGGACAAAATCCCACTTCCAGCCGATTCGTTGTGCAAACGTCGCGTCGTATTGCGCGAGATCAGAAAGGGATTGCCAGTAGTCACGCTTCCCCGCAGTGCCCGCCAGGAAACCAGCACGCAGCCGGCGAAGTGTTTTCCAGTCGGCGTCCATCACGGCGCAGCTATTTCGTCCGACGCCAGGTGATCGAGTTGAAAGAATTCTTTCAGCGTGCGGATCTGATCATCCAATTTCGCGGCGTCCCCAGGTTGGTTCCGGCGAATGCCGGCGATCAACAGATTGCGCGGGGTGTGCTCGGAGGCAACGAACTCGATGACCTTCGTGGCATAGCCGGCTTGCTCCAGGCGCAGCGCCCGCAGGCCGTCGGTGAGCCACTCACTGAGGCGTTCGGCAAGTATCCCCTGGGCGAGCAGCGGCGCGAGCGGACTTGGGCGCCCGAGTTGCGGCCGCAGCTCTTGATGACAGCACGGGGAAACAACAATCAGTTTCGCGCCCGCCTGCACGCCACGTTTGATCGCCTGATCGGTGGCGGTGTTGCAGGCGTGGAGGGCAATCAAGCCATCCAGTTTATCAAAACGGACCGAAGCGATATCGCCGGCCACGAAGCGCAGAGCATCCGCCTTGATGGCGCGGGCAAGGGACTCTGCTTTGTTCACCAGTTCGCCGCGCGCTTCCACGCCGATTACTTCCGCCTGCAATCCCAATTGCTGAGTCAGCAGATGCCAGACACCAAAAGTCAGGTAGCCCTTCCCACAGCCCATGTCGGCAAGCGTGATAGGCAACCCGGGTTCCCAGGCGCAGTCCCGGGCGAGGTGGCTGAGAATCTCAAGGTAGCGTTCGAGTTGGCGATACTTGTCCGCCATTGAGGTTTTGACGCCTCCGGATTCATCGCACAAGCCAAGCGCCTGCAACCACGGCTGGGCCGATTCATCCAGCACACCCGCCTTCTTGCGATCGTGGCCTCGCTGTGGAGCGTTGGCGGCTGGCCGGCGATGTGACACCAGTCGGGGTTTATTTCGGGAATTGATCGTGAACTGCCACTGCGATTCCGTCGTATCGAGCACGGCGCTGCGGAAGCGGCCAGCGAGTTGTTGTGTCAGCCAGCGTGAAGCGCCTTCGATCGGCAAGTTCTCGGTGATGTCGCGACGGGGTTCGCGAAGCGTGATCGAGAGAAACGGCTGCTCTTTGATTGCCACCAGTCGTCCTTCGATCCGCTCGATGGCCTGCGTGCGATCCGCAGGGGCCGAAACCAACAACCGCACCAAGTTTCCGGCGCGCAAGGCCGCCGTTGTGTGGTTGATGAACGCTTCGACTGGCGACGGTTTGTTCAACGGGAGCGCCTACCAAACCGCCACGGAATCCGCGGCAAAGATTTTTTCGAGCACCGCACCATAGTCGGGTTCACTTCCGCGAAGATCCACCACTTCGATGCGAAGCTCGCTCTGGACGCGCAGAGCCGCGATGACGGCTTCGGCCCGCGCATTGGCGGTGGCGGACATTATGTGGAGGATGGATCGCATGTCAGAAGTTCATGACATAGTCGTGACTGGCGGCCAGCTTCGCCAGCCCGCCGTGATCAAGTTCTGGAAACGGCACCGCCGCGCGATGGGCCACCAGCCAGGGATGGCCGGACTCGACGTAAAGCTCTTGTTGATGCTCCGCCAAAGTCGGCAGGAACTCGATGATGTTATCCTCATCAACGAACCGGCCTTCGCCGGGCAACAGCCCGGTGATCGCGGCGCCGCCCACGAAAAGGGTCACCGCCACTTTCTCCCAGGCGCCGATCCCGGCGGCGAGGCGGATGGCTTCGGCGAGGCGACCGCTTTGGACGGGGTCAGCGGTGACGATAATCAAGAGGCGCGTGCGAGATTGGGCGGCCGTGCTCATGGTCAATTGAAGCTCACGAAACGATCGGTCGCGGCGATCAAGTCGCTGGCGGTCGCGAGCCCCACCCAGGTGGCGCGGTCGTCGGTGACGAGGTTGCGTTTCTTGGCGCCCAAGGCGCAGGCGAACAAATGAAGGCCTCGTCGGCGAAGCGCCTGCAGCCGGACGTCTTCAATGCCGGGAACCGCCTCGTCGATCAGGTAAAAGTAGACACCGCATCCGCGGGTGAGGGCGGCCTCGGCGAGCTGCAGGCCGTGCGCAAAGTTCGGCTGAGTGGGTGCGCTGGAGATCAGCACGCCGAGTTTTTTGGCTGGAGCAACGGCGGGCATCCTGGGGTTCCAGTGGTTGGATCCGGCGGCAGCCGCCGGGTTAGCTCACATTCAACACTTCGCGAATGGCTTCGACAAATTCCTGAGCCAGGTACGGTTTGCGGAGGAACCGATCGACCTTGACCGGTGAGCGATGCACGACTTCCTCCTGCACCGTGCCACTGACCAAGATGGATTTAAGATCCGGCTTGGCGCGCTTGCATTCGCCGACCAGCTGGAGGCCGTCCATGCCGAGCATCACATAGTCGGTGATGACCAGGTCGGGCCGGGGGTCGGCCGCCTGAAATGCGGCCAGCGCTTTCCGTGGCTCCTCGAATTTCTGGAAGCGATAGCCTTCCATCTCCAGAATATATTCCGCCAGTTCCAGCAGGGTGGGTTCGTCGTCCACGACGTAAATCAGGACGGAGTCTTTGCTGCGGGGGGAGCTGACCGGCTGGTTCGAAGTGTCTGCCACGGTGGCGCGATTAACTCCGGAACCAATGGGTGAAGCAAGCACATTTGCGGCGCGGGCCTGCTTGTAATCACCGCTCGCACCGGCGGGCGATCAACGGCAGATCGCTAATCAGAATGGAATCGGGCTCAACGAGCGGGGGTCGCGAATAGCGCGACGGAGCTCGTCATCGAACTGGAGTGTCGCGATGAGATCAGGCAAGCTTCCCGCGCAACCCAAGCATCATGACGCCCGCTGAATTCCGCCTTTGCCATCCGGACGTGTTCTATTTGGAGCCGGGGGAACCCGGCCCGCTCGACGCCTTCTTGCGTAAAGGTGGTGTGCTGGATGAGTCGGAAAAAATCCAGACGGCCGCGCGCGCTGGCGATGGCAACATGAACTGCACGGTTCGCGTCACGACGGGCCGGCGCACACTCATTGTGAAGCAAGCGCGCCCGTGGGTGGAGAAGTATCCCCAGTTCGCCGCACCGTGGGACCGTGCCTGTCGCGAGGCGGAGTTTTATCAACTGACCGCCGGGCAGGCTCGGGTGGCGGACATGATGCCGCGCCTGATTTATTTCGATGCCGACGCCCGTGTGCTGGTGCTGGAAGATCTTGGTCACGCGAAGGATTATACCGGCGTCTACCGAGGCGAGGCGTTCACGAGCGAGGAACTTCGTTCACTGGGCGGCTATCTCTCGGCGCTGCATGGAGCGTTTGGTGAAGGCGCCGCTGATCGCCTGCTCACGAACCGCGAAATGCGCGCGCTGAATCACGCGCATATCTTTGTGATCCCGCTGGCCGAAAACAACGGGCTGGATCTCGACCAGATCACCCCGGGGCTCGCGGCGGTTGCCGGGCCGCTCAAGGCGGATGCTGCGTTTTGCGAAACGGTAAGCCGACTGGGTCGTGATGTGTATCTCGCTGACGGACCGTGTCTGCTGCACGGCGATTTTTTCCCGGGAAGCTTCATTCGCACCGCTGCTGGTCCGCGCGTTATCGATCCCGAGTTTGGTTTCTTTGGCCGGCCGGAGCTTGATGTGGCCGTTTTCCTCGCGCACCTCTTGCTGGCCCATCAACCGCCCCACTTGCAGCGAGCCTTTCGACAGGATTACTTGCTGCCGGCTGGTTTCGAGGAAGAACTCATGCTGAAGTTGGTGGGTGTCGAGATCATGCGCCGATTGATTGGATACGCCCAGTTGCCCATCGGTTACGGTCTTGATCGCAAACGAGAGCTGCTGGAGCTTTCGCGAGACATGGTTCTCAATCCGCATCCGCAGTTGCTCCAGCTTTCAGCCCATTCATCATGAACCTACCGAGCCGACGACGATTCCTAGAAACTAGCGCCACGGTCCTGGCCCTCGCGCCGACGCTGGCGCGAGCGGCGACGTCGCCGCAGGTAGTCGATGCAAACGACCGCTCGTTGGGTCTGATCCTGGGTGGGGCGCTGGGCGATGCGCTGGGTGGCCCCATCGAGTTTCAGGCTCGTGAAGACGTGCAGCGGCTGACTGATCCGCCAAAGATCTGGCGCGACGGCGAGCTCCTCGACGCGACTGCGCGCGCCGCCACGGCCGGCCGCTTGCGACTTCGCTCTTACCGCGATCTCCGACCCGTGCCTGAATCCTACGGCAATTGGAATCCCAGCTCCGAGCCTGGCACCATCACCGACGACACCCGGCACAAGCTCGTTCTGCTGCACGGGTTGCACGAAGTCGAACGCTCGAACCGCTGGCCGATGAGCGTGAAGGATCTCGCCCAATCCTACCTCGACTGGCCCAAGACGAAGGCGGTGGTCGACCGTGCCGGCTATCCCGAGCTCGCGGCGGACTGGCTCGAAGAATGGCAATTCGCCGCCCGCTGGGTGCTCGGTGGGCGCGACCATTCCCAGGCGCTGCCGCCCGAGCGCATGTGGCAAAGCCTGCCTACGTGCTGCGGGCAGATGACGCTCCTGCCCGTGGCCGCGATTTACGCTGGTGATCCCGACGCTGCGTATCGTGCCGCTTACAACCTCGCCTTCTTCGACAACGGCTTCGGCAAGGACCTGAACGCTGCGCTGGTGGCCGGGCTCGCGTCGGCGCTCACGACGCCGGTGGAGGTGAAGAATCCGCGCGCGGCCTGGGAATCGATTTTGAGCGCGATGCGGACGACTGACCCGCTGCGCTTCGGCAAGATTCGCTGGTCCGAGCGTCAGGTGGATCGCTGGCTGAACCTTGCGTTGAAGTTCGCCCGCGATGCGCAAGGTCAGCCCGCCCGGCTCTTCGCCGCCCTGGAGAAAGAGTTTGAACACACCACCAAGTGGGAAGCGCAGGTGCCGTTTGTCGTCGCTTTCGCGTGTCTTGAGATTGCCGACTACGATCCGTTGGCCGCGTTGCAGCTCAGCATGGAGTGGGGCCACGACACCGACTCGTACGCGCAACTCGTCGGCGCATTTGTCGGGGCGTTGTATGGGCCAAAGCTGTTTCCCGAGCCCTGGCGCGAAAAGGTTGTCAGCCGGCTGAAAGCGGATCACGGAGTTGACCTCGGGGAGGAGAGCCGGTTCCTTGCGCTGTTGCACCGCCGAGCCACCAAACAAAAGTTGATCGCTGATCCGTGATTCGCGGAACCAGAGCGGAGTCCTCCCGAAGCCAACGAAGCGAGCCGTTGCTGATTCGGCGATGCCGGTTGTAGCTAAGGCCCATGGAGCTGACGAGCGGCGATCCAGCCTGAGCCTGGTGCTTGCCTCTGTGTTCCGTTCGTCGGCTTCCGCGAAATCCGACCGTCCTTCCTCGGAAATTCAACTCCACTTCTGGTGCGGTGCCGTCAGCGCCCGGTCCAAGTGCGTATAGCCGCCATCCACAAAAATGATCTGTCCGGTTGTGTGCGAGGAGACCGGCGAGGCGAGGAAGACTACCATCGCCGCGAGTTCTTCCGGGGTGGTGAGCCGGTGACCCAGCGGCACGAGATTCTCGATCGCGGTGCGCGTGGCCACGGGATTGGGCAGCGAAGCGAACCAGCGCTGGTATTGATCCGTGTTGCACTCGGCGGGCAGCACCGCGTTGACGCGCACGCCGTCCATTGCGAGCGCCGCCGCCCATTCACGGGTCAAGGCGTTGATGCCTCCTTTCGCCGCTGCGTAACCCGAGGTCGAGCCCTGGCCGGTGATCGACACTTTCGAACCCAGATTAACGATTGAGCCTTTCGACTTCTTCAGGTGACCCAGCGCGAAGTGCGTCAGCGAATACGCGGGAACGAGGTTGCGCTGAAGCGACGCGAGAAACTTTGCCGGCGGTTGATCGAGGGCCACAGCGTCGTTCACACCGGCGTTGTTCACCAGGACGTCGAGTCGGCCGAAGCATTCCACGGTTTCGTTCACCGCCTCGCGACAGATGGATTCGTCGGCCAGATCCCCTTGAAAGAACATCACCCGCCCGGCGGGGGCAGCGGCAACGAGGGCATCACCGGCCGCCTGGTCCAGATCGGCGATCGCCACGGCAGCGCCTTCTTCGAGGAAGAGTTTCGCACACGCCGCGCCGATGCCTTTCGCGCCGCCGCTGATAAGCACAACTTTGCCTTCGAGTCCCAGTTTCATGGTGGCCCGAAACTAATGGCGCCGCTCGCGAAGTGCGAGCGAAAGGAAAGGACAACAAGGTGCGGGGCGGTGTTGACGGCGCGCGGATCCGGGACGAGCCAGGGGGGGGGCAGCGCGAGCTTCGGGACTTCACCTTGACCATTTGGCCGGCGGCGCCTTCAATCTCGCCATGCCCAAGACATTCCAGATTTCCCGTCGGTCCTTTATCAAACAAGCCAGTCTCACCGCCGCCGCCAGCGGATTGCCCCTCTGGTTTGTGGAGCACGACCTCGCGCGGGCGGCCGATCAGATAGTCGCCGCATCGACCTCGCCCAACAGCCGGCCCGGTCTGGCGCTGATTGGTTGCGGCGGTCAGGGAAGCGGTGATCTCGCTGGCGCCGCCAAGTTCGGCAATGTCATTGCCCTGAGTGATGCGAAGGAGAACGCGATGAAAAGCGTGGCCACCCGCTACACGCAGGCTGGCAAGTCGCCCGCGCTGTTCAGCGACTTCCGAAAGATACTGGAGCGTAAGGACGTCGATATCATCGTCAACGGCACGCCTGACCATTGGCATTCCCTTATCAACATCGGAGCCGCGCGCGCGAAGAAGGATGTCTACGGCGAAAAGCCGCTCACGCTTACGATTGACGAGGGCAAGCATCTGATCAAGGCCGTGCGCGAACACAAGATCGTGTTCCAGACCGGCACGCAGCAGCGCAGCGACCGGCGTTTCCGACTGGCCTGCGAACTTGTCCGCAACGGGCGGATCGGAAAACTTCAGACCGTGGAAGTGTTTGTGCCGGCCGGCCTGCGTGAAGGCCCGTTCGCCACCGAGCAGGCGGTGCCCGAGGGCTTGAACTGGGACCTCTGGCTTGGCCAGGCACCGAAGGTCGGCTACCTGAAGGAGCGCGCGAACAACACGTTCCGATGGTGGTGGGATTACGCCGGCGGGCCGGTCACGGACTGGGGCGCCCATCACAACGACATCGCCCGCTGGGCCATCGGTCAGGACGGCCCCATCAGCGTCGAGTCCAAGGCGACCGTCGGTCCCATCGAGGGCGGCTTCACGACCTGCAAAGAGTTTGAGGCGACCCTGGAATACGCCGGCGGCATCCGGCAAATCGTCCAGACGACGACGGCGGATAGCCCGTTCGGTGGCATCATCGATCCCAAAGGCCAGCGCAACGGTATCCGGTTCACCGGCACAGATGGCTGGCTCTGGGTGAACCGCGGCGATCTGAGCGCGCACAAGGAGGAAGTTTATATGACTCCGTTGCCCGCGGACGCCCTCAAACTCGAGGAGAGCAACAACCACATGGCCAATTTCTTTGACTGCGCGCAATCGCGCAAAGACCCGATAGCTCATGTCGAGAACGGCCATCGCTCCGCCGTCGTCGGCCATCTCATCATCATCGCCATGCACCTGGGCCGCAAACTTCAGTGGGACCCGGCCAAGGAAGTCTTCACGGGCGACGGCGCGAAGGAAGCCAACACCCATCTCGCTCGCGAAATGCGGAAGCCGTACGATTACAGCTACGTGGGCTGAGCAGAATCCTTTCGATTGAGAGTTCATGAAACCCATCCACATTCCCTCCGAGAGCGGCCAGCAGTTGAACATCCTCGGCATCCCGATGCTCATCCGCCTCCACGGCCGCGATACGGGAGGCATAGTCAGCGTGGTCGAGTCACACGATGAGCCGGGTGGCGGCCCGCCGGCACACATCCATCACCGCGAGGACGAGACATTCCAGATCCTTGAGGGCGAATACGAGTGGACCGTTGGGGACAAGAATTTTGTTGCTCAGAAGGGCGCGACGGTTTTTGCGCCGCGCGGTATTCCGCATACCTACCGCTATCTCGGCCAGACGCCCGGCCGGCTCATGTGCATCATCACCCCGTCAGGCTTCGAGGGCTTCTTCGAGGAAATCGGCGCGCTGACTCCGCAGCAACAGCAGGACATCCCGCGCGTGATGGAGATTGCGAAGAAATATGGGCTCGAGATCCTGCCGCCGCCGGGAGCGTGAACGCAAACTGGCGTGAGGCCGGGGCTTGGATCCGACCCATGTCAGATGCCACGAGGGGAAAAGTTTTTCCACCTTCGCCTTCACTGCTGCATCCATCTTGATCAACGGTGGCCAGGGGCGTTTGAAACCTTCGCCCGGGATTTTCTTCGTCGCGTCGAAGCCGAGTTTGTTGCCGCTGGCGATTTCGCTGTGCGGGGCATGGCTGACTTCAACGCGCAATGGGGTTCTTCCATTTGAGTCCACGGAAGCGCGAGAAGTCGGCGTCGCTCGAGTGCAACACGCAGTTGTGCTCCACGGCGAGCGCGGCCAGGTGCGCGTCGGAGACCAGGTTGCCCACCGCATTCCCGCTGCGCAGCATTTGTTGAAAGATGCTCCAGTGCTGGTCCGTCGGTTGAAGGACGCGCACGCAGGATTGGTTGAACCAGCTCTGCACGCGCTCGGTGGCTTCCTTGAGCGTGAGCGGGCGCTGGTGGAGTCGCGCATTGGTGCCGATGCGGATGAAAGCGTTCAGCACCGGCCAGCACAAACCGACCGGCTCGGAACCACTCAGTTGGGCATCCCACCAGGTGCGAGACGCTTCGTGATGTTCAGACAAACTGTCCTCAGCGTAGAGCAGGAGATTCGCATCGACGAGGATCATGAGTGGTCTTCCCCCTCGGCGGCGGCGATGAGTTCCGAGATGTTGTCGTAGCTGAAGCCCCGGCGCAGACCAAGCGGACGCGGCTTCGTGCGGTACGGCTTGGCGGCGGGCGGCGCGAGGATTTCGTCCAGGCCCACGCGCAAGGCGGCGTTGATCACTTCCTTGAAAGGCTTGTGCAACTTGGCCGCGCCCTTCTTGGCTTTGGCGGCAATGTCAGGGTCAAGCGTCAACGTGGTTCTCATGCAGGCATCATGATGCTTTTACTTGGTGTGTCAACGCGCGCCACTCATCAACTTGTCCACTTTCGCCTTCACTGCGGCATCCATCTTGATGAGCGGCGGCCAGGGGCGTTTGAAACCTTCGCCCGCCAGTTTCTTCGTCGCGTCGAAGCCTTGTTTGCTACCCATCGCGATTTCGCTGGTGGCGTGATCGAGCACGTCGGACGGGCCTTTGGTGAAGATGCTGTCGCGTCCCATCCGGCAAGGGTCGCGGTTTATGACCACAAAACGGATCGGTCAATGGACTTGATGGTGGCTCGGCCCGTCAACGCCATGGCCATCTGAAACTCGTTGCGCAGGATGTTGACGACCTTGGCCACTCCTTCGTCGCCATTTACGGCGAGGCCATAAACATAGGGACGACCAATCAGCACCGCAGTGGCGCCGAGCGCGATGGCCTTGAGCACATCGGTTCCGCGACGGATTCCTCCGTCCACCAGCACCGGCACCCGGCCCGCCACTTTCTTCACGACCGGCTCCAGCGCGTTGATGGAAGCGGGCAGCGTGTCGAGACAGCGGCCACCATGGTTCGAGACGACGATCCCGGCGGCGCCTGTTCGGACAGCGATGGCCGCATCATCTGGATTCATGATGCCTTTGAGCAAAACCGGCAACCGCGTAAGAGAAAGCAGCCATTCGATGGCTTCCCACGTGAAACTGCCCAGGATGGGCAAACCCGAAGCTGGTTGTTGATTGAGCTTTTGGTAGTAGGGCGTCTCGAAGTCCGCGGGGACTTGGAAACCCAGGCGTTGAATACGGTTTCGCGCGCCAGCAAAGGGCGCGTCGACCGTCACGACAAACGCGCGACACCCGAACTTCTCCGCTTCCTGCACCACGCCACGGACAAACTCACGACGTTCCTTGCGCAGGTCGTAAAGTTGAAACCACAGTGGAGCCTTCGCAACGGGCTCGATGTCTTGAAGTCGCCGGGTCGAAAGACTGCTCACGACGAAGGTGGCCCCGGCCGCCCCTGCTCCGCGCGCGGTGGCAACCTCCCCCTCGGGATGCGAAAGGCGATGCCACGCGGTAGGCGCGAGCAGGATTGGATGCGGCATCTCCCGCCCGAACAACGTGACGCGCGTGTCGATCTTTTCCACATCCACAAGCACCTTCGGACGCAAACGAATTTGATCGAATGCCTCCCGGTTCCAACGAATAGTCAACTCGTCCGCTGCGCCGCTGGCGATGTATTCGTAGGCAAAATGAGAGAGGCGCTCTTTTGCCAGAGGTTCGAAATCAGACAAGCAAACGGGAGAAGCATTCGCGTCGCTGGACTTTGGGGACGCGGGCCGGCTCGGTTCTGGCGCGTCTTTGTCTGCCGCTTGGACTCTGCCAAGCGCTGCACTGCTCACCGCAACGCCAACCGTCGTCAACATTTGTCGTCGGGTCAGTTTCATAGCGTTTAAGTTTCAGCGGTTACCGCCGAAAATGGAATCAATTTTCCGGCGCACATCGTCGTTCATTTTGATCAGCGGCGGCCAGGGGCGTTTGAAACCTTCGCCCGCCAGTTTCTTTGTCGCGTCGAAGCCTTGTTTGCTGCCCATGGCGATCTCGCTGGTCGCGTGGTCGAGCACGTCGGACGGGCCTTTGGTGAAGATGCTGTCGCGCTGCGGGTCGGTGTTGGCGAAGAGATGGAAGAGGACTTCGCTGGTGTTGTGGACGTTCACGTCGGCGTCCACCACCACGATGTATTTGGTGAACATCATCTGCCCCATGCCCCAGAGGCCGTGCATGATTTTGTAGGCCTGCATGGGGTAGGTTTTCTTGATGCTGACGAAGACAAGGTTGTGGAACGTGCCTTCCGCTGGCAGCGCGATGTCCACGATCTCCGGAAAGTTCATCTTGAAGATGGGCAGGAAGAGCTTCACGGACGCGCCGCCAATGTAGAAGTCTTCCATGGGCGGGATGCCGACGATGGTAGCGGGATAGACGGCGTCTTTGCGGTGCGTGATGGCGGTGATGTGAAAGACGGGATACGGCTCGGGCAAGGTGTAGTAGCCGGTGTGGTCGCCGAACGGGCCTTCGTCGCGGAGCGGCTCGGTGGGATCGATGTAGCCTTCGATGACGAAGTCGGAGTTGGCGGGGACTTCGAGGTCGTTGGTCTCGCACTTCACGAGCTCGACGGATTTCTTGCGAAGGTAACCGGCCAACAAAAATTCATCCAGTCCGTCCGGCATGGGCGCGGTGGCGGCGAAGGGGAACATAGGATCGCCGCCGAGGAAGATGGCGACAGGCATGCGCTCGCCCTTCTCGTAATAGCGGCGTCCGTGGCGTGCGGCGACTTTCTGCAACTGCCAGTGCATCCCCGTCGTTTTGTCGTCGTAGATCTGGATGCGATACATGCCGACGTTGCGTTCGCCGGTGTCCGGGTCGCGCGTGACGACGCAGGGGAGCGTGATGAAGCGGCCGCCGTCGAGCGGCCAGCATTTCAGGATCGGCAGGTTGAGGAGGGTCGGAGGCGTTGTGGTGGTTGGGGGTAACTGGATTGGACCGGCTGGGAGAGGGGCAGAGGGGAAAGGGGGAAGAGGGGGTTTCTCCTCTGCGCCTTTTCCCCATTTCTCCTTCTCCTCAAAGCGATGGATCACTTCCTTGCACGGACCGCTCTTCACGGTCTTCGGCTTCGCGTGGCGCAGATCGATGGCCAGCCCGAGCAGCTTCATCGCCTCGCGCATCGATGTCGGCGGCTTGGCCTTCATCAACGCGCCGAGTTCGTTCGCGACGTCGTCCACGGAATTCGCGCCCATGCTCATGGCCATGCGCTTGTGCGAGCCGAGCGTGTTGATGGCGACGGGGAAGGGCGAGACGACGCCGTTGACGGTGGGCTTCTCGAAGAGCAACGCCTTGCCGCCACCGGGCTGCTTCATCTCGCGATCAGCGATCTCGGTGATCTCAAGTTCGGTGGCGACGGGTTGGGTGATGCGGATGAGTTCGCCAGCGCGGTCGAGGGCGGAGACAAAATCCCGGAAGGAATCGAATGCCATGCGCCGAGGCTAGGGTAGCTTCGGGAATTCGGCAATGCGGACGCCGCGCTCCGTTCGCGTGGACCTTTTCATTGATTCCGGGCGGGAACGCCTTCAGCGCGCACAGTCAATGCGCCGCCTCTTTCAGCATCAATCGCCGGACCACGGGAATCGGCGGCGCACCGTGTGATAGGAGCTCATCATGAAACCGCTGGAGGCTGAATGCGGTGCCCTCCTGTTTCTGCCAGTCATCGCGCAGGTTGAGAATCTGCAGCTTGCCGAGCGCGTAGAATAGATAACCCGGGTCGTAGGTGCCACGCATGGCTTCCTGTCGCGACGGTTCCTCCGCGTAATGGCAGTGTTCCATGAAGAATCGCGTGGCCTCTTCCACGGTCATGCCCTGGGTGTGCAACCGGACCGAGCAGATCAACCGGCAATAGCGGAGCAGTGCCTCGCCTGATTGAGCGAGTTGATACCTGGCATTGCGAGCGGGATCGCTGGCGCCGCCCAATCCCGCACCGGGAAAACCGGCCTCAATCAAAAGTTGCTCGGTGTAGTGTGCCCAACCCTCCGCGAAGGCATAGCTGGTGAACACTTTGGCCACCGCGCTGGCGCCGGATGCATTCAACGCCAGATACTGAACGTAGTGCCCGGGATACGCTTCGTGGATGCTCACAATATCGGTCGTGTAATAGTTGAAAGCGGTCAGCCATTCCTCCTTCCGTTCGGGCGACCAATCCGGCTCGGTCGGCGTCACGTAATAGTACGCCTCGGTGGCCTTGGTCTCGAAGGGTCCGGGTGTGCTCATCGAAGCAAAGCCCGTTGCGCGCTGCGGTGGCGGAGTCTCTTCGACTCGAGCGCGCACCGCCGACGGAATCGTGACCAGTTTCTGGTCGACCACGAACTGCCGGATGGCTTCGAGGTTCTTGCGCGTGTCGGGAATCAGGCTCTGCTCGGTCGGGTGATCACGTTGGATGTCCCGGTAAACCGCGGCCGGGCTCCGGTGCGGATCAATAATGCGGGCGGCCGCGGTGAATCGTGCCTGCTCGCTCGTCAGCGCCTCCATGCCCTGCCGGAGAATTGCCTCCGGCGACTGGGTCACTTGCTCCACCGCAAGCATTTTGCGATAGGCGCGGTCACCGATGGCGAACCTGTTGTTGGCCTGCGGAAGCCGTTCGGTCCGCAACCATTCCGCAGAGCGTTTCATTTCGGCGGCGGCCAGCGCGGACACCTCTTCAAACTCGCGAACCGCCGCCGCATCGGTTGCCTTGCGGACTTCGGCCAGCGCCTCTTTTTCGAGAAATGCCGCGCTGCCCTCAGCGATCAGGATCGCGGTCTCCACCAGCGGCCGCGCCAGCACTGGCTCCAGATTCGCACGCCCGTCGTTCAAGAATTCCGGTGCGTGACGGAGGACGGCGGTGGCATGGCGAACACGTTCATGAAGCGGGGCGAAGTCCCGCGTCAGATAAATGAGAATATCCGGACTGCCGGCATAGAACATCGGATTCTTAAGGTAGTAGCCAATGTCAAAGTGCCAGCGCTCGCTGGCGATGGCTGCCAACAGAGTCTCCCGGTCCAGCTGATTTGCGGACGACAACCCGGTCGAAGCGAAGTCGGTGAAAGCGGCCTCGTAGCGCCGCAGGTGTGATTCCTCCGCGGTGAGCGCCGCGGCATTCCAGCGCGGGAACTTTCCGTCGTACTGATGCCACCCCAGCGAGACACCCTGAATGGGCCGCTGGGCAAAATGGGTACCCAGGAACTCCCACGTCAGAGCCTCGAACTCCGCATCACGAGAGCGAGAATCCGACGGGGTTGCGCAACCAGCGATCAGCAACGCTGCCGTGAGGAGGTTTAGGATCTTCATAGGCTATTGCTGGTGACGCTAGTGAAGTCAGGGCAGAACGGCAAGCGGGCTTCGACGGGTGATCCCAAAGACAAACGACCGCCCGGACCGGAAAGGCTCGCGCAGTTCGAAGTTTTCGAAGGCGATGCCGCCGGGGATCGGTTGTTTGCCCATCCAGTAGGTGAACCGCGCGTTCACGGCGCATTGAAGACCCGGCACGATCTCCGCCGCCGGTTTACGCCAGTACTGCGTGACCTTCGCCCCCTGGTAATCCCAGAAGTGGGGTCGGCCAAAGGGCTGCACGGAGGATGGATCATCTTCGTCATTGGCGATGGCCACCAGAACGTCGCCATTCGCGGCGCGCGGCAGCCGGTCGAGGTTGAAGATGCTGTGCTTGGCGAAGTGAATATCCCGGTAATCCGGGTAGACTTGCAGGCTGGAGACGGTGCCGTCCTTCAGAAACAAGAGCCGCGTGCGCGCCTTGTTGCCCATCGTCGCAGTGAGGATGCACGTCTCGATGGGCGCACTGTCCGGCTCGGCATCGACGGTCAACTGAAGTTCGTTTGGGGCGTCGCTGCGTTGCGCCAGTTTCAAGCGGACGTGCGCGCCGTGATTGAACTTTTCGACAAAGACAGTCAGCGACAACGTCACGATGCCGGCGGCATTCGTGGTGAAAGTGCCGGCATCGAGGTGCGGTGACTCAATTGCCGGCTTGGACGCATCGCCGGTCCAGAACAGTTTGCCGTTCTTCTGATCGAACGAGCTTTTCTCCAGTTCGCTGAAGCTTTTCTTCCCGCCGACGATTGGCTCGACGGCGATGAAGTTGATCAAGTCGTAGCCGCCATCGGTCAACGTCGGGCAACCGAGCCGGATCAGCCCACGTGGCCCGCCGTCGCCGGCTGTGAACCCGCCCGGATGCAACGCGAACGTCAGCCCGCCCTTGATTCCCCACACCGGCGAGTTCGTGGTCTGCGCGGCGCGCACCCATTCCGCACCACTGGCGGAGTAGCTACCGCCTGCGCCAAGTAGGACTACTGCCAGCCATCCGATTGCCCGTTTGATCATCGGCACCTTCTCATCGGTGAAACGACTGCGTGAAGTCGTCGTTCTTGATTTCCACCACCTGCTTCTCGAAGCGCGAGCTGGCGATCAGCGCCTGCAATTTGGCCTCGAAGGCGGCGCCATCCATCGGCAGCTGAATCGTCTGTTCGAGCAACGATGAATAGAGCAGCACATTGGCGAGCTCGACCGAGCCGAGTCCTTCGGCGCCGGGCGCGATCAGCGGCGCACCATCGAGGATCGCGTCCGCGAAGTTCGTCATCAACGTCGCGTGCGGCGCGGCGGCATCCGTGAACGGCAAGTTGACCAGCGTTGTTTCGGGTTTGAGGAAACCGACCTTCGAAGTGCGGCAGTGCTCGATCATGTCTGCTGCGTTGCGGGTGAACGTAAGCTGATTGTTCTCGAGCACGACCTTGCCCTTGGTGCCGGCGAGCTCGAAGCGATTGGTGCCCGGTGCTTCACCCGAGGACGTGATGAACACGCCCGTCGCGCCGTTGGGCCATTCGAGGTAGGCGGTCACGTTGTCCTCGACCTCGATGCTGTGGTAGCGCCCCAGTTGCGCGTGGCTGCGGACCCTCGTGGGCATGCCGCAAAGCCACTGGAGCACGTCGAGGTTGTGGAGACATTGATTGAGCAGGACGCCGCCGCCTTCGCCCCGCCAGGTCGCCCGCCAACCGCCGCTCTGATAGTAGGCTTCGGTGCGATACCAGTCGGTGATGATCCAGCTCACCCGGACGATGTCGCCCAGCTCGCCGTCCTTGATCAGCTGTTGGATCCGCTGATAGCGCGGCTCCGTGCGCAATTGGAACATGCCGGCAAAAACTTGTCGGGGATGTTTCCGCGCGGCGGCAATCAAACGCTCGGCGTCGGCCTTGTGCGCGGAGATGGGTTTCTCAACCATCACATGCTTGCCTGCTTCGAAGGCCGCGATCCCGAGCGACGTGTGTTGAAAGTGCGGCGTTGCGATGATCACCGCGTCGACGTCCGGCGAGCGCAACAGCTCGCTCGCGTCACCGAAAACCTGCAGCCCCTTCTGGCGATACACCTCGAGCTTGCCCGGGCTGGTGCTGGCGACGGCGACGAGCTGGCAGCGGGCGGCCTTGCCGTCGAGGAGGTAACCGGCATGGTGCTTGCCGATGTTGCCCATGCCGATGATGCCGAGGCGAATCTGGTCCATAGTCGGGTCCGGTGGCGGATTGGGCCGTGATCATCGTGTCCGGTGAATTGGCGTCGCAAGCAGAATGTGCCGGGGGCGGGCGGTGATATTCCTTTGAACGAAACCCGGCGTTGACGGTTCCAACGACCATCAGCCGCCGCAATGTTTCCCCTCGGTCGCCGTTCCGAAGGGCAGCGTTTTGCCCCGGCCCGGTGGTTCCGAGTTTGAGGTTGCGTGGCTGGTGAAATTCAGACAGAAACCCGGCCTCGACCAATTATGAAAGTAGTAACCTCGCTGTTCCTCAGTCTCTTTGTGACCACCACGCTCTCCGCGGCGGATGCGCGCTTTGCTACCGATGACCCGTTTGTCGGCGTCTATCAAGGCACGTATCAAACCCGCTTTGCCAAGGGCCCGGCCGAAGCCCAGGTCCGGTCTTTGGGGAATGGAAGCTACGACGGATTCATCGCCCTCAAGTCCGTGAAAGACGGCGTCGAAAAGATCACGAGTGTGAGCGTCATCACCGAGTTTCAACCGGGCGCCGAGCAGAAGATTGGCATCGCCGCCATCCACCCGAACAACCTCGATAAGAATCGCGACAAGCCGAATGAGAAGCTAACTTTTCCGCCGATGAATCTCACGGGTGAAATCACGCCCGGCAAGATCGCCGGAACTATTTCCGGACCGTGGATTCGCGAGGGGGACGCGACCTTTTCCATGGCCCGCGTCAAGACGCCACAGTCCGCCACGCTCGGGGCCGAGCCCCCCAAGGGAGCCGTCGTTATTTTCGATGGCAAGGACCGCAACCAGTGGAAGGAAGCCAAATGGAAGGTCAACGCCGGTGCGCTCGAAGTGGGTGACGGCAATGTCACCACCAAACAGGCCATGACCAACTTTCTACTCCATCTCGAGTTTCGCACGCCGGTCATGGTTGAAGCCCGCGGCCAGGCGCGTGGCAACAGTGGTGTCTATCTCCGCTCCGTTTTTGAGGTTCAGGTGCTCGACAGTTTCGGGCTCTTTCCGCTCGCGGACAATGATTGTGGCGGCATTTACAAAGTCACATCGCCAGACCTGAACATGGTCAATGCCTGCTTGCCACCCGGTGAATGGCAGACCTACGACATCACATACCGTGAGGGCGACGAGAAGGCCTTGCGCCTTCCGGAGATAACCGTCGTTCACAACGGCAAGACGGTGGTGGATCGGGTCAAAATCCCTGGCGAACTCGTGGTCAACGGCACCGGCGGCGGCGAAGTGGATGGCGGCTACCTGCTGCTCCAGAATCACGGCAACCCGGTTCAGTACCGCAACATCTGGGTCCAGCCGATCGAGTAGTTTGACTGGAGTGGTGGAGCATTGGAGTTATGGGCCACCTGTGCTCCAATACTCCCTTGCTCCGACACTCCGTTAGTTCTCCGCCTTACTGCTTCGCCGCTGGCTGGGTGTTCATCGGCTTCAAGGTCAGCGGATCGCGCAATGGCAACTCGACAAGCGGCCCGTTGCTTAAGTCGGTCAGCTTCGCCGGATGATCCGGGTGTCCTTTCTGGATTTCCGCCTGCTGCCCGACGACGAGGATCACCGCATTCTCCTTGGTCAAATACTTCTTCGCCACGCGCTGCACTTCGGCCGCGTCAATCGCCTCCACCCGCGCGCGGAATTTCTTCCAGTAATCCGGCTCCTTGGCGTAGCGCCCGGTGAATTCATCGTTGCCAAACAAGCCCGCGACTACGGCCTTGTTCGCAAAATTTTCGGGAAACGAATCGATGAAGGAGCGCTTCGCCGTGTTCAGTTCGGTTGCGCTCACCGGCTCTGATTTCATGCGCTCCAGCTCGGTGGCGATGATCGAGGCCGCGTAGGACACGGTGCGCGACTTGGATTGAAACACCGCGATGAACGGTCCCGGCGCGTAGATGCCCGCCTGAAACACCGAACCGGCGCTGTAGGCCAGCCCTTCGTCCGAGCGAATGCGGTTGAGCAGCCGTGACGTGAATCCACCGCCACCCAGCACGTCGTTCATCACCAGGCACGACAGGTAGTCTGGATCGTCGCGGCGGATGCCGGGCAGCATCAGGGAGACGCGGCCCTGATTTACGTCCTTGTCCACCGTGTAGATGCCGGGCTTGGCCATCTGTGGATTGGCGGGCGGCGGGGGTGTGCGTTCGCCGGTGAACGGCCAGTCGGCGATGAGCGTGTTCAAGCGACGCGTCATGTCAGTCACGTCAAAATCACCGGCAACCGCGAAGATGAAATTCTGCGAGTGAACCCGCTGGCGATGAAAGGCCAGCAAGTCATCGCGCGTTATCGCGTTGATGGAATCTTTCGTTTCAAGCCGGTTGCTCCAGAACTGCTCGCCGAAGGCCAGGAACCGTCGTTCGCGCTGCTCAATGTCCGCTGCATCGTCGTTGCGCTGCTTCAGCGCGGCGATGATCTGCTCCTTCTGCAGCGCGAGTTTGTCTTCCTGAAAACGCGGCTCGGCTAGCACTTCCCGGAGGATCACGAAGCCTTCATCGAGGTCCTTCGTCAGCAGGTTCAAGTGGACGTTGCCTTGAAAGCCCTCGATGCCCGAGCCGAGTTGTGCCGCGAGAAAAGCGGTCCGCTCGTCGAGCTCGGCCGCAGTCTTCGATTTGATGCCGCCGCGCGTGAGCAGATAACCCATCAGGCCGGCCAGACCTTCCTTGCCCTGCGGATCGAGGTAATCCCCGGCGCGCAGCATGATGTCGATATCAACGAGCGGCAGCGCGCGATCGGGCACGAGGTAGGCAATCACGCCCTGGTCTAGCACATGCCGGTGAGTGGCCGGATCGGGCGGTTCAAAGGTCAACGGCGGGTGGGTGAGTTTTTCGGGCCGGTCGGGGATGTCGGCGGCGATGGCGGCAACTGCGAGAAACAATGCGATGAGACAGCTTGCCCACGAGCCGACTGAGCGCCGTGGGCGGATGGTAGTCTCCTTCCCCCTCACCCCGGCCCTCTCCCTTGGGGAGAGGGAGCCAACTGCGGTGCTGATTGGTGATTTGAGCACGCACCGCCCATTCGCTGGCGTCAGATCCCGAAATCCAAACGGCGCGGCAACGCTCCCGAGCTTCGGCAGCTCAAGACGGCAGCGACTCCTTCTCCCTCTCCCCGAGGGAGAGGGTTGGGGTGAGGGGGAAGCGAGACCGCGGTTCTCAGAAAGTGGTGAAGTCTTCATGGTCCAATCTTTGGCGATGGTGTTCAACCCGCTGACCGTTACGTTCGGCTGACACGCTTTCACTTTCCAGCCTCCAGCTCCGCGATGCGGCTTTGCATCTTCTTCAGGTAAACCTGGAAGAACGCCTTCTGTTCCTCGGGCACCTGCGCGGCGCGGCCCTGCATTTGTTCCAGCGCCGGTTTGAGCTTGGTGACATCTTTCTGCTGCTTGAGCTGGCTGACAAGTTGTTGGATGGCGCCCTTCTGTTCGTCGGTCAGGCCCGCGAGATCGGCGTCCACTTCCGCACCGGTGCCCGGCTTGCGGGTGAAGATGCCGACCGCCCGGTTTTCTTTTGTGAAATACTTCTTTGCCACGCGCTGGACGTCCTCCGCCGTGATCGCCTGAATCTTCGCCCCGACGGCGTTCAGCTCGCGCCAGTCACCGAGGCCATCGAGAAAGATGAGTTGATGGAGAATGCTCACGCTCGAATTGAGTTTGCGATACTCAAGCGCGGCGTATTGATTCTTCACCTTCTGCAACTCCACCGCCGGCACGGGTTCGTTCTTCAACCGATCCAGCTCGGCGTAAATGCCTTGCTCGACTTCTTCCGGCGTCTTGCCGTCCCGCGCCTCGCCGCCCGCGTTGAACAGGCCGGCCCACTTCTTCGAAGTCTGCGCGCCAAACGCCTGTGTCGCCACTTCGCGGCCGAGCACCAGCCCTTGATACAGCCGGCCGGTCCGGCCCATGAGCAATTGCGCCAGCACGGACAGCGCGTAGCTGTCCGGGTGTTTGAACGGCACGGTGTGCCAGTAGATGTCCACCTGCGGGTTGGCCTCGACCTCGGCGAACATCCGTTTCTCGACCTCTTGCGGCATTTCCAACGTGACCACGTCGGGCGGATCAACCTTGCCGCGCGGGATGCGCTCGAAGTAACGGCGAACGAGCGGCTCGGCCTCCGCCGACGAGAAATCGCCGACGAGGATCAACGTGATGTTCTGCGGCGAGTAGTAGATCGAATAGAACTCGTCCGCCTGCGCTTTGCTGATCGCCGGGATGTCCGACGGCCAGCCGATGACCGGCCAGCCGTACGGGTGCGACTGCCAGAACATCGCGAGATGCGCCTCGGCAGCCTTGCCCAGCGGATCGGTCTCCGTGCGTTCACGCCGCTCCTCGAAGACCACGTCGCGCTCGGCGTAGAACTCCCGGAACACCGGCCGCAACAGGCGCTCGCTTTCCATCCACATCCATAGCTCGAGCTTGTTCGCCGGGACGTTGATGAAGTAACCGGTCAAGTCCTCGGTCGTGAACGCGTTCATCCCCGACGCGCCGGCGGTCGTGTAGATGCGATCGAATTCATTTGGCACCAGCAGTTCGCGCTGCGCCTCGACCAGTTTCTTGAACTCAGCGGACAACTCCTGGTAGCGCGCCGTGAACGTGTCCGGGTTCTGCAAGTCCGCGATCTCGCCGCGGCGCCACAGCGTCCGCATGTGCGCCTCCTCCGCGCGCATCAAATCGCGCACGCGTTCCTGTTCGGCGATGACCTGCTGATCCTTGGCGTAATCCTTGGTGCCCAGCGTCGGTGTGCCTTTGAACATCATGTGCTCGAAGAGGTGCGCGATGCCCGTGATGCCGGGCCGCTCGTTGGAGCTTCCGACGTGCGCGACCCATCCGCCGGCGATTGTAGGGTTGTCGTGGCGCTCGACCAGCAAGAGGTGCATACCGTTCGCGAGTTGCACTTCCTTGACGGGCAACTGTTGGGCGGAAGCCGACACCATTGAGGCGGCAAGCAGGAGCGCTGCGATCCGACTGAGGAGGTACAGTTGAGGCAATGGTTTCATTGGAATGGTGCCGGCAAGCTTGCCCGAGAGCGTTTCACGGTCAATCGACATTCTGCGCGGGGAGCGCTGGAACAAGGGCGACCAGTCGGGGTCGGGCAATGGCGGTGGGCGGCGCTCGCCGGGTGAGGCGGGTGGCGCTACCTTTGGCCTGGCTTCATCCCCAGATTCTTCACGAGGAAGGCCCACATGTCCGCGCGTTCCTCGATCTGCTTCGAAGTCGGTTTGCCCGCGCCGTGGCCGGCCTTGGTCTCGATGCGGATGAGTACCGGGTTCGGGCACGACTGCACTTCCTGCAAGCGGGCCGCGTATTTGAAGCTGTGCGCCGGCACCACGCGATCGTCGTGATCCGCGGTGGTGATCAATGTCGGCGGGTAGCAGACGCCGGGCTTCAGATTGTGATAGGGCGAGTAGGCAAGCAGCGCCTTGAATTCCTCCGCGTTGTCCGCGCTGCCGTAGTCGCTGGTCCAGGCCCAGCCGATGGTGAACTTGTGGAAGCGCAGCATGTCCATCACGCCCACCGCCGGCAGGCACGCGCCGAACAGGTCAGGCCGCTGGTTCATGCACGCGCCGACGAGCAGGCCCCCATTCGAGCCGCCAAAAATCGCGAGCTTCGGCGGCGAGGTATACTTCTCGGCGATCAGGTACTCGGCGGCCGCGATGAAGTCGTCGAAGACGTTCTGCTTTTGCAGCTTGGTGCCGGCCGCGTGCCATTGCTCGCCGTACTCCCCGCCGCCGCGCAGGTTGGCCACGCAATAGACTCCGCCGAGATCGAGCCAGCCGGCGATGGCCGGCGAGTAGCCCGGAGTCATGCTGATGTTGAAACCGCCGTAGGCGTACAGCAGCGTGGGATTCGCGCCGCCGAGCTTCAGTCCCTTGCGATGTGTGATGAACATCGGAATCTTCGTGCCGTCCTTGCTCGGATAGAAAACCTGGCGTGTCTCGTAAGCAGCCGAATCGAACGCTGTCTCGGGCTTGCGCCACACGGTGCTCGCGTAGTTGTTCAAATCGAGCCGATAGCTCGTGGCCGGCGTGGTGTAGCTGGTGAACGAGAAGAACGTTTCGGTATCCGTTTGGTCGCCATCGAATCCGCCCACTGTTCCGATGCCCGGCAGTTCCAGTTCGCGAATCAACGCGCCCGACGTGGCAAACACCTTCACCTGGCTGCGCGCGTCGCGCAGGTAATGCGCGATGAAACGGCCGCCCACATGGCTCACCCCGGTCAACGTGGCGTCGCTCTCGGGAATGACCTCGCGCCAGCGATCACGGGCCGGTTCACGCACGTCGATGGCGATCAGGCGATACCGCGCTGCGCTTAGGTCGGTGCGAAAATAAAACACCGGCCCGTCGTTGCCGACGAAGTCATAGGCCGCGTCGAAGTCCATCAATAGCTCCACGACTTTCGCGTTGGGCTCGGTGAGATCGCGATACAGAATCCGTTTCTTCGGCGAGGTGCCCTGCGAGCTGGTGATTACCAGGTAGCGCCCGTCGTCCGTCACTTCGCCCCCGAAATTCCAATCCTTGTGATCGGGCCGCTCGTAAACGAGTTCGTCCTTCGCCTGATCGGTCCAGAGCCGGTGGTGGTAAAGCTTGTGAAAGTAATTCGCCTTGCTGAGCTTCTCTGTCTCGACCGGTTCGTCGTAGCGACTGTAGAAAAATCCTTTGCCGTCCTTGGTCCATGCCGCGCTGGAGAACTTCACCCACTTGATGATCTCGGGCAATTCGTCACCCGATTTGACTTCGCGAATGCGGATCTCCTCCCAGTCCGAGCCCGCAACGGAAGTTTCATAGGCGAGCCAGTTGCCGTCCTGGGTCGGGTGCGCGCCGGTCATCGCGATGGTGCCGTCGGTGGAGAGCTGGTTCGGATCGAGCAAGACGCGAGGCTCGGCGCTCAGCGAATCGAGGACGTAGAGCACGCTCTGATTCTGGAGCCCATCGTTGCGCGTGACGAAGTAACGGCTGCCGGCTTTCTCGGGCAAGCCCCAGCGCTCGTAGTTCCACAGTTTCGTCAGGCGGCGCTTGATCGTTTCACGCTCGGGAATCTGTTCGAGGTAGCCGAGCGTTACCGCGTTCTGTGCCGCGACCCACGCCTTGGTTTCCGGCGCGTTGTCGTCTTCGAGCCAGCGATAAGGATCGGCCACGACGGTGCCGTGGTAGTTGTCGGATTGCTCGGCGTGGCGAGTCTGGGGATAGGCAAAAGGCTTCATGGAGGCGCAACCGGCCACGAACAGCATGCCGCCGGTCAACAGCGCAAACGTAGCAAAGTGTTTCATGGCCGGATACGATTCCGGAACTTCTGGCAAAGACAAGCCTCGAGCCGGAGCGGTTCCGGAGAAGCGCTCCACCTTGGCTGGAATTTGAATTCACAGATTGCGACGGGACCAGCACTCTCCCGTCATGTCGGCCGTGAAACCTCCCGCCCCGCCGGGAATGCCCCTGCACACGCGCATTCTGCTGGGCCTCGCCGTCGGGGTCGCTGCCGGGCTCACTGTCAATTTCGTCTGGGGCGGGCAACACAGCTCAGTGGATTGGCTCGTGGCCAACATCACCGAGCCCATCGGCCAGCTCTTCCTGCGGTTGCTGCTGCTCACGGTGATTCCCCTCGTGTTCAGCTCGCTGGTCGTGGGTATTGCTGGAATTGGCGATGTGCGAAAGCTCGGGCGCGTGGGCCTCAAGTCCTTCGGCTATTGCCTCGTCATCTCCGCCATCTCCGTCGCCATCGGCATTGGGCTCGTCAACACGCTGCAACCCGGCAAACGCGTCGACCCAGTGACGGCCGCCGCCTTGAAGGATCGCTACGGTGCCGAGGCCGAGAAGCGGGTGGCCGACGAAAAGAGCAAAGCGGCGGCGGTTGACGCCCCGCTCATGCAGGCGGTCAAGATGATCGTCCCGAAGAATCCTTTCTTCGCAGTCGGCAGCAAGGAAGACCCCGACATGCTGCACCTGCTTTCGTTCGCGCTCGTGTTCGGGATCGCGTTGACCCTGGTGCCGCGCGAGCGCGCCGCGCCGGTGCTCGCTTTGCTGGATGGTCTGTACGCGGTCGCGGGCAAGATCATCGACCTGATCATGAAGCTCGCGCCTTTTGCCGTCGCGTGCCTGCTGTTCAACAACACGGCGCGCTTCGGGCTCGACCTGTTGCTCGCGCTCGGCTGGTTCGTGGGCACCGTGCTGCTGGGTCTGGCGTTGCACATGTTCGGGGTGTACTCGGTGTCTGTCCGGTTCCTGTCGCGCATCTCCCCCTTCGAGTTCTTCCGGCGCATCAAGACGGTGCTGCTCACCGCATTCTCCACGTCCTCGTCCGCGGCCACGTTGCCAACTACGCTGCGGGTGACCGAGGAAAACCTCCGGGTGCCGCGCGAGATCAACAGCTTCGTGCTCACCGTTGGAGCGACCGCGAATCAAAACGGCACCGCATTGTACGAGGGCGTCACGGTCTTGTTCCTCGCGCAACTCGCCGGCGTGGACCTGACGCTCGGCCAGCAGATCATGGTGGCGTGGCTGGCGATCCTCGGCGGCATCGGCACGGCCGGCGTGCCGTCGGGATCGCTGCCGTTCATCATCGTCGTGCTCGCGACCATCAACGTGAACCCGGCGCTTATCGCCATCATTCTTGGCGTGGACCGCATTCTCGACATGTGCCGCACGACCCTCAACGTCGCGGGCGACATAACGGCCGCCACCTTCGTCGCGCGCTCGGAAGGCTACGCGTTACTGGATGAACCGGGTGCCGGTACGCAGGTGAAGCAGGCGGTGGCTGAAACTTGATTTGAACAAGCTGCCCGCCCGCCCCGGGCCGATCGGGAGATCGGCGTTCCTTGCCGAATTGCTCCGGGCTAGACAAAACGATTTGGCGGCTGCGTCCTCCAATAGAACATGCCGGATAATCTGGAACGCCTTTACGACGCGCACGCGCCGTCGCTGTACGCGTTCCTGTTGAACCTCACGCGAGACGACGCGACGACCCGCGATCTGTTGCAGGAGGTGTTCATCAGGCTCGCGCGCCAGCCGGAGCTTCTGCGTGCCGCCCGTGACGAACGCGCCTTTCTGCTGCGGCTCGCTCACAACGCGGCCATCGACACCTTTCGCCGGCAGTCCACGCGCGAGCGGAACTTCGAGGCGTTCGGCGCGGAGCAGGTCGGGTTATTTGCGGCGTCCGCCGATCCCGATGAGGCCGAGTTCCGCCGGCAACTGGCTGCCGCGCTCGGCGAGTTGCCGCCCGACCAGCGTGCCGTCGTGCATCTCAAACTGTGGGAAGGACTCACCTTCGACGCCCTCGCCGAATTGCTCGGCATCCCACTGAACACTGCGGCCAGCCGGTATCGGTACGGGCTAGACAAACTCCGCGAGCGGTTGCGTCCCCTTTATGACGAGATCAAACATGGACGACTTTGAACAACAGTTGCGCCGCCAGGCACTGGCAACACCGCCCGCGAACTGGCGCGCCGAGATTCTGGAAGCCGCACGATTGGCTTCCCCATCGGGCAGCCGGGAGACGGGGCCAACCTTGATCGCCACACTTCGCGAATGGCTTTGGCCGCACCCGGCGGCGTGGGCTTCGCTGGCGGCTATCTGGCTGGTGCTGTTCAGCGTGCATCACCAGACGGAGTCCGCGATTCAAGCCGGGCTGATCGCGAGCCGGGTGGATCCCCGCGAAGTGCTTGAAGCCTTCGCGCAGCGACAGCACGCAACGGAAAGACTTTTGGCGGGGCTCGATTTCGAAACACCGATCATCGATGCGGATCGCTTGCGGCCGGTTCACCGGCTGCCTCCGAATGGACCGCCGCTGATGCTGCTTACCACCTGAACAATTTTTATGAACGACAAGAAACCTTCCCGCCTGGTTCGCTGGCTGAACTGCATCGCGTTCACGCTGGCAGTGTTGATCACCCTCGTCGCGGTGGTCGTGATCTTCGAGAACTGGCGGGGCAATCGTGCCTGGCGGAACTACCTCGCCGAGCAGGAGGCCAAGGGCGAAGTGCTCGACTGGCGCAAGCTGGTGCCGCCGCCGGTGCCCGACGACCAGAACTTCGCCAAGACGCCGTTGCTCGCGAAGCTGACTGATTACACTTACGATCCACAGACGGGTAAGGCGACGTTTGCTGACCCTGAAGCGAAGGCCCGCCTGGAGGGAATGTTTGCGTGGCAGACTCCGCTCAAAGGCGAGGGTGCCTGGCGCAAGACGCTCCGCACGGATTGGACGAACATGCAGTCCAGTGTGCGTGCGCTGACCAACTCGGAGTTGCCCGCCATCAAGGCGTTGCTGGCACGACCCGTTGGCAAACCGACTGATGATCTCCTATTTCTTCTCGCCCAGAACAAAGCTGAATTGGATGAGATCACCGCCGCCGCCCAGCGACCTTACTCAAACTTTGGTGTTCATTTTGGGGAGGGAATGATGGCGTTGCTGCCGCAGTTGATGGTGATCAGGAAGTTCGCCTCTGCCCTCCGATTGCGCGCCCTGACGGAACTTGAAGCGAGTCGGCCGGATGCCGCGCTGACGGACCTGCAAACCATCCTCGCCCTCAGTGACGCGTCAAAGGGGGATCCCATTCTGATCAACCTGCTGGTCCGGCTTGCCGTGATGGAGACCGGCCTTCAAGCAGTCTGGGAGGGCCTCGCACAGCACAAGTGGACCGACGCCCAGCTTCATGTGATCGAGGGCCGGTTGGCTGGAATCGATCCCGTGGCCGACGCGCTCATTGTCCTGCGCGGCGAACGTGCCTTTGGCATGCTGGCGCTCGATCAAATGTACCGACCGGACTCGGCGGGCTTCCCGAAGCGCGGCGATGGCGAGTTCCCTGAATTCAAGTTCCTGCCTTCCGGTTGGGTCAGCCAGAACAAGCTGAGCATCGCCCGGATGTATGAGCGCTTCACGTTCGGAGCGTTTGACTCAGCCAAGCAACGCGTCGACATCAAACTGGCCCGTCAGTACGAGCGCGAAGTCGAAGCGACTCTTGGCAAATTCGGCCCCTATACGCTCATGGCCAGGATGTTATTCCCCGCCATCAGCAAGGCGGGAATCAAGGTGGCCAGCACGCAAACCGCGTTGCATCTCGCGCGCGTCGCCTGCGCCCTCGAACGGCATCGCCTCGCCGACGGCAAGTACCCCGCCGACCTTTCCGCGCTCGCACCGCGTTTCCTGCCGAAGCTGCCCGCCGATCTCGACGAGCAACCACTCCGCTACCGGCTCGAAGCTAATGGGCAATTCATCCTCTACTCCATCGGCAGCGACCTCGTGGATGACAACGGCCGCATCGGCAAATCCTCCCCCCGGGTCACCGTCGACGAAGGTGACTGGGTCTGGAAGTATCCGACGCCGTGACCGCCAGTTGCGAGGGGGCATCCGCTGTTCCCCGGAGCGCCGGTCTCCGACCCGGCGTGTCTTTCCCGCGGCGAAATCTACTCAAGACTTTCCATTCCCACGTTCGCCGTCATAGCTTCCGGAATTCTATGCGAATCTTCCGCGCCATCACTTTCTGCCTGCTCGGTGTCGTTGCGTTCAGGCCCAGCCAGCTCGCAGCCGCCAGCACTCAGAAGCCGCCGCTCCACGCACGCCATTGGATGGCGATCACCGGCAAGCCGCTCGGTGCGACCGCAGGCGCCAAAATGTTCGAGCGAGGCGGCAACGCCGTCGACTCCGCGTGCGCGATGCTCGCCGTTGTCTGCACCATGCACGACGCCCTGGGCTGGGGCGGCGAGACGCAGGCGCTGATCTACAATCCGGAAACGAAAAAGGTGATCGGCGTGAACGGCCTCGGCATCGCCCCGACGGGCGCGACGGCGGAGTTCTTCAAGGCGAAGGGGATGAAGCATCCACCCGAGGAAGGACCGCTGGCCGCGGTGACGCCCGGCAATCCCGGCGCGTTAATCGTGATGCTGGCCGAGTTCGGCCGGCTCTCGCTCAAAGACGTGCTCGCACCGGCGATGCAGTTGGCGGATGGCTATCCGATCGAGGCGCAGCTCGCCCGACAGATTCAATCGGATCGCAAGAAGCTGGAGCAATGGCCTTATTCAAAGGCGTTGTTTTTTCCACATTCGGATCGGAAGGACGCCGCTCCGCAAGCCGGCGAAATCTTCCGGCAGGCTGACTTGTTGGCGACGTTACAGAAACTCGTCGACGCCGAGCAGGCCGCGTTGCAGGCGGGCAAGGATCGCAAGGGGGCGATCATGGCGGCCTACGATCGTTTCTACCGGGGCGACTTGGGCGCGGAGTACGCCCGGGCCTGCCAGGAGCAGGGCGGCTTGATCACCGTCGGCGATCTCGCCAAGTGGTCGGTGAAACTCGAGGAACCGGTCAGCACGACTTACAAGGGCATCGAAGTGTTCAAGCTGACCTGCTGGACCCAGGGGCCGGCGCTGCTGCAGACGTTGAACATTCTCGAAGACCTCGAACTGGCTCCGATGGGCTACAACAGCGCGCGCTACATTCACACGCTTTACCAGGCGATGAATCTGGCCTACGCGGATCGCGATTTCTGGTACGGCGATCCGGACTTCGCGCCGGAGGAACCGCTGCGCGGATTGCTCGACAAGGATTACGCGAAGGAGCGCCGCCAGTTGATCGATGAGCTGAAGAACGATCCGGACGTGCAACCCGGCGATCCTTATCGCCATCAGCGCGGGCGGAATCCATTTCGCGACCTGCTTGAGAAATGGTCCAAGGGTGGGACGAACGTGGCGGCAGCCAGCGCTGACTCGGGCGCGCGGGCTTTTGCGGCGGGCGATTCTGATTTGCAACCGTTCTTCCGTGGCACCACTTCCATTCAAGCGGCGGACAAGGACGGCTGGCTGATCTCGGTGACCCCGAGCGGCGGCTGGTTGCCGGTGTGTATTGCGGGCAAGACCGGCATGGGGATGAGCCAGCGCATGCAGAGCTTCGTGCTCGATCCGGCGGAAGGACCGTTCAACGTCGTCGAACCTGGCAAGCGGCCGCGCGTCACGCTCACGCCGACGCTGGCCTTCAAGGATCGGAAGCCGTGGTTGGCGTTCAGTGTGCAAGGCGGCGACACGCAGGATCAGAACCTCCTGCAGTTCTTCCTCAACGTCGTCGAGTTCGACATGTCAGTGCAGGAAGCAGTCGAAGCGGCGAACTTTACGAGCTACCAGATGCGGAGTTCGTTCGGTGATCACAAGATTGAACCCGGCCGCCTGACGCTCACCGACGAGGTGCCTTCCTGGGTGCGCCAGGATCTCATCAAGCGGGGCTACCGGCTGGACTTCGTGGAGCGCAACTCGGGTCCGATCACCGCGATCATGGTGGATCAACAGCACGGCACGCTGTGGGGCGGCGCGAGCAACCACGGCGAGGATTACGGCATCGGCTGGTGAGGCAGGCCAGTCTTCGCGTTTTCATGTCCACCTGTTTTCTTCATTCACACCGCCTCGACCGTTGAATCCAACTGCCGTTGCGCTAGGCTCCGCCTGTGGATTCCCGGAAACGCAAACGTCTGCTGCTTGTCCTTGCCGTCGTGACCGGCCTGCTTGTCGTTTCGTTCTTGTTCCTCGCTCCCAATTCAGAACCCACCTACAACGGCCGCCCGCTCAGTGAATGGATTGGTGACTACTATGGGCCGTTCATAAGTCCACGACTCAGGGCGCAAGCCGCTGAAGCGATTCGCGCCATCGGCGCGAATGGGTTGCCCCTCCTCCTCCACTGGATCAACTATGAGCCAAGCCCATGGCGCTACCGAATCGGCAGTCTTGCTGAGCGGCTTCCCGATTCCATCACCGGCGGCTCGCCCTTGCTTCAACTGACAGCCCAGTCCGCCGGCGTAAAGCGGGCGAGACATGCCGCAACCGCGTTCCAGGCACTTGGCCCCATGGCTGCACCGGCAATCCCTGAACTCGCGCGGTTGCTCGCTATTACGAATTCCCCTAGCTCGAACCAACGGGCTCTCTTCGCGCTTTCCTGCCTCGGACCTGCAGCGGTTCCCGCCATCGCTAACTTTCTGTCGAGTCCCCGTTATGCTGGCGATCCGTGGGCCATGCACTGCATTCAGAACATGGGAACCAATGCCCGCGTGATAACGCCGATAATCGTAGGTAACCTGACCCACACCAATGACCTGATCGCCGCGACGACCGCCTACTCGTTCATCATGGTTGGTCCCACCAATCACTTTGACGCCGATCTGTTGGTGCCGGCGTTGATTCAATGCCTGCAGGATCCCCGGCCCTTCGTGCGCCAGCGGGCTTCCTTCCCGCTTCAAACATTCGGCGCCGCCGCCGCGCCCGCTTTGCCTGCATTGACCAATGCCCTCAGTGACCCCGATCCGCAGGTGCGCACCAATGCCGCCGCAGCCATCAAATATATCAACAAGCGCCTCCAGAATTAACGCGTATAGAAATTCGCGCTCCTTCGCGTAATTCGCGTAAAACTTCCCCTCATCCGTGGTTCATCCGTGGCCAAAATGTTGGGAGGCCGAACTCCGGCTCCGTGTCCTTCGTGTCTCCGTGGTAAATGAAAAGCAGCCCGCTCGTCGCAAGCCAGGGCAGGCCACTCAGTGTTTCGACCCGGCTGAAGTCGCGTAGATCAAGGTGTGGCCTGACCAGAAGCCGTGACTCGCCGGTGTCATCGCGGGAACCCCACGACTCCTAGCGCATCAGTCCGCGACACGTCGAGAGGCATCGAAGCCTGTGCTTCGCAGGCTACTTTGATTTGAGCCCCACCGTGTTGACCGCGACCACGTGATACCGATGCCGCTTTCCGGTTTCCGCCGTGGTGTCGGTGTAGTGCATCGGAACCAAGGGCTGGGTCGGCGTGTCGCTGTACTGGAGTTTCTGGAAGATCGGACGTCCGAACGGGTTCTTGCCTGGGTCGGGAACCGTGGCGAGGAAGCGGCCATCGCGCTCGATGATAAAATGGGCTAGCCCGCTCTCGACATCCGCGGCCGCTTCCCACGTCAATTCGTCACCTTGAACCCGAAGGTTCTTCGGCGCTGGCGGCGGCGTCACATCGGCCACGGCGGTGTCCGTGACGTATTGCAACCACGCCTTGGCGATGGCTTTGGAGGGCAGCCACACGGATTCTTCCTTCGCTCCGGCGAACTCCCTGGCAGGAACCGGAGCAACGAAATCCTTTCCGTTCGTATTAAGCGGAGCCAGCCACGCCGCCGAAGCCGGTATGGATTTCAGTGGGGATCCCCGCCTTGCCGGCAAACGGGCGGCGAGGCAGGCATCAAGCCACGGTATCGCGAAGTAGCGTTGGTTGCCGCACTCATGGCTTGTCAACGGATCAATCGCGACGCCAACGAGCCCGCCTTTGGCCCGCATTGTTTTGAAGAAGAATTCGTTCGCGGGCCAGACACCGGAGAAACCGTTGGTCTTGTCGGTGACTCCTTCCTTGGTGCCGAGATTGCACATGATTGGCACCCGCAACGCGGCGTCGGGCAGGGCGTGAGCTCTGACTGAGGAACGTTCCGAATTCGCCTTCAGCAGCGGCACGCCGGAACGCAACCACGCCGCGGCCACGCGTTCCGGATGCAACATAACCATGCCGCCGGCCCAATGTCCGCCGCCGCTGTGCCCCCACAACGCCCACGGCACCGTGGCCAGTTCCGGATGCTCGCTCATAGTGCCCAAGTCGCCCAGCGCCCTTTGGAACGCCGCATCGGATCCGTTGCGGGGATCGCACCAGAGCTGGCAGTCGGCCTTCTCCGGCTGTTCATAGGCAGGCGACAGCAAGGCGCAGTCGTGCTTCCTGGCCAGCGCCTGCCAGTGCAGATCGAATGCACCCGTCAGCCCGGATTTGCACGATCCCTCGCCGCAGCCATGCTGGTGAACAATGACGCCCCGCAGAGTTTTCACACCCGGCGGAATCCAGATCGTATAGTTCACAGGGAAGACTAGTTCCCCGGCCTTGGGCGACGCCTCATAGCGCACTCGAAAGTAGGGCGGCTCCGCCGGAGGAAAGACATCATAGGGCGGTTGTTGGCCAAACAGCGGACTGGCGAGGGCAAGAACCAGAATTGCTATGCGGCACATGATGCCGCCAAGTTTGTTGACGACGCCGGGAAGTTGCAAGCCAGCGCGCCACCAGCCGGGGCCCGCTCGCCGCAGCTAACACAGCGGCATCGCACTCGCGGAGGTAACGAACCTCCTGTGTGACTTGGACTACGACGGCTTTCCGGCCTGGCCGCCCGACGCCAGTCAGACGCGGTGCAGCTGCGGTGCAGCCTCACGCACTTTTTTCACCCAGCGATGAAAGATCTCCCGCCCCAGTTCATGACACTCCTCGCGAGCCACCGACTCGGTCACCGTCTCGTCCTCCGGTAACCAGGCGGCGCGAAAATGCCGCTCCTTCGTCAGCAGATCGGCCGGTCGGAGGAAGGCCTGCAGCTTGACCGCCATCCGGTTCGCCGCCTCGTCGAAGGTGGCCACGGCCGAAGCGCGCACCTCGCACCGCCCTTCCGGGGTATCCACCGTCCCCAGCACTTCGCTTGTGTCGACCACACTCTTCATCTCAAGCAAGCAGCTACCCCCGGCTTGGCTCACTGGCTCGCCGGCGGTTGGGAAGGACTGGACGAATGTTGCCATTGTAACCGCATCCCCTCGGCAGACTGCTGCAGCGCGCTCCTTCACCAGGCTGGTTGGATCCCCACGTGGCTCACCAACAAATTGCCGGTAGCTACAAAAAAATCCGGCGGTCATGCCTATGAGCTCATGACCGCCGGACGACTTCGTACTCCAGAATCGGTTACCAGCCGATTCCCTTCAACCCAAACAACCAAACTTCCGACACCGATCAGACTATTCGCCCGGCATACCGTTCAAATTATTTTCAGCGGAGCGCCGGGCTCCGACCCGGCAGCCATGGCGACGCCTCCGCGGCCTTCAGGTCTGATGAATGGTTTCCTTGATAGCTCCCGCCAGATTGGTGAGCAGCTCTGATTATTGACAGCCCTCGATCTTACAACTCGCTGCCTTCAGCTGAATGGTGCGCTGGAATTGTTACTCGGCTGAGGAGGCCCCTTTCGCCGCTTTAAACCGGGTCCAGGGCCGACGGGGCCGTTTGCGATTCGCTTGCCTCGCCTTCCTGTGTTCCCGCTTTCCACATTCAACTTTGGCATTTGGATGGTGGGTGTCCCTTCGGCGCACCTCGCTTTTCGTAGTTCTTGAGCGGAGCTGCCGCTTGCCACACGGTGCTCCCGCAACGATGCCGACCGCAGTTCATAATCCAATCCACCTGCTTGACCTCGACTTCGACGAACTTAACCGGCGTCTTGTGGCTGACGGCTTGCGTGCGGCGCACACGCGGTCCCTTTGGCAGGCGTTGCACCGGAGCGCCGCGCTGGATCCCCGCGAAACGACCGGCTTGCCGCCGGCGATGCAACGCTGGTTGGCGGCGCATTATGAGGTCGATGCGTTCGTCGACTTCCCCGCAGTGGTTTCAGACATCCGCAGCCGCGACGGGCGCGCCCGTAAACTCCTGTTGCGGCTCGCCGATGGCCGCGAAGTGGAAACGGTGATTATGGGCTACCCGGGGCGCTTCACGGCTTGCCTGAGCTCGCAGGTTGGTTGTGCGATGGGTTGCGTTTTCTGTGCGACTGGGCAGATGGGATTCGTGCGTCATTTGCGCCCGGGCGAAATCGTTGCCCAGGCGCTCGTAGCGCAAAGACTGCTGCGTTCCGAGGGTTCAGCCGGCCTGCGCAATCTGGTTTTGATGGGCATGGGGGAGCCCCTTCACAATTACGATGGGGTGATCCGGGCTCTGAAAATCCTCAGTGATCGTCGCGGCATGGGCATCGCTGAATCGCGCCTGACCGTCTGCACGGTGGGGATTGTCCCGGAAATTCTTCGGTTCGCACGCGAGCATCAGCCGTACAATCTGGCGGTGAGTTTGCACGCGGCGACCGATGCCGAGCGGACCGCGCTGGTGCCGCTGAACGCGCGCTGGCCAATCGCGGAGTTGCTGGATGCCTGCCGAACTTATTCGGACACAACCGGGCGAAAAGTTTTCTTCGCATGGACGCTGATCGCCGGCCAGAACGACACCGCGGGGCACGCCCGCCAGGTAGCCGGGTTACTGCAGGGTATGCGGGCGCACCTGAATCTGATTCCCCTCAATCCCACGTCGGGATATTCCGGCCAGGGTAGTGACGAGCGTTCCGCCGGGGAATTTTCCGCCCTCGTGCAGCAGGCCGGAATTCCCTGCACGATTCGCCAGGGTCGGGGCATCGACCTGGCCGCCGGTTGCGGGCAGCTGCGCTCAGTACCGGCCGAACTGCGGAGCGCGAGCACCGGTCGGTGATGAGGCCCTCATTGCGTGAAACCTCCGACGCTTGAGCGGATGGTTAGCGGTTGGAAGGCGCGTTTCCAAAGCCCGCCGTCGCGATCATGCCGCGGCGCGGCGAAGTCGTGGACTGCGAACCGCGTTCGAAGAGCGACTGACTGGAGTGCGGTGCCAATAGCATCGATGCGTTATCGCCAGGCACCGCAGCTTATTGATCCGTAGTCGGAGCGGGGGCCCTGTTCGAGCTGGCGGGGTCTAGCTTGCTCACCTCAAGCTCTTCTCTTTTTCCAGAATCGCCACGGTGGTCTTCATCACGGTGTCCGGATTGAGCGAGATGCTGTCGATGCCTTGCTCGACGAGGAACTGGGCGAACTCGGGGTAATCGCTCGGGGCCTGGCCGCAGATGCCGATCTTGCGCTTCTTCGCACGGCAGACGGCGATGACCTGGGCGATCATTTTCTTAACGGCGGGGTTTCGCTCGTCGAAAATGGGCGCGACGATTTCCGAGTCGCGGTCCACGCCAAGGATGAGTTGCGTTAGATCGTTCGAGCCAATGCTGAAGCCGTCGAAGATCTCACAGAACTTTTCGGCCAGGATGACATTGCTGGGAATCTCGCACATGACGTAAAGCTCCAGCCCTTTCACGCCGCGCTTGAGGCCGTGCTTTTCCATCTCGGCCTGCACGCGACGGCCTTCCTCCACGGTGCGGCAGAACGGAATCATCAGCTTGAGATTCGTGAGGCCCATCTCCTCGCGGACTTTCTTCATGGCACGACATTCGAGAGCAAAGCCCGCCTGATAGCGCGGATTGTAGTACCGGCTCGCGCCGCGGAAACCAATCATCGGGTTCTCCTCGATCGGTTCATAAGGTTTGCCGCCGATCAGGTTCGCATATTCGTTCGTCTTGAAATCGCTCAGGCGGAGGATGACGTCCTTGGGATAAAACGCGGCGGCGATCATCGCCACGCCTTGCGCAAGTTTATCGACGAAGAACTGCGGCTTGTCGGTGTAGGCAGCAGTGAGCGCGTCGATTTGAGCGCGCGTGGCGGCGTCAAGAGAGGGGAGCGCCGAGCATTGCTCGGCTTTGGCGCGAACATTATCTGCTGCCGAGCAACGCTCGGCGCTCCGGTCGTAATCGATCAACGCCAGCGGATGAATCTTGATGTAGGTCGAGATGATGAATTCCTCGCGGGCGAGTCCTACGCCGTCATTCGGAATGAAGCTGAGCGAGAATGCCTCCTCCGGATTGCCGACGTTCATCATCACCTTGGTGCGCGGCCGGGTGAGGCTTTTCAGATTCGTGTGTTGCACGTCGAACTGAAGCCGGCCGTCATAGACGAATCCCGTGTCGCCCTCGGCACAACTCACCGTCACCATCTGACCATTCTTCAACAACTCCGTGCCGTGCTCGGTGCCGACAATCGCCGGCACACCCAGTTCGCGACTGACAATGGCCGCGTGGCAGGTGCGCCCGCCACGATTGGTTACGATGGCGGCGGCCTTCTTCATGATGGGTTCCCAATCCGGATCCGTCTTGTCGGTCACGAGCACTTCGCCTTCCTTGAACTGCCCGATGTGTTCCGCGCTCTGGATGACGTGCACCGGGCCGCTGGCAATCTTTTCGCCAACACTTCGCCCCGTCACGAGCACGGCGCCGCGCTGCTTCAACTTGTAGGTCTCCACGGCCTCGACGGCTTTGCGTGACTGCACCGTCTCGGGCCGCGCCTGGACGATGAACATCTCGCCCGTGTGACCATCCTTGGCCCACTCAATGTCCATCGGCACCGACTGGCCGCGCCGCGCGGAGTAATGGTCTTCGATCAGGCAGGCCCAGCGCGCGAGTTCGAGAATTTCGTCGTCGCAGATGGCAAACTTTACGCGGTCGCCCGGCGACACGGGCACGTTCTTCACCATCTTCCCGCCGCCGATTTCGTAGTTGAGTTTGAATTCCTTGGTGCCGACAATTTTCTGGAGGATGGGCCGGTGACCGGTCTTCAGCGTGGGCTTGAAGACGTAGTATTCGTCCGGGTTCACGCTGCCTTGCACCACGTTTTCGCCCAAGCCGTAGGCGGCGTTGATGAGCACGGCGTCGCGAAAACCCGTTTCGGTGTCGAGGGTGAACATGACGCCGCTGGCGGCGAGATCGGAACGAACCATGCGTTGCACGCCAATGCTGAGCGCGACTTTAAAGTGATCAAAATTCTTGTCGGTGCGATACGAAATCGCGCGGTCCGTGAACAGGGAGGCGAAGCTGCGCTTGCAGCAGTCCAGCAGCGCCAGATGCCCGCAGACGTTGAGGTAGGTCTCCTGCTGCCCGGCGAAACTCGCATCCGGCAGATCTTCAGCCGTCGCGCTGCTGCGCACGGCCACATCGACAGGATGAAGAGCATGGCCCCTGAACGTGTCGTAGGCGGCGATGATTTCCTGTTCGAGATCGCGTGGCAGTTCTGCGGCCAGAATGGCCTGGCGGATTTGCGCGCCGCGCTGACGGAGATTTTCCATGTCCCGCGTGTCGAGATCCTGAAGGATGTCTCGAATCGTTGCGTCCAGCCCAGCTTCGCGCAGGAAGTAACGATACGCCTCGGCGGTGACCGCGAAACCATTGGGCACCTTCACGCCCTGCGACGTCAGTTCGCGATACATCTCGCCCAGCGACGCGTTCTTGCCACCGACCAGCGGCACGTCGTCGATCGTGATGTCAGCAAACCACTTGATGAAGAACTGCGGGCGGCTTGCGGGCGCTTTAGGTTGCGTGGCGCGCGTGGTCTGGCGTGGCGCTCTGGCTTTCGAAAGGTTGGTGGAATTGAACATAATACGTACCTTACTTTTGAACAAAGTCGTGCTCACAGACGTGCTGCGCCCCTCCTGCGTTGGTGAAGTCCGGCCGTTTTTTGGAGACCTCTGGAATGAATGCGAGGGCCTCCTCCGCCCCACACAAACGCATGCCTCCGCTCGCGCACCGCGAGTGCCGAACGAGGGTGCCATCCGCACGTCCCGCTCCGCCGTGCTGCCGGATGAGCCCCGGCTCACGGGTCCAGGGGCTTCACCAGCGCGGCTTCCCAATCGAGCCTGCCACACTGGCGCAAGGGGAGCGGATGAGGCGGAGACGGGAGGACGCGGAGACGCTGCGCCAGCGACGGCGATTGCGAAGGGAGAAGGAAAAGAAAGTGGCTGGCGTGGGCGTTTCTAGCAACTGACGACCATCACTGACCCAACTGTCACTGACTGACTTGCTGCCTATCACTGACTCTCAGACCACTGACTCTATCAACCGACAATCACGCCCACGTCAGCCATGCGTAGAGTAGGCTTCGATTCGCAGTCGTCAAGGGATCAACAGGAGCTTTCTTTTACCACGGAGAAACAAAAAGCACGAAGGTGAAGCGAATGAAGAAAACAGGAAGGAAGGAAAACGCGAAGACGAGTTGAGCTAAGGTGCGTTTACGCGCGTACCGGAGGTGGGCCCGTCGGCCGTTGCTGGGCTGGGGCTCCGGTGAAGCAAAGCGAAGTGGAGGGCTGCCGCGCGCGGCGAGACGGGTGACCCATTCAGAGCCGATCGCCGTGGCGCAATTCGACGAACCCGGAGTGCCATCTCGCGAACGAAGGGTGAACTGGAGTGCGTGTTAGCGAGGTGATCTGGGTCGAAGTGCGGCATCCCAAAGTGTTGACTCATCGCGAAGGCACGAAGGGCACGGAGGGGCCCTCAGGTTAGGCAAAGACAAGAAGCGCGTAGATAGGACAGTCGGTTTGGTGAACGCTCGGCGCAACTCTGATATATCCCTTATGAAAACCATCCTCTCCACAATTCTCATGGCCCTGCTCTTGTGCGGCGGGAATGCGCTTGCTTCCGACATGGCATGTCCCGATCCCATGGAGCCGACGATCGAGTCCCTGCACCACTGCGTGATGCATGCCGCCCAAGAAGGACATATCGACAATGCCGGGATTGCCCGCAGTTTGGAGGTGAGACTCCTGGTCGCCATGGCTGCGGAAGAGCGCGGAAAAATCAAGGTGTCCGCGATGCTATTGAGGGCCTTCATCCATGAAGTCCGTGCCCAGGCTGGAAAACATGTGAACGCGGAACATGCCGAGCACATGATTCATCACGCCGAAATTGTTTTGGAAGCGCTATAAAGACCGCTCGCGGCGTCAGCGGTTTGATTTCATGGCGGCCCCCCGCCGTCGATCGAACCCACGGGGCAATGTCGCAACCATGGGGCAGGAGCTTCCTTGCTTTGTCGGCTCCTGGGTGAGGGGGGAAAGCTTGCTGTTGCCCCTCACAGAAGACGCCAGCGTGGGGGTGATTCGATTCGAAACCGGCTATCGGGTCCTTGATGGCGACCTCCCAGCGCCGCCGAGTTTCATCCGTCTTCTGGGCCACGATCCCTTCCATGACCTCCTGCCAGGTCCGGGTCAGCAGCTTGGGATCGGCACCGTTCATGTACACGCGGGCCAGTCCGAGGTTCATTGCGGGTTGTGATTCGCTTTCGTTTTTAGCCGCGAGGAGACGAGTCGCTTCGTGTTTGTCGGAAGTCTTGAGGCTCGTTTGGGCGCCGGAGAGTTTGTCCTTGAGATAGAAGACGGCTTCCACGGGCGCCGGATCAGACCGTGGCGTTGCTGAATCGCACATGTTGCGAATATTAAAGCAGATGCCCTTTCGCGGTTAGCGAGCAGTGGGCTGCTGGTATTCGAGCAACGGCAGAGCATTGAAGGGTCAATACATGCGCCGGAGCATTCCCGCACCAGTAGGGGCGCGCGACTTCTTGTGGAAGTTGGTCGGCTTCGTTGGGCACGCCTCCGCCCCATTGCAAACCGGGTGCGGCGGCGGGTCTGGCGGCAGCTTTTTACGGCGAAACGAAAGCGGTCGCCGGCGGAGTGGCCGCGCAACTACTTGAACAACCTGTTCTTCGGATCGCCGCGGGACATCAGGTAAGCCACCATGTCCAGCACGTCCTCACGACTGAGTGTGCTGAGCAGACCTTCCGGCATGGGCGAGACGGTGGAGGGTTCGATCCTCTCGATGTCGCCGCGCTTCACGTTGGTGAAATCCCCCGGCGCGAGCATGTTTTCGGCGATGTTCAGCGTGTCGCCGTTGAGGTTGGCCACGCGACCGGATATCACGTCGCCACCCTTCTTGGTGACGACAATCATGCCGTACTGGTCGCTGATCACCTTGCTGGGTTCGAGCACCGATTCCAGGAGATCGCGTGGGCTGAAACGTCCCGCCACACCGGACAAATCTGGGCCGACCGCGCCTCCGTCGCCGTTGAAGCGGTGACAACTGGAGCAGGCCACCGCGCCATACAACTGGCGACCGCGATCAAAGTTGCGGCCCCGAAGATCCCGCTCCGAGACGGTTGCCCAGTCAGCCAGCTTCCAATCTTTCACGAACGTGCGTGCGGCGAGCAACTCCATCGGATTCTTGATGTCCGGCTTGGCATCAAGAATTGGCTGGAGCGCCAGCTTCTCGTCATTGGTGAGGGTTTCGACCGCGTCCTTTTTGATGTCGCGGAGGAATCCACCGAGGCTGGCTCCACCTTTGAAGGCCGCCGCTTTCACAAACCACTTGAAGTATTCCTCGCGCAGCGCGGGCGTCCAACCGGTGCGCAGCACCCGCAGGGTGCGGGCGTAGTTCAACTGTTCCTCATTCGAGCCGGCAGTCCGGAGCCGGGCCATGAGCTTGTTTGCCGCCGACGGGGCCTCGAAGTAAGCAAGGAATTGCGCGAGTTCGTAAGCCTGCTCGGGTGTCTCGCCGGGGAACAGACCCTCAAACTTCGCGGTCAATGCCTGGCTGCGAGCGGCGTCCGGCCGGCCCTGGCGCGTGAGGGCGAGCGAGTGAGCGCGCAACAGGTCGATGCGCTGGCGATCGTCGAGCTTCGACCAGTCGAGGCGGTCGAGCGTGTCGAACATCTTTGCCTGGAGCGCGGCATCGGGCTTCGGGCTCGTCTCGTTGCGATGCGGCACATCCCGGCCGGTTACCCGGGCCAGCGCAATGATGGCTTCAATGGCGCGGTCCGGGTTCTTCTCCGCCAGCGCCCGCTCCTGCCATTCGGTGACCGGTTGCCATTCGAGGGCGACCCGCGCGGCAAAACGAAGCGCCCGGTCGGCGCTGTCCAATTGCTTCCAGGCCGCGTTGACGGCCTCGGCATCCTGCCGGCCGTGGAAGGACTCCAGTGCGATGCGTGCCCGGCGCTCACGTTCGCCTCCCTGAATGCCGCGTGAGGCGCGGGTGGATTCCTTGCCTGTGTAAGTGACGCGATAGAGGGCCGATTGGGTTTTGCGTCCGCCCACGGCGAAATACAATGCGCCATCCGCGGGGTTGACCTCGATGTCCGTCAACGCCAGTGGCTGGCCGGAAACGAATTCCTCAGCCTCGCCCACGTAGCTGGCGCCGGACGGCTTCAGGTGAACCGCGTAAAGTTTGCCGTAGCTCCAATCGCAAATGTAGAGCGCCTCCTGATACTTGGCGGGAAACTTCGTGCCATAGCCAAACGTGACTCCGGTGGGCGAACCGGGGCCGATATCCACGACCGCGCCCAGACTGTCAGGATAATACGCCGGCCACTTGCCCGCACCCGAACGCCAGCCGAACTCCGCCCCGCTGACGACATGATTGACGCGCGTGGGCCGATACCAAGGGGTGTTCATGTCCCACTCCATGTCGGCGTCGAAGGCGAAGAGCTCACCATCGCGGTTGTAGGCGGCGTCGTATTCATTGCGGAACCCGACGGCCTGAAGCTCCCAATCCTTGCCTTCGGGATCGGTGCGATAGATGGAACCGCCCGGTCCGAGCACGCCGCGCATGAAGCCGTTGCCATCCCAGAGCCGTGGCAGCAAATGATCCTCGCCCCAGATCTGGGGCACCCGACTGCCGGCCAGGGAGGTCAGCTTGGTCTGGTTGCCGATGACGATCGTCAACGACTTGCCATCCGGACTTTTTAGAATGGCGTGTGGACCGTGCTCGCCGCCGCCGATCAACTCACGGAGCAAAGTCACTTCATCAAACTGATCGTCGCCGTTGGTGTCGCGCACCCGGTAGAGGCCCCGCTTGTAGGGTTGGTCGTCGGCCACCATCACGTAGAGGCTGTCGAACGCATAGAGCAAGCCCTGCGCGTGGCCCATCTTGACGGTGAGCGGCTCGACCTTGATGCTGTCGGCGGCGGCGCCGAGTGCTGGGGGGGTGACGCGAAACATCCCGCCGTATTGATCGGAAACAATCAAGCGACCCTTGGGATCGATCGTCATCGCCACCCAGGAGCCTTGGGTGTCTTGGGGAACGGTGTAGAGCAACTCCGCCTTGAACCCCGCTTTGGTGGCGAGGTTGCCGACCGTCAGTTGTGCGGCCGATAATTCGGCGGCGCCCACGCCGATCAGGAGAGCGATGGCCGATATGGCGCCCAGCAAACGGTTTGCGACGCGGGAGAATGGGTGCGTAGTCATGAATAAACGGATTTGGATGGGCCAACCTTGCCCGGTATTCAGTTGCAAGGCAATCGTGGTTTCAGCGGAGTTGAAACCTGCCAAAAGTCGCCCGGCCTCAAAAACGCTTTGCACTCCCGCCGGTATTTGCCACGCTCCCGCGATCGTTTGGGGATGGAAAGCAGATGGAACGCAAACACATACTCTACGCGGACGACAATCCGGCCGACACGGAACTGACGCTCAGCGCGCTTGCAGACATGGGGTTGCGGGAGAACGTGGCGGTCGTCAGCGACGGGATCGAGGCGCTGGACTATCTCTGCCACCGGGGCAACTACGCCGGCGCCAAGCCCGGCCTGCCGCAGCTCGTCCTGCTAGACTTGCGGATGCCCCGGATGGACGGCATTGCCACGTTGTCAGCCATCCGGGACCATCCTTGTCTCAAGACAGTGCCGGTGGTCATGTTGACCGCTTCCAGTGCGGAGGCGGACTTGGCGCGCTGCTATGCGCTCGGGGCCAACGCGTATGTCGTCAAGCCCGTCACGAGTGAACGATTCGCCGCGGCCATCGAAGCCGTGGGCGCATTCTGGCTGGGTATCAACGAGCCGCCACCCCAGGTTCTGGCGGCGGCTCCGTAGATTCAACCCCAGCCCAGCTGAAATCATCGTTTGAAGAATAGCCTCACCATCCTTCATCTGGAAGACGAGCCGCTGGCCGCAGAACTGATCCACGAGGCGGTTCGTCGCGAAGGGCTCGCCGCCGAGTTTCATGTCGCGGTTGATGCCGGTTCATTTCGTCGGCTGCTCGAGTCCGTGAACCCAGACCTGGTACTTTCCGATTTCCGGGTGCCCGGTTTTAGCGGACAGGAAGCCCTCGAAATGGTGCGCGCAACCGGCCTCCTCATTCCCTTCATCTTCGTATCTGGCTCGATGGGCGAGGAGGCCGCGATCGAAACCCTCCGGAGTGGCGCCACGGACTACGTACTCAAAGAACGCTTGACCCGGCTGGTGCCGGCGGTGCTGCGAGCAGTCGACGAGTCGCGCCGCCGAAGGGACGCTGATAATGCAACCCGCGCCTTGCGGGAAAGCGAGGCAAGGCTCAAGCATGCATTGGACGCAACCCGTGACGGTTTGTGGGACTGGAACATCCCTTCCGGGGACGTGTATTTCAGTCCGCAGTGGGCCCGGTTGCTGGGCTATACACCCGATGAAGTGCCTCATCGGGTCGAGTTCTTTTTTCAAGCCCTGCATCCTGCGGATGTGGACCAGGTCAAACAGGTGCTGGAAGACCACCTAAGCGGTCGGACGCTGGTGAAACAAGATGAGGTCCGCCTGAGAATGAAATCCCGCGACTACCGCTGGTTCTTCGATCGTGGCAAGGTGGTGACCTGGGACCCCAGGGGCGTGCCCCTGCGCATGGTCGGCACCATCACCGACATCACCGAGCGCAAGGAAGCGGAGCGCACCAATGCCCTGCTCGAGGCGCAGCTGCAACAAGCGCACAAGATGGAGTCGCTCGGCACACTGGCTGGCGGCATCGCCCACGATTTTAACAACATCCTCGGCGCCATCCTCGGCTTCTCGGAACTTGTCCGCAGCGATCTGCCGAAGGGTTCGTCGTCCCATGCCGACTTGGGTGAAGTGCTCAAGGCGGCGAATCGGGCGAAGCAACTCGTCGAACAAATTCTCACCTTCAGCCGGCAACAGCCGCTGGAGATGCGGGCGATCCTCCTTCCCGATATCGTGCAAGAGGCGCTGCAATTCCTGCGGGCCACCACCCCGAGCTCGATCGAGCTGCGCTTGAACCTCGCCCCCGGGACACCCGTCATTCTCGGCGACCCGACCCAGATTCAACAGATCATCATCAACCTCGCTTCCAATGCGGTTCACGCGATCCCCGACGCCGGCGGTTGCATAGAAATTTCTTCCGGCCCCCTGGAAGTCACCGAGGCCATGGCGGCCGGCAATCCAGAGTTACACGCGGGGCCTCACGCCATTCTAACCGTCGCCGACAACGGCCACGGCATGGATGATTCCGTGCAGTCCAAAATCTTCGAACCCTTCTTCACCACCAAAGCGCCGGGCCACGGAACCGGACTTGGCCTGGCTGTCGTACATGGAATCGTCCGCAAGCATCAGGGCGCGATTCGCGTCACGAGCGCCCCCGGGCAAGGCGCACGTTTTGAAATCATTTTCCCAGCCTCCCCGGCAGCGGCAAGCCCCGCAACTCCGACGTCTGGAGAAGTCGTGGCCGGCGCGGGGCGGCGCGTCATGCTGGTGGACGATGAACCGGCGCTGGTTCGGGTGGGGAAGTTGATGCTCGAGCGGCTCGGCTTTGCCGTGGAAGTCTTCACGGACAGCGGCCGCGCCTGGGAGGCGTTCGCGGCGAATCCCGACAGCTACGACTTGGTCATCAGCGATCAAACCATGCCGCGCCTCACCGGCCTTGAGCTTGCCACCCGCATGCTGCGCTCGCGCCCGAACCTGCCGATTATCCTGGCGACGGGCTATCACACCAGCACCAGCCCCGAGCGGGTGCGGGAGGCCGGGGTGGCGGAGTTGCTGATGAAACCGTTTACGCTCGAATCGCTGACCAACGCGATCCGCACAGTTCTCGGGCCGACCGCCGCGTGACCGTTCCTCCGGGTCCGGGCATATCTCAGGCCGCCAGGCAGTTCTTCAAAGCCTCCAGACAGCGCTGGTTCTCCGCCGGGGTGCCGATTGAAATCCGGATGTACTCGGGCAGTTGGTAGCCCGCCATCGGCCGGGTGATCACTCCCCGCTTCTGCATATCCGCGAAGACGCGCTGGCCGTCCCCCACTTTGACGAGCATGAAATTCGCGTGCGTCGGCACGTACGAAAGGCTCATCTTTCCCAACTCCACCTCGAAAAACTTCCGGCCCTGCCGGTTGTTTTCGCGCGTGCGAGCCACGTGCTCTTCGTCGGCCAGCGCGGCCAGCGCCCCGGCTTGCGCAATGGAATTGATGTTGAATGGCTGCCGCACCTTTTCCAACGCGGCGATCAATTCGGGATGGCCCAGACCGTACCCCAGCCGCAGACCGGCGAGGCCGTAGATTTTGGAGAAGGTCCGCATCAACAGCAGATTCGGATGCTGGCCGGCGCGGATCGCGGGCAGGAAATCCAACGGCTGATCAAGAAACTCAAAGTAGGCTTCATCCATCACGATCAGCACGTGCGGCGGCACTTCGCGGACGAACTTCAGCACGGATTCGCTCGCTGCCAGCGTGCCCGTGGGATTGTTTGGATTCGCCACAAACACCACCCGGGTCCGCGGTGTGATCGCCTGCAACATGGCCGGCAAGTCGTGACCAAAATCCCGCGCGGGCACCGTTACCAGCTTGCCGCTGAACAAATGCGTGACGATCGGATAGACGGCGAAGCAGTACTGCGAGACGACCACCTCGGCGCCCGGATGCACGAAGGCGTGGCCGACAAACTCGATGATCTCGTTGGAGCCGTTGCCGAGAATCAAGTGCTGCGGCTTGAGCGCGAGCTTCTCCGCCAGCCGGGTCTTCAGGTAAAACGCGTTGCCATCGGGATAGAGGTGCAGTTGCTCAATCGCCTGGCGCATCGCCGTGATCGCTTTCGGCGACGGCCCGAGCGGGTTTTCGTTCGACGCGAGCTTGATGATGTCCCCGGCCCGCAGGCCGAGTTCACGCGCCACTTCTTCGATGGGTCGGCCGGGCTGATAGACCGGGAGTTGCGCGAGCGCCGGGTTGGGTTCAAAGGGGAGGGCCATGAAATTGATTACTTGATCGCTTTCACCAGCGCATCGACATCGACGTGCCGCGCGATGAGGTCGCGGATGACCATGATCTTCTCCAGGTCATCGGGCCGGGTTTTGACGGTGAGATCATGCACCTCGGACGCGACTTGATAGCTGTCCTTGCTGGCGAGCAACACGGGATAAGGAAGTTCCTTGATGACTTTGAGCACGGTGTCATTCGGGCGTAAACCACCGGTCAGGACGATGCCCGCCAGCGACTTGCCGGTCTCTCTCAGCATCGCAGTCGCGGCGGCGAGAATCAGATCCTCGCGGTCGCCGGGGGTGATCAGCAGGACGCCGTGCTTGAAATATGGCAATGCGTTGTGAACCGCCATGGCGCCCACCACGACGTCGTCCACGAGGTTGTTGAGACGCTGTGGCTTGTTGAGCAACTCGGCCTTCAATTCCTCGCGCACCGCTTCCACGTTAGGCCGCGCCAGCATCGGGTGATTGGGCAGCACGCCGAGCAGACGCAGCCCGCGCCGCTCGAGCCCGCGCCGCGCAAAGTCGGCAATGAAATCAAGCTTCTCCGGCAACACCTTGTTGATGATGACGCCAATGATCTCGACCCCTTCCTTCTCGAACAACGCCTGGTTCAGCGCGACTTCGTCGATCGGTTTGCCGATGCCGCCGCGCGTCACAATGACCACCTTGGCGCCGAGAATCTTGGCTGCCCGCGCATTCGAAATGTCGAACACCGAACCCACGCCCGCATGGCCGGAACCTTCGCACAGCACGAAGTCCTTCTCCCAGGAAACGCGGTCAAAGGCCTGCCGCAACCGGCGGGCGAGCCCTTCATAGTCCGCCGATTCCAAATAGCGGCGCGTGAAATCCGGCTCGATGGCGATCGGGCTCATGTCCACGAGCGGACAGTTCAGCTTGTAAACGCTGTCCATCAGCACCGTGTCTTCGTCGATCTTTTGCTCGGCGATTTCGACATAGCGCTGCCCTACCGGCTTGATGTAGCCGACGCGGGGATAGAACCGTTTCAAGGCCGCCAGCAAGCCGAGCGACGTGGTGGTCTTGCCGTCGTTCTGCCGGGTGGCAGCAATGAAGACGCGAGGAGTAAGTGAGTTCATCGAGCGGTGGTGCGTGCAAGCGGCGGGCGATCAACCCGGCTGACCTGGAAACATGAATGGCGCATTGGCGGCGAACACGTTCACAACAATCAAATTGAGAAAGGCAGATCCCAGCGGGTTCAAAGCTCCTCGCCGGGCAAGCAATTACCCGCGTCCGGATAGAGTTTGCTGTAGGCGATTGACTGGACGCCCACAATCGCAGCCACGCCAAGGATGTCGTGAGCCGATGAACCGCGGGAGACATCGGCCGCCGGTCGATCCAGGCCCAGCAGGATCTGTCCATAAGCGTTGGCTCGGGCGAAATGCTGCACCAGCTTGCTGCCGATGTTGCCGGAGTTGAGGTCGGGAAACACCAGCACGTTGGCGCGTCCCCCCACCGGGCTGTCGGGCAGCTTGCGTTGCGCGATCTCCGGAATCACCGCCGCGTCGAGCTGCAGCTCGCCGTCAAAATCCGCTTCCAACGATTTATCGCGCGCCTTCTTCTGGGCCAGCGCCGCCGCCGCCTGCACCTTGCCGACGCTGGGATGCGTGGCGCTGCCCCGGGTGGAAAAGGACAGCAACGCCACCCGCGGGCGGATACCAACCAACTGCCGGGCCAGTTCGGCCGTCGCGACGGCAATGTCGGAAAGTTGATCCACGTCCGGATCGGGAATGACGCCGCAGTCCGCCATGAACACCACGCCTTCATTGCCGAACCGCGTGTCTTCCACCTCCATGATCATGCAACTCGAGGCCGTGGTGCGCCGCGGGGCGACCTTGATGATTTGAAACAGCGGCCGGAGCACGCTGCCTGAAATCTCGCTCGTGCCGGAGACCAGGCCATCGGCCTGATGCATGGCCACCATCATCGCCCGTAGAAATTCACTTTCTGCATCGCATCACGGGCTTCCTCGGCCTTGATCCCCTTCGAGCGGCGCAAGCGCTCGAAACGCACCGCAAAGTTGTCCAGATCTTCGCTCTCCGCCGGATTGATGATGCGGATGCCCTCGAGCGATACATTCAAGCGGGCCGCCGCATCCTTGATCGCGGCCCGGTCGCCCAGCAGAATGGGCACCCCCAGCCGCAGCGAAAAATACTGCCGCGCCGCCTGCAACACCCGCGGCTCGGTGCCCTCGGGGAACACGATGCGCTTGGGGTGCCGCTGAAGCTTATCGATGACGCTGCCAATGAATCGCATGGGCGGAGTAGTAACGGAGCCCTGCTGAAACTGCAACCGGTAAGGGCAGAGCGACGCGTTGCCGAACCGGGCGGATGCTGGCAGGCTGACCGCACCTCAACCCGCACCCGCACCATGAACATCCAGCAACCCGGCGGACACCTCGATCAAATGCTGCGCCAGACGCGGCAGCACCACGTCCAGCTCAGCTCCATGGCTGACCTTAAAGCCAACCTGCTGATCACCATGTCCTCGCTCGTGATGACGCTCTCCGCGCACCTCCTCGAACAGCACCGATTGCAAATCCCCGTGTTGATCCTGATGGTCGGTTGCGGCGTCACCATCCTGCTGGGTGCCTACTCGGTGATGCCCAAGCTGCCGCTTCGACGTGGTGATGGACCGCCGCCCGACCCCGCCAGCCCGACGTTTAATCTCCTGTTCTTCGGTGACTTCACCCGCCTCAGCTACGAGGAGTATGCCGCCGAGATGGAGAAGGTGCTCAACGATCCCAGCCGGACGTATGAGACCATGTTGCGCGAAGTTTACGCCCTGGGCGTTTTTCTGGCCCACCGCAAATACCGCTGGCTCCGGCTCGCCTACCTCGCGTTCATGACTGGTGTGGCCGCCAGCATTGTGACCGGCTTGCTGACCCTGCTGCCCGGCCTTTCCTGAGTTCCGACGGCAATGAACCGGAGTCCGCGAAGCCCGGGGAGGCCCGGCGGACAGGGGTGTGGCTCGGCCAGATCTCGCCGGCTGCATCCTGCGTCGGGCCAGGCTGACGCCCGCAACCGCTCGGCGCGCCCCCTGTGCCGAGGGGGGTAAAATGTCCGAAAAATCTAGTTGCCGGACCCTTCCGCTTTGGTAAGTTCGCGCCTCTTTTCGCCGGGGCAATGGGCTACGGCGGGGGAGACAACGGCCTGTAAAGCGTTTCGCCCGGATGGGTGGAGCTGGCCACAACAACATCCAATGCAATCCCGTTTTCCGCGGGATGGTCCGTCAAAAGGACGGATCTGCAACCAAAGGAAAAAGACATGTCAGAAGCCACGATTGGTATCAAGGAACTGCTGGACTCCGGCGTTCATTTCGGTCACCAGACCCGCCGGTGGAACCCGAAAATGAAGAAGTTCATTTTCGACGCCCGCAACGGCATCCACATCATCGACCTCAGCAAATCGCTGCCGCTCCTCGAGAAGGCGTGCGATTTCCTCCGCGAGAAAGTCGCCGGCGGCGGTCGCGTGCTGTTCATCGCCACCAAGAAGCAGGCCCAGGAGACGGTGCGGGATTCCGCGAAGGCCTGCGGCCAGTTCTTCAGCACCGAGCGCTGGCTCGGCGGCACGCTCACTAATTTCAAGACCATCAAGAACTCGATCAAACGGATGAAAGAGATCGAGAAGATGGAAGCCGATGGCTCGATCAGCGCCTACGTGAAGCAGGAACAGTCCATGATCCGGCGCGAACACGCCCGGTTGTTCAAGTACCTCGACGGCATCCGCGATCTGGAGCAGTTCCCCGACGCCGTGTTTATCGTGGACGTGAAGCGCGAACACAACGCCGTCGCCGAGGCACGCAAGTTGAAAATCCCCGTCGTGGCCATCGTGGACACGAACTGCGACCCCGACAAGGTGGACTATCCGATTCCCGCGAATGACGACGCGATCCGCTCAGTCAAGATTATCCTGGCCACCGTGACGGCGGCCGTCAGCAAAGGCCGCGCGGAATACGACGCCAAGTTCGCCCGCAGTAAGAAATCCGAAGAAAAGCCGGCCGACGCTGGTGCCCCGGCGCTCGTGGCCGAACCCGCTGCCGCCCAGGCCTGACTCAGGGAATTTCCCACGTGCTCGGCCAGCCTGCGGCTCACTCCGCAGGCTGCGCCATTTGGAACAAACGCAAATCGAAGAACTATCATTTATGGCTGAAATCACTGCTGCCGCTGTTGGCAAACTCCGCGAGATGACGGGCGCCGGTCTCATGGACTGCAAGAAGGCGCTCATCGAAGCGCACGGGAACATGGACCTTGCCGTGGACATTCTTCGCAAAAAAGGCGCCGCCTCCGCCGCCAAGAAAGCCGGTCGCGACGCCAATGAAGGGCTGATCGTCCAACACATTTTGCCCGGTGCCAAAGCAGGCGTCCTGGTCGAGGTCAATTGCGAGACGGACTTCGTCGCCCGCAATGAAGGTTTTGGGGCGTTCTGCGCCGACATCGCAAAAAAGATCGCCGGGAATCCGGCGGCGGATTTCGAAGGCGACCGCGTGGCCGCCGTCGCCAAGATCGGTGAGAACATCAAGATCGCCCGCCATCAACGCCTCGAAGTCAGCGGGCACGGGATCGTCGCCGCCTACATTCATACCGGCGCGAAGGTCGGCGTGCTGGTCGAAATTGGAACCGGCAAGGCCGAAACGGTGAGCCAGGAAAACTTTAAGCAGCTCGTCCACGACATCACACTGCAGATCGCCGCGGCACAGCCGCACTGTGTGTCCCGTGCCGAGGTGCCCGGTGAAATGCTCGCCAAGGAGAAGGAAATTGCCGCCGAGCAGTTCAAGGACAAACCGCCGCAGGCGATTGCCAAGATCGTCGAAGGCAAGCTGGAGAAATTCTATCAGACCTATTGCCTGGTCGATCAGGGCTTCGTCAAGAATGGCGAGATCCACGTCAAAGACCACATTGAGCAGGTCGGCAAAAAGCTGGACGACACGGTGACCGTGCGCCGCTTCCTCCGCTTCCAGATCGGCGAAGCGCTGCCCGCCTGATCGCGGCTTCGGCTGAAATTAGAAGCCCCGGATGGCAAACGCCGTCTGGGGTTTTCATTTTGAAGCCTGCGCGCCTACTTTGTTTCGCCCGCGCGGGACTTGAGGAACCGCTCCAGCACCTTTGGATTGCCTTCAAAGAACGCGGCGAGATCGGCGAGCGTCGCGAGCGTCTCGGGGCTGAGATGATGTTCAATGCCCTCGATGTCCTTGCGCTGGGTGTCTTCGTTCAAACCAAACAAGCTGAAGAACCGGGCCAACGTTTCGTGCCGGCGCTTGATACGCCGCGCGACCTCGCGGCCCGGCTCGGTGAGGATCAACCCGCGATACTTCTCGTACTTCAGGAAGCCTAGGTCACCCAGTTTCTGCACCATGCTGGTGACGGATGCCTGGCGCACCTTGAGCGAGGATGCGATGTCCACGACGCGGGCATAGCCTTTCTCTTCGATCAACTCATGGATGCGTTCGAGATAGTCCTCGGCACTTTGGCTGGGCGTGGCGACCGGCATGGCAGGCGGATTGAACCACCGGCCGAGCGCGATTGGCAAGTCTGCCGCGCAAGCGCGGGCGCTTGAACTGGTTCTTGCGCCGACCGCGATTTCGGGGAAAGTTCGCCGCCGATGAACGCACGTCACCTGTTTCCCACACTGCTCGCAGCCCTGGCCTTGGTTCTCTCCGGCTGCGGAGAGCCTCCATCTACGGTGTCCAAACCGGCCGCGCAGGCCATCAGCAATGCTGCGCCGGCGACGCGTACGTTCGAGGTGAAGGGCGTGGTCAAGGAACTGCATCCGGAGAAACTCAGCGCCAAGATCAAGCACGAGGAGGTTCCTGATTACATGCCCGCGATGACAATGAATCTGGCCACGCGCGATGCCCAGGAACTGGCGGGCCTCGCGCCTGACGACCAAATCGTATTCCGTCTGAATGTCACCGGAGAGGAACACTGGATTGATCAGGTGCGCAAAGTGGTCCCCGCCGAAGTCGGCACGCCGTTGACCGCGCCGGAGAACTGGCGCCGGGTCCGCGACGTCGAACCGCTCCAGATCGGCGAGCCAATGCCGAACTATGATTTCACAAATGAGGTGGGCCAGGCGCTGAGCTTGAAGGATCTCCAAGGTCAGGCCTATGCGTTCACCTTCATCTTCACGCGCTGCCCCCTGCCGGACTTTTGTCCACGGATGTCCTCTCACTTTCAAGCGGTCCAACAAGCTCTCCTCGCCCGCCCGGACGCTCCAAAGAACTGGCGGCTTTACAGCATCACGATGGATCCGGAGTTCGACTCGCCGTCGGTGCTAGAAGCCTACGCCGCGCGCTACCAATACGACCCGACCACGTGGAGTCACTTGACCGCGCCGCTGATCGACATCACCGCGATTGGCGAACAGTTCGGCCTGGAGTTTTACAAACCCGACGGGACGATCGAGCACAACCTGCGCACGGTGGTCGTCGATGCTGCCGGCAAGGTGCAGAACATCATCATTGGAAACACGTGGAAGCCGGAAGAGCTGGTGAACTATCTGGTGGCCGCCGCAGTGGCCAAACCTTCCAGCGACGCACCACCGAAGAATTAAGCAGGCGGCCCGTGGCCTTCGCCGTCCTGGTTTGACGCCGCGTTGGAAGCTTGCGGATCAAGCATCGCCTGCAAGCGCGTTCGATTGGCTGTCTGGCAGAGGAACAGTGCGAAGCTGATTCCCGCACCGAAGCCGGCGCCGTAAGTCACGCCCCAGAGCAACATGCCGAATCGATTGTGCAACGGTTCCAATGCGAACAACCAGGAGCCGACAAAGTAGCCCGCCGTGTGGCCCACTACCAAACCCGCAACGCAACGCCACCGCTGACCAGGCGCTCCAAACGACCAGGCAAACATCAGGCCCATGGCGGCCGGGCCGAGAACCGTGGCCAGCCATTCGCCATAGTTCGGTACCTTGAACCAGCAGAGCGTCCACACTGCGGCGTACACAAAAAACGAACCGACGAAGAGCCCGTAGAATCTCCCGAGGTTCTCCCCGATCAAGATGGGTTTGAATACCCCGCCGCCGCCGGCCATGAAGCCGACCGCCAGCACCGAATAGAACAGCAAATCACCAAGTTCCTGCTGCAACCAGCGCCCGCCGACCGCCCAGACCCCAAACATCAGGACACTCACGATCGTGAAGCCCAGGGTGCCGACGGTCAGGGATTGCTTGAGGTTGGGCAGCAGCACCGGCTGGCCGGATTCCTTGATCCGCGCCAGCACACTGTCTGGGTCGAGGCCGACCATCAGTTGACGGTTCCCGGTTTCGCGCCGCCCAGGCTGATCAAATGCTCCCAGGTGCGGAAATAGATTTTCCCATTGGCGACCGCCGGCGTGGACCGCGTCAATTCGCCGAGATCGTTTTTCGCCAGCAACTTAAAGTTGTCGCCCGCGGCAAGGACGACAACTTCACCGGTGTCCGTCGTGCCATACAGGCGGCCGTTGACGCAAACAGGCGAGCTGAAGTAGTTGCCTCCCGCGCGTTCCTGCCACTTCTGATCGCCGGTCGCGGGATCAATGCACGTCACGATCCCGCCATCGCTCCAGAGATAAACCCGTCCGTCGTACGCGACCGGCGTCGGTACGTACGGCGCCGACTTGCGGACATCAAACTTGACGGTCGCCACCCCGGAGCCGTTCACGGGGGGTTGGATGGCGATGACGTAATTGCCACCGGCGCCGCTGCCGCACGAGGCGAATGTCAGGCCACCGGCGACGATCGGCGAACTGACACTCCGCATTTTAAGCACCGCCACCGCCGTCGACCACACCTGTTTTCCGTTTGCCGGATCGACCGCGCTGATGCCGTCCTCCTTGGTGTTAAAGATCAGCACCGCCGACTTGCCCGGTTGCTCCAACAGACACGGCACCGAATAATCCGCCATCCCGGCTGCGCGCGGCACCGACCACACCTGCTTTCCTGTCCTGCGCTCGACCGCAATGATCGCGCTGGCGAGATCCTGATCGTTGGCGATAATCACAAGATCGCCGTGGACGATTGGCGAATGCCCGCTGCCGTGCTGCGATGCGAAGTCCCCCAGCGGCAGCTCCCAAGCTGGCTCACCCGTCTGTTGCAACGCGCAAAGAAAGATGTGCCCACCGTTCTGCCGCGTGAAATAGACCCGCTCGTCATCCGCTGCACAGGTGGCAGACGCGAATGAGCTGAACTTGTGGAGCTCGTATTCGCCGTGCGGGTAATCCTTCTTCCAGCGAAGCCTGCCGTCCTTTTCGTCGAGGCACAGCACAGAGAAATTCACCGCATCAGCGGATGAGAGAAAAACGCGATCACCCCAAAGCACCGGCGAGGAGTGGCCACCGCCCGGCAGCTTGATCCGCCAATTGTAATCCGCGGCGGTCCATTGAACCGGAACGGTCCGGGCATCGCTCAGGCCCGTGCCATTGGCGCCGCGGAAGCGCGTCCATTCCTGAGCAGACGCCGTTGTTGTGGTCAAGGCCGTGATCAGCCCAAACAGAAAAAAACATCTCATGCAGGAAAGCAGGCTGAGTGTAATCAGGCGATGCGGCGGCCGTTCCATCCCGGGCTGGACGCTTCGGCAACCGCAAGGTTACGGCACGACTCCCAGGGGGAACCGCTCACGCCTTCTCGAAAAGCACGACCAGCATCACATCCGAGGGCGGGTGGTTGGTGCGCGAGAGCGTGTTCTTCACGGCGTCAGTTGCCAGCGCCTGGGGGGCGACGTTGCCGATGATCTGAACGACCTTGACCTTGCTCTCGCTCAGCCACTGGTTGACGTCGTGCTCGATGGTCGAGGTGTCATCCTCGCGTCCTTTGAAGATTTTGATTTGGTGCAAGGCCATACTCCGGTTCCAAGGTTGATCGGGTTATTGGTCGCAGGTTGCCTTTGCCCGCGAGTGACTGCGAGCAATTTTTTCCAAGCGCCACCCGAGTTGCCCGGTTCTCGCTGGTCAACGGTAGGGACCTCTGCTAGACCCCCGCCCGTGCCGGCGTCCTCGGGACGGCGGCACAACCATGAATGAGTCATCCGGTGCGGGCTCGCCCCGCCAGACGGCCCTGTTAATCGGCGCCTTGGGCGTCGTATTCGGCGACATCGGCACCAGCCCCCTCTACGCGCTCCGCGAGTGCTTTGGAGAGCACAGCGGGCTCGATCCCCGGAACCCTGGCAATGTGCTGGGCGTACTCTCGCTGATTTTTTGGACGCTGATCCTCATCGTGACGGTGAAGTACCTCGTGCTGGTGATGCGGCTGAACAGCCGCGGTGAAGGCGGCATTCTAACGCTGATGTCCCTGGCGCTGAGGGGTCGGGAGGGGCAGCCGCGAACTTCGCGATTTCTCGTGCTCATTGGCCTGGCGGGCGCCGCCTTTCTCTATGGCGATGGCATGTTGACGCCGGCCGTCACCGTGCTGAGCGCCGTTGAAGGCTTACACGAGCTGACGAACGTTTTCGATAAATACGTGGTGCCCCTTACGGTTGTGATTCTGATAGGTCTCTTTGCCTTTCAAAGGCACGGATCGGGCCGGATGGGCAAGGTGTTTGGACCGATCATGCTGCTTTGGTTCGCGGTGATTGCCTGGCTGGGGCTGGCGCAGATCATCCGCAACCCCAGCGTGTTGGCGGCGGTGAATCCTATATACGCCCTGGACCTGATCTACGCGGAGAGCTGGCAATCCCTGCGTTTTCTCGGCGCAGTTTTCCTGGTCGTGACCGGCGGCGAAGCGCTCTACGCGGACATGGGTCATTTCGGTCTGCCGCCCATTCGCCGTGGCTGGTTTTTGATCGTGCTGCCGGCTTTGCTCCTTAATTATCTTGGGCAAGGTGCCCTGCTGATCGACTTTCCCGATCTCGCCCGCCAGCCCTTTTTCAACTTGGCACCCCAATGGGCGTTGATCCCGCTGGTGCTGCTGGCGACGGCCGCTGCGGTGATCGCCTCGCAAGCGCTGATCTCCGGAGTCTATTCGATCACACTCCAAGCCATTCAACTGGGTTACCTCCCGCGTTTCGAGACGCGTCACACTTCATCGTCCGAACGTGGGCAAATATACATGCCGGCGATCAATTACCTCCTGCTGCTGTGCTGCCTCGCGCTGGTAATTGGCTTCGGCTCGTCTACCAAGTTGGCCGGGGCGTACGGTATTTCGGTGATCTTGACGATGTTGATCACCACGGTGCTGTTCTGGTTCGCGGCACCTGCGCGTTTGAAATGGCCGGTTTGGGTGGCGGTGGTGGCTACCCTGCCGTTCTTCGGGCTGGAGCTGGCCTTCGGCGCCGCCAATTCGCTCAAGATCGCCGGCAGTGGCTGGGTGCCCCTCGCCGTGGCGGCGGTCTGCTTCCTAGGATTGACCACCTGGCACCTCGGCCGCCGGTTGCTGCGAGCCCGGCTCGCCAAATCGTACCTGCCCCTCGATCTGTTCCTGGAGGACGGCGGCCTCGACAAATTGCCGCGGGTGCCGGGTTGCGCGGTGTTTCTTTCCGGCAGCCCGGACGTGGCGCCCATCGCGCTGCTGCACAATCTCAAACATAACCGCGTGCTGCATGCGCAAACGGTTTTGTTGACCTTGCAGACCGTGGAGCGCGCGCATGTGCGACCGGAGGAACGACTGACGGTGCGCACGCTGACCCACGGGTTCCATCAGATCGTCGCCCGCAACGGGTTCATGGAAACACCTGATGTGCGGGCCGCGATCCGCGAGGCGCGCAATTTCGGACTGGTGATCAACTTCGACGCCGCCTCGTATTTCCTCAGTTTGGAAACGGTCGTGCCGCGGCGGGGCGGAGCCATGGCCTACTGGCGAAAGTGGCTCTTCGCGCGCATGGCGCGCAATGCCCAGCGGGCGACCGACTTCTTCCAACTGCCGCCGAATCGCGTCGTCGAATTGGGCATGCAGGTCGAGCTGTAAGCCGCGTGGCCGGCTTCAAGTCTTGTCGGCGAACGCCTGCAACGCCGTGCGGGTTGCGATCTTGAGTGCCGCCACCCGCACACTGAGCGCAAAGTCCGAAGGCGCCTCCAGCGTGTAGCTGAGCTGGGTGTGGTGTTGGAAAAGGTAGAATGCTTCCGGCCATTCAGGGCGGTTGGCGGGATTGATCTCAGGTCGGATGATTCCGCGCTCCGCTCGCCGTCCTTCAATATCCTCCGAGAGATCGATGGGGCAAGCGTCTGCCACCGCTTTGATGATGGCCTCCGCCCGCGAATCGCCGCCCGTGGCGTTCAATTCGTAGAGGTAAAATCCTTTGGCCTCCCAGTCTTCGTGCAGGCAGAGGGCGGCGTCAAAGGTGGGCAACCGCTCCAGAAACAAGGTGTGCGCCTGCACTTCAGCGGACGTGGGCTGACGGTAGTCGCGGTTTAAGTCGCAGCCGCTCGCATTGGCGCGGGTGTTGATCGGAAACCCGGAAGGGTTGAGACAGGGAAACAGCCAGAACTCGATGTTTGCAGGCCAGCAATTCTCTTCAAGCAACTCCAGGACTGCCAGCGGACCCGCGGGTTCATCGCCGTGGATTCCCGTGGAGAGATAGACACGGTGGTCGGCAGGTTTGCCGGGGCGGTGAAGCGCCGATAAATTTACTCCCGGTTGATTGAGAAATGTCGTCGCCGTCCAGCCCTGCTTTTCTGCGGCAGCCTGAACTCGGGCGAGGACGCGGCGTATATCGATCGTCTCGCCGAGGTAGCGATCTTGATTGCGGCGGAGCGACTGCGGTAGATTCATCGGGCCAGAGGGTGCAAACGGCTTTGGTTCGATGCCACGAGAAATTGCTCCGTCAAGAACTTGTCCCGTCCGGCGGGACAAGCGCGCAAGACGGCTTACTTTGCCAGTGCTGGCTCCAGTGCTGGCTCCGGGTTGGTGCCATCACAACCGCTGCCACAGGCGGTTCCCTGGCTCGCAAACCCGTCGTCCTCCCAATCGGGATCAAGCCCCAGATCGCGTAACATCTGGAGATCCTTTTCGATCGGTTGATTCAGCGTGGTCAGGTAGTTGCCGACCATGAGCGCGCTGGCCCCGGCCGTGAATACCATGCTCTGGAGGTCGCGCAAGTTCACCGTGCGCCCGCCCGCAATCATGATTTCCTGTCGCGGCAGGATGAACCGGAAACACGCGATCGTCTTCAGGATTTCCAGCGGCGCCAGCGGCGGGTTCTTCTCATAAGGCGTGCCCGGAATGGGGTTGAGAATGTTGATCGGCACCACATTCGCGCCGATCGCTTTCAGCTCGAACGCCAGATCGCACCGGTCCTCACGCGTCTCACCCATACCGATAATGCCGCCGGAACAGATTTTGAGCCCGGCCTTTTTCAAGTAGCCAATTGTTTCCAGCCGGTCCTCAAACGTGTGCGTCGAACAGGTTTGAGGGAAAAAGCGGCGCGAGCTTTCAAGATTGTGTCCGTAGCACTCAAGCCCGGCCTCCTTCAGTCGGTCCGCCACGCGCTGGCTCTTGATGATTCCGAGCGAAGCGTCGGGCCGGGTCTTGCCGCCTTGTTTCATCTGTTGGATGCGATCGCAGACTTCATCCAGCATCGGCCCTTCGTTGAGCCCCTTCCACGCGGCCACCAACCCAACTGCGGTGACGCCGTGTTGAAGGGCCTCGTCGGCCGCCTGATCAACTGGCTCCGGATCGATGAATCCATACTTCGGCGAACCGGTCTGGTGAAACGACGACTGCGCGCAGAAGCTACAGTTTTCGGAGCACCCGCCCGCCTTGGCATTCACGATCGAGCACAAGTGAACCTTGTTGCCCTTGAATTGTTCCCGGATCCTGTTGGCCCAGGCGAGCAGGTCATGAATGTCCGCGGACGATTCGAGGTTGAAAAGAAAACGCGCCTCGTCGCGGGACAAGGATTCGCCGCCCACCACCCGTCGGCCCAAAGCTGCGATTCGCTCGGCAGTGCTCACGTCAACAGTTGCGCTCGTCATGGTTGACAGGTTGTGAAAAGCGGTCGCGTTGGGCAAGCGTTGGTTTGGATAAAACCGTTTGGAGCTGATTCTATCGCGGATCGGCGAACTGAATGCAAAGTTCAGCTCATGCATTGCAGTTGATTGGAATCATCGGTATAAAATTTCTCCAGATGATGCAAACTGTTGATCGGTAGCGGTGCGAAAGTGACGGTGACCCTTGGCACAATGTTTGATCCTTACCCCGCTATTGCATGGCGACACGATGTATTGAAGCCCCAGACATTCATTTTCTGAACTCCGCAATTGGATGGCTCGAGCTGGGAAACCAGGAAGAGGCGAAAGCGGAATTGGAGAAGGTCAGCTTTCTAACCCGTTATCACCCGGAGGTTCTCTTGGTGCGTTGGAAGGTCTTCGCCCGGATGAAGAACTGGCAGCGCAGTCTCGACATCGCCCGGGCGCTCGTTCGGATTTCGCCCGAGAAGCCGACGGGCTGGATCTGCCTCGCCTATAGCCTTTACAACACACAGCAGACGGCCGACGCGTGGGTTCACCTGCTCAATGCTGAGCAGCGCTTCCCCACGGTCTCCGCGATTCCGTATTTTCTCGCGTGTCTGGCCTGTCAAACGGGCAAGCAGGCCGAGGCGACCAAATGGTTGACCCGCTGGAACAGCATCGTTCGCGAGTCCGGCCTAAAAGAAACCGCCCGCAGGGATCCGCGATTGCAGTCGATCTGGCAGGAGTTCGACGAGGCGATTCTGGCAGAAGGTGAACCTCGCTCAGCTTAGCCGGGCGACATCGTTGGCCGGTCCGTGGGTGGCTCCAAACGCGGCGACGGTCGGATCGGGAGCGGGTTGATTTGGTAGCTTCCGCCCACGATCGCTTCGCGCCAATCCGCGATCAATCCCAGCAGCCCGGTGAGCTCAATCCCTTCATGGCGGGCTGGATATTTCCCGAGGTTCGATTTGGCCAGATCGAAGAGGGCCACCGCCGGTTTCAAACGATTCTTTTGCAGGTGAACGAAGGCGCCTGCCAGTTGGATAAGACCTTTGTAAAACGAGTAGTTGGGTCCGGTGCGGTCGGCCAGCCAGAGTTCTTCCAAGACGTCGTGAGCTTCAAAGTAGAGACCGCGATTGAAGCATTCAAAGTAGCCAAGAAAGTGCGGATCCCAACCGTGGCCGGTGCAGTTTTGGATCAGGTCGGCGATCTTCCCGCTCTTGTTGCTCACGGCATCAGGATAGGGCGATCGCGACGGCTGTCGAGCGCGCGGCAGTTACCTGATAAGCACTCGACAATCAAAGGTCGCTTCGCAACACTCCGCGCCCGTGGCAAAACAGGCGTTAGGACGTGGTTTGGGAGCTCTGCTCGGTGGCAGCGCCGCGCCCGTCATTGCGCCCGCCGCGCCCGTGCCGGCCACCCCGGCGAGCACCGGGCAAAACGGGGTGCAGATGGTTGAGTTGAGCCGCATTCAGCCCTGTTCGTTCCAGCCACGGAAAGACTTCTCGCAGGAATCGCTTCAGGAACTGGCCGACAGCATTCGTGAGCAGGGCATTGTTCAACCGCTGATCGTCCGACCCGCGGGTGATCGCTTTGAACTGATCGCTGGCGAACGCCGCTGGCGGGCCGCGCAGTTGGCTGGCCTCGCCAAGGCGCCGGTCGTCGTTCGCGAAGCCGATGACCGCACGGTGCTCGAGCTGGCGCTCGTCGAAAACCTGCAGCGTGAGAACCTGAATCCGATGGAGGAAGCCCAGGGCTATTCGCAGTTGATCGAGCATTTTCAACTTACCCAGGAACTGGCTGCCGTAAAGGTCGGCAAGAGCCGCGCGCTCGTGGCCAACGCGCTGCGCCTGCTGCGGCTGCCCGCCGAAATTCAGGCCTACCTGCGGCACGGTCAGTTGTCCGTCGGGCAGGCCAAGGTGATTTTGGGGGTCTCGAACGGCGACGATCAGAACTACATCGCGCAACGGTCGATCAAAGAAGGCTGGAGCGTGCGGCAGGTCGAAAGCTACGTCGCGCAATATCAGGGCAATGAAGGCAAACGCGCTGGCGGACCGCGCGCCACTTCACCAGCAGCCGTGCGGGACGCCAACGTGGAAAACATGGAAACCCGCCTGCGCGAACGGCTGGGTACCAAGGTCACGCTGCGTTACCGGAAGGGCAAAGGAAGTTTGGACATCCGCTTTTTTTCCGATGAAGAATTGGAGCGCGTGCTGGCAATCCTCGGCGTGCAGGCCGACTGAACCGTTCGCTCTGCAAGGTGTCGGGCCCATCAACTTTCTATGATCAATTCCGCTGAACTCCGCCAAAACCTCGCCGGTCAATTGACCCAGTTGGCGCCTTTGGTTCCCGCCCTGCGCGCGTTTGTCGGACTCGATGGCTTCGTTGACGAGATCTTTCACGTCGTCAACACCCGTCAGAATGCCGAACGCTGGGAGCGCTTGCCCACCATCGCCGCTTTCTCCGAACGACTGGCCGCCGCCGCCGGCAAGAGCACGAACATCGAGCTCGTGCCACAGCTCACCAAGCTGGGCGGCAACGGGCCGATCATGGCCAACGCCCTCGCCAGCTTCGGCCTTCAGGTAACTTATCTTGGCGCGCTCGGTTATCCGCGGATCCGTCAGGTCTTCGACGGCTTTACGAAGGTCGCCGACGTTCATTCCGTCGCGGATGCCGGCAAGACGAATGCCCTCGAGTTTGACGACGGCAAGCTGATGCTTTCGAGCACCGTGCAGCTCAATGATGTCACTTGGAAGAATATCGAGGAACGCTTCGGCCGCGAAAAATTCACGCAACACTTTCAAGGCTCGGATCTCGTGGCGTTCGTGAATTGGACGATGGTGCCGTACATGAGCGACATCTGGGAGACCTGCTTGAAGGAGCTCCTGCCTGCCGCCGCTTCGCCTCGCCGTACGATCTTCTTCGACCTGGCTGATCCGCAAAAGCGCACCGACGACGACATCAAGCGGGCCTTGAAGCTGATCACCCGGTTCAACGAACGATTCAGCGTCATCCTCGGATTGAATGAGAAGGAAGCCTACGAGGTCGCCGAGGCCGTTGGGCTGCCCCAACGCGAACAGTCGCCCGAGAATCTTGCGCAACTCGCGCTCGAGCTGAACAAGCGGATCGCCGTGGACACCATCGTTGTCCATCCCGTCGCATATGCGTTGGCGGCCAGCGGGGGCGAAGTAACCACCGTGACGGGGCCATTCATTCCCAAGCCCAAGATTACGACCGGTGCCGGGGATCATTTCAACTCCGGCTTTTGCCTGGGCAAGCTGCTGGGCTTGACCAACACGGAAGCGGTGCTCACCGGCGTCAGCACCAGTGGGTTCTACGTCAAGAACGCCCAGAGCCCGAGCGTCACCGACCTCGCGGGCTTTCTGAAGGACTGGCCGGCTTAAGCCCGCTCGCGCCATGGTCCTGCCCATTGTCAAGTACGGTCATCCGGTGCTGCGGCAGAAAGGCGAACGCCTCAAGCGTGTCACGCCGGAGCTCACGAAATTCATCGCCGACATGCTGGCCACGATGCGCGACGCCCACGGGGTCGGCCTCGCCGCGCAGCAGGTCGGCAAAGCAATCCAGCTCACCGTCATCGATGTCACCGGCATCGAGGATCGACCTTCGACGCTGGAAATTGATGGTCAGCCGGTTGTGCCGGAGTCGATCATGCCGCTGGTGCTGATCAATCCGGAGGTCAAGCCGCTGGCCGAACCCATCGCCGGCCCGGAAGGCTGTCTGAGTTTTCCCGAGATCTATTTTGATGTCGCCCGCTCGGAACGGGTCGCCGTCACGGCGATGAACGAGCTGAGCGAAACCATTTCCTTCACGTGCGGCGGCCTGCTTGCGCGCGCGGTCCAGCACGAGACCGATCATCTCAACGGGATTCTGTTCATCGACCACCTGTCGAAGACCGCCAAGTCCAAGCTCAAGTCCGAGCTGGATGAGTTGGTTTACATGACCCAGCGCGAAATGGGTCAGCGGTAGCCAAAGGCCGTTGGCATACGGGATCGGGCACAGTTGCGGGTCGTCGCGTGAGAGCCACGCTTGGTTCGGAGGCGTGATGCTTGAAGTCACTCGCGTATCGCCGGCAGGTTGATGACGAACTGCGCCCCCTTCCCCGGCTCGCTGGTCACGGTTGCCGTCCCGCCGTGAGCTTCGACCACCGCCTTCACCAGGCTCAGGCCCAGCCCGAGTCCCTTCTGTGAACGACTCTTGTCGCCGCGATACAACCGGTCCCAGATCTTCGGCTGTTCTTCCGGGGAGATTCCCATCCCAGTATCTTTCAAGCGGATGAGCGCCCGACGTTCATCGCGCTCGACGGTCACCGTGATCTCGCCGCCGGCTTCGGTGTACTTGATGGCGTTGTCCACGAGATTGCCGATGACCTGGCGCAGGCGGATCGCGTCAACTTTGGCCAGGCAAGGCTCGTCGAGTTGCCCAGTCAGTTTCACGTGCTTCTCTTCGGCCACATATTCGTAGAGCTCGATCACCTCGCGCGTGAGCTGCGAAAGATCCGTCGGCTGACGATCCAGTTTCATCGCGCCGGCCTCGGCCTCGGCGACGTCCATCAACGTCCGGAGCATGGCCAGCACGCGATCGGACTCTTCAACGCAATCGGCCAGCGCCTCGTTCTTTGCTGCGGGTTCGGTGGGGTTCTGCAACGCAAGCTCGGCCGTGCCGCGCAGTCGCGTCAACGGCGTGCGCAAGTCGTGCGCGACGTTGTCGAGCGACTCTTTCATGCCGCGGATGAGCGCCTGGTTCCGCTCGAGCATATGGTTGAACAGGCGTCCCAACTCGGCGAACTCATCGTCATCACCATTGCCCGGTACCCGCGCGCCCAGGTCGCCCGTGCGGACGATCGACTGCACGGTGCTCACCATCTGGCGAATCGGCCGCAAGGCGCGGTGGGAAAGAAATGCGCCCACGCCAAAGCCGAGCAGCACCACCGGCAGCACGATGCCGACGAACGATTGCTTCATGGCCCGCCGCAGGAGTTCCCCGCTCTCGGAGCTGGCGCCGACCTGGAGCATGGTGCCGTCGTTGAACGAGACGGACGCTATTTTCAGGCTGGCTTGAAGTCGTTTCGCTTCGGCCGGCGGGATATTCAGCCAGCGCACCCCTTGCAGGTTGCCGAAAAAATCGCGGCCCACGACCTCAACCTCGATCCACTCGGGCGGCACGTCGGCGAACAAAACATTGTTGCCGCGGCCGACCAAGCGGACGAAGAAGCGGCCGTCCTTCGCACCGCGTTGATTAACCGTCTGCTCGATGGCGCGCGCGCCGCCCGCGCGATACAGCGTCGTGAATTCATTCAGCCGCGCCTCGATGACTTCCCGGTCCTTCGCCTCCAGCAGCCGATCCGTGATCCAGTAGAAACCGGCGAACATGAACAGCGCCGTCAACGTGAACAACGCCGTGTACCACAGGTTCAGCCGGAACCCGAACGACCGCGTGAACTGGTTAAGCGGCTTTGAGGACATAGCCTACTCCGCGAATGGTGTGGATCAGCTTGACCGGAAATTCCTTGTCCACCTTTGAGCGCAGGCGGTGGACGAGCACATCGACGACGTTGGTCTGAGGATCGAAGTTGTAGTCGTAGATGCGCTCGAGAATCAGCGTCTTGGTGAGCACGCGTCCGGGGTGGCGCATGAGATATTCGAGCAGCGCAAACTCCTTCGCCTGGAGATCGAGTTTCTTGCCGTCGCGGATGACTTCGCGGGTGACGAGGTCCAACGAAAGATCGCCAATGGCAACGCGGGTGGGCTCGGTGGTTTGCGTGGCGCGGCGGATCAACGCCTGCACGCGCGCGAGCAATTCCGAAAAGGCGAACGGCTTGGTGAGGTAATCGTCGCCGCCGGCTTGCAGACCCTTGATGCGATCATCCACCGAAGCCAGCGCGCTGAGAATGATCACGGGCGAACGCCCGCCTTCCTCCCGGATCCGCCGCAACACGCTCAAGCCATCGAGCTTTGGAAGCATGATGTCCAGCACGGTGACGTCGTAGCCGTGCGCGCGTGCGAGGCGCAGACCTTCCTCGCCGTCCGCGGCGTGATCGACCGCAAAGCCGCTTTGCTTCAGCCCCTTCACGATGAACGAGGCAATCTTCGCGTCGTCTTCGACCACCAGGATGCGCATTTCGTCGTGCATCGTTTCGCAGGGACGCGCGGTTTGCAAGGGCGGGGTCCGGCCGAAGAGGAAAACGTTCAACGCCCAACGCTCAACGTCGAGCTCCCGACATTGTCCGGGCACCGATCCCTGGACGTTGGAAGTTGAGCGTTGAATGTTGAACGTTCAACATCGCTCCCCTCGAGAACCTGCGCGGCTCCGGTTTGCTCCGGAGCCGCGATGATTGCGAAGTGCTCAACTCGCCTGCGGTTCATTCACCACGAGGTAGCGGGTTCCGCCTTGGCTCCAAATGCGGAGCAGAATCTGTTCGCCTTTGACGCCATTGGCCGCCTGCACCGCGGCATCACCGCTTTCCACCGCTTCGCGATCGATCTCCATGATCACATCGCCTTCGCGCAACCCCGCTTTGAACGCAGCGCTGTCCGGCTCGACACCAGTGACCAACGCGCCCTTGACGTTGCGCGGCAGTTCCAGTTGTTGACGGGCGCGTTGATCGAGGTCTCCCACCGTCACGCCGGCGAGGCGTTCCGTTTCGTGATCGGCCGGGTCGTCCTTGCGAGCGAGCTGCTTTTCGCCAGGAAGTTCCTTCAAGGTGACGCTCAGCTTCTCGCTCTTGCCATCACGCATGATTGTGACTGGCACCTTCGTGTCCGGGAGGGTCTGGCCCACCAGCAACTTTAGGTGACGACTGTCGCGAAGCTCCTTGCCGTTGAAGTCCGTGATGACGTCGCCGGCCTTGATGTCCGCTTTTTCCGCCGGGCTGTCGGGCATCACTTGCGAGACCAAAGCGCCGCGCGGCTCGTTCAGCTTGAACGCACTGGCCAGGTCCTGGTTCACATTCTGCATGCTCACGCCGAGGAAGCCGCGAATGACGCGCCCATTCTCAACGAGGCTCTCCATCACGTTGCGGGCGAGGTTCACCGGGACCGCAAAGCCAATGCCCTGGTTGCCGCCGTTGCGGCTGATGATCGCGGTGTTGATGCCGATCAAACGACCATGGGCGTCGATCAGCGCACCGCCGGAATTGCCGGGGTTGATCGCCGCGTCAGTCTGGATGAAGTCCTCGTAGTCGAGGCCCATGTTGCCGCGGCTGGTGGCGCTGATCATGCCCATCGTGACCGTCTGGCCGATGCCAAACGGATTGCCGACGGCCAGCACGAGGTCGCCCACTTCGATCTGTTCGCTGTCGCCAAACGTGATCGCGGGCAGATCCTTCGCCTCGATCTTGAGCACCGCGATGTCCGACTTCGGATCCTTGCCGACGACCTTGGCGGTGTAGTCCTTGCCTTCCGCGGGCAGCTTAACCTGGACTTCGTCCGCGCCGTCCACGACGTGGTTGTTGGTCAGGATGTAGCCGTCTTTCGAGATGATGACGCCGGAACCCAAACCCTGGCGATCGGGCGTGCGGAACTCACGCTGCTCGCCGCCGCGCCGGCCGCTTCCGCGTTGGCCGCCAAAGAAAGGCGCCAGGGCGGGATCGTCCATAAACGGGTTGATCTGCATCTGCATGCGCTGGCCTTTCTGAGTCGTCGAGATGGTGACGACGCTTGGCGCAACCTGCTTCACGACGGGCGCGAAGCTGGTGATCACCGTGCCGCCCTCGCGTTTGATCGGCGCGTTGTCGACTTTGACATGGATGTCCGTGGCGCGAGTTTTCTTGTCGCTCTCGGCCCGGAGCTGAAGGGTCGCCGACGAAGCGGCGATGATGAGTGAGCCTCCGAGGATCAGGTAACGGAAGCGGTTCAATTGGTCTATCAGTTGTTTCTTCATAAATCGTTGGTTAGATCGGTGTGTTCTCGTTCATTCAACTACACAGGAATCGACACCCCCTCCCTGTCGGCAGGCTTTCCGGAACATTACAAATTGGTAATGCGGCCAATCGTCCTCGGGCTCGTCCTCGAAGGACGCGGGCGGTTGGAGTGATGGAGTGATGGAGTGATGGAGTGATGGAGTGATGGAGTGATGGAGTTTTGGGGCGGAGTTACTCCGGCACTCCGTTTCGATTACGACGACGAGGACGACGACGAGGACGATGGAAACACAGTCAGCGGGAGCTTGTCGGAACTCGCTGGCTTCATTTGAATCGCCGCCATGCATCGCGTGATCCTCCACCTCGACATGGACGCCTTCTACGCGTCCGTCGAGCAGCGCGATCAACCGGCGTTGCGCGGCCGGCCGGTGATTGTCGGCGGTTCGCCCAACTCGCGCGGCGTCGTGTGTGCGGCCAGCTACGAGGCGCGCAAGTTCGGCGTGCGCTCGGCCATGCCCAGCGTGACGGCCGGCCGGCTGTGTCCCCAGGGAGCGTTCATCTCGCCGCGCATGGACGCCTATCGGGATGAGTCGCAGGCGATCATGAAACTCATTGGCAGCTTCGGCGCCGTCATCGAGCAGGTGTCCGTCGATGAAGCCTATCTCGATGTCAGTGAGCTGTGCGCCGGCAGTTCGATAGATGACGCCCTGGCCAGCGCGATGCCCCTGGCCAGGGAGATGAAGCAGACGATCCACACGCAGCGCCGTTTGACTGCCAGCATCGGCATCGCCGCGAACAAGCTCCTCGCCAAGCTCGCCAGCGATTTCCAAAAGCCCGACGGGCTCACGCTCATCACTGAGCGCGAGAAAATTCAGTTCCTCCGGCTGCTGCCGGTGCGCGCGATTCACGGCGTGGGCAGCGTGACGGAGGCGACCTTGCACCAGGCCGGCCTGCGAACGGTTGGCGAACTCCAGGATCATCCCGGCGATCTGCGGGCGCTGGTGGGTTCGTTCGGTCCGGTGCTCAAGCGTTATGCCGTCGGTGAGGATGATCGTCCGCTCGATCTCAGCGATGACGTGAAGAGCATCAGTGCCGAGGAAACGTTTGCGCGCGATACGGAGGACCGGAAGATTCTGCGGGCCTGTCTCAAACAACAGGCGGAAGAGATCGCCGGGCGGCTGGCCAAGCGCCGGCTGTGCGCGAAGACCGTGCAAGTGAAGCTGCGTTATGGCGACTTCCGCACGCTCAGCCGGCAGATGACGTTTGAGGAACCGATCGAATCTGCGGCGACGATCTACCGGCTCGGCTGCTGGCTGCTTGGCCGCGAGAAGCTGGTGAATCGTCCGCTGCGCTTGCTGGGCCTCGGTGTCAGCGGGTTGGAATCCGCGGCCGGCCAGCAGTTGTGGCTGGGGTTGTAGCTTTGGAAACGGATACGCCGCGAGCGCCTTTCTTCGGAGCTCAATTGCAGCCATGGATGAAACACAGATCAAACACGGATGGTGAATCGGGACTGTTCGTCGCGCGCATTGGGAGCGCCTCCTCTCCCGCCCGCGGGCACCCTCTCCTCCACTTTGGGTGGAGGAGAGATGGGAGGGACCGCGTGTCGCGGTCCCCATTTAATCAGGGACGGCGACACGCCGTCCCTCCCATTAACGCAGTCGCGCTTCGATCGCTTCCAGCCGCTTGAGCAATTCGGCGTTTTGCCGCTGCAACTCCGTGATCTCCGTTTGCTTTTGTTCCAGTTTATCTTCGAGCTTCTGGTTCAGGCCCTGGATGGCGGCGAGGGCCACGCCATCAAACTCTAGCGTGGTGATGCTCTTGTCGTCGCGGCCGGGATAGAAGGCGGCCTTGAAATCCTGCGCCACCGGTCCGAGATGCGGCGTCGCTTCGGCGGACTCCCACTGGTAATGCCACCGCTGCACCGGCACAGCCGCCAGCTTCTCCAGCACTTCCCGGCTGTCCACCGCCGCGAAATCTTTCTTCACCGCCCGGTCGGAGATCACGGACCAGGCGGTGGCGTTCGGGGCGAGGGAGACGCCGGCGCTTGCGGCAGTGTCGCTGAAGAATCGGTAGCCACCAGAGGCTCGGAAAGTTACAGAGTTCGCGTTTGTCGACACCACGTCGGCGTACGACGAATCACCCCAAACCAAGACTCCGTCGTGGATGGCTCGAGATCGGTATCCTAAAGCAGTGGCATACGTCCCACTGGCAAACGACGAGGCTCCAATCGACGTGGCATTTGTTCCACTCGCTTGTGCATTGTTTCCTATCGCAACCGCATAGTCACCGCTAGCACTGGCGCTGATACCCATGGCTATCGATACAGGACCGCTGGCGAAGCTCGTGGAACCAGAAGCCAGCGATGCGTAGCCCGATGCAATCGTCGATTTACCAAGAGCTGTCGACGCCTCTCCGTTGGCAACACTCGACGAACCCAACGACGTTGACGCCAGTCCGTCGGCAACGGTCAATAAACCCATGGCGGTTGAGTAGAGTCCGCTTGCGACCGTACCATTCCCCATTGCCACGGCATTTCCGCCGCTGGCTTCGGAAGCGTTTCCGAGTGCAATAGCAGCAAATCCCTTTGCTGAAGTCGAATAACCCATGGCGAATGCGAGGCCCCACTGGCGATGCAGGAATTACCCAACGCAACTGAAGCATGAGCCAAGGCGGTACAATTCAAACCGCCTGCGATTGAATCTGGTCCAACGGCCATCGTGGAAGACCCCAGTGCTGTTGAGAAACTTCCGCTGGCGACTGTACTTAGGCCCATAGCACTCGAATAGTCGCCACTGGCGGTGGTGAAAGCACCTAGTGCCGTTGAAACAGGACCACTAGCGGTGGTGTGGTAACCTAGCGCGGTCGAGGCATAGCCGCTTGCCGCGACGCCGCGGCCCAACGCAGTCGAGTAATTGCCGCTGGCGATGGTGTAGTAACCTAGCGCTGTCGAATAGTCGCCACTGGCGGTGGTGTTGAGGCCAGATTCAAGGTGAGCCGTGTTCAACTCCACTCGATTCGCCTGCTCCACCACCACATTGCCCATCACATGCAACGCCCCGGCCGGACGCAACGTGCCGATCCCCACCCAACCTACGCTCGACAATCCTGCCGGTCGGTTGAAAGGGCCTGCGACCGTCACCGCAGCTGAATCGGCCGCCGCCACCACCAGGTTTGCACCGACGAACGCAACCCCAAGCGGCCGAGACAGGTCATTGAATCCGCCTACGCCTTGTCGGGCTACGGTCAACACCGAGGGGTTGGCCGGATTGCTAACATCAAACAGCGTCACCGCATGATCAAAGGCAGCCGTGGCGGCAAGCTGACTACCGGAGAAAGTCACGCTCGACGCTCCGTCTAGCCCGTCGGCATTTACGCTGTCCTTCCATTCTGCCAGCTTCACAGGGTTAGCCGGGTCACTAATGTCCAACAAAGTCACGGCGTCGTCGTTGGATGCTGCGACGGCCATCAGACTGCCTGAAAGTGCGATGCCTGATGCTCCGCCCAGGGAGTTGAAGCCTCCAAAACCATCACGAATCTCCGCCAGCTTGGCAGGGTTGGTCGGATCGGTTACATCCACGAGCGTCACCGCACCATCAAAACCTGCCGCGATGGCTAACAGGTTTCCTTGTATCGCTACACCTGCCGCAGCCTGCAAGTGGTCGAATCCGAAAAGCCCATCCTTGAGCTGTGCAAGTTTGATTGGTGCTGAGGGGTTCGATATGTCTGCAAGTGTCACCGCGGAATCGTTGACCGCGGCGACAGCCAGCAGATTACCCCTGATGGCCACCGAATAAGCACCGTTGAGTTCGTTCCATCCGCCTACGCCGTCCTGCAATTCCGCTAGCTTAATTGGGTTGGAGGGATTGCTTACGTTTATTAGCGTGACAGCGTTGTCGCCCATGGCGGCCACCGCCAGTAAGTCCTCCTTCATTGCCGCGCTGACTGCGCGGTACAAATTCGTGAAGGCTCCGTACTCGTCGCGAATTTGGCTGTACAAAACAGGGCTGGATGGATCAGCCAAATCTATCAAAGTAACCCCGGAGTCTTCAACAGCCACAACAGCCACCAATTGCTCGTGGACGGCCACCGTTGCTGCGCCGCCGATGTTCGTGTAACTTCCGGACTCGTCTCTCACAACAGACAGGAGTTCAGGATTGACGAAGGTTTGGCTGGCGGTGATGTGCAACCCAGCGGATGGATCACTGGTGCCGATACCAACAAGGCCATTCGTATTCACTTGAAGCGCATCCACTGGCGCGCCATCCGGTGATCCGAGCTGGCTCACTGCCCCCGGAGCGATCTTCGTACTCGTCACCGCGCCGTCGGCCAGCATTGCGCTAGAGCGTTTACAGCAATCATGTAGCGTATCCGGCGTGTAAAAAGAAGCCCTGGCAGTCGGTCGGGGTCACGGCGGCGAACGCGGCGCGGGCGGCCTTGAGCAGTTGGCGGGCATTCCGGGGTTCGTGACTTTTCACCG
>JANLTG010000152.1:0-52334 GCA_031362805.1 bacterium
CCTGCCTTGGTCATAGAGTTCGATGATGCGCTCGCGGACGGCAAGCGGGATGGCTTTCATACCCAAGCCATACCCCAGCTGCCCACAATACGCTACCTTATTGATGGAAACGCTCTAGTGCTGAACAAATACGCAATCCCAGCGTTCGATGCACCCGCGTCGTCCCACGCTGCTCCGATCACTACCTTGTCGCTTCCCAAGGTGGCCACCGAGCTACCAAACCGGTCACCAACCGCTGGAGTGACATTGGTGAAGGTGGTCAGGAGCCTCCCATCGGCTTTGAAAAAATAGGCTGCTCCTGCATCCAAATCCCCTGTGTCGTCGCCCATCGCTCCAATCAACACCCGATCGCCTCCCACTACTGCCACCGAACCGCCGAAAAAATCGCTGGTCGCCGGGTTGGGACTTGTAAAGGTCGTCAATAATGCGGCGTCTTGCGCCAGTGCGGCCCCCGCCAGGCCAACGCCAATCAGGAACGCGAAGATTCGTGGTGTCATAGGCATTTCCAAGATGTTGATACGCCGGTTGGAATAGCCGATCGCATCACGACTGGCAATCCCGGCGTCGCCACTTCCAACACCCAGACTTTCGGCAACACTTCCCCCACAGGAGAGCGTGGGACGAGGGGAAAGGCGATCAACCGGACCTCAGCGGACAAGTTTGCCGGACGGCAGATTCACTACGCGTCCGCCATTGCCGCTCGCACTTGCGCGTGAACTCCGGGTTTGCGACCGCCCGAGCAGAGCGGTAAGATCCTCGTGCGATGACCGACAAACCCAACTCCGGATTCCTCCGCAACTGGATCTTCACGTCGATCGGCGTTCTGGCGGCGGCGCAGATCGTGCCCGGCATTGAATGCGCCGGCTGGGGCACGCTGTTGATCACCGCGCTGTTGCTCGGCATCTTCAATGCCTTCCTCAAACCGATCCTGTTTCTGCTCACGCTGCCGCTGCAACTGCTCACCCTCGGCCTGTTCACACTCGTCATCAATGCGCTCCTGCTGATGCTAACGAGCGGCCTGGTGAAGGCGTTTCACGTCGAAGGCTTCTGGCCGGCGTTCTTCGGCGGCCTGGTGATCAGCGTCACCAGCGGGTTCTTGAACCTCTTCTTCGGCGGCGGCCGACGCCACCTCGAGGCCCAGGTGCGAACTGAAAACACCGCCGCCCGCACGCCCCCCAAAGATCTCGGCGATGGCCCGGTGATCGATGTGTGAAGCAGGATGTCCGAGAGTCGCCTTAGCCAACGGACGCTTCCATTCAGGGGAGCGCGCGCGTCTCGCGTGCCGTCTTCGGCGTCGCGCCGAAGACCGTTTGACTCCCGCACCGCCCCGCGCCGTTTGGTTTGCCAGCAGGCGTCGCCGGGACGGCTCCGCAGCACGCGAGACGCGTGCGCTCCCCAAACCAACCGCCTCGTTCCGACTTACGCTCGCAGCCGGTATGCGGCGTAGTTCGTCGGAATGCCCTGCGCGTTGAAGTGCCGTTCAAAGTCCGTCACCACCGCCTTCAGTTCTCCCGGCGTTTCAACCACCTGAAATCGCGTGTCGCCGCCAAACACTTCGAGCATCTGTGCGAAGTACTCCGCGTTGTCCGTCCGCAAATAAACCGTGCCGCCCGGCGTCAGCGCCCGGCTCAACTCCTGGACGAAGGGGGGTTGAATGAGGCGGTTCTTGTGATGGCGCTTCTTCGGCCAGGGATCGGGAAAATAGAGATGCACGACCGCCACCGATCCGGGCACCAACAGGTATTCGACAAAGTAGCCGGCCTCGATCCGCAGCAGGCTCAGATTCTTCAGCCCGGCCCGGCGGCCCTGACGATCAAGCTTCCCGATGCGCCCGGACAACCGCTCGATGCCCAGGAAATTCCGTTCGGGATGGTGCGCCGCGTATGCGAGCAGGAACGAGCCATCGCCGCAGCCGATCTCCACTTCCAGCGGTTGGGCCTGGGCAAACATGGCGCCGTAAGCCAGCCGCTCGACGTACGAGGCGGGCTGGTGAAACAAACTGTCGTTCGGGGAATCGCTCATGGGTCGTGCTGGCGCGCGAAGTAAGCAAAGCCGGCCGGCCAAGGCAAACCATTTGCCGGTTGCCGACGCGTGGCCAAGCTCGCTAAACTCGACGCCATGCCAAGCTTTGACATCGTTTCCAAAGTGGATTTCATGGAAGTGCAGAACGCCGTGAGCCAGGCGCAGAAGGAACTGGCCAACCGTTTCGACTTCAAGGGCGCCCACGCCGAGATCACCCTCGAGAAGACGGAGATCAAGTTGAAGGCCAACGATCAATTCAAGATCAAGGCCCTCGAAGAAATGGTCATCGGCCGGCTCAGCAAGCGCAACATCAGCCTCAAGAGCATCGACCGCGGCGAGCCGGACATCTCGCCGCTGGGGCACGCGCGGCAGAGCGTCAAGATCAAGCAAGGCATCGAAAGCGCCGTGGCCAAGCAAATCACGACCTTCATCCGCGACACGAAGCTCAAGGTCAACGCGTCGATCCAAGGTGACGAAGTGCGCGTCAGCGGCAAGAACCGGGATGATTTGCAGGAAGCGATCGCCGCCGTCCAGGGACACGATTTCCCGGTCGCGCTGAGCTTCGTGAATTTCCGGGATTGAGCGCTGACGGAGATCGAAAAACTGCCCGGACGGGACGGGAGTACTCAGCGGTCAGTCGATGTAGACGAACTCGCTCAGGTTGAACAAGGCCAGGCAGAAATCCACTCGCGCGGCTCCTTCATAGGCATCCATTCCCGCCATGGGAGGCAGCGGCGGCGCGAGCGCTTCGGGCAGGCGGCCTTCCTTCTGCAATCGGGCCGCCTGTTGGTTCACGAAGTTCAACGCCCACACCGTTTCGTCACCAGTGGGCGGGCGACCCAACGTAAGGCGGTAACTTTGATCAATGAACTCGGGCAGGCTTTCCCGCCCGCTGGTCATCACCGCGCCGGCCAGCCGCCGCGCCATCTCGAGGGAAAACTCCGAGTTCAAGAGCATCAGCGACTGCGGCGCGGTGGTGGATTCGTAGCGGCGGGCGCAACTGGCGTTGGCATCTGGCCGGTCGAACACATCGAACAGCGGGTAGCGCAGGTTGCGTCGCGCCAGGAGGTAAACGCTCCGTCGATGGTGGTCCTCCAGGTTTGTGCTCACCTGCCACTGATCCTTCAGCAAGGTGATCGTGATTTCTTCGGGGAGCGGCGGACGCACGCCGGGCCCGCCTCGCTCACAGTTTAGCGTCCCGCTCACCGCCAGCATCGCATCGCGGATTGCTTCACCCGCCAGCCGGTTGCGAGGCATTCGTGAGAGCAGCTGGTTGTCGGGATCAACGCGGAGCGCGCGATCCCAGGCTTCCCCTTTGCCAAAACTCGCCTGCCGATACGTCGCGGAGTTAAGGATCAACCGATGCATCGACTTCAGGCTCCAGCCCCGGCGCGGAAGCTCCGTCGCCAGCCAGTCGAGCAGGTCGGGATGAGTTGGCCGCTCGCCTTGAAAGCCAAAGTCGTTCGGCGTGCCCGCCAACGGGACTCCGAAGTGATACTGCCAGATGCGATTCGCGATCACCCGCAACGCCAGCGGGTGATCGGGCTGCGTGATCCATTGGGCCAACGCCGTTCGCCGGCCGGACGATTTCACGGATGGGGTCACGGTTGGAATCATCACGTCCGTTCGCGCGAGGCTGGCAATCCGGAGAAATGCCGGCTGCACCTCCGGGCCGGGCCGGTGGAAATCGCCACGGATCATCAGGTGGGTCGCCGGTGACCCTGGACCCGGTTCCTTGATCTGGTGCCCCAAAGGCTTGTCGTGCTCGGGATGAATGGCATTTTCGAAGAATGCGCGCATGCGGAAAAAGTCCGCCTGACTCACGGGATCGTATTTATGATCATGGCAGGCGGCGCAGCCCAGTCCCAACCCCAGCAGCGATACGCCAACGGTCGAAGTCATTTCGTTGAGGACGACATGCCGGCGTTCTTCCTGCGAGTTGATGTCGGGCATGTCCGGGCCAGCCAGGAGAAACCCCGTCGCGATTGCCGCCTCCGGATCGTCCGGCCGGAGCTCGTCGCCCGCCAGCTGCCAACTGACGAATTCATCGTAGGGAAGATCCTCGTTCAGCGCCTTGATCACCCAATCGCGATACCGCCAGGCGTCCGGTCGAATCTTGTCGTGCTCGAAACCATCGCTTTCCGCGAACCGCACGAGGTCGAGCCAGTGTTGCGCCCAGCGTTCGCCATAAGCCGGGGAATTCAGCAATCGATCGACCAGCTGACCGTAGGCGTCGGGCGACGAGTCGCGGACAAACTGATCAATCGCCTCGGGGGTCGGCGGCAGCCCCGTCAGGTCAAACGAAACCCGCCGGATGAGAACCCGGCGATCCGCCGCCGGCATCAACTGAAGCCCCTGCTCGTCGAGTCGGCGCAGGATGAACTCATCAATCGCGCTTCGAACCTGCTCGCCGTGCTTCACCTCCGGCAACACCGGCCGGACCAGCGGCACAAACGCCCAATGCGTTCGCGCCTCGGAAGTTATTGGAGATTCGTTCAGCTCATCAGCGACTAGCTGGTTATGGCTGACGCCGCCGGTCAGCAAGCCGAGCATCAACCACCTCATCGCCGTCCCCAGCGCAACGAAGTGAACTTGAAGACCTGATCTTTCCTTGCGTTGGCTGCCGCCCGCCAAACCGACGCCCCAGCCCGTCATGCGAGGATCTCCTTCACGACATCGCCCTCGACGTCGGTCAATCGCTGGTCGCGTCCGTTATGGAAGAACGTGAGCTTTGTGTGATCGAATCCCAGGAGGTGCAACAGGGTCGCGTGCAAGTCATGCACGTGGACTTTCTTATCGACGGCACGCAGGCCGACCGCGTCGGTGGCGCCATAGGCCAGGCCGCCGCGCACGCCGCCGCCGGCCAGGACCACCGAGTAGCCCCAGGGATTGTGATCACGTCCCTTGCCCTGCTCGCTCATGGGCATGCGCCCGAATTCACCGCCCCAAATGACGAGCGTGTCGTCGAGCAATCCGCGTTGCTTCAAGTCGGTCAACAAGCCGGCCACGGGCAAGTCCGTCGCGCGGCAATACTGGGTGTGATTCTCATCCACGTTCTCATGAGCATCCCAGCCGTTGGTGCCGCCGGAATACAACTGCACAAAGCGCACACCCCGCTCGATCATGCGCCGCGCCAGCAGGCAGCGGGTGCCAAACTCCCGGGTGGGCTCCTGGTCGATGCCGTACAAATGCCGCGTGGCCTCGGTTTCGCGCGCGATGTCCACGAGGTCGGGCGCCTCCGTTTGCATCCGGAACGCCAGCTCATAGGCGTTCAGCCGCGCGTTCAATTCGTCGCTGAATCCGCGCTCGGCGACATGCCGGGTGTTCAAGTTCTGGATCAGCTCGAACGTCGAACGCTGCTGTTCATCCGAGATGTTGTGCGCCGGTTTCAGATTCAGGATCGGATGCGCGCCAGGGCGCATCGTCGTCCCCTGAAATGTGGCCGGCAGGTAGCCATTGCCCCAGGCGGAAGGCCCGCCTTTGGGGCCGCTCGTGGGATCGGGCATGACGACGAAGGCCGGCATGTTCTCGTTCTCGCTGCCCAGCCCGTAGGCCACCCAACTGCCAAGGCTTGGCCGGCCCATCAGGATCGAGCCGGTGTTCATCTGATACACCGACTGGGGATGATTCACGCTGTCGCCGTGGCAACTGCGCAACACGCAAAAGTCGTCCGCATGCTGCGCCATGTGCGGCAGGAAATCGCTGATCTCAATGCCCGATTGACCGCGCGGCTTGAAGGGCCGGATGGGCGCCAGCAGAGGATTCTTCGCCACCGCCCGACGCGTAATTACTTCGCCAAAACTTTCCGGCAACGGCTGCCCGGCATGGCGGATCAGGTCCGGCTTGGGATCCCAAAGATCCACATGGCTGGGACCACCGTGCATGAACAGATAGATCACCCGCTTCGCCCGCGGTTTGAAGTGGGGCGCATGAACTGACGCCGCCTTCGGGAAGGCTGACCCGGCCAGGCTTCGATTACTTCCCAGAAGATGCGCAAGGGCCAGCCCGCCGAACCCACCGCCGGCGCGCAGCAGAAAGTCCCGCCGGGAAGTCACGGTCGGGAAGTGGCCAATCTTCATTTCGTTTTCGGGTTGCCGGTTCATTGATGGGGAACGCAGCAAAGTAACAAACGTCCCTCGTTTGGCGACAGTTTTTACCTGCGGCCCGACTGGCGGCCCGCCAGCGTTTCGAGATCCTACACTGCTCCGTCGCGAATAAACTGCACGCCCGAATCTTCGAGCAACCGGCGCCATTCCCCCGCCGGCAATTCGTGACGAATCGAAACCGACACGGGCTCGCCGAAGAACAGCTTGCCGTTGGAGAAGTTCACCAACTTGTTGATCCGCTCGTAGAGCTGGCCTGCGGGCCGATCAACCACGACCGTGAGATTCTGCTGGCGGATCGAAATCAATTTCACCTCGGGCACCTTGGAAATCTTGCGCACCAACCATTCCAACTGGCGGCCCGGCTGGTGGCGGATGTGCCGGTAGATCACGGCCCCGATGACCAAGAATGATATGAAACCGCCCACCCCGATGTTGTTCAGCAGGGCGTAAATGGCGCCCGCCACGGCCAGCAATCCAATCCCCACCCAGACCGCCTGCGAGGGCCGCATCCGCCGCACTTGCTCGACGGCATCGCCGAGTCGCTCCTTCCACGGGATCGTCGGTCGCTGGCCGGACTCCGTGTTGCGCCGGGCCACGCGCAGCGCCTCGACGAGTTCACGAGCGCTGGCGTAGCGGTCGACCGGATTCTTGCGCAGGCAGCGCTCGATGATTCGCCGCAGCTCGTCCGGCAACTGAACGCCGTCCACCGACGGCGGCACGGGTTCCTCGTAAACCACCGCGTGAATCGTCTCCAGCAAGGTGCCTCGGTGAAACGGCGCGCGGCCCGTGGCCATTTCAAAAAGCATGACGCCCAGCGAGAAGAGGTCGCTGCGAGCGTCCACGGGCAACCCCTTCACCTGCTCCGGGCTCATGTAGGCCGGCGTTCCCTTGATGGTGCCGATCTGCGTCTGCTCGATCGTGGTCAACTTCGCCAGGTCATCACCGATGATGGTCGAGGCCTCCGCATCGAGGAGCTTGGCCAGGCCGAAATCGAGAATCTTGGCGTGCCCATCCGACGTCACCATCACGTTGGCCGCCTTGATGTCGCGATGCACGATGCCGGCTTGATGCGCCTTGGCCAACCCACCGGCCACCTGAAGCGCCACGTCAATCGTGCCCAGCAGGTCGAGTCCCTTGCGCTCGATCAACTCCCGCACGGAGCTTCCTTCCACCAGTTCCATCGCAATGAAGATCAGTTCGTCCTGCTCATCGACGTCGTAAACTTGGGCGATGGCCGGATGCGTGATGCGCGCCGCCGCCCGCGCCTCGAGCACGAATCGCTTGCGGCGTTCCGGGTCTTGAACAACGTCCGGCGCCAGCAGTTTGAGGGCGACCTGCCGGTGCAACTTCTCATCGTGAGCCCGATAGACCACGCCCATGCCGCCTTTGCCGAGCAGGGCGGTGACTCGATACTGCCCCAGGGTCCGACCCAGGAGGGACTTCGAATCTGGTTGGGTTACGCTGGCATCCATAGCACTGCGATCGGCAATCTGACCCAGGCCCGACCCGATGTCAGTTTCATTCTGCCGAGCCGAAAGCCCACGGAAGGCACGTCTCGGAGTCTCCGCAACGCGGTGAGAGCCCGAGCCTGATGGGAAGTTGGCCGGGCGGTCGTCTGCCAGGAATTCGATCGAACTGCAAACACGCACAAGGCGAATAACCACGAGGCCCCATGGAAGTTGCGAAATTGTTGGATGAAGATTCGGGCGCACCTGAGACGGCAAGCCCCAGACTGCGCCGTTGATCAAAACCCTGGCTGGACCTGCCCTGACAAGCGCCCCAAAAGTCGCCCACTTCAGTCGGAACGATGCAGAGGGAAACCACGAATGAACACCAAGCGACACGAATCAGCGCCGATCGAAGCAACGTTGGGCCTCGAAATTCTTGGCCCCTGTTTGGTGAACCCTGGCGCGGCCGTCGTGGGGCCAAGGATCGCCCGCCTTTATTCGTGGGGATTCGTGTCCCTTCGTGGTTGAACTGAATGGTTTCGGTTCAGTCGCCACCTGGCACCGGCGATCCGCTCAAAGCGCGCGACCGAGGCTCATCCCAAGGAACACGGCGCCCATGCCCAGGACGTTTTGCGCCGCTATGTTGGCCAGCGCGATGCCCCATTGCTCGCTGCGCAGGAGTGCGGCGGTTTCAAAACCGTAAGTGGAAAACGTCGTGAACGCGCCCATGAAACCCGTGAGCAGCACCAGGCGCAGGCGGGCGGAGATCAACTGGCGTTCCTCGGCGAGCGCGAAGACCAGCCCAAACAGCAGGCAGCCGAGGAGATTTACGACGAGCGTGCTCCAGGGGAACTTTTCGCCGCCCACCTTCTGCACCCAGTTCGACAAGCCGTAACGCGCCAACGTCCCAACGGCGCCAGCCACTGCCACCAATGTGAGTTCCTTCATGTGTTTGTCGCGGTTCGAAATGCTGCCAGAACCTCGCAAGCCAGCGCACGCGGCGCGAGCGTTTTTCTGAAAGCGCATTCTACGACAGCGCGCAACTCATGTCGCCGCCGCGCGCACCAGTTGCCGCGCCCGCCAGATCATTGCCGCCCAGAGCACCAACACCAGTCCGGCGATCCAGTTCGTCGCGCGATGGGCAAAGATCAACCAGTCGTAGAGGCCGTGCAGCCCCATGGCGAGCACCACGCCGCCGATCTGCAGCCAGGTGCGTTGCCAGCGTTTTGAAACCCGAAAGCGCGCCTGCGCGATGGCCAGACCCCAGACCGCCGCGAACAGCGTGTGCGTAAACGGCAGGGCGAACGAGCGCCCCAGTTGCTCGCCGAGCGGCAAGCCCGGCAGGTGAATGAAGTTCTCCACTGTCGCAAAACCCAGCGCGATCGCCGCCGAGTAAACCAGGCCGTCCATGGGTTCGTCGAACTCCCGCCAGCGAAATACGATCACCAGCGCGACCAGCAGCTTGGCCCCTTCCTCGATCGGGCCGATGACGAGGAAACAATACGTGGCCAGCCAGCCGGCATCCCCTTCATCAAACTCGGGAAAGCCAAGCCAGTCGGTCAGCCAGAATCCGGCGAGCGCGATGCCGCAGGCGAGCATCCCGCAGAGGAACGCTCCGATAAGATGACGCCGCGGCTCGGGCCGCAGGCGGTCCTTGAGATCGACGTATTGCAGCCAGAAGAGGGCGGCGGCCAGCAGCATGCCGGCAATCTGCCACGGCCCACCGCTCAATCGCAGCGCCTGTTGGAATTCCGAATTGATGTCGCTCGTTATCGCTTTTCAACCAGCGGCGGCAACTGCAAAGTCCCGGCGCTCAAACAAACCATGCGCCTTGTATCTTGGAACGTGAATGGCATCCGCGCCGTGCTGAAGCGCGACTTCCTCGGCTTCTTCCGCGAATCGAAAGCCGACGTGCTGTGCCTTCAAGAAACCAAGGCGCACCCGGAGCAACTCAATCACCTCGACTGGCCCGCCGGTTTTCACCACGTATGGAACTGGGCGGAAAAGCCGGGTTACTCGGGCACCGCAATCTTTTCCCGGGAGAAGCCGCTCAAGGTCACTTACGGCCTGGGCATCGCCGAGCACGATCAGGAAGGGCGGATCATCAACGCGGAGTTTGCTGACTTCATCCTCGTCAATGTTTACACGCCGAACTCCAAGCGCGAACTGCTGCGGCTCGATTACCGGACGCAGGAATGGGATCTCGCGTTTCGCACGCATCTCAAGAAGCTCGAGCGCAAGAAGCCCGTTGTGTTTTGCGGCGACTTGAACGTGGCGCATCAGGCCATCGACATCGCGCGACCGAAGGGCAACGAGCGCAACGCCGGGTTCACCATCGAGGAACGCACGACCTTCAGCGCGCTGTTGAAGTCGGGGTTCATCGACACTTTCCGCGAGTTCGAGCAAGGCGGCGGGCATTACACGTGGTGGAGCATGATGCCGGGTATCCGCGCGAAGAACATCGGGTGGCGCATCGACTACTTCGGCATCTCCACGGCGCTGCGGCCCCGGTTGAAACACGCGTTCATCTGGCCGCACGTGATGGGCTCGGACCATTGCCCGGTGGGGATTGACCTGGAGTAGGATCATCCTCGTCCGCGCCGACGAAGCGCCGGTTTCCGAATCGGCCCGATCAAGCGCCAACGAAACCACGCCGCATCGGAGTTCGGCGCTCCTGCCCACTCGCGATTGCCACGCGCTCTCTTTCCCCCTAACATCCGCGCCGATGTTTCGGCTCATTCTATTCGATATCGATGGCACATTGATCCGGACCGGCGGCGCCGGCGTGCGCGCGTTCGGCTCGGTCTTCGAGGAGGCGTTCGGCCATACGACCGGCACCGAGCGCATTCACTTTGCCGGGCGCACGGACAGTTCGCTCGTGCGCGAGATGCTCGTGAACCACGGTATGGAACCGAGCCGCGAAAACTCGGACAAGTTCTTCAGCCGTTACGCGCACTGGCTGCGGCACTGGCTCGCGCAACTCCCGGGCGGCATGTGCGCCGGTGTCGAGGGCTTCATGCAACACTGCGTCGAGCGCCCGACGCCGCCGGTCATCGCTTTGCTCACCGGCAATGTGCGCATCGGCGCGGAGATCAAGCTGCGGCATTTCGGTATCTGGGAACGGTTTGAACTGGGCGCGTTCGGCGATGACCACGAAGATCGCAACGAACTGGCCGCCATCGCGTGGGCACGCGGCCGCGAACGGCTCGGCGACGCGCTGCACCCCGACGAGATCCTCGTCGTGGGCGACACACCACGGGACGTCGCGTGCGCGCGGCACATCGGCGCGAAGGTTGTGGCCGTCACCACCGGCGGCGCGACGCGGGCTGAACTCGCCGCCACGAAGCCAGACTGGTTGGTGGATAACCTGACCGAGCTGAAGTGGTAGCCTCGAAAGCAGGTGAGCCAAAGAATCCAAAACCGGATTGGCCGCGAAAGGGCGCAAAGGGCACAGAGGAAACTGATGGCTGGCGAACACAACAACCGAACAACCTTCGGCTCGCTGGCCCGAGGCGAGCAGGAAGTCGCGCCAGCGTCTTGGAGTGCGCGTGCTGCTGCACCGCTTTATGAGGCGCCCCCAATGTAAGTCGAGTTGCCTTCGTTCCAGAAAGGAACCCCCTGCAAAGCACCAGAGCACCGGCGCAGTCCAAAACCTGGCGGAGGATCGAACGTCTCTGGTAGGGTCCATCGCTCTGCGCGCTCCACTCGGGAAGACTGAATTCGGTGACGCGACGACAAATCAAGATATCCGGTTTCAACGTGGACGCCGAAGTGGGGCGACACGCCCTTAGTTGTCTTCAACCGAACGGCAACACTGGTGGGACAGGTGATTGCCAATGCTTCGCCTCCGCTATGATTTCCTCGAGTTTTCCAATCGATTCCGGCGTGATGTCCACATGGGCATACATGGAATTGAATCCGAACGGGGAGGTTCCAAGGTTTCTAAAGACGAGCTGGATTTTCCCTTTACGTTTACAAAGACTGACAGAAGTGCGGATGCGTGCGATACCTTTCCGCACATCCTGAATGTCGCCGAAGTCCTTCAGCGTTTCTCCGGTGAAGAGTTTCTTTTCCACCCACTTGAAGATGCTCATGACGACTTTGGATTAAGGGATTCACTTCGGCCGGGCAAGCTCGCAGTTCAGCGCGACCTCAAAGGGCGTCATTCGAGAGCCACAGCCGAGGCGGCTGTGGTCCCCATTCCCGTGCAGCCGAATCGTTGGCCAAGCCAGCCCTTCCGTTCAATTCTCCACCTCGAACACGCACACTTTCGGCAACACATACACCGCCCACAGCAACGCGCCGGCGATCCAGCACACGGCGCCATAGTTGTAATGCGTGGCCATGATGCGCGGCAGGAAGTCGCCAACGATGCGCGAGGTCATGCCGAAGATCATCAAGCCCCAGGCCACCCACAGCCAGCGATTGGGCAGGCGCAAGGCCTTCAAGTTGCCGCTATGACCCAGGATCACGCGGGTCGCGACGACGAACGTGATCACCGCCAGCCCGCCCACCAGCGTGGTATGGAGCAACGCCACCCGCCAGGCCGGCAGCACCGCGATGAGCAGCAACCCCAGCAAGGCCAGGCCGAAGCTGGCCCGCAGCACGCGCGAGACGGTGTTGCCCGGAAGCGTTGCGCGATCCAAACGCACTTCCTTGAAAAAGTAGAATGCCGCCACCAGCCCGCGCACCGCGTATGCGGCGCGCACGTGTCCCAGCGCTTCGCCGACGAAGGACGCCACGATAAGCGCGCCCATTGCCAACGCCAGGCCGGCCGACCGCAGCCAGGGGCGGGTGACCGTTCGGGACTCGGGAAACTCCTGGCCGCTGGTCAAACCGAAGAAGCGCGGCAGCAGAAACCCGCCGACGCCGAGCACGGGCAGCAACACCAGGCCCTGATACGAAAGCAGTCTTTGCAGGACGATCCAGAACGGATCGAGCTCCACCAAACTGCTGGCCACCCCGATGACGCCGCCGGCCAGTCCGCAGCTCAAGCCCAGCGCGGCGAGGGCGAAACCGGGTGGCGGCAGATCAGCGCGGCGACGCAGGCGGCTCGCCGCAAAAGCCAGGACGAGTCCCAGCAGCGTGAGGAACGCCAGGTCGCCGGCGAGCAAGTGACCGGTCACCAGGGCCACCACCATCATCCCGTACGCGCTCAACCAACTGGCGAGCCAGCCCGGGCTCAAGCCACGTACGCCCACAAGGCGCGGAAAGGCCGTGCCCAAAAAGCCGGCGATGAAGCCGAAGAAAAAGCCATGCACCATCAGGCGGGCGTGAATGACGCCTGGATAAGTCGCCAGCCAGCCGCCGAGGTGCAACGGCCACAGGGCGACGCCCGTCATGCCGGCCAGCACTGCCAGCGGAAAGAAGACGCGGTACGGTTCGGCGGCGACACGCGCCAGAATTCGCGGGGCGGTGGTGCCATGCAGCGGGCAGTGTGCTTTCAGCGCAGTTAACATGGCGACAGCTTCGGGGTTCAGCCCGGCGGCGTCTTTGATCCCGGTCAAGCCAGGCTCAAGCGGCGACGGGGTGGGTGAATTTTTGCGCGTGCGAAATCGCGCCGGGCACGCCAGCGTCGGCCATGCCCCAACTGCCCTGCGCCCTGCGCCAAACGGCGTTGATCGCCACGCTGCGTCAATGCCGCATGTTTGTCGGACTGCCCGCCGAGGATCTGCGCACCATTGCGGAGCTGACGGTGCTCAAGGCGCTCGCCAAGGGCGATTACCTCTTTCATGAAGGCGAGCCGGTGGCTGGCTTTTACATCGTGCAGCGCGGCGCGATCAATGTGCATCGCGTCAACGCGGCGGGGAAGGAGCAGGTCATTCGCATCTTTCGGCCCGGCGATTCCCTGGCCGAGGCGGCGTTGGCCAGCCACCAGGGCTACCCGGCGGATGCGCGGGCCGAGGCGGCCAGCCAGGTGTTGTTGGTGCAGAAAACCGGCTTCGTGGAATTGCTGCGCCGCCACGCCGAACTGGCGTTGCGCCTGTTGGCGTCCATGTCGTTTCACCTCCACGACGTCGTCGGGCAACTGGATGATCTCACGTTGAAAGATGTCGAGACGCGGCTGACACACTGGCTGTTGAAGCAATGCCCCGAGACGCGCCCGGCCGGCCCGATGGTGATCAAGCTGCATCACACCAAGCGCGTGCTGGCCGCCGAGCTCGGCACCGTCAGCGAGACGCTTTCCCGCACGCTGGCGAAATTCAAGGAGCAGGGCTTGCTCAAGGTGGACGGCAGCAACCTGACCGTGCTCGACCCCGCGCGGCTCAGGCAACTGCTGCAAAGGCACCTCGGCGAATAGCGGTGCCTTTCTCTTTCATGACCGCCAGCGTGCCGTTCGCCGCACAAATCCTTTCCCGGCGTGACCTGAGTCAAGGCCCCGCCCCGCGGTCACTCCTATTCTGACGGCCGAATGACAAGCGCGAGTTAGCGGTGCCGCTCTCGCCTCCTTAACCTAAGCCATCAAATCGCATGCAAACGAAAACTCACAGACCCCGCCAATTGCTACTGGCCGCGGCCACGCTCGCCATCGTCGGCGCGCTGAAACTCACGGCCGCCGACGTTGCCGTCAACGGGACCAAGCCCAAACCCGTCGATCCCTCGGTTCAGGGTGAAGAGCGCGCCGTGCTCGCTCAAGCGCCCTTCGTCCCGCCGCCGATCACGCGCAAACACGCCACCAAGGTCGTGGTGAATCTCGAGGTGCGCGAGGTGGTGAAGCGCATGGCCGACGGCGTGAACTACAATTTCTGGACCTTCGGCGGCGATGTGCCCGGCAGCTTCATCCGCGTGCGCGAAGGTGACCAGGTCGAGTTCCACCTCGCCAATCATCCGACGAGCAAGATGCCGCACAACATTGACCTCCACGCGGTCACCGGCCCGGGGGGCGGCGCCGCGTCGTCCTTCACGGCACCCGGCCATGAATCGCAATTCTCCTTCAAGGCCATGAATCCCGGCCTTTACGTTTATCACTGCGCGACCGCGCCGGTCGGCTTGCACGTTGCGAACGGCATGTATGGCTTGATCCTCGTCGAACCCAAAGAAGGTTTGGCGCCGGTGGACCGCGAGTATTACGTGATGCAAGGCGACTTCTACACGGTGGGCCGCTTCGGCGAGGAGGGCCTGCAGCCGTTCGATCAACGCAAGGCCGAGGACGAGCGTCCGAGCTACGTCGTGTTCAACGGATCGGTCGGCGCGCTGGTAGGCGACAAGGCGCTCAAGGCCAAGGTCGGCGAGAAGGTGCGCCTCTTCATCGGCAACGGTGGACCCAACCTCGTCTCGTCGTTCCATGTCATCGGCGAGATCTTCGACAAGGTCTATCAAGAAGGCGGCGCGAAGGTGTCGCAAGAACAGGTGCAGACCACGATCGTGCCGGCGGGTGGTTCGGCGATCGTCGAGTTCGGTCTCGAAGTGCCGGGCACCTACATCCTGGTAGATCACTCGCTGTTCCGGGCGTTCAACAAAGGCGCGCTGGGCATGTTGAAGGTCGAGGGTGCCGAGAACCTGCTCGTGTATTCCGGCAAGGAAGTGGACGCCGTGTATCTCGGCCGCCAGGCGGAAGGCAGCTCCGAATCCGAACGGCGCGTGGCCGAGCTCGAATCCGCCCGGGCCGCCGCGATCAGCGCCGACTCCAATATCGCCAACCTGACGAAGGAGATCCAGATCGAGCGTGGCAAGGGCGTCTTCATGCAAACCTGCTTTGTCTGTCACCAGATCGATGGCCAGGGCATTCCCGGCCAGATTCCCCCGCTCGCTGGGTCGGATTTCCTGATGGCTGACAAGGACCGCTCCATCCGCGCCGTGCTGCAAGGTTTGACCGGTGAAGTCGTGGTGAACGGCAAGAAATTCAATGGCGTCATGACGCCCTTGAACAACTTGTCCGATCCCGAGATCGCCAACGTGCTCACCTATGTGCGCAACAACTTCGGCAACGCCGGCGACGCTGTGAAGTCCGAGGACGTGCGCCGGCTGCGCTCCGAAATGCCGGCACCCGTCGCCAACAGTTTCGAGTAGTCGCACAATCCACCCGGCATGATGGCCAACCCCCTCAACATCGTGACTGTCCTGATCGCGTCGAGCCTTGTGCTCGGCGCGGCCGACGGTCCGGTGCCGGCGGCAATGTCCGTGGTGCCGGCGGGAATTCACCGTCCGTTGTTCACGTCGCCGGACGAGTTGAAGGAAGTGCCCGTGAAGTCATTCCGGCTCGACCGCTTCCCCGTCACGAATGGCGAGTTCCTGGAATTTGTGCGCGCCCATCCCCGTTGGCAGCGTTCACAAGTGAAACGTCTGTTCGCCGACGAACACTACCTGCAGCACTGGACCGGCGACCTGGAATTGGGGGCGACTACGGCGACCAATCAGCCCGTCATTTGGGTCTCGTGGTTCGCCGCCAAGGCGTTCGCCGCAGCGCAAGGCAAGCGGCTGCCCAGTGTCGCCGAGTGGGAATACGCCGCCGCCGCCGGTCCGACGCGTGTCGACGGCGAGAACGATCCGTTGTTCCAACGCGCGCTCCGGCACTGGTACGCCACGCCGTCGCCGGAAAGCTTGTCGCGCGTCGGCGCCGGGCTGGCCAATTGTTTCGGCATTTATGATCTGCACGGGCTGCTCTGGGAGTGGACCGCCGACTTCAACACCGCGACCGTCACCGGCGACGCGCGCGGTGACACGGGTCTTGAGCGCCAGCTCTTTTGCGGCGCGGGCTCCGTGAACGCGAAGGACACGGCCAACTTCCCCGCCTTCATGCGCTACGGATTTCGGAGCAGCCTCAAGGCGGCGTACACAGTTCACAACCTCGGCTTCCGCTGCGCCCAAGATCTGGAGGTCAAACAAACGTCAGCCAGCGCAGCTCCGGCCAAACTCAGTTCCATCGCTGCGGCAACCCCTTGATCAAGCACCACTCATGAAAAATTTCTTCAACCTGCTCGCGACCGCCGCGCTGATGCTGTCGGCGTCGGCTGCGGAGCCGGCCAAGCCTGAGAAGGAACTACCGCCGTGTTGCCAGAAGGAACTCGAACCCGGCAAACCGTTGACCGATGGCTCGCTCTACCAGCTCGAAACCAAGTGGACTTCTGATGTCGGCCGCGAGATTCAGCTCCGGGTCTTGCGCGGCAAGCCGCAGGTCGTGGTGATGTTCTTCGCGCGGTGCGAGTTCGCCTGTCCGCTCCTGTTGCATGACCTCAAGCAGATCGAAGCCGCACTGCCGGAGAAGCTCCGCGACGAGGTCGGGTTCGTGCTGATCACCTTCGACACCCAGCGCGACACGGTTGAGGCGTTGCACGCCTTTCGTGAGGCCCAGCAACTCTCGCCCAAACGCTGGACGTTGCTGCGCGGCCAGTCCGATGACGTGCGCGAGCTCGCGGCCTTGTTGGGCATCAACTACAAACAGGACGCGCGCGGTCAGTTCGCCCACTCGAATCTCGTCACGATCCTCAACGGCGACGGCGAGATCGCCCAGCAGATCAGGGGCCTGAACAACGCGCCCGACAAAGCGGTGAAGGTGCTCCAGCAGTTGGCGGAAAAATAGGCGCGCGACCGGAGATGAGTGAGGCCATCCCGCGCCGAAGCCATTTAGTTTGAGTCAACTCGCGGCCGCCAGCGTCGGGTAAAATGATTGACCTGCCGGACTCTTTATCTAGGCTCCGCAGCAATCACCTGTTTCAAAAGCAGCCAACGAAATACGCTCTATGCAACACAACTCAACTCCCCCGAAAGAGGCCGTCGAAACCCGGCGCTCTTTCATCAAGAAATCCGCGACCGCTGCCGCCGTCGTGGCCGCCACCAACCCGTTCAAGAGCCCCGTTTACGGGCAGAACCAAGCCCCGTCCACCGGCCGGGTGATCGGCGCGAATGACCGCATTGCCGTCGCGGTGATCGGCGTTGGTTACGGCATCGGCCAGAACCACATCATGGGCATCCAGGAAAAGGGCAAGGACAACAACACCGTGGTGGCCGCCGGCTGCGATGTTTACTCCCAGCGCCGCCTCTGGATGCAGGGCAAGGCCGAGCAGTACAGCCGCAAGATGCCGGAGCCGCTCAAGGAAGCCGACGTCTATACGGACTACCGCAAAATCATGGAGCGAAAGGATATCGACGCCGTTCTGATCGCGACGCACGACCCCAACCACATGCCGATCTCGATCGCCGCGATGGAGACGGGCAAGCACGTGTATTGCGAGAAGCCGATGACGCGTTACCTCGACGAGGCGTTCAAGATTCACGACGTGGTCAAGAAGACGGGCCGCATTTTCACCGTGGGCTCCCAGGGCTGCTCCGCCGGCGCGTGGCACAAGGCCGCGAGTTTGATTCAGGCGGGCAAGATCGGCCAGCTCGTGTGGGCGCAAGGCTTCTACTGCCGGAACAATCCGAAGGGTGAGTGGAACTACTCCATTGAGCGCGAAAGCACGGCGGAGAACATCGACTGGAACATGTGGCTCGGCCCCGTGTCCAAGCGAGAGTTCAGCGCCGACTCCTTCCATCGCTGGCGCAAATACTATCCGTATTGCGGCGGCCTGTTGGGCGATCTCGTGCCGCACCGTTTGCACCCGCTCATGCTCGCCACCGGCAAGCCGGAGTTCCCGACCCGCGTCACCAGCATGGGCACCCGCAAAATCCACACCGACAAGCTGACCCCCGGCACGCCGGAACGCGATGTGCCGGAGCACGTGCAGCTCTCGGCTGAATTCCCGAGCGGCCTGCTCCTCAATGTCACCAGCAGCTCCGTCAACTCCAAGAGCCCCGGCTTCGTCATCTACGGCCACCAGGCCACGCTGGAAATCGGCGATCAAGGCAACGTGCTCCAGATGGTTCCGGAACGTTCCTTCACCGATGAATACGAAGGGTTGTCCGAAGCGGAGCGCAAGGAGATGGGCATCGAGCCGATCAAGGGCCTCCAGGTCGAGGACCTCCGCGTCCACGAGAAGAACTGGTTCGATTGCATTCGCAGCGGCAAAGCGCCGAACGCGAACATCGACCTCGCCGTGCGCGTCCAGACGGTCATCTCCCTCGCGGAGATGGCGGAACGCCTGAACGTCACCTGCCTCTTCGACGAGAAGACCCGCAAGATCACCACGGGCGACGGCAAGGAATTGAAGCCGCTCACCTACGGCAGCGACAAGTTGAGCTAGGCCGTGTTTTCAGAAACGCCGCTCCGCCCGCCGGAGCGGCGTTTTTCATTTTCACCACCGACTGCGCTGAAGCCTTACCGTTGACTACCGCTTGACCCCTGCCCCCCTCACCGTCGCGCGAAACGCCATGGCGACGCGTTTCGAGATCGCCCTCCACGGCGCGGACCCCGTGGCATTGCGGGCGGCGGCCGACGAAGCGCTCGATGAGGTGCAGCGCGTCGAGACGATGCTGAACTGGCGCCTCCCCACCAGCCCGATCGCGCAACTGAACGCCCGCGCGGATCAGGTACCGGTGCGCGTCAATCCCGAGCTGTTCGCCCTGCTGCGTCGCTGCCGCGGGTACTGGGAACTCAGTCAGGGCGCCTTCGACATCACCATCGGCCCGTTGATGCGCGCCTGGGGATTCCACGCCACGGACGGACAGGCGGGGAATGAAGCTGCGCTGGCGGCCGCGCGGCAGGCGTGCGGCATGCAGCACGTCACCCTGGATGAAGCCAGCGGCACCGTGCGCTTCAATCGGCCCGGCATGCGGCTCGACTTTGGGGCCGTGGGCAAAGGCTACGTCATCGACCTCGCGACGGAGATCCTCCGCGATGCGGGGGTGACCTCAGCATTGATCCACGGCGGCACCAGCAGCGTGCGCGCGATCGGTCACCCGCCCGACGCTGATGCCTGGAAAATTGCCGTCGAGTATCCACCCGGCGCGGCGGCCGATCAGCCGCTGACCGTCCTGGCGCTGCGGGACAATTCGATGTCCGTCTCCGCCGTGTGGGGCCGGACCTTCCGCATTGGCCAAGATACCTTCGGGCACGTCATTGATCCGCGCACCGGCACGCCGGTCCATCGTGCGCTGCTGAGCATCTATGTCGCGGACAGTGCAATGGAAGCGGACGCGCTCAGCACCGCGCTGCTCACCGAAGGTCTGGTCGGCGTGGAACAATTTCAGACGATTCGCGCTCATGCCCGTACGCTCGTGCTGGCTCCAGGCAAGATGGGTTCGGGGTTTGAAATCGCCGCCCACGGCATCGCATGGCGAACTCTAGCCGGCGGGAATTCGCCGATTGCCGGGCAACCGGCCAACGCCTAGCCTTTTGAAAATGTCGGAATCTGGTCACCACCCCCCACCGGGCTTCGCCCCCCATCGTTCGCGGATCACCCTCTCGGGCACCCTGCTCATCATCTACATCGTCGTGTATCTGGCAGAGAAGTTTTACACCGACGACCGGCTCACGCGCATCCAGTTCATCTCCTCGACGTTTGCGCTCAGCGTGGACGGCTTGAAACATGGCTACCTCTGGCAATTGCTCACCTATCAGTTCATGCACGGCGGGGACCTGCACCTCATCCTCAATTGCATGGCGCTGCACTTTATTGGCGGCACTGTCGAGTTGCTGCTCGGTCGGCTGGCGTTCATCGGGGTTTACTTCGGGGGCGGCATTGTCGGTGGATTGGGGCAGTGCGCCGCCGGAATGATCGCGGGTCAAGGGGACATCCCGATGGTCGGCGCGTCGGGCGGCTTGATGGCGTTGTTCGGCGTGATCTGCTGGCAATTCTGGGGCCAGCGATTGCGCCTGCTGATCATGTTCATCATCCCTGTCAATCTCACCGGCCGGAGCATGCTGCTGCTGCTGACGGCCATCGACGTGGGGGGCGCGATCATTCACAAGGGCAACATCGCGCACTACGCCCATCTCGGCGGGCTTTACGCCGGGTTCCTGGCGACCAGATACCTGAGTCGCCGCAGCGCTGCGGAGTAAACCAATCCACAAACAAATCGCCCGTTGCCAACCGGCGCTGGTGCTCCTAACTTTTCTGCCGTGCTGGCCGACAGAAATTACATGCGTGACGGGTCTCATTCCGTGCCGCGTTCAATGACGGCAACCCTGATGATCGTGCTCATCGCGGTGTTCGCCGTGCAATGCGTGGACCTCGTCTATCTGCACACCTCGATGCAAAGCTGGCTGGCATTGACGGCAGACGGCCTGCGACATGGATTCGTCTGGCAACTGATTACCTTTCAGTTTTTGCACGGCAGCTTTCTGCATCTGGTCTTCAATCTCCTCGGCCTCTGGTTCTTCGGACGGTTCGTGGAGCAGGTGCTTGGGGCCCGCCGATTCTTGTTTGCGTATCTCGGCTGCGGCGCCCTGGGCGGTCTGCTGCAAGGCGTGCTGATGCTCCTGCTTCCGCAGAACTACGGCGGCGTACTCGTGGGCGCTTCGGCGGGCACTTCGGCCCTGTTCGCCATTTTCGCGCGCCTGGAAAGCCAGTCCGTAGTTCGGTGGAATTTCATTATACCCATCCGCGCGCAAACGTTGCTGACGGCAAGTTTGTTCATCGCGTTGTTCTTCACCCTGGTGCCCGCCGATGGCGGCGTGGCCCACGCCGCCCACTTGGGCGGATTGCTGGCGGGCATTGGATTTGTGCGGTTGGGCTGGCACCAGGATTTCCGGCCGCTCCCGTGGGTCGAGTGGTGGCAGAAGCGGCGGGCGGGGATTCGGATCGCACGCGGGCCCGCCAAAAAGCTGCCGGGTATCGGCTCGCGGTTCGAGTCAGGGCCGGCCCCCCAAGACGCGACCGGCGATTTCATGAGCAGCAAGGTTGACCCAATCCTCGACAAGATCTCGGCCCACGGAATCCACAGCTTGACCGAGGAGGAGCGGGCCATTCTGGAGAAGGCGCAAAAGCGCATGGCCAAGCGCTGATCGGGGTGACTGGCGCCAGTCTCAACCGGACTTGCCGCGCAATGCGGCCGCGAGTTTCTTACCCACTTCCCGGAGAACCGTCTGCCCGCGCTCCATGGCGCCCGCATAGTGAATGAACCCGTGGATCACGCCCTCCACTCGCATCAATTCCACCGGCACGTTGCTCGTCGCCAACCGACCGGCGTAAGCCTCACCCTCATCACGCAACACATCGTACTCGGCGGTGACGATCAGCGCGGGCGGCAGTGCCGTCAGATCATTCGCCCGCCACGGTGAGAGCAGAACGTCGCTGCCATCGTGGCTCCCGAGATAACTCTTCCAAAAGAACTGCATCTTCGCGCGCGTAAGCCCAAACCCTTCCCCGAACTCCCGGTAACTGGGCGTATCGCAACCGCTGTCGAGCACCGGGTAGATCAGGCATTGGAAAGCAATGGCGGGTGCGGCCACTTCACGGGCTTGGAGCGCGACGGCCGCGGCGAGGTTGCCACCCGCGCTGTCGCCCGCTACCGCCAGTCGCGTAGGATCGATCCCCAGTTCGGCGGCGTGCGCGGCGACATATTGAACTGCAGCCAGTGCGTCATCGAACGCAGCGGGAAACGCGTGTTCCGGCGCCAGCCGATAATCCACCGCGATGACGACCGCACCCGCGGCGTTCGCCAAGTGACGGCACAGCGTGTCATGCGTGTCGAGATCACCCATCACCCAGCCGCCGCCGTGGAAATATATAATGCCTGGCTGCGGGCCGCCGTCGGTCCTGCCGGGTTGATAAACTCGCAACGGCACGCCGCTCTCAGTTTTCAGATTCGCGACGCGCGCAACGTCAACGTGCGGGTGGAAGATCGGGGTGAGACTCGCGAACTGCCGCCGCGCCGTCGCGATCGGGATGGTGTCGATGGGCGGCTGCGGCGCCGCATTGGCCACCGCGAGAAAGGCGCGAACTTGGGGGTCCATTACGGTTGGGCTGCTCATTCAAGTTTCTGCACTCCCAGTTCCCTGGCAAAGGTCTCGGCACATCGCCTTTGGTTTCGGTTGAGCCGAACTCCGGGACGGGCTGATCTGAGGATCCGCAACGCTTCCTCCACGCTGGTGGCAGCCTTTGAATGGAGCAGCATCGCCACGGCAAACAATCCCGCGCGGCCGCGACCTTGCGCGCAATGGACGAAAGTGCGGCCGGGTCGGAGACTGCGAATGAACGCGCGCAGTTCCCGGGTGCTGGGGGTCCCGCCATCAAGAATTGGAAAGTTCAAATAGGAGGGTGCCTCGCGAATCGGAAGAGGCGCGCTGAACTCAGCCGTCAGATCCACATAATTGGCAAAGTCTCCCTCCAATTCACCGGCCCGTTGCCGGCGGCCGACGGTCAGCTCTTCGCTGACATCATTGGCTTTCGCGTCACGGGCAAGCAGACGAAACAGGTGCCAGACGGCATGGGTGATTAAGAAGAGGGGCAGAAACACAATCCAACTCCACCATGGGATCGTGCCGTCTCGCCGCTTGCCATACAAAGCCGATGCACCGAGCAGGTGGGCGACGCCCAGAGCCGTGAAGTCGAATCCAAGCCAGAGCAGATCCGGCCGCGGTCCTTTTCCAAACAGACCCAGCTGGATCAACACGAAACCCAGCGCGATCAGTATCATTCCAAAGCGCATCTTTAAGAGCCCCGACCGCGGGCAGATTATCCAGGATAAGCCGGGGACTCACCCGGCCGGGCTTACGGCGTTGCCGCTCCGGGCCGCGCTTCGAGGGGCCAGTTGAGCAGCAGCTTCTCGCTGTACTCGAACGTCTCGTAGAATTTCACCATGGCGCGGACGTCGTGATAGTTCGCCTTCCAGTTGTTCGCCTTGTTGCCACTCACGATGGTTCCATCGGCGGCGACGGTGTCGTACCAGATGCCGTCGCGGGGATCGACCTGATTGGTCCAGACAAACTGATTGAGCTTTTCCAAGGCCTGACCGTAGTCCGGCCGGACGTGGTTGCGGATGGCGTCCGTCAGCGCGGCGATCATCTCGGCCTGCACCCACCAGACCTTGTTCGTGCGCGTGGCCGGCCGGTCACCATAACCGCGCTCATAGACACCGCCTCGTTCGTGATCGAAGCCGTTGCGCAAAGCGTGATCCAGGTGGGCATAGAAATGATCCCAGCTCGGAGTGCGGCCGAGCGCCCGTTCGGCATCCACCATCAACCACGCGAACTCGACGTTGTGTCCGTAGGACAGGCCGAGGCTCGAAACCGCAGACACGGGCCGCCAGTCGAAATGCCGGTGAAAGGCCGACTTCGCGGGATCCTTCGGGTAGAAATATTTCTGGTTCACCGCGATTGATTCGGAGAGCGCCTGTTTCACTTTGGCATCGGGGAACTCCCGGTAAAGCGCCGTCAACGCCTCGAGCCAGTGCAGGTGTGCGTTGGCGCTCTTGAGGCCCGGCACCTCGATCACGTAGTTGCCGGCCTGCGGCTCGGTGATGACCGTCCAGTCTTCTTCAAAATGTTCGAACCAGCCGTTGTGCTTGCCATCGTGCGCCTTCTTTTGCAGGAGATTGAACAGCTCGATCGCCTCGGTTCGCGGCCGCGGATCAGCGCTGGCCTTGTGATATTCGAGGAAGGCGTAAATGACGAACGACTGCGCATAGAGCGTCTTGCGCCGGTCAACCGGGTTGCCGCCAAGATCGGTGACCATGAAATAGCCACCGTTGGCCCGGTCATAAAAATGATCGCGAATGAACTGGTAGCCCCGCCGCGCGGCTTCGAGGTAGTCCCGTTGCGGATCGCCCAGGCCCTTGATCTGCGCGTGCGAGAAACCCCAGAGCATACGGGCCTGCGTCACCAGCATCTTGTCCACGGCGGCACCCCGGCCCAGGTTGGAATCAGCGAGGATGAACCCGCCGTTCGTGCGGTCCACCGCCGTGTCGTACCAATAGGGAAACACCTTGGACTGGAGGTCGTTCTTCATCTTCCGCGCCCAGCCCGTGAAGCGTTCAGTCGTGCCGGGCGGAGGCGTGGCGGCGGTCAACTCGAAGGCGAAGGCCAGCAGCAGGACGATGCTGATGGCCCGGCAGAAGGTTTGAATGTTTCTCATGTTTGAACCTGTAACGATTCGATCAACTGGCGAAACCATAGCCAAATGGGCGCATTTGTCGATGGTTTCAGCAGACCCGCGAAATCCTTCCGACGCCCGTCCCCGCCCGCAGCGGAATCCGGACGCGCCCGCCCCCGGACCCTCGCCGCTCCAATTCGCCAACATTTCAGCCGGTCGAGAGGCAGCAAAGCCTGGTATAAGGGCGTCCATCAGGACGCTGCGAAACGTAGCGCGCTTCAGTTTACTTACCGGATGGCGTCCGGCGCGGAGGTCGTTTACCATCGCGCCATGATCGACGACACCATTGCCAAGATTCAGCAGCGCCTCGAGCAATCCGCCAATCTGCCGAGCGAGAAGCGGCGCGAGTTGCTCGACTTGATCGCCCAATTGAAGACCGAGATCCGGGACGTTTCCGCGTCGGATCCCGACCAGGCCCAAAGCATCGCTGGCTTCGCCGAGCTTTCGACGCACGAAGCGACGCGCGATCAGCCGCAGTCCGCCACGATGAACAGCGCGATAAGCGGGCTGGAGTCCACCGTGAAAGGCTTTGAGGCGGCGCACCCGAAGTTGACAGGGGTCGTGAACCGGATCGCTGATGCGTTGTCGAACTTGGGAATCTAACTGCACGACAGTTCCGCCTTCCTTGCCGGCAGGGTGCCGGACTAAACTCACCCATGCGCATGATAAGAGCCGTCTCGATGGTCGTCAGCCTAGTCGCAGCCTCCGCGGCGGGCAACCTGCCCGCCGCGGAGGCCACGTACCCGGAAGGGACGGAGGTCGGCGAATACGCCGGTTGGAAGAACGCAGTGACGCTGGCCAACGGCGAAGTCCGCGCCGTGATCGTGCCTGAAGCGGGCGGCCGCGTGCTGCGCTATGGGCTGCACCGCGAAAACATTCTTTGGGAAAATGCGGAACTCGCGGGCAAGACCGCGGCGCAACTCGATGGCCGTTCCGCCGGTGGCTATCAGATCGATATTGGCCCCGAGCTGCGCGGCATGCCGCCACACAAGGATCTCTGGGCGGGTGATTATGCGTGGCATATCCCGGGCCCGTACGCCGCGCGTGTGACCAGCAAGCCCGATCCCGGCGCGGGCGTGCAGCTCATCAAGGAATTTACCCTGGACCAGGACAGCGGCGATCTCGGCATTCTTCAGACGATGAAGAACACGTCGCGCGAGGTCGTGAAGTATTGCCTCTGGGATCGCACGCTCTGCCTGAACACCGGCTTTGCCATCATCCCGTTGAATCGCCACAGCCGCTTTGAAAACAAGTGGGCGTTGCGCGTGAAGGACGCCGAGGGCAAATGGCAATACGACGGCAACGCCCCGGCGCCCCGCGAGGTGAAGGTGATCAAGAACCACCTGATCGTCCGCTGCCAGGGCCCGGCCACCAAGGTCGGCGCGGACAGCGCCGAAGGCTGGATCGCTTACGTGCGTGGCAAGCTGCTCTTCGTTACGTATTTTCCATACTTCGCGGACGGCAACTATTCGGATGGCGGCTGCTCGGCGGAGGTTTATTTCGACGAACGCCTGGCGGAAATGGAGCCGCTGAGTCCCGAGGTCGAGCTGAAGCCGGGTGAAAGCTACACCTTCCCGGAGAAGTGGACGCTCATCGAGCTCGACGAAATGGTGAACACGCCCGAGCAGGCCCAACGCGTCGTGCGCAAGATTCCGCCCTCGCCGTTCAAATGAGCTTTCGGAAGTTTATCCCCGCCGTCGCGCTGGCGTTGCTGGCTTTTGCGTGCGCCGCCGCCAAGGACGATCCATCCGTCCAGTTCTTCGCGGAACAGGTGCCGCGCATGGAGATCCGGCTCGATGCCAAGGCCGCCAATTCATTGCGCAACGATCCGCGAACTTATGTTCTCGGAACCGTCATCGAAGGCGGCGTGCAATACACCAACGTCTCGATCCACCTTAAGGGCGCGGCCGGCAGCATGCGCCACTTCGACGATCGCCCGGGACTCACCCTGAACTTCAACCGCGCCGCCAAGGGCCAGAAGTTTCACGGCCTGGAAAAACTGCACCTAAACAACTCCGTCCAGGACGGCTCGCTCATGACCGAGATGATCTGCGCCGACCTGTATCGGGTGGCCGGCGTGCCGACCGCCCGCGCGACCCATGCCGTCGTCCAGATCAACAACCGCAAGCTTGGCCTCTACGTGCTCAAGGAGGGTTACGACGAGGAGTTCTTGAAAAGGAATTTCAAGCGCACCGACGGCAATCTCTACGATGGCGGGTTTCTGAACGACATTGATCAGCCGCTCAAACTCGATGAAGGCAAGACCCCCGCGAACCACGAAGACCTGAAGGCCTTGGTCAACGCCGCCTATGAGCGCGAACTGCCCAAACGCCAGCAACGCCTCGAAGCACTCCTCGACGTGGACCGTTTCCTCTCTTTCGTCGCCCTGAACATGCTGACGTGTGACTGGGATGGCTACGTGGCGAAGCCCAACAACTACCGGCTCTATTTCAATCCCGAGTCCGGCAAGGCGGTCTTCATCCCGCACGGCATGGACCAGATGTTTTGGTGGACGGACTATCCCATTCTGCCCAACGGCGGCGGCGGCCTGGTCTCGCGGCAATTGCTCGAAGTGCCGGCCTTCCGCGCGCGCTACTACGAGCGGCTGGAACAACTCACGAAAGACGTCTTAACCGCCGAGCGCCTGACCAACAGCGTGAACCGCATCGTCGGCCGGCTGCGCAAGAATCTCGCGGCGGATCTGCCCCAACTCGTTGATCAAGTCGCGCTGCAATCGGGCGGCATGCAAAGCCGGCTCATGGCGCGCGTGCGCGAAGTGCAGGAGCAGCTCGGCTCCCTGCCGAAGCCACTCAAGTACGATGCCGACGGCTCGGCGGCCATCGTGGGCTGGCAGCCGCGACCTGACACCGGCAAGGCCACCCTGCATTCGGTGCGCGAACCGTCGCAGCCGGAACGGCTGCTGATCCGCGGCGGCGAGGGGCAGACGATCGCCTCGTGGCGCGCGAAGATGCGGCTGCCCGCCGGCAACTATCGCTTCGTCGCCCGGGTGACCACCAAGAATGTCGAACCCTTGGGCGGCACGCTGGGCTCGGGTGCGGGTCTGCGGCTGAGCGGCGGATCGCAATCGGAAACCAGCCGGGCGATCGGCACGGTGAAGAATAAGGAATTGCACCACGACTTCCGCGTCGAAGCGGAGCGCGACATCGAGTTCGTCGCCGAACTGCGCGCCACGAAGGGTGAAGTATTGTTCGATCTCGATTCATTGCGGTTGCTCAAGCGGTAACGCGGCCGTTAGTTCTTCTTCAAAGTCGGCGACGAATTCTGATTTCCCGCCCGCCTTCGCCGACGTTCACCCTCACGGAAATTTGCTTCCCCGGCCGCCGGGCCGCTCCTAATCTCACCGCCCTTTATGAGCTCGATGACTTTGAAGATTGCCGCCCTCGCGGGCGATGGAATTGGACCCGAGGTGATGCGGGAAGGCCTCAAGGTGCTGGGCGCCGTCGCGAAAAGGTTTTCACTCCAACTGGACATTACCGAAGCGCCCGTGGGCTGGGCGGGAATCGATGCTGCTGGCAAGGCATTGCCCGACGCGACCCTGGCAATCTGCAAGGCTTCCGACGCCATTCTCTTCGGCTCGGTCGGGCTGCCTGATCGCGATCCCACGATCCCGAAAGACCAACGTCCCGAGCGCGCCGCGCTGTTGCGCTTGCGCAAGGAGTTTGGCCTGTTCGCCAATCTCCGACCCGTCGTGTTGCCCAAGGCGCTGGCCCACGCCTGCCCGTTGAAAGCCGACCGCCAGGGCGACGGCTTGAACCTGCTGGTCGTGCGCGAGCTCACCGGGGGCCTTTACTTCGGCCAACCGAAGCTCACGGAGGAAATCGTGATGCCCGACCGCAAGGACGGCGATCTGCATACTGCTCAGCGAGCCATCGACACGATGGTTTACACGACGCCGGAGATTGAACGCATCGCGCACGTCGGCTTCAAGGCGGCGCAACTGCGGCGCAAGAAACTCACGAGCATCGACAAGGCGAATGTGCTGGAGAACGGCGTCCTCTGGCGCGAGGTCGTCACGCACGTTCACAAGCAATACCCGGATGTCACACTCGAGCACATGTTCGTGGACAACGCGGCGATGCAATTGATGCTCCGGCCCACCCAGTTCGACGTGCTGCTTTGCGAGAACCTGTTTGGCGACATTCTGTCGGATGAAGCGGCGGCACTGGCGGGTTCGCTTGGCATGCTGCCCAGCGCGAGTCTCGGCAACACGAGCGGCGAGTTTACCTTCGGCCTCTATGAACCGGCGGGCGGCACTGCGCCAGATATCGCCGGAAAAAACCTCGCGAACCCGATCGCGCAGATCCTCTCGTCGGCGATGATGTTGCGTTACAGCTTTGGTTTAAACGACGCCGCGGCGGCCATCGACAACGCCGTTGCCCAGGTCATCGCCAGCGGCCTGCGGACGGGCGACATCTTCAATGCCGAGGACAAGTCTGCGCGCAAGGTCGGCACCCGCGAGATGGGCGATGCGATCGCGGCGGCTTTCTAGGGCTGCGGGCACTTACGCTGCGGCGTGATGGGCTTGCTCCGCGGGGTGGGTGCAAACGGGGACAAGCTAAAGCTTGGACTCCAACCAACTTCACCAGTAGCCGAACGCGCCGTCCACATCCCAGGCTTGGGAGGCGCGATAGACGCGCATTTCCTCGATACGTTTCCAGCGCGCCGAACCATCCAGCAGCCCCACGTTGCCGCCCGCAGCACCGACTTGCACCGGCGTCTGCTGATAGCTTTCGGGATGTTCCTCGAAGTAACTCTCTGCGCGCACTACCACGCCGCCCGCAGTGTGAGGCGCCAGGATGCGTTGGAAGCTGTGGCAATAGACGTTCAAGTCGGCGGCTAGGTCGAGCGAGGGTTGGTCCGAAGTTTTCTGCGGTGAGACCCACTGGTTGGTCACGTTGCCAACGGGTTCCCACGGCGTGTTGTCGTGACCGCCGAGGTAATGGAAACCAATGGCGACACCGTAATCCGGATGAAACCGCCACGCTTCATCCCGCTCGAAATTGGGCGAGAGACTCGGGCAGTCGAAGGCCTTCAACGGCGAGGCGTAGTCGAGCAGCACGTCCTTGGTGCGCGTCGAAAGGATTGGCGTGTGGGTGTCGCGTTTGTTGCGAATGTCCGTGCCACCCTTCGGCAGCCAGCCGTCGTGATCACCTGCGTAGAGGTGCGTGGCGATCAGCAACTGGCGGAGGTTGCTCAGGCAGGCGGTGCGGCGCGCGCGCTCCTTGGCGCGGCTCAACGCGGGCAAAAGCAGGCTCGCGAGAATGCCGATGATCGCGATCACGACCAGCAACTCGATCAGGGTGAACCCGCGACCACCGCCGCTCGGGCGCGCGACCGATTTGTAATTCGTTGCCTTCATGCGCAAAGGGTCAGGGGTTTTCTTGGGCCCGATAGAATCGCTGGGCGGCGCCGGTCACACTGGGGTCGTTAATCTTGAGCGCGTTGCCCACCGGAACCAACGGTTGCTGCAAAAGAATCCAATTCGCCAGTGGGGCGGCTGGATTGTCGGTGTGATAAACGCCGATGCCGGCCGCGCGCTCGACGGTGATCGGCAGGCCATCGTCCGAGACCAGCGAGAGTTCAAAGCCCTGCGGTGTGATGGTGCCGAGGGCGGACGACAACTCGACGCGCGGTGCGGCCAAGGCGTAGGCCGCAGCTTCCAGGGTGCTGCGCACGTAGACGACGCCATCGGCGACGGCCGCGTTGTTCTAGCACTTGCCCGTCAGCGCGCGGAACCGGTCAATCTCCTGGTACGAATCCGGGCTCAAGCGGACCAGCGCCAGCCAGCCATTCTCATCGAGCACCAGCAGGCGATTGCCCACCTTGAGCACACTTCCATAGCCCACGCCGCTCCGTTGCCACTTCACCGCCCCCGACAATGCGTCGACGCACTGAACGGTGAGAGAGCCATGCCCATAAACGCCGTAGAAATTCCCGGCATGATAGACCGGCGTGCCCCAATGATTCTGTTTGGTGCCGGCGGCCCGCCAGACTTGGGACGCGGTCAGCGTGCCGGCATTGTTCGCGACATTCACGACTCCGGCACCCACGCCGTAGGCGGCCGAACAATAGACGAGGTTGTTCGCCACGACCGCCGACGCCGCCGTCGACGTGCTGAACGGAAATGCGTAGCGCCAGAGTAGATCGCCGGTGTCGGGCTTGACCGACACCAACCCGGACTTGGTGAAGAAGATGACCTGTGGCACGCCCGCGACCGTTGCGAACACGGGCGACGCCTGCGTCATGGTGTCGTCGTGTTTCCGCCAGACCACCGCGCCGGTGTACTTGTTGAAGGCGAACAACCGGTTTGCGCTGGCGGCGGACGCCACGAAGACAAAGTCGCCAACCACCAACGGTGAAGCGGCACTCTGCCAATCCACCACACCACCGTACGTCCCGCCCAGCACCGGGCCAAACTCACTCACCAGATTCCGGCTCCAAATTACTTCACCGTTCGTCACATTCAGGCAAACCAGATTCAGGTAGGAACCCAGCGCATAGACGCGATCACCATCCACTGTCGGGGTCGAGCGTGGCCCGTCGTCGTTACCGACGCCAGCGTGAGGATAATCCGCGAGGTCAATGTCGGCCTCCCAAAGTTCCGCTCCGGTAGCAGCGTTCAGTGCCACGCAGAATTCCCTGCCCGTGATCGTGTTGCCGTGCCGCTCCATGGTAAACACCCGGCCGTTCTGGATCGTAAGCGAACTTAGACCGGCACCAAGCGGCACCTTCCATAGTTGCTGCGGTGGTTGCGCCGTCCAGTTCGTGCGGATGTGCTCCGGGGAAATGCCGTCGTGATTCGGTCCGCGATACTGCGGCCAGTCGGCGGCCGGGGATGACTCAGCAGAGAGAAAGAAGAGCATCGCGAACAGAACGCGACGGCCCCCAGGGTTCGGGCAGCTTGCTTGCATGGAGTGTCAAGTTGCCCACCAAAGTTCCGATGTCAAACGGCGGATCGTTAATTCTCGGCAACGCTCCGGGTTGGGACAATGCCCCGCAGCGTACGGGACATAATACCAAGTCCAACCGAGAATCGGTTAAATGGGGGAGGCGCCCAACTACATGCCACCGACTTTCACAGAGAAGTGGTTTAAAACCTACGGCAGCCGCGTCCGATAGAATCTTTTCCCAAATCCGGGGGCCGCATCGTCGCGATAGATGAAGTCCGCAGTCGAGAAGGGCGCGCTGCCGATCACTTCCCAGTCAACCAGGTTGGTGGACGCTTCAACGGAGTAGATCAGATTCGTCGTCCCCAGAAAATTGACCCGCGCCTTACCGCTCGGACCGATCACAACGCCGGTGATCACATTGGGCACCCCGTACTCGTAGGCGCCAATGTCCGGGAGCGCCTGGCCATTGCCGTTGCCGTCGAGCAGGCGCGCGTTCCCGGCGGCATCAAACGCAGTGAAGAGCGTCGTCGCCGATCCCGCGTCCACCGCCGGCGAGGTCGGCAGCAGCCGAAAGTCACCCGCGCCTTGACTGACAAACCCCGGGTTGTCGACCGAAAGATTCGAACCGGGCCAGCCGCCTTGGACGATGCATTTGGTGGATGGAGTTGTACCGTAGATTTGGTCGCCGCCGAAATCCGCGGAGTTGCCCCAGAGGACGGAATTGATCATCAGCGGATTACCCCAAACGCCGCCACCACTGCCCGAAGCATGATTACTTGCGATCGTGCAGTTCACAAATACTCCGGTGTCCTGCACGAAAATGGCCCCCCCGTTGTCGGACTGGTTGTTCGCGAAAAGCGAACTTTCGACCCGGCCACTCTTCTTCAAATAGAGCGCGCCGGCGCCCAGCATCGAAACGTTGCCGCGAAACACGCAGCGCTCGACGATCCCCGTGCCGCCGATCCAGATCGCCGCGCCACCGACGCCGCGGTTGTTGGTGAACTGGCAATTGCGGACCGTGGCATCGCCGGCAAAGGCGATTCCCGTACCCGACTCCGTGCCCAACACACCGTCGATCCCATTTCCGTCACGAATGGTGAACCCGTCTATCAGGGCACCCGCCCCGCCGGCCACGATTCGCTGGCTGTTGTCAGAATTGTTGTTCGGGATTCCAATGTCGCCGCTGAGAATGGTTTCGTTTGCGGCCGGGTTTCGTTCACCACGCTTCGTCTCCGTGCCCGCGAAACCGCCGTACATCACGTTCGCTTCAAAACTACGAGTCCGATCAACCGGGAGGCCGGAATGGGGGCGGTAGGTTCCGGCAGCCACCCAGACTTCCTCGACGTAGCTGGCGGCCGCGTTCGTCAGCGCTTCATAAAGATCATTGTGCGCCGTAAGCCAGCTCAGGCCATCGCCACCGGGCAAGGCACCCGCCCTTACAAAGTACACCCCGCTGTGCTCCAATGCGCCAAGATCCACTTTGGGGTCACCGGAATAAGTGTCATCGCTGCCAACACCGAGGAGAATTCTCGGCCGGCCGGAAAAATCGACGGTCACCGACGCTGGCACTGCTGCGTTATTCCCAGCCTCGATCGCAGGTGAGCCACTGCCCAATCGCGGAACCTCCCTCTGCCAGCGCAGCTTCGGGTCCGCACTGATATTGGCGATGCCGGGATGGCCCCCTTCGACCACCGAGTAGCTGATCTGCCCGGCGCCACCAACGGCAGCGCCCGGACCGCCATTGCCCCAGATGATGGAGTTGATCACTTCGCCGCCCGCCGGCAGCACGACGCCGCCGATGCCACCCACCTGCACGGCGTTGCCCGTGACGGTGCAGTTGATCAAGCGGAGCGCGCCGGCCGTGGCCACAATGGTCCCGCCGGGGTTCGTCGCTGAGGCGCTGTTCTGCGTGAAGACGCAGTTGATGAAAGTGGGATTGCCGCCGGTTGAATAAACCGCCGAGCCAGACTGCCCCAGCAGCGAAACGAAGATGCAATTGCGGAACACCGGCGAGCCCCCTTCGTTCAGCAATCCGCCGCCGACCACGTCCAACCCCGACGCGCCGAGCGTGCCCGCAGACTCGATGCGGAAGCCATCCACCACCGTGTCCTCGGTGACGCTGGCGTCCGCGCGCAGGATGTGGCGCGTCAGCCAGGGCAAACCACCGGCCCAACCCGTAAGCCAGGTGACCTGCGGCGGGATTGCTATGGGCACCTCCAAGCTGCGTTCAGCGACGCTGGACTCAGTCCCAATGAAACCGCCGTAAAGTTTCACCCCCGGCTTGAGCTGAAAACTGGCATCGGCGGTGGCGGCCGGGCCGGGTTGGTACCGGCTCGGAAAGGGAATGAGGTTCTCTCCGCTGAGCTGGGTCGCCGCGGAGACCCAGATTTCGTCGCCGGTGGTTGCCGCTGCCAAGCCAGCATCCAGCTTGGTGAAGGCGTTGGCCCACGAAGTTCCATTGTTCGCACCGGTGGCGTTCTGCTTCACGAAGATGGTTGCCGCCGAGAGCATGGCGGGGATGGAAAATAATCCCCCGAGGACGAGCAGAAAAATGAAACGAGGACTAAAGCATCTCGATTGTTTCCTTTGCATGGGCCGCACTTAATCACATGCATCCGGTGCTCTCAAGTAACGCCTTGGCGGTTGTCAAAACCCCGCCCGGCCGCAGCCGTCGCTCAATCGTCAGGCCCCGAACTAGCAGCCTACTTCACCAATAACTCCGCGATCTGCACGGCGTTGAGCGCGGCACCTTTGAGCACCTGATCGCCGCTCACCCAGAAGCAGAGTCCGTTGTCCAACGCGCAGTCCAGGCGTAGGCGACCGACGGCGCAGTTGTCCACGTTCGCCTGCACAAGCGGGAGCGGATAAACCGACTTCGCGGGTTCATCAATGACGTCGAGGCCCGGCGCTTTGGCCAGCACCGCACGGGCGGCAGCCACTGAAACCGGCCGCTCGAACTCCGCGCTCACCGCCACCGAATGGGCGCGATACACGGGCACGCGCACGCAGGTCACGCTCGCGCGGAACGCCGGGTGATGCATGATCTTCCGGCCTTCGTTTTCCATCTTCATCTCTTCCTTCGTGTAGCCGTTGTCGAGGAACACATCGACCTGCGGGATCACGTTGAAGGCGATCTGATGCGGATAGACCTCGCGGGTCACGAGCTCGCCACGGGCGATCTGCCCGGACTGCCGTTTCAATTCTTCGATGCCTTTCGCGCCCGAGCCGGACACGGCCTGGTAGCTCGAGGCGAAGATGCGCTTCACGCCGAACGCCTGGTGCAATGGATACAACGCCATCAAGGTCACGATGGTCGTGCAGTTCGGATTCGCGATAATGCCTTTGTGGAGCTTCGCGTCGCCGGGATTGATCTCCGGCACGACGAGCGGCACATCGGCGTCCATGCGAAAGGCACTGGAGTTGTCCACGACCACGCAGCCGGCCTGCGCGGCAATCGGCGCGAACTGCTTGGACGTGCCACCGCCGGCGCTGAACAGGGCAATGTCGATCCCGGCAAAGCTGTCAGCCTTCAGTTCCGCGACGGTGTGCTCGCTGCCGCGAAAGCTGAGCTTCTTGCCGACTGAGCGGGCTGACGCGAGCAAGGTGAGTTTGCCGACGGGAAAGTTGCGGCGCTCCAAGGTCTGGAGCATTTCAATTCCCACGGCGCCGGTGGCACCGACAACTGCGACATGCGGAGTCCGATTCATAAAGGGCGGCGACTATAGCGACGCGGGTTTTGATGTCAAATGGGGGTGATTGTGAACTCCAGGCAACATTTTGCTTCCTAGTGTTCCTCACGATTTGTAGCGTCCGCGCTTCACTTTTTTTACCGTGATTACGGAAACTCAGCGTCTGGCGTATGCGCTGGCTTTGATGGTCGTAGTTCTGGTCGGTGGCGTACTGATGGCCGCTCTCTGGCAACGACGGGCATTGCCTGGCGGCCGGTCTTTTCTCGGAGTCATCGCCGCCGGCACTTGGTGGGCCATGGCGGACGGCGCGGGGCTGCTGCGCCCGCATCCCCAATGGGTGACGCTGGCGTACGTGGGGATTGGAGCACTGCCCGTGGCGTGGCTGGCATTCTGCCTCGAGTTCACCGGCCGCGGTCACTGGTTGAAGCCGAAGGTGGTCGCGGCCGCGCTACTGCCGGCGCTCCTCACCCTGCCGGTCGTGGCCACGAACGAAGCCTTTCATTGGATGTGGCTGAACGAGCGGGTCAACGGGGGCGTCGTCGTCCACCATGGAACCTGGAACCTGGCGTTCATCACCTACAGCTACGCCCTCTGCGCCGTGGGCTATGTGTTGCTGTTGGTGAACGTGGCAGATACTTCGCGGCTGCATCGCTGGCAGGCCGCCGTGGTCCTGCTGGCGGGCTCCATTCCCTGGGCCGTTAACTTCCTTCAGATCCTCGACATCTATCCGCGCGCGGCGCCCAACCCGACCCCGGTCGCTTTCATTCTGAGTTCGCTCTTATATTTTTGGGGCATCTTCCGGCTGCAACTGTTGGAGATCATGCCCGTAGCCCAGCGATTGGTGATCGACCAGATGGTGGATGGGCTGGTGGTGTTGAACGGGGCGGGACGCATCGCGATGCTCAACCAGACCGCCGAAACCTTCCTGGGCGTCTCGAACCATCAAGCGGTGGGCCGCAGTCTGAACGAGTGCCTGCCCAGGTGGCCGGCGTTGATTTCTGAATTGGATGCCGCCGCCTCGGAACACTTCGAGATCACCGGCCAGCAGGTAAAATCACCGCCGTATTACGACGTGCGGACAGCCGCGATCCACGACTCGAAGCAACGCGTCCTCGGCCGCTATTTGGTTCTGCGGGACATCACTCGCCGGCGTCAGGCGGCGGATGAACTGAATCGTCTGCTGACCGAAGTCCAGGAATCCAACACGCGGTTGCAGGCGGAAATCCGGGAGCGCCAGCGGGTCGAACGCGAACTGCACGTGAGCGAACAATCCTCCCGCTCGCTCTTCGACAACGCCGTCATGGGACTTTATCGCACCACCCCGGCCGGGCAGATCGTCATGGCCAATCCCGCGCTGGTGAAGATGCTGGGCTATGACTCCTTTGCCGAACTGGCCCGTCAGGATTTGGAAAAAGCGGGGTTTGCGCCCGAATACGAGCGCCCCATTTTCAAGGAGACGATCGAACGCGACGGAGCCATCATCGGGCTCGAATCCCAATGGCGATGCCGGGACGGGACGTTCATTTGGGTGCGTGAAAATGCCCGGGCCATCCGCGATCCCGAGGGCAAGGTGGCTTATTACGACGGCACGATTGAGGATATCTCGGCCAACCGCGACGCGGAGGAACGACGTCGCCGGCTCGACGAGCAGATTCAAGAGATGCAGAAGCTCGAAAGCCTCGGCGTCCTGGCCGGCGGCATCGCCCATGATTTCAACAACCTGCTCGCCGTCATCATGGGCCATGCGGGAATGGCGGAGGACGATGTGCCCGCAGGCTCCGCTGCCGCCTTTGCCTTGCAACAGGTCAACGAGGCGGCGGTCCGCGCCGCGGAACTGTGCCGGCAAATGCTCGCTTATTCCGGCAAAGGCCGCTTCGAAGTGCGGACGGTCCGGCTCGACACACTGCTCCAGGAAAACCTGCACCTCATCCAGGCGGCGGTGCCCAAGAAAGCTCAGCTGACGCTCAGTCTCCAGAATGATCTCCCGGGTTTTCGGGGTGACACCGGGCAGCTGCGGCAGTTGCTCCTCAACCTGGCCACCAACGCTGCCGAAGCCCTCACCGACCGGGGCGGTCAATTGCGCATCGCCGCCGGCAGCCGCTGGTTCACCGCCGAGGAACTGGTGCATTATCTTTCCGCCGAACCGCTGCCGGCGGGCAGTTACGTTTGCCTGGCAGTGTCCGATGACGGTTGCGGGATGACGGCTGAAGTGCGGCGGCGCATGTTTGAACCCTTCTTCACCACCAAGTTTACCGGACGGGGTCTCGGACTCTCCGCAGTACTGGGCATCGTTCGTGGCCACGGCGGAGCGATCGCCGTGGAAACCCAACTCCAGCACGGCACGGAAGTGCGCGTCGTGTTTCCCGTCGCCGCCGAATTGCCAGCGGCGGTCAAACAAACGGCGCCCGATTCGGTTTGGAACGCTCATGGCAGGATCCTCGTCGCGGATGATGAAGATCTCGTTCGCGGAACCATTCGCTCGGCACTTTTGCGGCTGGGTTTCGAAGTCGTCGCCGTCGCCAATGGCCGGGAAGCGGTTGAACGGTACCAGCAAGAGGGGGCCTCGTTTCGGCTGGTGCTGCTGGACTTGATGATGCCGGTGATGGATGGCCAGGAGGCGCTGAGTGAAATCCGGAAATTGAATCCCGAAGTCAAAGTGATGCTCATGAGCGGCTACTCCGAAACGGAATTCTTTCGGAAGCACGGCCTGCAATCGCCCGCGCCCTTCATCGCCAAGCCGTTCACCAAGGACACCCTCGGCCAGCGCATCCGCGAAATGTTGGAATAGCAACTGCCCTCGAATGCCCGCTCCGATGCCGCCAGGTTCGGCGGGGGGTTACTGAAGCTTGGCCTGCGCGGCTGCGGGCACTACGATTTGACCCATCACCAGAATGACAAGGCGCGCATCGCGAAAGTCGAGAAGATCGATCTCGGGTACGTCGAGCAGTTGGCCAAGTTACTGAAGAAGATGCAGGCCGCGAAGGATCTTGCCGATCTCGGCGTCGCCGACTGGCTGGCGGCCGATGATTACTTTCGGCCGGCCACCAACTGAGGTCCGTAACGGCCCCTACGCTTGCCGAAAGTTACGGCGGCGCAGCAACACCGCCCTACCAATTGCGGTAGGGCGGACCTGCCGGTCCGCTGTCGATTCCCGCCGACGAGCGCAGCGACGTGGGCGGCTCCGCACGTCACGGATTGGAAAGGCACGCGAGATTTTGCCCACGACCAGGTGGGGCGCTTTTTCAAAACGCGCCTTGAACGCAAGCCACGCTCACAAACCGTCGACGACTTTCTGCGCATGCATGGTTTGATTCGTGAGTTCCCGGAGAGACGTGGGAATTTGCGCTCAGGTTTCGGAGGATCGCGTGGCCACCCAACAAGTTCACCTTTTGCCAGCTCGTTTTTCCAGCGTTGCCAACGAGAGCCGCCTGCCTAATATCGCGGGCACATGCCCACGGTTGCCGAACAGCTTCGTACCGCGCGAGAAGCCCAGAGCCTGACGGTCTATCAGGTGGCCGACGCCACCAAGATCAAGACCGATCACATCCGCGCGCTGGACGAGGGAAACTTCGATGTCTTCTCCGCCACGGTCTTTATCCGCGGCTTTGTCCGCACCTACGCGACGCTCTTGCATCTCGACCTGCCGACCGTGATGGCCACGCTCGATCGCGAGCTCAGCGGCAACGCCAAGTTTGCCGAACCGCCGCCCCTGACCAACGAGCGCAAAGGAGTTGTCGATTGGATGACCCTGCAGCTCTCGCGCATCAACTGGCGGATCGCCCTGCCGCTGCTGGTGGTCGGCATCGGCGCCCTGGTGGTGATCTTCAGCTATCGCGCCTGGCGGACGGGTCAATCGCGCGACCACCTTCAAGATCTCAAACCCGGGGTCTATCAGCCGAAAAGCAATTCTTCCGGCAACATGCTTCCGGTGCCCAGACCGCAGTAGCCTTCGGCCCAAGTTGTTCTGGCGCTCGCGGGCCGCCGCTTTGGCTTCATCGATGGCTTCACATGCCGACTGAATTCTCGTGGCCAAGAATCCTCGATTTCGGCAACCTCCCAACATCCATGAAGTCCTACGTCTCGATGCTCATCGCCCTCGCCACGGTGGCCGTCCAATCCGCGGAAGATGAATTCGCCCTCGGCGTCCGCACCACGGGTCCGCTGCCGCCTGCCGAGCAACAGAAGAAGTTTCAGCTACCACCCGGCTTCGAGATCCAACTCGTCGCCGCCGAACCGGACATCAACAAGCCGTTCAACCTGGCGTTCGATGCCACGGGCCGGCTCTGGGCCACGACCTCGATCGAGTATCCGTGGGCTGCGAAAACCAATGCGCCGGGCCGCGATCGCCTGATGATCTTCGAAGACTTCGGCACCAACGGCCGCGCACGCAAGGTCACGGAGTTTGCCGGCGGTCTAAACATTCCGATCGGCATTTATCCCTTCCGTTCACCTCGCAACAGCCGAGGTAACGAGGCTCAAACTTCTGGCGAAAGCCTCCTCACGTCGGCTGCCACCAATGAAACTTGGAAAGCGATCGTCTGGTCCATTCCCTACATCTGGCTCTTCGAAGATACCGACGGCGACAACCGGGCCGACAAGCGCACGCCTTTGTACGGACCGTTCGATTACACCCGCGACACGCACGGCAACCAGTCGTCGTTCACGCGCGGCTTCGACGGCTGGCTCTATGCCACACACGGTTTCAACAATGACAGCCGGTTCACTGGTCCGGACGGACTCCAGCTCCACTTCAATTCCGGCAACACCTATCGCATGCGTGTGGACGGCTCGCGCCTTGAACCGCACACGATGGGCCAGGTAAATCCGTACGGCCTCGCGTGGGATGAGCGCGGCAATCTCTATTCGAGCGACTGCCACAGCGCGCCGATTTACCAACTGCTTGCCGGCGGCTGGTATCCGAGCTTCGGCAAGCCGCACGATGGACTCGGCTTCGCGCCTGCCATGATCGAGCACGCCCATGGCAGCACGGCCATCGACGGCGCATTCTACTACTCGGACGACCTGTGGCCGGAGGAATACCAAGACACTTTCTTCATCGGCAACGTCATGACCAGCCGGTTGAACCGCGACAAGATTGAGTTCCACGGTTCAACGCCCAAAGCCGTCGAGCAACCGGACTTCCTGACGACGACCGATCCGTGGTTCCGGCCGGTACACAACATCCTCGGACCGGACGGCGCGCTCTACATCGCGGACTTCTACAATCGCATCATCGGCCACTACGAAGTGCCGCTCACGCATCCCGACCGCGACCGCGAGCGCGGCCGCATCTGGCGCGTGGTTTACACCGGCAAGCCGCTACGACCGGTGGCACTGCCCGAAGAACTTGGCGGACTGATCAAGGAACTTGGTTCGCCCAATCTGACCCGCCGGCTGATGGCAGCCGGGGTGATTCAGGACCGGTTTGGAGCGAGCGCGCAGGAACCGGTGCGAGCAGCGTTAAAGAAGCCGACCAATTCACATCAACAAGTCCACGCGCTCTGGATGCTGCAACGATTGAGCGGACTGCGGTTAAGTGAACTCGATACGGCGCTCGCATCGCCCGACACATTGGTTCGTTTGCACGCCTTCCGGCTGCCCCCGGCGCGCGCACGGCTCGCCCGCGCGACGCCCGAGCGCACCACGGCGGCCGCGCCGTCCGCGCTCCTACAGCGTGCCGGCGTCGCCCTAATTGATCCCGACGCCCTCGTCCGGCGTTGCGCCGCAGAAGCGCTCGGTGCCTGGACCTCCGCCGCGAACGTCCAGCCCTTGCTTGACGCACTCGCCAAGGCCGACAGGGAGGATACCCATCTCGTCTATGTCCTCCGCAAGACACTGCGCGATCAGCTCAACGACGACGCCATCTTCCGCGACGTCGCCAGCCGCCCACTCAACGCAGCCGACGCCCGCGCGATTGCTGACGTCGCGGTCGCCGTGAAGTCCGAGCAGGCCGGCACGTTCCTGCTCAAGCATCGCAAAAGTTTCGCGGACAATACGGAGCTGTCGCGTCAGGCGCTCCAACACGCCGCCAGCCACGCGCCGCCGGCCGCGCTCGACGAACTGGCCGCCGCCATTCAACAGGAGTCCGCCAGCGATCTGGATTTCCAACTCGTCCTGATTCGCGCGATCCGCGATGGCTTTTTGCGCCGGGGCGTCGAGCTGACGCCCGCACTCAAGACCTGGTCCGGCAAGCTTGCGGTGCAGTTGCTTGATTCCGTCGAGGGTTCATCCGGCTGGACAAGCGAGCCGCTTGATGACACCGCGAATCCCGCCAACCCGTGGGGCTTCAACGACCGCGTGCAGGCCGACACCGGCAAACCAGCCCGCCTGCTGGACAGCATCGTCGGCGGCGAACCGCTCACTGGGCGGCTCGTCTCAAAAGGTTTTGTCGCACCGAAGCAGCTGAAGTTCTTTTTCGCTGGTCACGATGGCGATCCGGGCAAGCCGGCGATGGGCAAGAACTTCGTTCAACTTCGCGACGCCGCGACGGGTGAAGTGCTGGCCACCGCGAAGCCACCTCGCAATGACGTCGCCCAGTTGATCACGTGGGATCTCGCGGCGCACGCCGGCAAACAAGTCCGGCTCGAAGTTGTCGATGGCGATGCCGCCAGTGCCTACGCGTGGCTGGCCTTTGGCCGCATCGAGCCCGAGGTCGTGCCCTTCCCCACCATCGCCCCGGCCACGGTGGTGGCGAGGCAGACGGCGGCCGCGGAACTCGCCGGCATTTCAGGTTCAGTGGCGGCGCAACCGGCTTTGCAAGATCGCCTGGTGACGCTGCTGCGCAATGAGTCCGCCGAGGTCAGTGCGCGCGCCGCCGCCCTGCGGGTCTTGAGCCCGCGCGGGGTTGGCCTCGCCGACCTCGTCAGCGACCGGCAAATTCCCTTCACGTGGAAGGCGCGTGTTCTCAACGCGGCGACGGCCAGCGATCCACAGGCACTGCAACGGTTGCGCGAAAGTGTGTTCAAGGAAGCGCCGCAGCGGGTGCAGGTCCGCGTGGCCATGTTGAGCATCGAGAGTGCGGACGATGCGATGTCATTGGTATCGGAAATGGAATCGGGCGCGGTGTCCCCTTCCCTGCTGCGCGATCGACTGTTGCAAGACAGGTTGCAGAACACTGCCGCCGCTGAATCCCGCGAGCGCATCAAGTCGCTCCTCGCCGGCCTGCCCGAAGTGGATGCCGCGCTGCAACGCTTGATCGATCAACGCCGTCGCGATTTTGCGGCGGCCGCGCCGGACAAGGCGCAAGGCGAACAGCTCTACACGCAGTTGTGCGCCGTGTGCCATCAACTCGGCGGCCAGGGTGCCTTGGTTGGTCCGCAGCTCGAAGGCATCGGCAATCGTGGCGTTGAGCGCTTGTGCGAGGACATCCTCGATCCGAACCGCAACGTGGATCACGCCTTCGCCACCACGACGCTGGTGTTGAAGAGCGGCGAAGCCGAAAGCGGCTTGTTCCGGCGCGAAGAAGGCGCGGTGCTCGTGCTCGCCAACGCCGCCGGCAAGGAGTTCACCGTGGCGAAAGCCGACGTATCGGAACGCCGCGAGACAACAACTTCACTGATGCCGTCCAACTTCGGCGAAGCCCTGACGGTCGAGCAGTTCAACAATCTGCTGGCGTATTTGCTCGGCCAGAAGAAGTAGGCCGGGAATCGAGACCGGCCGCAGGGCGCCCACGATCCGTTCGAGCAGACTCCTCACACAGACTTCGCCAAGGGCGCAAAGGAACCGGATTCGCCCCTGATTGCAGCCAGCGCGGTCTGGGCGTGAGGCATCACCTTGAGCCGGCGCGACCGTTGGAAAAATTCTTTCGACCCTTTTCCCGACTCGCGCGTATCACTCATTGAACGGTGAACTGGGGCGAACGTCGAAACGTCGTCTCCCGTCCCGATGCAAGCCGACAACATGGCGCGATTTTTCCAACACCTTTTCAACCGCGGCACGAAGCTCACCGACGAGCAGTTGATGTGGCGGTTTGCCGGCACCGGCGACGGCGAGGCGTTCCGGTTGCTCCACGAGCGCTGGCACGCGCCGATCTTCCGCCTGTGCGTCCGCATGACGGGTGATGAGCATCGCGCGGAGGACTTGCGACAGGAGACATTTGCCCGCGTGTTTCGCTTCGGTCGCGAGTTCGAGAACGGCCGGAAGTTCTCCACCTGGCTGTGGCGGATCGCGCTCAATCTTTGTCACGATGAACTGCGCCGGCGCCAGCGGCGGCCCGAGCTTGCACTCGCCACCACCGACTCCGCGGAGGACTCTGTCCGGGTGGAGGAACCGATGTGCGACGGACCTTCGCCCGCGCAGCAACTGGAAACGGGCGAGCGCCATGCCGCGGTGCGCACCGCCCTCCTCGAGCTGCCGGAGCACTACCGCTCAGTGGTGGTGCTCCGGCATTACGAGAATCTGAAATTCGCCGAGATCGCCGAGGCGCTCGCCATCCCGGAAGGCACGGTCAAGTCCCGCATGGCCGAGGCGCTCAAGCAACTGAACACGCGGCTGGCGCCCCTCGAACTCCCGGCTACCGCGACGCAAAGGAAACTTCTCCCAACCTCCCAAGCCGCCTGTTTATGAAGCATCCCACGCAAGATCAATGGCTCGACTTCGCCTACGGGGAACTCGCCGAACCGCAACGGCTCGATCTCGAAGCGCACCTGGCCGTGTGTCCGGATTGCGCCCGCCAGTTGAACGAATGGCGGCGCACGGGCCAGCAGCTCAATGCATGGCGCGTCGACGTTTCACCAACGCGAGAGGTCAATGCCCGACGCTGGCCCTGGGCGGCGGCGGCGGCGATTGCGCTCTTGTTGGGCGTGACGGCCGGTCGCTGGTCAATCAATCCAGCGGATTTGCGCGGACAGATCGCCACGGAACTGCGCGCGGAGTTTGACCAGAAACTGAACGTCACGACTGCGCAATGGCTGCTCGCCCGGCAACAGGACCAGCAGGTCACGCTTGATCTCCTCAAACAGGTGGAGGCACGGCGGGTCGCGGAAGACACCAGCCTGCGCAAAAGCCTGGAAACCGTGGCGGTGTTGACGCAAAGCGGCTTTCAACAGGCCAACTACCAGATGCGCTCACTCGCGTCGCGGGCCGAGCCGGCCGCGGTCCCGGCGGCCTATCGCCCCAACTGATCTCCCGATCCAGTTTGTAAACCAATCAGAGCCCTCAACGAAAATGTATCCATGATAAACAAACACCTTGTTGCTGCCACGGCGTTGCTGCTGGCAGTCGGAACATCACCCGCCCAGCAGCCGGCCGATGTCCAAGTCGAAACCAAAGTGATCGAACACTCCAACGTGAACCGACTGCAGCGTGAGGCGCGCCGGGAGTACGAACACGATTTGGCTGAACAAAGGGCATTCCTCGCAAAACAACACGCCGAACTCGACGAACAACGGAATATCTTTGAAGAGTTCCACGGCGAAGGCGGACCCGAGGGATGGCCCATTGCGCCCGGCTTCCCGCGCAGTGGAGGCAGCCGCGCCTTGTTGCTCGCCGACCAGCCACCGACCGATGAAGCCCGCGGCGCCGCGCAGGAGGATGCCGGCATCATGCTGCGCCTGCTCGAACGAGCAGTGCGCGATGACCGCCGGGATGACCCGATGCAGGCGATGGGCATCCACATCGAAGCACTGGGCGGACGTTCGGGTCCGCAGGCGATCTATCTCGGTGGTTTCGGCGCGGTGTTCCTCTTGAACGCCGATTATCCGCTGGTTGCGCCGCCAGCCAGCGATCAGGAAGCCAAGCCGAAGGCTGAAGGCGAGAGCGAGTGGGAACGCACGCGGCGGGAGCTCTACGGCCGTCCGGGTCGGCCGCCACGCCCCCCCGGACCTGAAGGCCAGCCGTTCGATCCCAACCGCGTGGAACGCCTGAAGAACGCGTTGATCGACGCATTCGTGAACGCAACCAATCTCCGCCAAGTCGCGAGCACGGAGTCGGTGGTCGTGTCGGTGACGGGGCCCGGCAACCATGCGGGCGGTACGGTTCACTTCTATTCCAATGACGGCGGCGCCGACGGGACTACCGTCGAGCGAAGAGTGGAGAATTTGCGGAATCGTGAACGTGAGCTAACCAGACAATACACGGGCGAACATCCGTCGGTCAAAAAGGTCCGTGCTGAGATCGCTGTCGCGACTTCGGATCTGGACACCGAGAAAACCATTGCCCGTTCCAAGCCCCACACGACGCAACTGACCCTCAAGGCGCTGAAGTCGGACATCGACGCCTTCGCGACGAAGAGTCTGAATCGCGAGGAGTTTGCAAAGCGGGTCAAGGTCGTCGCATACTGACGCGGCGTTCCTAACCCGTCAACGGACATGGTTTGCAGCCATGTCCGTTTCGCATTTGGCATGGGCTTCCGCCACTTTCGAACACCTCCCTGCGGAGGACCAATCTTGACAGCCTTCTCACATGCGACCCAGCCTCACCAAAGCAGATGCCCTCGCTTCCTCCATCACAAGCTGCGGTTCCTTGGTCGGAGTCTCCGGCCTGGGCTTCCGTAGCTTCCGGCTGGCGGCCGCTCGGCGGATCATTTCAGGGCGAAGGTTTCAGTCTCGAGTGGCATGATCTGGCGGCTGATCAACGCGTGAAATGGGCGGACACGTTCCATCCGCGCAGCGTCGAAGTCTGCCTCAACATTCGGGGTCGCGCCCAGGTCGGTGCGGGCGCCAGCGGCCTCGAGATGACCGACGGCATGTCGGGATTTTACGTGCGAGGCGATCAGCCCATCGCCGCTTCGCGCCACCCCGGTGAAGCCCACCAGTTCCTGACATTAGAATTGTCCTTTGACTTCCTGCGCGCCGAGCTCAACGGCAAACGCGCCGGGTTGCATCCTTTGATCACGCGCGTGGTGAGCGGCGAGAACCAGGTGAGCGGCGTCGGTGCCACGGTCCCGATTAACACGCGCCAGGAAGAGCTGTTGAAAACGTTGCAGGATCCGCCGGTTCACTCGGCGGCGCGCACGGTCTGGTTCCGCGGCAAGGCCCTCGAGCTGATGTCGGAGATACTCTTCCTGCCGGACGAAGGGGAGTTGTTTTGCACGCGGCAGCAGCGCGTCGCCCGCGAGCGCGTCGAGAAGGTCATCCAGATCCTGCGCGAGCACATGGCCGAGCCGCCCGCGTTGGAAGAGATCGGCCGGCGCGTGGCGTGCAGTCCTTTCTATTTGAGCCGGACTTTCTCGCAGGAAACCGGCGCGACCATTCCACAATACCTGCGCCGCATCCGCATGGAGCGCGCAGCCGAGATGCTGCGCACCGGCCGGCACAACGTCACTGAGGTCGCCCTCGAAGTCGGCTACAACAGCCTCAGCCACTTCAGCCAGGCGTTCTGTCAGACGATGGGCAGCTGCCCGGCCATCTTCCAGGCGCGCGAGCAGAAGAAGTAACCCCGATCATTGCAGCGTCAGGTTGCCAAGGTCTCGGTTTCGGCTTGTACGGCCAGACAAGTCCCCGACGAAATCAGAAGGCCAGCGACAATCCGGCGTAGTAGTTGCGACCGTATGCCGGGTCGATGCCGTCACCGCGGATGCGCGCGTAGTAATCTTCGTTGAAGAGGTTGTTCACCCCGGCGATCACGCTGAGGCAGTTGCGATACACTTTGCACTCCAGTGTCAGATCGCAGACCAGGTAGCCGGGGATGAAGTAGTTCGCGGTGTTTGCGTCGTCTGCAAAATGGTCGTCCACGAACGTGGCCATGAACGCTACCTTCGCGCGATCCTGCCAGCGATAGATCGTACCGGCGCGGATGAGATAATCCGGCGCGTACTGCGGCGTGTTGCCCACCAGGGCGGCCGACGCGCTGTCTGCAATCTCCGCGTCCAAAAGCATCACGTTGCCGTAAAGGCTGATCTGGTGCGCACGTTCGGTAGCTTCCCCGCGCAACGCATCGCTCAAGCCGAGCAACTCAATCTCCAGTGCCGCCTCCCAGCCGCGATGGACCGTGTGGCCGATGTTTTCAAGCGAGGTGCCGCCGGGTACGGCCACGCTCCCAATCTGATTGCCGAAATCGAGCCAGAACAGGCTCGTATCCCAGGTCAGCCAGGACTGGGGTTGACCGCGCAAACCCATTTCCCCCTGCCAGCTCGCACCCGCTTCCAAGTCGCTGTTGACGAACGTGGTGCCGCCGGTCGGCACGGCTTCGGTGAAAACCTTCGGCCGGTAAGCTTGCGAGAAGTTGCCGTAGGCTGCGACCTTGGGTTGCAATTCATACTCCAGCCCCAACCCGAACAGCGGCACAAAATCATACTGGCTCTTGTCGCCCAGCGGCGTACCCGCGGCGACCTTGTCGAGGTTGACCTCCTCTTTGACGCTTTGGCTGATGTTCTCCAGCCGCACTCCGGGCGTGACCGACAGCTCGCCGAACACGAACCGGTTTTCGACGAACACCGGCGCGTAGAAAATCTCGCGCTGGCTTTGATTGCGCAACTGGCCGCTCTCCGCGTCCGGCGTCGCGCCGCGCTGATCAGTCCGCGGTGAACCGGTGTGATAGAGCTGCACGCCCCCCGCGAAGGTGTGCGCGTTTTCGCCGAGCGACCAATCGTGCCGCAGGCGGGCTTCGACGCCCACCGTGTTGAACTCCTGAAGCTCGATGGTGTTGCTGGCGGCATTCGCGCCGGTCGGCAAGGTGCCGAAGCCACCGCCGCGCTGCCGCTTGCTGAAGCGCGAGTAATAGCCGCCCCAACCGGTCACCGTGAGCGTGGTATCTTCCGAGAAGTCGCGCTCCCACGCCAGTGACCCGACATAGCGCTCGATGCGCAACCGATCGAAGAATCGCGAGCTCGCCTCGCGATCGACATCGTAGTTCACCGCGTTGGGGCCGGAGGCGAACGTCAGGCCACCCGGCTCCCCGTGTTCTTCCGAGTAGCCGTCGAAGTTCAATATCCACCGGCTGTCGGTGTCCGCGTCGAGCACCAGCTTCGCGCTGCCGGCATAGAGCTCGACGTCGCTGTTTGCCTGGCGAAAACCTTCGGCTTGGCGGTGGTTGAAGTAAGCGTAGTAGCCCAACCGATCAATCGTGCCGTCCAGTGAACTGAACGTGGAATAGAGGCTGTCGCTGCCGAAGATTTGCTGCGTGCGAAAGGAGAACTCCTGGTCCGTGCGGGGGCGATGAGTGACGTAGTTCAACGCACCACCGGGTTGCGGGCCATACATGAGCGAGGCGCCGCCGCGCACGAATTCCAGCCGATCCACCGTGTCGAGCGGCGGCGTGTAGTAGGCCTCGGGATAGCCGAATTGATCCGCGTGGATGGGAATGCCGTCCTTGAGCACCTGCGTGAACTGCGCGCGATGTGGGTTCAGCCCGCGGTAGCCGATGCTCACGAGCGGGCTGGTCTCCTCGCTCAGCAGCAGACCCGGCGTCTTCGTCAGCGCCTGCCGATAATTGTTGTTGTTGATCTTCGGCAGCTCATCGAAATCAAGCACGGAAGTTTTCTTGCCCGCGTTGATCGTCGTGCCCGTCACCGCCGGGAGGAACGGACCCTGGACCGTTTCCGCCGACTCCGACTCGCCCATCACCACGACCTCGGGCAATTGGACCGGCGCGTTGGTGGCGGACTCGGCTGCGGCGGAGCCGGACAGCACGATGAGATTGACGAGCGCCAAAGTGGCGGCGAGGGGCGTGGCCCCGGCTTCCGGAAGACAAACACTGCGCAGAGCGTGAATTGGTTTCATGGTATTGATTGTCACCCCAGGTGGGCGGCAAGTGCGCAATCACGTTAGGCCGGACGTCGCCCCCTTGTCCGTCGGTAGCTTGCGAATGTTTGTCGGACGCTTGCCCCGGTGAAGCGACTGGCCGGCTAGCGGAGCGCCGCAATCTTTGCGGCTCGACGGGTTCTGAAGCGGCTGGCTGCAAGGATTGCGGCGCTCCCGGGGCGCGGCCGATATGCGCCCCTGCGGCCGGGGAACCCAATTATCAGGTGGTTACTTTTCAAACCGACCTATAGTCTCGGGCTCAATCAGCCGAAACCTTGGGCTAGATGAATACTGATCGCGCGGCAACCCCCGGCAGGTTTCCGGACTGGCTTGATGCCGGTCGGTGCCGGTGGCTCGTGCCCGCGCTGGGGCTGGTGCTGGGCTGGTTCCCCTTGAGCGCTGCGGAGCCGCCCGCCGAACTGACCGACCTCGCCGATTTTTTCCAGTCGCCGCCGGATGCGATCAGTCGGGGCCTGCCGGTCCGCATTCGCGGTGTGGTGACCTACGTGGATGTGCCCTGGCGGCTCGTGGTGGTTCAACAAGGGGAACGGGGGATCTACCTGCAAGCCTTCGGCGCGAATCTCGAAGTCGCCCGCGGACAGGAGGTGCAACTCACCGGCACTTCGACGCTCGTAGCCGGCAATCATCGGGTCAATCCATTCATCCTGCGGCCCACCGGTAGTACTAACCCAATCATCGCCCGACCGGTTGAATTAGGCGCCATCGAGAACCTCGGCAATGCGTTCGCCTGGATCGAGACCGAGCAGCGCGTCGCCTGGGCCATGGAACTGGATGGCCGGCCCCACCTCGCCCTGTCCGACGGCGACAAAACCGTGCTCGCCCGCATCCTGCCGCCGAGCCAGCTTGACCTGTCCGGGTTGGTGGGCGCCCGGGTCCGCGTGCAGGGGGTGGTGAGTCGCAACGACGATATCCGACTGCCCGCCATCCAAAGCCAGCTGCGGCTGCCGGGGGATGACTTCTTGCAGGTGCTGGCGCCGCCACCGTTCGCACCCTTTGCAGCCGCCCCCACGCCGATCGGAACGCTGGCAGGCCTCGCACCGGACACCACCGTTAGTTGGCGGTGTGTCCACGGTTTCGTGGTTGAGCAGACCGACGGATCCTCCCTGTCGCTTCGCGATCAGTCTGGCAGCATCAAAGTCGTGACCACCCTGCCGCAGCGGTTCAGTCCGGGCCAGGCAGTGGAAGCGGCGGGGTTTTTCCATCACAACGGAGGGCGGCTGGAATTGCGCCAGGGGCTGGTGCGACCGAAAGGTGCGAACTCGTCCGGGCCGGCCACCCGGCTGGTGACGGACGATACAGTCGTCGCATTCCCGTCGATCCTTACCAATCTGGCTGCGGTCTGCGCCTTGTCCCCAACCGCGGCCGCCCGCCGCCTGCCGGTGCGCACGCGGGTCATCGTCACTGCCGCCATTCCGCGCTGGGCCGGCCTGTTCCTGTCCGATGACTCGGGATCGCTTTACGCCAACGGAGAAGAGGGTGACGAGCGGATGTCCCGTCTGCAGCCGGGCGACCAACTCGAACTGGAGGCCGTGACAACGCGCGGCGAGTTCAAACCCATGCTCACCAGAGTGCGGCTGTTGACCGTCATCTCCAACCAGCCCCTGCCCCGGGCCTATCGGGCGACGGCCGCGCACCTGCGCACGGGCGCGCAGGACTGCGAGCGAGTCGAGTTGCAAGGGGTAGTGCGGTCCGTCCGGGCGGGCGACGATATCAACTTGCTGCTGGATGACAACGGCACCACCTTTCTGGCCTTTTATCCGGGTGCCACCGTACCGACCAACCTGGTCGGCAGCGTGGTTTCCCTCCGTGGGGCCAGCGGCGGGCGTTTCGACGGCCACGGGAACGTGGTGGAACTGACCCTGTGGATGAACGGCTTCGAGGATCTCAACGTGTTGCAGCCCGCGGACGCCGCGCCCCGCCGGATCGATCCCTCGGGGTTGGGTTACCTGTCCGACTACGAGCTGCTGCAGGCCTTGAATCATCGGGTGGTGATCGAGGGGACGGTGCTGCAAGCGGTGCCGGGGCACCCGGTGCAGGTCGAGTTTCAGGGGCGCGGCCTGCGGCTGTTGTCGGAAGCACCGGGCACCCTCGCGCCCGGCGACCGCGTTGAAGCCGTCGGTTACCTGGCGCTGGAGCAACGACGCCCACTCATTCGCAACGCCCAGGTGAACAAGATCGGAAACTCGCCCCCGCCGGTTCCCGTGCCGCTGGCTGCCGACCAGTTGCTGAACGCCACCTTCGAGCAGCGCTTGGTGGAACTGGAGGCACAAGTCCTCGGCCGCAAGTTGGAGGACATCCAGCAACCCGGATTGACCTTGCAGGTCTCGAACATGATCTTCACAGCTCACAGCTTGGAGACCGTGGGGCGGGACACGCTGCCCGAGGTCCGGCCCGGGGCGATCGTCCGCATCCGGGGCATCTACACGCTCGCCATCAATCCCCTTACCGGGGCGCCGGGCTTCAGCATCGCCTTCGAGCCGAAGCGGGATCTGGCGGTGGTCCAGCGCGCCCCGTGGTGGTCGTGGCGGCACACAGCGGGCACCGCGGGCGGGCTATCCGTGGGGCTGCTGGGCGCGCTGATCTGGGCCAGCCAGTTGCGCCGGCGCGTAGCCCGGCAGACGGACCGCATTCGCCAACAGATCGAAAAGGAATCCCACCTCGAACGCAAATACCGCGACCTGATTGAGAACGCGCATGATTTCATTTTTTCCACCGACCACACGGGCCGCTTCACCGCCGTGAATCCGGCGGGTGAACGGCTCCTCGGCTATTCCCGCGCGGAACTGTTCACCCGGTCCTTTCACGACCTCGTGGCGCCGGAACAGCAGGCCGCCGCCGCCCACCTCCTGGATGGCGCCGCAACGACCGCGCCCGCCACCCGCGAGTGGGAATTGCTCATCCGGGACGGCAGCCGCATTTGCGTCGAACTGAGTTCCCAGCCCATCACCCGGGATCGCCAAGTCTCCGGCTTTGAAGGGATCGCCCGCGACGTCACCGGGCGGAAACAAGCGGCCGCCGCCTTGCAGCGGAGCCGCGACCTGCTCACCGCCACCGGGCGGATGGCCAAGGTGGGCGGCTGGGAGGTAGAACTCGAACCCCGGGTGCTGCACTGGACGGACGAGGTGTACTGCATCCACGAAGTGCCGCCGGGTTACGTACCCGAGATCGAAGCCGCGGCGAATTTTTACGTGCCCGAGGCCCGACCGGTCATTCGTGAACTGGTCACGCGCGCCGGAGAGCAAGGCGAAACGTTCGACGTCAAACTGGAGATCATCACCGCGCGAGGCAACCGCCGCTGGCTGCGCGCCGTGGGTGAGCCCGTCCGCGAAGGCGACCGCATCACCCGTGTATCCGGCACCGTGCAGGACATCACCGACCAGAAGCGTGCCGAGGAAGTGCACGAACGGCTGCGCACCGAGCTGGTTCAGGCCCAGAAGATGGAAACCGTTGGCCGCCTCGCCGGCGGCGTCGCCCACGACTTCAACAACATGCTGCAGGCGATCCTTGGCAACGCCGACCTCGCGCTGCATGAACTGCCGGCCGACAGC
>JANLTG010000060.1:0-16039 GCA_031362805.1 bacterium
GGAGCCTTCGCTTTGTCGTTGGCCGGTGGCCTTCGTCAGTTGGGCGCTCGTGGTCTGGGTGCGCAGCTCGGCCGCCTTGGCAGTGGCCGCCAGGTACTTTCGATCCTCGGGCTGAGCCTGATAAGAAGTGAGTTCAGCGGAGGCTTCGTCGCGGTGATCGTCGTCATGCACCCAGACCGCCCAACGGCCGTCCGTATCCGACTCGACTTGAATGGCCACACTTTTGACCAGGAGATAATCGGCGAAACGGCGGGCAAGCCGTTCGTTGGGCAGGTGACCAATCAGGCGCATGAGCGGGTTCAGTATCGGGAGTCGTGGGTTGCCGTGGCGACAAAATAAAATGGCCCTGGGCTCGGTTGGGGCCGAGATCTCAGCTGGCGGTTGCCGGGCGAGCAAGTTTGAGGAGTGAGGTTACCACGAAAGCCAGCACATACGCGGCACCTAACAGCCCCACTGAAGCCGGGCCCACTGGCAGGTCGGCCACATAGGCGACGTAAAACCCGGCAAAAGCGGCAACCAGGCCGACGAGCGACGCGCCAGCGGCAAGCTGCTTCATGTTGTCGGCAAAGCGCTGAGCGATCATCGGCGGGATCAGCATGAAGCCAAAGCTGATCAGCGGGCCCACCACCAACACGGCCACGCCCACCGTGAGGCCGATCAAAAGGAACAGGACGAGGTTCCAACGATTGACTGACACCTTCAGAATGTTCGCGAGGTCAGGATCAAACGAGACGAGGAGAAATGTCCGGCGATGCCAGCCCAGCACCACCAACATGAGTGCGAGGAGGATAAACGTCCGCCGAAATTCGCCGTTGGTGACCGCGATGATATCTCCTTTGAACAGGCTCAACCAGCTTTGCTCGGCTTGGGGGCATTTCGCCAGCAGCAGAATGCTCAGGGCCGTAGCCACGACGTAGGCGGTGCCCAAGCGCCCGTCGGTCCTGCCATCCCGGGTGCGTTCCATGTAGGCGAGCGCCACCACCGCCAAGAGCGAGAAGGTGAAGGCGCCGATGAACGCGACCACCTGATTCGCACCGTGCTCATGGGAGTGTGCCGGGCCGAACCACACGTGCAGTGACAGCGCGAGCGCCACGCCGGTGGCAGAGATTTGCGGCAGCGCGACGCCCAGAAACGCCAGCCGCCGGAGGACCAGAAACACGCCGACCAACGGGCACGCCGCTCCCACCAGCAAGCAGGTATAGAGCGAGTTCCGCAGCAGAAAATCAGGGGCCAGGATTTCGCGCAGCGTCTCCATATCAGGCAAGGTCCAGCATCTCCGCAATGTGTGCGGGCGTCATGAGAGCGGCGGTGTCACCTTCGGTCAGGCGGCCGTTCCGCAGCCAGGCGACCCGGTTGGCGTGTCGGCGCACGATGCCAAAATCGTGCGTGACCAGCAGGATGGTCAGGTGCCGTTCCTGATGAATGCCCGTGAGCAATTCAAGGATCGCGGTGGTGGCGGAGGCATCCACTCCCGCCGTGGGTTCATCGAGGATCAGAATGTCCGGCTTGGTCATCAAAGCGCGGGCGATGAGCACCCGTTGTTTCTGACCGCCGGAAAGGCGGGCGAAACGCTGCGCCGCGATATCCTCGACGGCGGTTGCGCGAAGGCATTCGCGAGCGAGGATTCGTTCTCCGGCCGGCACCGCGAAGCCAGCTGCGATTCGGGCGTGCGCGCTCATCAGAACGACATCGAGCGCGGAAAGTGGGTAGTTCGCATCGAGCTGTTCCTGTTGCGGGACATAGCCGATCGTAGGCGACGCGATGTGCCGAAACTCAACCTGGCCCTTGATGGGCGGCAGCAAGCCAAGGAGCGTCTTGAGCAACGTGGACTTGCCGGAGCCGTTGGCGCCGAGCAGCGCGGAGAACGAACCGCGGAGCAGGGTGAAGTCAACGTCACTCAGCACGGCCCGGCCGCGGTAACCCGCCGCCAGGCCGCGCAGGCGAATGATCCATTCGTGGTTCACGGTTGCTTCAACCCCGCTGCCAGCTCCGCGATGAGATGATCCATCCATTCCAGATAAGTCTCGGCTGTTTTGTGTCCGCCGGGGAAGTGTGGCAAGACCACGAGCCTGGCGCCAGCCTGCTCCGCCACGTAGCGGGGTGTCTTGGCCGGTCGATGGTCTTCGATGAGGATGAGCCGCACGCCTTGTTCCTTGATACGTGGAATCAGGGCGGTGATGTGGGTGGGCGACGGCTCGATGCCGGGCTTGGGCTCGATCGTGCCCGCGAGGACCAGTCCGAAGCGGTCGAGCAGGTAATCGAACGACTTGTGATAGGTGACGACTTTCGCGCCTCGGTAGGGCGCGAGCGACTTGGTCCAGGCCTCGACTTTTTTGGTCAACGCCGCTTGGAATTCGCGGTTGGCAGCCGCGAACGCTTCCGCGCTGGCGGGCTCCAGCTTTGCGAAGGCGTCCGCGAGGTGAGCCGCGACCTGGCCGGCGCGCACTGGGTCCAACAGATAATGGGGATTGCCCTTCCCATGAACGTCGCCTTGCGAGCGATCGATCGGGCCGGTCGCCACGCCCAGTAGAGTGAGCCCTTCGGCCGCGTTGATCAGGCCGTCGCCCCCAGTGACGATTTTGCGATTGCGGGCGCCTTGCACCAACGGCGGCAACCAGCCGATCTCCAGCTCCGCCCCGCCTTCAATCAAGGCGTCCGCCTTGTTCAGGACGCGGATGAAGCTGGGCTTGGCGTCGACGAAGTGTGCGTCCTCGGTGGGGCGAGTGAGGCTCGTCACCTTGAACTTGCCGGCGCCAACGGCTTCCGCCAACGCCCCCAGATCGGGCATGGTGGCGACGACATTGAGCTCCGCACGGGCGGAGCTGGCAAAGAGGGCCGAAGCCGCGAAGGCCACTCTTAGTGAGCGTAAAAAAAGTAAGGATCTCATCGCGATGGCCTTAGAATTTATGCGCGGCATGGGCGCCCAGGATGAACTCAAATTGCAACCACACCGAGTGGTCGGTGCCGATGTCCCGGCGGTCGTCGAGGTTGTATTGGAGCCGGATTTTCGAGAACTCGCTGGGATACCAGGTGAGCGCTGGCGACAGGCGCCAGCGGGAGTTGCGCGCAGGATCGCGGCCCAGTTGCTCGCCGTCGAGCGCGAGACTGGCGAGTTCATATTCGCCATCTTCGCGGTCCAGCCAGTCGTAGCGCAAGCCGACTGTCCAACCCTTGTGGAAACCGTAGACGACCTGCGTGTAGAGTCCGAAGTCGGCCAGGGTTTCCTCGCCAAGCAAGGCAGGGAGCCCAGTGTTCAAGTCTTCAACTTCGCCCGCACTGACCGCGCCATCGCCATCTTCATCCCAGTCGAACGCTCCGACATCGGTGTTCCGCCACAGGGCTTCGGTCTGCCATAGGACGAAGGGAAAGCCGCCGGATTGATTGGCCGGTTTCCACTTCCACGTCAGATCGACACCGTAGATTTCCGTGCGGGTATCGGCGGCACCTTCGCCGCCGATGTTGTTTGGACCGAAAGCCGCCGAAGCGCCGAGCAGCAACGTCTGGCTGTCGGTCAGTTCGAATGAAGTCACGTAACGCGGCGTGATGAGCAGATCGCCAAGACCGTTCACACCCCGGTCGTTGTCGGGATGCCGATAAGCAAACGGCAATTCCCCGGCTTCCTCTTCGCCGCCGTGACCATCCGCCGCGCCCCGAAAACTAGCGGCGGTTTCACCGTGGCTGTTTTGCACACCGACCAACAGCTCGGAATAAAACGGCGTGGGCACGAGCCAGGAAAGCCGGGCGCCGGCATTTCGCAGGCCGTCTCCACCGAGGAACCGACCGTTGGCGAGGGGCATATCCACGAAATTCCAGGAATGGGGATGGGTGGGGTTGAGCCGGCCGAATTCAGTGAAGTATTGCCCGGCCTTGATTTGCAGATTGGCTGGGAGCGCGCTGGTTTCCGCAAAGGCTTCCTCCACTTCGAGAACAGATTCTCCGCCGTTGTCGATCTGATACACCAGGCTCGCCTGACCCCGAAAGTAGGGATCAACCGCGCCGGAGAGTGTCATTTCCAAATTCTGGACCGTGAAGCCCCGTTGATTCGGATCATGGGCACCGAGTTGCGTGCCGCCGGCAATATCGTCGGCTGTTGAGCCGCCCGCCGCAAACAGGCCGCTGAAAGAGAGGTCCAGATAGTTCTTGGTGCCACCCAGACGGATCGGATCGGTGGGTTTCCAATTTGCGTCCAATGGCGGATTGTCGCGAACTTCGGCCTTCGCGGGAGCCGCGTTGGTCGTGACGGTTGCGGTTTGCAACTGCTGGAGTCGTTGCTCCAGAGACTCGATCTGCTGACGCTGCTGCTGGACGGTCTGCTCGAACTGCTGCTGCATGTTCTGGAGCTGCTGCTTCAACTGCTTCAGATCAGTTGTCTCCTGAGCTGCCGTTGGCAATACGCCGAGGCAGAGGGCCGAAGACACGCCCACAAAGTTTTTGGTTTTCATGTTAGCTCACGGAATCAGGTTTGAATTTTCGATCAACGAACTGCACGCCGACGGGCTCTCGGCCCGTCAACGCGAACGAACTTGAGGGAAGATCAAACCAACGGAGGACCGCGAGCGTGCCGGGGAAACTCCGGCGCGGAAGGAAACTGAAGGGCTAGCGAGGGAAGAAGTTCGGGGCGCGACGTCGCAGCCGTGGGAGCCACGGACAAGTCGGCTTGACTGAAGCCAAGCTCAGCATTGGCCCAATGAACGAAAGCGCAATCGTGATTCGCGTCACCCGCATCGGCGTGTAGCAACGGATGGATGAAGCTGCCGGCACTTAGCACGAGGGTCAGCGCGAGGAGGCAGGCAGCGGCTACACGCCGCCAGCAATCCGGCCTCTTACCGGAACTCGACCATAATGTTGGATCATGCTTGTTCATGCCTGTGCCGCCGGAGTTGCCTGAATTCAAGACAAAGTACGGCGACTATCTATCAATCTGAAGCGAGGAACCAGTTCCCAGCCGAGGCTGGTTGAGCCATAGCAAATTGAATGCTTGCTGGCTATTGGTTACTTTTGAGGTTCGCGGTGGCGTCCGCCTTAATGCGGAAGGCGACGTTGGTGAATTGTTGGCCCCGGACCTCGATGGAGCTGATTAATCCACTCAGCTCGGGGGTAGACTTAAGCCAGTCCGCTTCGCCGCCGAATTGCGATGTGTCGCCGATAGTTTCGCCAGTAGCGGATTGGGCCACCGGCGTGAGCACCAGTGCGCGATTGGTCTCGCCCAGCGCAATCGAGGTGGCAATACCGGTCGCAGGCAGGCGGATGAAATCCTCCAAGTGCCCGTCGAGTACGTAAAGGGTCACCCGACCGACGGCCGGATCATGCACTATCTCGAGGTGAAAGGCTTCATCGCCCAGCACGACCACGGCGCCGCCGTGAGGGGCGATGTGTTCGTGGTGATGCCCTCCGTCCTGTGACGGGGTGGTCTTGCCCCGCTGCTGATTTCGTCCGTCGCAAGCACCAGCCAGCAGCAAGGCGATGAGCCAACCGGAGAGTGCCTGGCGCGAGCGCATGTGTTCGCTACGGGTTTCCGGGCGGCTTGGCTTCGGCCAGCACTTCCTGGATCAGCTTCTCAACGCCGTCAGGATTGGGGGAAATCTTCTTCAATTCGCGCAGCAGAAAGACAGCTCGCTGAGTCTGACCTTCGCGCCGCTCCAACATCGCGAGCTGAGCCAGCATCTGCGATAAAATGAAATGGTCGGGCTCCGGCGCCAGCCGTTCCGACGCCTCCCAGTAGCGAAGCGCAAGCTGGTAGAGATTGCGCGCGCGGGCGACGTTGTGGTGGTGCTCATCGTAAATGCGGGCCAGTTCGTAGGTGAGCGCACAGCTCTTGGGATTCGCCCGGAGACCGTCGCGCAGAAATTCCTCGGCCTCAGCCACACGATCCATGCGCTTCCGTAACCAATAGGAACCTGTCACGTAGGTCTCAATCCGGTTGGGATCGAGCTCCGCCGCGATCCGCAGCCAGGGAAGAATCTCCCGCAGCTGCGAGCCTTCGCTGGCGGGTTGCACGGCATGGTCGTGGTCATCGTGTGCGGTGGCGGCATGATCTGCTTTGCCGTCGCCATCGTGATCGTGATTGTCGTGTGCCTCCGCCCCGTGGTCTTGAACGCCATCCCCATCGTGGTCATGATCAGCCGCGTCGAGGTGGACATGCTCGGAAGGGAAGAAGTTGCGACTGAACCGATCGATCCAATCTTTCGGCCCATGCATCCATTCAACTTCACCGGCGTGCGCGTCACCGGTCACTGCGCCGGTGGCAACTGCCGAGCCGCCGCCTTTTTGGGCCACGGCGGCCTGGTCGAAGATGGAGGGATAATAGCCCGCGTGGAAGTATTCGTCCGCCTTGATGAAGAAGTGATTGGCAAACAAACGCCGGCTGTCGCCGAGCAAAAGCACGAGCATCGATTTCGTGGGCGCACCCGCCGCCTGCTGCAGCTCGACGGTCAGCAACCGGGTGCTGAGGCTGAATGCTGCCACCAGGAGCAGCATGATCAACAATTGCGGAATGTAGGATGGGCGGCTCACGTCAATTGAGCGCCTTGCGGCGGAACGCCAGCCAGCCGCCGCCCAGAAATACGGCGGCGTAAGCCCAGGCGTAAAGGGTCGCCAGCAACACAGGCACGAGCGCGAGGTGGCTTCCGTGAATCAACTTTTGCCGCGTATCGAAGAATCCAAATTGCGGCACGACATTGTAAAGCACCAGCATGATGGATTGAACCGGCTCAGCTTGTTGTTGGGCAACTTTGCCCAGATGAAAGCCGACGAACAGGATCCCGACGACGATGACAAAACAGATGGTCACGTTGGCTGCCACCGACGTGAAGAGCAGGGAGCCGAGCAGGCTCAACGCGATGACCATCGCCAGCATCATCCAGTGCAGCCAGAGCGCCAGGACGTAGTCCGCGACCCACACGCTGCCACCTTTGGTTGAAACGACGATCCCAAAGAAGACGTAGAACACCACCAGCGCGAGGCCGCAGGCCAGCCAGCAGCCGAGAAATTTGCCGACGATTACGTCGGCGCGCGTCACCGGCTTCGCGAGCAGCGGGAAGATCGTCCGGCTCTCGCGTTCGGCGGGGATTTGCCGCGCGGCCGTGTTGATCGCAATCACCAGCGAGGCCAGCCAGATCAGCGTCAGGCTGAGCTCCTTGAGCCAGCCGACAATGCGGGCATCGTTGAAGAAGTTGGCCGAACCGGCGAGCGCGGTGATCAGCACGGTCAGGATGAACAGGACGTAGAAATCCTTCCGTCGATAAAGCTCCTTGATGACGATGGAGCTGATGGCGAGGACGTTATTCGCGTTCATGCGGCCTCCTGATAGCCGACCACCTTGAGGAAGATCGCCTCGAGATGGGTTTGATGTTGGCGCTTCAGTTCTTCGACCGAACCTTCGACCTTGAGCTCGCCCTGGTGGAGAATGGCCACTCGATCACAGATCGATTCGACTTCGCCCAGTTCATGCGACGAAAAGAACACCGTTTTGCCGTCGTTCTTCAAGCGCTTGATGATGTCGCGCACTTTCATGCGCCCGAGCGGATCGAGGCCGCTGGTCGGTTCGTCGAGGATCAGCAGATCGGGGTCGTTGATGAGCGCCTGGGCCAGCCCGGCCCGCTGCTGCATGCCTTTCGAGTACGTGCGGATCTGCCGTTTCCGCGCGTGCTCCAGTTCGACCAGCTTGAGGATGCGGTCGATGCGCTGCTCGGTCTCGGCTTTGGGGATTTTGAAGATCTTCGCGTAGAAGCGCAACAGCTCCTCGGCGGTGAGGAACTTGTAGTAATAGGTCAGCTCTGGAAGATAACCGATCCGCTGGCGGGCAATGGGCTGCCGGACATCGACGCCGAAGATCGAGGCGCTGCCGCCCGAGGGATTCACGAAGCCGAGCAGCACGTTCATGGTCGTGGTCTTGCCGGCACCATTGGGTCCGAGGAATCCAAACACCTGGCCGGCGTGAACCTTCAACGAAAGATCGTTTACGGCGAGCTTGGTTTGTTGGCCAAGCTCCTTGCTTCGGTACTCGACCCGCAATTGTTCCAGTTGGATGACCAAGTCGTTGGCTGGCATACGGGCGGATATTTATGGAAAGCGTCTTCAATGATCAATCTCGATCATCAAATGAGAGGGCGCGCTGTTTGGCGGAAGGTTGGTTCATCAAGCACGCCCGGGTGGGTGAAAAAAAACCGCCGACAGAATATGTCGGCGGCTGTGAAACTTTGATTGTAGGCAGGCTTACTTGGCCACTTCGATCTTCGAGGCGACGAGCACCTTCTTGCCGTCTTTCTCGGAAACCTTGCCCACGGCGGTCACCTTGGCGGTATCGGAGCACACGGTCTTGTGGAAGGCCTTCGAAACGTCGTTCTGGTCGAGCCAGTAAACAACCTTCTTGTCGCCGTCCTTGACCTCAATGACGTTGGTGCATTCTTTGGCTTCCTTGAGGGCGCATTTGCCGCACTTGGCTTCGCCCTTGAGCGTTACTTCTTTGTCGTCGGCAAACGCGTTGGTGGTGACCAGCAAGGCGGCGGCGGCGATGGCGGAGATGATGAGTTTTTTCATATTGAATTAGGGATGTTGTATCTGAATTGCAGACGAACTAAAGCCCAACGGCGGTAAATGGCAAGCGGCAAAAACGGCCGGTCCGCCCGCTATTTGCCGCAGCACTGCTTGTATTTCTTGCCGCTGCCGCACGGGCAGGGGTCATTGCGCCCGACCTTGGGTCCGGTGCGCACCGGTTGCGCCTTCGCCTTGGCGACCGCTTCGTTGGCCTCGCTCACCAGGTCGCTGGCTTTCTGCGGGCCACCCTCGGGGTGCGCGCCAAAGGCAGGCGCCTGTCCATGGATCGTGCGCTGCGGCATGCTCTTCAAGAAGTTCTCGAAAGCCATCATGCTCGACGCGCTCCGGAAGATGTTGTGACAGATCTCGGACTTGATGTTGACCATCAACTCGTCGAACAACTTGAACGCCTCGGACTTGTATTCAATCAGCGGATCACGCTGGCCGTAGGCGCGCAGGCCAATGCTGCCCCGCAGGCTGTCCATCGTGTACAGGTGCTCCTGCCAGAGCTTGTCGATCGCGCTGAGGATCGTGAAGCGTTCGATGGAGGCCAGGTGTTCGGGATTCTCGAAGCTGATCTTGCGCTCATAAGCGTCCCGCACTTCCTTGGAAATAAACTGCAGGAGCGAGAGTTGATTGGCGCTCAGGTGTTCAAACATGGAACCCGGCACCGGCGACTCGCTGCCGGCGTGCGCCGCCTTATTCATTTCCGCCTCGGGGATGCCGAGCGGAAAGTTCAAGTTCACCCAGTCGTGCAATCCAAGGACGTTCCACTCGAGGACGTCTTTGTCCGTCGCCGTGAATTCCTCCACCTTGGCGAGGACGACCTCCTCCATGATGTCCATCAGGCGGTCGCGCACGTCGTCACCGTTGATGATCTCGTTGCGGAAGCCGTAAACGACCTCGCGCTGCTTGTTCATCACGTCGTCGTATTCGAGGACGCGTTTGCGCATCTGGAAGTTGTGGGCTTCGACCCGCTTTTGCGCGGTCTCGATCGAGCGATTGAGCAGGGGATGCTCCAGCTCCTGGCCTTCCTCGAGGCCCACCCGTTCCATGATCTTCCCAATGCGGTCCGAGCCGAATAGCCGCATCAAATCGTCTTCCAGCGCGATGAAGAAGTGCGATGAACCGGGATCGCCCTGGCGCGCGCAACGGCCGCGCAACTGCCGGTCGATGCGGCGTGATTCGTGGCGCTCGGTGCCGATCACATGCAGGCCGCCCACGTCGGCGACGCCCGCGCCCAGTTTGATATCGGTGCCGCGGCCCGCCATGTTCGTGGCGATGGTGACGGAGCCGCGCTGGCCGGCGCGGGCGACGATCTCGGCCTCCTGCTGGTGGAACTTGGCATTCAGCACCGAGTGAACGATGCCCGCCCTTTTGAGCAGACGGCCGAGCATTTCGCTTGTCTCGACGGAAATTGTGCCGACGAGAATCGGCCGGCCCAGGGCGTGAATCGTCTGGATCTCCCGCAGCACCGCCTCGAATTTCTCGCGCTTGGTTTTGTAAACCGTGTCGTGCGCGTCCTTGCGCGCATTCGGGCGGTTGGTGGGCACGACGAGCACGCCGAGCTTGTAGATCTCGAAAAATTCGTTCGCCTCGGTCTCAGCCGTGCCGGTCATGCCCGCCAGTTTCTGATAGAGGCGGAAATAGTTTTGGATCGTGATGGTCGCGTAGGTCTGGGTTTCGCGCTCGATCGTGACGTCTTCCTTGGCCTCGACCGCCTGGTGCAAGCCTTCGCTCCAGCGCCGGCCCGCCATCTTGCGGCCGGTATTCTCATCGACGATGACCACCTTGCCGTCTTCGATGATGTAATGAACATCCTTCAGGTAGAGGCAATAGGCTTTCAGCAACTGGCTGATGATGTGGATCGTCTGGCCCTTTTGATCGAACTCCGCCTGGAGCTTCGCCTTGGTCTCCAACCGCTGCTTGGCATCGAGCGCGTGGTTGGTTTCAACCTCGTGAAATCCGGTGATGAGGTCCGGCAGCATGAAGGCATCCGGGTCATTGGGGCTGAGAAAAGCGCGGCCCTTCTCCGTCAGATCGGCCTCGTGACTCTTTTCCTCCATCGCGAAGAACAGTTCTTCCTTCTCCGCGTACAACATCTTCTTGGACTGATCCGCGTGCAGGTAGAGCTCTCCCTTGTTCATCAGTTTGAGCAACTCGGGGTCTTCCAGCACCCGGGCCAGACCTTCGGAACGGGGCTGCCCCAGCTTCACGCGATAGAGCAGCAAGCCGATGTTGCGCTCGAGATCGTCCTTGCCGGGCGGATTTGAGCCATCCTCCGGACGCAATTGCTTGATCAGGTCCTGTGCCTCGGTGAGGAAGCGCTGACAAAGCTTCTGCTGGTGGTGAACCAGGTTGTCGATCGCGACCTTGAACTTCGCGTAGTTCGAATTGTCGATATGCACCACCGCCGGCCCGCTGATGATCAACGGCACACGCGCTTCATCGATCAGGATGGAGTCCACTTCATCCACGATGGCGAAGTAATGGCCGCGCTGGACCTGTTCCTCGCGGCGGCTGGCCATGCCGTTGTCCCGCAGGTAATCGAAGCCAAACTCCGACGCCGTCCCGTAGGTGATGTCGCATTCATACTGCTGCCGGCGGATGGCCGGCGATTGATCGTGAACAATGCAGCCCACCGTGAGCCCCAGGAAACGATAGACCGAGCCCATCCACTCGCTGTCGCGCTGGGCGAGATAGTCGTTGACCGTGACGACATGGACGCCGCGGCCGGTAAGCGCGTTGAGGAACACGGGCAGCGTGGCGACGAGCGTCTTGCCTTCACCCGTCGCCATTTCCGCGATCTTGCCCAGGTGCAGGCCGGCGCCACCGATCAACTGCACGTCAAACGGGACCATGTCCCACTTGAGCTTGTGGCCGCGCACCTCGATCTCCTGGTCCACCATGCGGCGGCAGGCGTTTCTAACCAGGGCGAACGCCTCAGGCAGGAGCGCGTCGAGCGCCCGAGCCAGCTCTTCCTTGTCCTCGATCGCCACCAACCGGGCCTTCCACGCCGCCGTCTTTTCGCGCAAGGCGTCGGCTGAGAGGGAACGGAGTGGTTCCTCCTGGGTGTTAATTTGGGCGACTAAGGGGCGGAGCTTCTTGATTTCCCGGTCATTGCGGGACCCGAAAATCTTCTTAAAAATGCCAATCATGGTGCGGTTTCCGTAAAGGAGGCAGGAAGGTAGGGGAAGGGCAGGGGGGCGTCAAAGTGGAAATCACCTCGCGAAAATGGGCTGTTTTGCTGCTCGTTTGAGCTAAAAGCCGGTTTCCACCAACCGGCCATCAACCACCATCAGGGCCAGTCCTAAGCGAAACTACCTGCCCACAAATCAATTCTGCACACACAGTTGTTATTGGTGCCGAAGGTGGGACTCGAACCCACACGGCCGTTACCAGCCAAGGGATTTTAAGTCCCTTGCGTCTGCCATTTCGCCACTCCGGCAGTGGGAAGGCGGACGCTAGCAGGGCTGCCTCATCCGCCGCAAGCTGCGTCGCCATTTTCCGGGGAGCAGGCCGGCGATTGTGATAGAAACCCGTTTGATCTGCTCGCCGTTCTTCGCCACACTCGCGTCCGCTTATGGGCGCACAATGGAAACAGAAAGGCCGCGAAATCGAGGCCAACAAGAAAGGCAAACTGATCGGCAAGATCATCCGCGAAGTCTTGATCGCGGCCAAATTGGGCGGTGCCGATCCGGAATATAACCCGCGTTTGTTCGCCGCTCTGGACAAGGCGCGCAAGGCCTCGGTGACGCGCGACACCATCGATCGTGCGCTTAAGAAAGCAGCGGGCGGCGACGGCGAAGCGACCACGCTGGAGCAGGTGACCTTCGAAGGATTCGCCCCGCACAAGGTGCCGATCGTCGTCGAGTGCCTGACCGACAATCGCAACCGCACGGCGCCGGAGATTCGCAATCTGTTCAAGGCCGGCGCGCTCGGTCAGCCCGGAAGCGTGGGGTTCTTCTTCAACCACGTCGGCGTTGTTGAGGCCAGCCACGTGGACAAAGCGCGCGACCCGGAGTCCGACGCGATTGAAGCCGGTGCCGAGGAGGTCGAGGCGCTGGACAAGGCGGAAATCCCGGAGGGCCACATCGGCGCCACGTTCATCACCAGCATGAAGGAGCTCGACGCCGTGTCCAAGGCCCTCAAGGCGCTGGGTTGGAATGTCACCGCCTCGGAAATGCGCTATCTCGCGAAGCAGTTCAACGAGCTTGGCCCCAAGGATCATGAAGAAGTTGTCGCGTTTCTCACGGCGCTCGACGATCACGAAGACGTGCAGCGCGTGTTCGCGGCGATCAAGTAGCAACCGGCGCTCCCGTCGGATGCCCTTCTCGATTTCTTCGCTGGCGTGTTTGCCGGCTTGGGCGTAAACCCGGAGCATGCACTCCAAGCCATGCCCTCCTTGCGCGGGCGACAAGTCGTTCACTCGTCGCGAATTTCTCAAGTCCACGGCCGTTGCGGTGGCCGCCGCGCCGCTGGTTTATCCTGCGCTTGCAGCCGACAAGCCGATCGCAAAGGCGTCCTCCGAGACGCTCGTCACGACATTCTACAAGAGCCTGACGGAACCGCAGCGGCAAGCGGTGTGTTTCCCTTTCGATCACGCTTTGCGGTCGAAGGTGGATAACAACTGGCGTATCACGGACAAGAAGCTCGCCGAGTTCTTCACGAAGGATCAGCAGGCGATGGTGAAGGAAATCTTTCTCGGTCTGCACAGCGAAGATTACGCGGACAAGGTGTTTCATCAGGTCGAACACGATGGCGGTGGCGCGGGTGGTTTTGGCGGCACGGCGGTGGCGTTGTTCGGCGAACCGGGCACGGGCAAGTTCGAGTTCGTCCTCACCGGCCGGCACTGCACCCGGCGTTGCGACGGCGACTCGGTGGCGGGCGCTGCCTTTGGCGGACCGATCTTTTATGGCCACGCCGCGGAAGACGACGTCGAGGAGCCGCATCATCCCGGCAATGCCTATTGGTTCCAGGCCCTGCGCGCGAACGAGGTCTGGCAGGCGCTCGACGGCAAGCAGCGCAAGCTTGCCTTGCTGGATGAAGGCCGCGCGGAAAAGGGCACGGACACGGTCAAACTGACCGGGCGCAACTCGGGCCTGCCGGGCGTCCCATTGACGGAGTTGTCCGGCGATCAACGCGAACTCGTGCGCAAAGTCATGGCCGACCTGCTTGCGCCGTTCCGCAAGACCGACGCCGACGAGGCGATGAAGTTGATCGAGAAGAACGGCTTCGACCATTTGCACATGGCGTTTTACAAGGATCAGGACATCGGTAAGGACGGTGTGTGGGACGTGTGGCAGATCGAAGGTCCGTCGATGGTCTGGTATTTCCGCGGCGATCCGCATGTCCATGTTTGGGCGAACGTCCGGGAGCGGGCGTGAGGTGTTGCTTCTGACGCGGCCAATCATTGGAATTCTGGTGGAAGCCGGTGCCCATGGGCTCGCTTGATGGATGGGCAAGTTGAACATGGTGTCGTCGAAAGCGCTGATTTGTCTTCGCTCCGTAACACAACCTGGTTGACGCGGGCTTGACCAATTGCTTCCGACGTTTACCGTTTCTCCAAGTATCAATTGGAGCCATGAAACTTCCCCGCTTTTTCCTCTGCTTGCTGGCCTGCGCCGCGCCGTTGTCGTGTGCGTCGGCGAGCGCCCCGACGATCTTCGAGGCTGCGTCAAAGGGTAATCCTAACGGGTTCAATCTCACCTTCTCGGAGCCGGTGGACCCGGCCACCGCGACCAACACCCTAAACTACCAGATTGATCAAGGTGTCAACGTGCTTGGTGCCAGCCTGCTCTACGGCACCAACCAGACGACCATCGTGGTCCATACCACGGACCTCACCGGCACCGGTCCATACACCGTCACGGTCAACGGGGTGAAAGATCAGGCCGTGCCGGCGAATGAGATTGCTCCCAACTCGATGGCGATAATCCGGCGTGCTTCCGGGGCAATTCTCAACCGTGGGTACGGTGCAATTAATGGAGGGCAGCCGTTGGGCGGGTCCCTATTGGTCAACCTTACGAATGATAGTCCAAGATTCCCAGACAGACCTGATCTCGTGGAGTTGCGGCCCGAATTATCAATCGTGCCGTATCGGACAAACAACTATGGCTCCCAGCTGATTGGGTATTTGGAAGCACCAGAAACCGGAGAGTATCGGTTCCTTATCGCCGCTCGCGATCAGGCGGTTCTTTACCTCGGTACTGGTGCCTCGGCCGGGAGCAAGCGTCCCATTGCGGGCGAACCCCAGTTTGGTTGGGGCGGTCCGCGCCAGTATTTTGAGCCAAACAACCGAACTTACAATTCGGTGGGCGGCAGTGAACAGCAGTCCTGGGTGGCGGGCAATTTCCCGAATCGCTTGAGCAACGACGCCTTCATTAACGACTCCATCAGCGCCTATGGCTCCATCACCTTGGAGGCGGGCAAGCGTTACTACATCGAGGCACTCGTGAAGTCTGGAGGGTTCGACTGGCTGGATATCGCGTGGCAGCGACCGGGCGATGCGGCGGTGACCAATGGCCAACCTGCAATCGAAGGCATTTATCTTTCACCTGGTACTTCGTTCTATGGCGGTCCGGTCGAGATTGTCAGGCAACCGGAGATCTATTCGATCAATGAGGGCGGGTTCTTCGAAACTTACGCGGCTCACGCGGGCATGCCGCCTTACGATTACCAATGGTTTCGTGACGGCGTCCCGGTTGCAGGGGCGACCAGTTTCCGATTCCGGGCCGACTTCGTGAACATGGACGATGACGGCGAGGAATTTCGCGTGCGCATCCGCAACGCTTTCAGTGAAGTCACTTCTGAGCCGGCGGTCTTGAACATCATTCCCGACACCGAGGCGCCGACGGTGGTCCGGGCGGAGGGCAGCCATCAATTTGACCGCGTCGTGCTGACTTTTTCAGAATCCCTCGACCCGATCACCGCAACAACTGTGGGAAACTACCAGGTGGTGCCTGTCGCGGGAGGCCCCGACCTCCCGGTGCTAGAAGCAGTAGTGCGCCCCCTGGATACTCCAAATCCATTTGGGCGCTCGCAGATTGTGTTGAGAACTGCGTCACAATCACCGGGGATCCGTTACCGCGTCACTTTGGCGAACCTTCGAGACCGAGCAGCACCGCCGCACCCGCTGGCGAGCCCATTACAGATCGATTTCACCGCCTGGGTATTGTCTTCGGGATTTCTTCATCTGGAAGTGTTCCCGTTGGCGTCCGCGGAGCAACTGGACACCTTCGACTTCGACGCCCTTCCCAACGTGCCGGCACCGCTGGGCTTCGTCACGCGCTACGTCAACTCCGCCGAAGACTCGCATAACTATCCTGGCCTATCCCGGTTGCTGGGGCGCCTGATGCCGTCCGCTAGGGAGACGCTGAATAAAGCCCAGTTTTCAAATTTCAGTTTAGGCTGACGGAAAAATCATCCTCCAGCGGCGGAGATTGGTGTCCGGCGGCCTGGGTTCACGGGTCACTTCTGGTTTGGTGGCGGGGTTGAGTCGCCT
>JANLTG010000061.1:0-14028 GCA_031362805.1 bacterium
AGGCGACTCAACCCCGCCACCAAACCAGAAGTGACCCGTGAACCCAGGCCGCCGGACACCAATCTCCGCCGCTGGAGGATGATTTTTCCGTCAGCCTAAACTGAAATTTGAAAACTGGGCTTTATTCAGCGTCTCCCTAGCCGTTCGTCGTCGTCGTCGACCTCGTGTTCGACCGCTCAAAGCCCCAGGTGGGGTTGGCACCCGGTCCGGCAGCAGCAATGCCGGAAGTGCTTCACCTCCCGCAACTGCTCCCGCAGCCTCAATTTGGGATTGGGTAAAAACTGGGCCACGTTGTTTTTGCCGACGGGATAATGGTCCGTCGATTTCCAGAAACGCCCCGCTGGACAAGCTCAAAGCCCTCTTTTACGGTCGCCAACAGTGAACGTGATAAACAACAGTTTTGTCGCTCAATCACAATGTTAGGCGTTCTCGCGCATCTCCCAATCCACAGCACACGTTTTCTACACAACACATGAACTCCGAACTCACTAATCAATCTGTTATCGTCGTTGGCGGCACCTCTGGCATGGGTCTCGCCATTGCTCGCCTTGCCATTTCCCGTGGTGCTTCCGTTACGGTCGCCAGTCGCTCGCCCGACAAGGTTGCAGTGGTCGCCACTGAGCTGGGTGCCGCAGGCAAGCCCCTCGACACTTCGGACGAGGCTTCAGTGCGCGAGTTCTTCGCGGCGGTCGGACCCGTGGACCATCTTATCGTGACCGGCAGTTCTATTCGCACAGGCACGCTCAAGGACGCCCCGCTGGCGGACGGTGAGTTCACGTTCCGCAGCAAGTTTTTCGGGCCGTATCTTTGCGCCAAATACGCCCAGATGAAGCCCACTGGCTCGATTACGCTTTTCTCCGGCATCCTGTCTCGCCGCCCCGGCCACAACGATGCTGTGCTCGCGGGCGTCAACGCAGCGGTCGAGGCGATGGGTCGTGCTTTGGCTCGTGACCTTGCTCCGGTGCGCGTCAACACCATCTCTCCGGGCATGACTCGTGGGACGGGAGCTTACCTTTCCATGCCCGATGCCGCGCGCGAGGGTATGTATTCTTCCATCGCATCACATTTGCCCGTCGGTCGCGTCGGCACCGCCGAGGACATTGCAGCGGCGACACTCATGCTGATGACGAATGGTTTTATTACCGGCGTCACTCTCGATGTAGATGGAGGAGGAGTCCTTGTCTGAATTCGACCGAACGCCTAATCACCAAAGGATTGGAAAGGACCGGAGCGCGCTGGTGATGTTCGATGGGAAGTGAGGGGTGATCGCGCGGAGCGCAGCGTCGAACAAGAGACGCATGTGTTAGCCTTCTTCCGCCCCTCCCGTCATCGGCACGAAGCGCACGGGCAGCACGGATTTCTGGCGTGTGCCTTGCGCAGTTTTCTCGATCAGCACCAGCTCCTGCCCGAACCGGATATCGCCGACGGGCAGGATCATGCGGCCACCGGGTTTGAGTTGATCCACCAACGCTTGCGGTATGCTCCCCGGTGAACACGCCACGAGAATTGCGTCGAAGGGCGCCTCCTCCCGCCAGCCGTACCAGCCGTCGGCGTGACGAACCTGGGCGTTCACATACCCCAACCGGGCGAGCGTTTCACCAGCTTGTACCGCCAGGGAATCGATGATCTCAAGCGCGTAGACCTCTTTCACCAATTCCGCCAGCACAGCGGTTTGATAGCCGCAGCCCGCGCCAACCTCCAACACGCGATCGGTCGGCTGCGGGTCGATGGCCGCCGTCATGTAGGCGACGATGAACGGCTGCGAGATCGTCTGCCCCTGCCCGATCGGCAAGGGGCAATCGCGGTAAGCCTCGGCCCGCAGGTGCGCCGGCACAAACGCGTGGCGCGGCACCCGCAGCAGCGCATCGAGCACGCGCGGGTTCGTGATGCCCCGACCGAAGCCGGTCAACTGCCGGTGCAGGTCGGCGAGTTCAGCGGCGCTGGCGGGTTGGTCTGTGTTGGCCATGCTGAGTCAGGAGCCCGGTCTTCAGATGCGGATGACAAATTTCCTGTAAGCTTTCTTGAGCGAACGGCAATGGAGTCTGTCGCCAGACGGTGCATTGACTTTGGCCTGCCGACCAATACTTTGCGTGGCCTTTAACGACCTTGAATTGATGATTCGCTCCTGGACCCAAACCCCAGTTGGACCTTTTCCTTTCGCCGCCCTGCTGCTCGGGCTGGCGCTCGTCGCCACCTGCCCGGCCGCGACGCCCGTGATCGCCACGTTCACGCCCACGTCCGGCCGCGCGGGCACGCACGTGACGATCAACGGCACCGGCTTTTCGGATTCGGTGAAAGTTGAGTTCGGTGATCAAAGGGTCGCCGCCTTTGTGCGAGTCTCGGCGAACCAGCTCGCGGCCGTCGTGCCGGAGGACGGCTTGTCCGGCCCGGTTCGCGTGACCTCCGCCGGCGGCCAGGTCGGAACCAGCGCCGGCACTTTCTATGTCGGGCCGCGCCTCGACGACTTCATGCCCCGGCGCGGCTCCTCGAGCACCACGCTCACGATCAACGGCGCCAACTTCATCGACGGCGTGGGCACCACTCTCGTCTACTTCGGGGCGACGCCGTCGCCGTTGGTGACGGTGACCGCGACGTCCCAATTGCAGGCCCGGGTGCCGGCGGGCATCGTGAATGCCATCGTATCCGTAAGCACATTTGTCGGCTCCGCCACGAGTGTGGTCGAGTTCGTTGCCACCACGCTGCCGGTCATCGAGGGCTTCACGCCGGAGAACGGCTTGCCCGGTCAAAACGTTCCCGTGGTGATCAACGGCGCGAATCTGCTGTCCGCGACCAGCGTGAAGTTCAACGGCGTCGCCAGCCCATTCACGCCCACGGCCGACACGCAGCTCGCGACGACCATTCCCGCCACCGCGCGCACCGGCCGGATCACCGTCACCAGTGCAGCCGGCACCGGCACCAGCCAGGTGGACTTCGTCGTCGGCCCGACCATCGACAACTCGCCGCCCTTCTTTCCGCCCTTCAATCCCATGGCCGGCAAGCCCGGCGACTTCATCGTCATCTACGGCAACGATTTCACGGGCCTTACCAATGTGAGCTTTAACGGCGAGCTGGTCGGCCCGCCTCCCAACTTTGTCCAGACCGGGCAGAACCAGGTGCAGGCGAAAGTGCCCACCGGTGCGAAGACAGGCAAAGTGAAGGTGCTCACGACCAACGGCGAGGGGATCAGTGCGGTGGACTTTACCGTCGGCCCGTTGGTCGAGTCCTTGAGCAAGACGAACGGGCCGGTCAACTCGGATGTGACGGTCTTTGGCGCCGGTTTCGTGAACAACGCCACGCAGGTAAAATTCGGAACCATCTCCTCAACGCCGCACAGCTACCCGGCGAACAATCAGTTCATTGTAAAGGTGCCCGCTGGCGCTAGCAATGCGCCCATCTCAGTTTCGACCACGCTCGGCACGAACGTCACGCCTTACAAATTTCTCGTCACCACCGCCATCCCGCTCATCGAGGACTTCAACCCCAAGACCGGACCGCAGGGCACGCAGATGCAGATTCGCGGCGCCAAGTTCACGGGTGCCACGCAAGTCACCATCGGCGGCGTGCCGGTCATTGCCCCGGAAATCACAGCCGACACCTTGATCCTCGCCACCGTGCCCCCGGGCGTGCTCACCGGGCCTGTGCGCGTGACGAATCCGAGCGGCACCGGAGTCAGCCTGCAAGCCTACCAGGCGCCGCCGTGGATCAGCAGCGTCAACCCGCTCAGCGGCAAGGTCGGTGATTTTATCACCCTCCAGGGAACCAACTTCGCCGGCACGTCGGCCGTTTACTTTGGCCCGGCACCCGGCGTCATAGGCGTGGTCACGGCAAACAGCCTGGCGGTGCAGGTTCCACTCGCGGGCCGCAGCGGACCCCTCACCTTGATCGCGCCCGGCGGCAGCTTCGTCACTACGAACCAGTTCACGGTGCTGCCCAAGCTTCTCGATTTCCAACCGCGCGTCGGACCCGTCGGCTCGAGCGTCACGATCACGGGCACGAGCTTTTACAATGTCACCAACGTCTCGTTCAACGGAGTCAGCGCCACTCCCTACACCGTCGTATCGCCCCAGGAAATTCAAACCACCGTGCCCGTGGGCGCCACGACCGGCCTGATCCGCGTCGGCACCTTCGACGGCGAGTCGTTCTCCGCGATCGCCTTCACCGTCACGCAACCCGGCGATCTGCGCGTGACGGAAACATTGTCCACCAACCTCGCGCTGCCCGGCCAGCAAGTGATCTACACCACGAGCATCACGAACCTGGGTCCAACGATTCAATCCGGCGTGAGGCTGACCAACTCTTTCCAAAGCGGCCTTACGCTGCATTCCGCAGTGCCCAGCCAGGGCGCGTGCGGCATCGTCGGCAGTGTCGTGAGCTGCGCGCTCGGCATCATCACCAACAACCGTTCGGCCACCGTGACCATCACCGTCAGCTCGCCGGTCAGCGGCGTCTTCACCAATCAAGTGTCCGTGCGCTCGATCGAAGGTGATCCAACCCCAAGCAACAACACCGCTCAAAACACGCTCGTCGTCGCGAGCCTTGAACAGCGCACGTTGAACGTCGAACTGCTGTCCGCGCCGAAGCGCGTCGTGGTTTCGTGGCCGATCTCCTTCGTGCCGTTCAAGTTGCAGACCGCGCCCGATTTCCCGCCGGCGGGAGCGATCTGGACCACGATCACGCCCCTGCCCCAACCGTTCAACGGCACCAATCGTTTCACCAACAGCGCGCCCATCGCCAACGGCGGCTACTACCGCCTGCGCTATCCGTAGCCCATCGCCCTCGGGAGTGGGTTGTTCGATGTTGGGCGTTGAATGTTGAAAGTTCGGCGCCGGCATTTGCATTCCCTTCCTCCGCTCGGCCTTCCCGCAACGTGCTGCCGCGCGCCAGCCGGCAGTCCTTTCTATTCAACCACGAATGGACACCAAGGGACACGAAGAGGGACAGGAGTTTTCCGAACTCTTGACGACCGCGCCAGCGTTCCCCAAGCCGTGAACAGAAATCCCCCCTGGTCAACTTCGCTTCCACGACATCTGATTGGTGTCCCTTGGTGTCCATTCGTGGTTTCTCACCGCCTGGTTCCCGGCCATCCGTTGCTCCACTTTGGCCACGATCCAGCGCGTCCAGTGTGGCGCTACTCCGTGAAGCTCGTGTCCGCTTCCTTGAGGTCCAGCTCTTTGATCCAGATATTGCGATAGCGCACGTCATGACCCTCGGCCTGGAGTTTCAATCCCTGCGGGGTGTCGGTGATGCCTTTGCCACCGTCGTTGCCGCCGTCCACGCCCGAGTTCGGGCCGCCCCAGACCTGGCTGATCTTTACGTTGTCATGAACCTTCTTGCCGTTGAAATACATGCTCACCATCGCCTTCTCGACAAGCTGGCCGTCCTTGAACCGCGCGGCGCGGAACACGATGTCGTAGGAATTCCATTTGCCGGGGCCGTGGTAGGCTTCGAACGGCGATTCCGTTTCGTTGATCACTGCGGCCATGCCGTGCTTGGTCTTGTCGCCGTCGAGCACCTGGATCTCGTAGCGGTTCTGGAGATAGACGCCGCTGTTGCCGCCGGGCTTGGCGATATAGAACTCCACGTGCAGGCGGAAGTCGCGATAAGGCTTCTTGGTCACGATGTCCGCCGCGCCGTACTTGCCGCCGGCCGCCGCCGGATCATCGGTCATGATGACATCGCCTTTGTCCACCGAGTCTTCGACGACCTGCCACTTGATGGGCAGCGCCGAACCAAATCGCGGTCCCTGCCAATAAGTCCACTTGTCGTCGAGCATCGCGCGCGAACCATCGAGAATGACCTCGGCGCCGGAGATCGGTTTAGCGCCGACGCCGACGGCGGCCAACGCGTTGGAAATGAGGGTGAGGGAGGCAACGAAAGCTAGAGCTGGGATAAGGTGCTTGGTGATCATGGAAAAAGACTCTGCGAAGGCGGGACGATTGGAAAGTCTGAATTCAAAGCAGAACGACGCAACCGCCAGGGAAGCCATCGGCTGACGCACCTCACGCAAACAATTCCCGGACCGGCTCGAACTCCATGTACTTGGTGCCCGAGGCCGGCTCGACATAATGGAACGCCCGGCCGGAGGGCGTGGTCTCAATGGTCTTCGACCAATCAATGCCCAGCGCCGAGTAAATCGTGCAGGCGATGTCTTCCATGTAAATCGCGCGACCGCCGGACCAGCCGGCATCCGCGACTTTGCCGCCAACGTCGTCAGTGCGCCCGATGACCGCGCCGCGCTTGATGCCGCCGCCGGCGAACATGCCGGAATGCACGTGGATGTGATGCTCCCGGCCGTGCCGGGTCTCCGTGATCGGGCCCGGCGTCCGCCCAAATTCGCTCATGCAGACGACCAGCGTCTCGTCGAGCAACGTCCGCGTCGGATCCTGCGTCGAGGGCGTGGCGTCGAGATCCTGAAGCAGGCTGCTGAACGCCGCGTCGAGTTCGCGGATCAACGTGGGATGATTGCGCGTCTCCTCCCGGTAAATGTCCCCGTGATGATCCCAGCCGGCGTGGCTCGTCAAAATGAAGCGCGTGCCGGCATCCGCGCGGAACAGGTTGCGGGCGAGCACGAGCGAGTTGCCAATGCCGCTGCTTCCGTAGCGTGCCCGATCGTCGTCGGTGATCGTGAACACTTCCGGCACGCGCGGATCGTTCATGATCGCCCACGCACCGCGATAGTACTCGTGGTAATCGGTGAAGCTGCGCTCCAAGCCCGGAGCGCCGGCGCGCAACGAAGCATCGAGCTGCTGCAAGCGGTCCCAGCGGCGGCGCAGCGTCTCCGCCATGCCGGGCTGCGGCGCGAGGCTCGGGAGTTCCTTGCCGACGGCCAAGCTCAACGGACCGAACTCCGCGGAGAGACAGCCCTGGTTGATCAAGCCGGCCTGGTTGCCCGCCATGTTCATCGAGATATAGGCCGGCAACGAATCGGATGACTTCCGTTGACCGGCCAACTCGTGACACACCACGGCGCCGATGGCCGGCACTTCCTTCGCCAGCGCGAGGTTCAACGGGTGACCGGTCTGGATGTAATACTGCGCGCGGCCATGCACGGCATCCCACGCCCCGAGCGAGCGCACCACGGTGAGCTTGTCGAGCACGCCGGCCAGGTTCGGCAACAAACCATGCGGCAGCTTCAATTCGCCGTGCGTACGGATGTCGAAGTAGTCCGGCGTCCACGCGCCTTCCCGGGCGTCGAGCGTGTCCACCTGGCTCATGCCGCCTTCGAGATTGATAAACAACACCTGCCGCGCGGTGGCTTGGGGCTTGACCTTCGCCGCCGCGCGCACATTGCCGGGGCGAAAGGCGCCGAGGAAACCGCCGACGAGGCTCAACCCGCCGATCCGCAAGAGTTCGCGGCGATTGAGTTGCAGCAGATTTCGATGAAGTGGGTTCATGGTCGACTTCAGTAGTTGAAAACAAAATCCAGTTTGTTCAGCAGGCTCCACTGCAAATCCTCCGCGCCTTGCTGGCGATCCGCTTCAAGCCAGCCGACCGCCAGCTCCCGTTCCGCAGGCAAGGGATGCCGCGAAAGGGTTGCGAGGTAGAGCGCTTCCACGATCTCGGCGCTGGGTTTCTGCGAGTTCACGAGTTGCTCGACGAGGCTGCCTTTTTCGGCCTGGACACGCTGGGTCACGAACGGGCTGTTCATCAACGTCATCGCCTGCAAGATCGAACCGCCGGGCTGCCGGTCGAACTGTTCGCGGTTCGACTGACCGAACGTGCGCAACAGATTTTTCACGTCAACTCCTTTGATCTCCTCGGGCGAGGCGGCCTCGGTCCAATAGCGAAATGGAGCCAGCTCGGTATCGAAGACCAGGTCCTTGCGCGGGTAGTCTCCAAACACTTGCGTGGCTTGCGAGATGGCGTCGTGCATCTGTTCCGCCGTCAGCAGGTGGACGAAGTGCCGTGCGAAGTACGGCGTGTAGCTTTCCTGCCACTCGCCGTCGAACCGGGAGGAGAGCTGGTAGGCGCTCGACTGTGTGATGGTCCGCATGAGGTATCGCAGACTGAAGCCCCGCTCCGCGAAGTCGCGCCCCAGCGCTTCAAGCAAGGCCGGGTTCGCCGGCTGCACCATCCACGGCGCGGGCGGCGGATTCTCCGGATCCTGCCGCGCCAGATCGAAGGAATCCACCGGGTCCACGATGCCGAGCCCGAAGAATTGTTTCCAGATCAGGTTCACGGTCGCGCGCGCGAACTGCGGATGCTCCGTCAGCATCCGGGCGAACTGCGGTCGCAGCGGTTGCGTCAGATCCGCCTTTTCGCCCGTGAGGATAAACGTCGGCTGCAATTCACCGCCGCGACGTTGCAGCCGGACCGAGCTGGCGGCTGACGTGTCGTAGCCCGTGCCGTCCTCGGTGATGGTGAATCGGTCCTGATAGGGCACGATGCGCACCCGCGTGTCGCCAAAGAACGCCGCCATCGCCCAGAAGTCCGCGCGCCGTTTCGGCACGAGATCAAGGTTCACTTTTTCAAGGAACCCCTTGCCGCCATGACACGAGATGCATTGATAGTTGAGGCCGAGGAACACGCGCGCTGATTGCACGATGATCTCGTCCGCCGTGTCCTCGTAGCGATCCGAGTACATCGAATCGCCGGAGACGTGCCAGCGCGCCAGGAAGCCGGCGGGAGCCGTGTCGGGCATCCACACGGTATTCGGCGCGGACACGGTCAGCAGCTCGGCGACAAACTGGTCGTAAGGTTTGTCGGCCTTGAGCGAGGCCCGCACCCATTGATCAAAATGCTTGGTGGACGCGTCGCCGATGCGGTTGGCGCAGTTGCGAAACAAGTCGCCGTACCAGTACGCCCAGTGATCCACCCACGCGGGACTGGCCAGCAGCGTCTCGATCAAGCCATCGCGTTTGTCCGCGGCGGGATCGCCGGCAAACGCGGTGAGTTGCTCAGGCGTCGGAATGCGCCCGGTCAGATCGAGGTAAACCCGCCGACAGAATTCGTAGTCGCCAGCGAGCGGCGCGTGCGGCACGCCGTCCTTCGCCATCGCGCCGAACAACTGGTCGTCGATCAGGTTGCGGTGCTTGAGCGCTGGTCGGAATCCGTCAGCGGAGGGCAACTGTGCGGCCACGCTCTGGGTAAGTTCGCTGATCGCCTGGCCGTTGCGCGCGGGCGTGAGCTTATCCGCCGCGTGTTCCTCGGGAAAGGGCTCGCGCGCGACTTGCAGCGTCTGCGCCGACAACAATCCAATCCAGCCGGCGATCAGCACGCTGCCGGTGAACCATCGCATGAACGCTGAGGGACGCATGGCGTTACTCTGACGTTATTGACCCGTGGCGCAACCCGGCAGGATCAATCATGATCTCCGCGGGTTTCCCCGATCCGGCCACGGTTTGAATGATACCGCCGGAATCGATCCGGCGCACCCGTCGATTCGCGCGATCCGCGACGTATAGATTTCCCGCGCCATCGAACACGAGCTTCTGCGGAGTGTTCAGGGCGGCGCTCAGCGCGTTTTCGCCATCCCAGCCGAAACCCGCCATGCCCAGTCCCGCCACCGTCTGGATGACTCCGTCGCGAATGACCCGGAGCCGGTTGTTGCCGCTGTCCGACAGATACAAGTTGCCCGCGCCATCGAATTCCAGGTCGGCGGCGGAGAAGAGACTCGCCTTCTCCGCCGGCCCGCCGTCACCCGTAAATCCAGCGCCGCCCCGGTTGGAGCCCAGCCCGTAGCCGGCGATGGTTTGAATGATCCCGCCAGCATCCACCCGGCGAATCCGGCTGTTGGCCGAGTCGCTGATATAGACGCTGCCGTCCGGTCCGATCGCAACGGCGTTCGGCAGGCTTAATTGCGCTTTGGTTGCCGGCCCGCCGTCGCCCGAAAGGCCGGGTTCCGAGCCGGCAATCGTGGTGATCACTCCATTCGTGTCGACCCGGCGCACGACGTAGTTGTAAGTATCGGCGATGAAAAGATTGCCGGCGCAATCCAGTGCGATGCCTTGCGGATTGTTCAACGACGCTTGCGTGGCTGCACCGCCGTCACCGGCAAGTTTGCTCTGCCCATTGCCCACGATGGTGGTGATCACTCCGCTCGCGTCCACCCGGCGGATGCGCTGATTATAGGTGTCGGCGATCAGCAGTCGGCCCTCGGCGTCGAAGGCGAGATCGTGTGGGGCGCGCAGCGTCGCGTTCGTGGCCACGCCATCATCGCCGCTGAATCCTCGCCTACCGGTGCCCGCCACGGACAGCAAACGGCCATCGCTTGTCAGCTTGAAGACGGCGTGCAAGCCGAGGTCCGAAATGAACAACGCGCCGGCGGCATCGACGGCCACGCCATTGGGGTAGATCAACTGGACGTCGCGCTCCGGATCGCTCGCCGCGATCGAAAGGCTCGTGCCGAAGGCCAGCCACAAACCCAGCAACGCCATGGAAACTCGCGCGTTCATTCAAAGCCGTTTAACGCTCCTGAATCCGAATCCGCCGGTACTCGAGCTGGCCAAGGTCACCTTCGAGACCGATCGGCCCGCTGGCCGGAATCTCGAAGGCGGCTTCGAGCACTTCCCCGTTGCACGTGCAGTGGGCAATGTTGCCCTTCACGGTGATGACGAGCTCGTTCCAGTCCTGCGGTTTGTAGCTCGTGAGCTTTTTGTACGGACCGGCGAGCAGATAATCGCGGCACTGCAACTGGCGCCCGCGCAGAAACACGCCGCTGTCGGCGAAAGGCGTGGCGCGGAACTCCATCTTCAGCACGAAGTCCTTCGCGAACTCGCGCTGCGTCCAGAGCTGTTGAATCTTCCGGCCCTCGGGCGGCGTGGCGACCACGAGGCGGCCGTTCTTCGCGAGGTATCGGCCGTCGCTGCTTACAGCCTTGCCGTCGAAGTTCACGGCTTGATCATAGAACGGCCACGGCGGCGCGTTGGGATCGCTCTTGCGCCAGCCTTCCGCCGACTTCTTGTCCGCCTCAGACGTGACGCGATAGCCCCAGCCAGTCAGGTCGCGGCCGTTGAACAAACTCTCGAAGCCGGCTTCTGGCTTGAACGTATCGGCAGCGACGGGCAGCAAACCCATCGTTTCCAACACCGGCCGGATCCCCGCGGCCCACATCGCATAGCCCACATCGTTCGGATGCAGGAGATCGGGAAATTCGCCAGGCTTCGCATCGCCCTTGGCATCGGCGAACAAGACCCAGGTCTCCATCACGGTGATCTGCGCATCGCCCTTCACGGCGGCGGCGAAGAGTTCGTTGATCCGTTTGATCTTGTCGGCCGGGCGCTGCTTCGACTCGGCGCTGGGAAACACTTTATTGAGGATGATCGGCATGGTCCGATTGTGCGCCTTCAACTTCGCGAGGATCAGCTTCAAGTTCGCGGCAATCGTCTCGGGATCGGCCTGTTCCTCGAGATCGTTCGTGCCGATCAGCAGCACGACGCCGGCGGGCTTAAGCGCCAGAACATCTTCATCCATCCGGATCAACACGCCCCGCGTGGTGTCGCCGCTGATGCCGCGATTGGCCACCTTCATGCCGGGGAACGCATTCTTCATGTCGTCGCCCCAGCCCTGCGTGATCGAGTCGCCGAGAAACACGACCGCACCCTGATCGCGTTCAACCTGCTTCGACCACGCGACGCGCCGTTGCACCCAGAGATTCTTGAACCAGTCGTAGCGACGGATCGGCCCGGCGCCAGGCAGTCCGTCGTCGGTGGCCGGAATCTGGAAGCGCGCGTCGGCGGTCGTTTGGGCCGCTGCGGCTGTTTGCAACGCGGCCGGCAACAATGCGGTTGCCACGAGAGCCAAAAGTGTCAGTCGGAGTCTCATATCAGTCCTAAAGCGGGTGCCAGTTGATTTACTTCGCGTCCGCCTTCAACTCTTTCACCTGCACGTTGCGATAGCGGACGAACTCCTTGGTGTGATCGCCGCCGCCGTGAACCTGGAGCGCGATCCCGCCCTCGGCCGGATGCCGCACTTCGGTTTCCTTCCACTCCATGATCTTCACGCCGTTGATCCACGTGGTGATGTGCGGCGGATTGCCCACGATGCGGGCGCGCAGTTCATTCCATTGACCGTGCCGCCAGAAGTAGGGCCAGGCTGCGGGCAACACCGCGAGCGGCGTCGGCGGTTCGCCGGTCTTCTTCGCGTCGATCTCCGTGACCTTCTCCTTGAAGCTGTAATTGCGGACATGCGGTTTGCCGTCCAAGCCCTCGCCGTAGATGCCCATCAAGTTTCCGCCCGAATGATAATCGATCATCGCCTGCCAGGCCTTGCCGTCCTCGGTGCTGCGCAGGAACAAGCCGCTGTCCGGTCCGAAATCGTTCTTCATCTCCAGCTTCACCTCGAAGTCCGAATACTTCTTGTCCGTGATGACGATGCCGCCGTTCGCCGGAATGTCCTGCGAGCCGGTGATCGCGCCGTCCTCGATCACCCACTTGCCGCCCGATTGATTCTTGCTCGGGCCGCTGTGACCCGTCTTGGCGCTGACATGCCAGCCCGCGAGCGACTTGCCGTCGAAGATCGAGACGAACCCGGTTTCATTGGTCTGCGCCGAAACGGACAGCGCAACGCCGAGGCAAAGCGAAGTGAGAAAGGACGTTTTCATAGTAAGTGGGTCGATCATGCGCCCGTCGCCGCCGGAGGCAAGCCCGCAACGGAAGGCCGGAAGGGCGGAAGGGCGGATTTATCCGCCCAGTCTTCCCAGCGTCGCCGTCCCTGGGTCAGGCCCGGCTACGGAAAGGCGGATTCATCCGCCCCGGCCAGCAGCCAACCCGCATAATGGGCGGATGAATCCGCCCTTCCTTACCCATTCGCTTTGCCGTCCAGGACCGCTCGCACATGATCCGACTCGAACAACGTGAACTCCCCCGACCGCAACTTCGCCTTCTCCGAATTGCGCTGGATGTAGCGGGCACATCGCCAGAAGTGCGCCGCGTCCCGGATCATCCGGTCGAAGTAATCCTTCATCCAAATCGTTCCGGCTGCGGCGGCGGCCAGTGCAATTTCGGAAGGGCGACATTCCTGTCGCCCAGACCGGGGCATGTCTGCGTGGCCGGGGCGACAGGAACGTCGCCCTTCCGGTACGCCCTCCTGACCGATCGCTGCTGGGCACAACTTCTTCATCGTCCGCGATGAAGCGCCTTTCCATGCCTTCAACAACTCGCCGAGGTCTTCGCCCGCAGCGAGAGAGGCGAGCATATGAACATGATTCGGCATGATGACCCACGCGTGATGTTGGTAACGGGCTCCGTCGAAACGTCGCAGCACGGACTCGACACATTTGCGCATTGTCGCCGCTCGCAGCAGACACGAGCCATGCCCATCATCCAGCCAAGCCTCGAGCCTCACCGAGAACTGCCGGTGATACTCGGCCTCGACCTTCACACTCCACGGCTCCGGATGAAACTTCAGCCACATCGCACGCTCGGATCGCCATTGATCCAGGAGGTTCTGGGGCAGCGAATCCGCAAGGCGAAAGGTCACGAAGTAGGTGATGCCATCCTGTTGCCGGTGCGGGAGGCGGTTATCCGTGAACCGCGTCTTTGCGTGAGGATTGTAAAACCGCCGCTCCAGCTCCATGAGCGATGACTCTCAAATTCCCCATCCCGAGCAGCAAGTCAAAAATGCCTGCGCCACCGGAAGGGCGACATTCCTGTCACCCCGCGGTGCGGACGCGAACGCACACAACCGAACTCAAGCCCAAACCGGCAGCTTCTCGGCGGACTGACGACCGCCGCACGCGACTGGGCGACAGGAATGTCGCCCTTCCGGCGGCTACTGGCCGAGCACGTCGGTCACGTTCTTGATGGGATCCAGATACTCGGGCAGGCCAAACGGAGGGCGCTTGTTCATTATGACGTTGCTCAGGTTCTCCACCGGGTTACGACCGAAACGATTCTTCCGCTCGCGGTCCCCGCCCAGTTCCAGCAGGACTTCACTGGCCTGCAACGTCAACCGGAAGGGGGGGGTGCTGACCCGCCGCCCCCCCCCCCCCCCCCCACGCGGGGGGGGATAAAACCCCAGCGGGGAAAGGAACAAGCAAGTGGAAAAAACGGGGGCCCCAGGCGGGCGAGGCCCACCACCGCCCGCCCC
>JANLTG010000062.1:0-1539 GCA_031362805.1 bacterium
GCGCTGACCTTCGCCAGCACCTGGGCGCTAGGCAAAATGGCGCAGCGCTATTACGCTGGCGGCCGCACGCTCTCGGCGTTGCAGATGCGCGAACTGTTCTCCTCGCTCGTCGGCGAGGCGAAGTCACTGCACGAGCGTTACGCCGGCGACATCCAAGCCAAAGCGCGCAGCGTCAACCCCGCGCAACTGCTCAGCCTCGTGCGAGGACAATGAACGGCAGGCCTGGCGCAGCGGTTGTGTCGCTCCGAAGACCGTTGACGCTTCAACTGAGTCCTCCGATCGCACCGGGATCTTCGGTGTAATCCAGCCGCGTGGCCGGCGTCAGGACCGCGTTGAAATCCTTCAGCAGTGTGGCGAAACTGCTGGTTCATGGGCTTAACCAACTTTCCGTTTGTCTCCCTTTTCTTCGGACGGCTTCTGGATGTGATGCAAGGCGAAGGCCGCCAAAAGAACGCCGGCAACCAGGAGCACCGTTAGTCCAACTCCACTCGAAGCCCAGGCCTTTGAATCGAGGAAATTCCACACACTTCTGAAGATCAGAATCGAGGCGCCGATGAGCATCATTTCCATCCAGATAAGTTTTTTCATTTTCTTGCTTTGGCTTGATTGATCCCAGGCCCCGCTCCAAACAACCCCTGTGTTTGCTGGCCGGCCGCCCTGGCCCGGAAGTCTTTCCCCCGTTCGCCGACGGTCGCCTTCGCACGGAGTATCTGCGAGCGATGCAACGCGGCAAGGTTTTTGGCTGCGGGGCCGAATCGCCGGCGAACCGACCCTCTGCCAACACTTCGGATTAAGCTAACGAACACTTCTGAACTTCCGACTAGTGGCATTGGGCATGGCTGCTAACCTGTGCCCGGTTAACAATACTATGACTGAATCAATCTGGCTCTGGGTCGGCTTCAATGTGTTCGTCCTCGCGATGCTCGCGCTGGACCTCGGCGTGTTTCATCGCAAGGCGCATGTCGTGTCGCTGAAGGAATCGTTTGTCTGGACGGGCATCTGGGTCGCGCTGGCGTTGGTTTTCAACGCCGGGATCTGGCACTACGCCGGATCGACGAAGGCGCTGGAGTTCTTCACCGGCTATCTCATCGAGAAATCGCTCAGTGTGGACAACGTGTTTGTATTCGCGTTGCTCTTCTCGTATTTCGCCGTGCCGCCGCTGTTTCAGCACAAGGTGCTGTTCTGGGGCATCCTCGGCGCGCTGATCATGCGGGCCATCATGATCGTTCTGGGCGCGGCGCTCATCACGAAGTTCTCCTGGATCATCTACATTTTCGGCGGGTTCCTGATCCTGACGGGCATCAAGATGATCGTGAAGCGCGAGGAAGAGATTCATCCCGAGCGCAATCCCGTGGTCCGGTGGTTCAAGAAGCTCATGCCCGTGACACCGGACTATCGGGGCGACAAGTTTTTCGTGCGGGAAAACGGCATCCTGATGGCCACGCCGTTGTTTGTGGTGCTCCTGCTGGTGGAGATATCCGATCTGATCTTCGCGGTGGATTCGATCCCCGCGATCTTCGCCGTCACCACCGATCCGTT
>JANLTG010000097.1:0-57514 GCA_031362805.1 bacterium
AAGAGCCGTGTCGCCTGGGTGGCCGGAATCGGGCCGGCGGCAGTCTGGCCGGCGGCGGAGTTATTCACCAGCTCGGGCGGAGCGGCCTTGGGGGGCCGCTTCCCTTGCTGGTGAGTAACTCCGGAATACGTATCAGTCCAAGCCGCTCGCGCGCAGGCCGAGGCCGGCGCGGACTTTTCGCAAGCGGTCGGTCAGGTTCGGGCCAAGCTGTTTGGCGTTGCCTCCCGGCGGCGAGGAATCCATTCTCTCACCAAGCCCGTGTTCAACCCATCAATTCCATTCGCCATGAAGACCAACCCTTTGTCTCGTAAGATTTCCGCCGCGCTGCTCGCGTATCTGTGCGCGGCCCCTGTGCTCTCGCCGGCCGCCGCAGTTCCCGAAGGTGTCTGGGTGCGGGACGGCTACCAGCTGTCCGTCGCCGTCGATACGCTTTCGGCGCCGCGCTTCCTCGCCGTCGGCCCCAACGGAACGCTGTTCGTCAGCGTGCCCAAGGAGGGCAAGATCTACGCCTGCACGGATGTCGATGGCGATGGCACCTTTGAGAAGCAGACGACCTTCATCGAGGGCAAGGATCCGAAGAACATTCCGCAAGGGATTCAGTGGCACGACGGCTCGTTGTGGTATGCGCAGTTGAATTCCATCGCCAAGGCGCGCGACACGAACGGTGACGGCAAGGCCGACGAGGATATCGAAGTGCTGGGTGAAGCGCAGTTGCCGACCGGTTCGCGCGGCGGCCACATGTGGCGCGCGTTGCTCATCCACAAGGGCCGGATCTACACGCATGTCGGCGATCAATCAAACGCCACGGATGAACCGATCGAAGCCTCCGAGCGGAAGAAGATCTGGTCATTCGCTCTCGATGGCTCCGACAAGAAGCTGTTCGCCTCCGGCCTGCGCAACTCCGAGAAGCTCGTCATCCGTCCGGGCACGGACGAGATCTGGGGTGTGGATCATGACATCGACCTGTTCGCCACCAAACTCGAGGCGGACAAGAAGGCCGGCCAACCCATCACCGATCACAATCCGGCGGCGGAACTCAATCACTACGTCGAGGGCGGCTTCTACGGTCACCCATGGCTCGTCGGGAAGAACCAGCCGAACCTCAACTTCCTGGACAACCCGAAGCTGGTGGAATACGCGAGCAAGTCGACCATCCCGGAATGGCTCATGCCCGCCCATTGCTCCGCCAACTCGCTGATGTTTTACACGGGTGACAAGATTCCCCATGCGCACGGCGATGTGTTCGTGGCGCAAAAGGGCGGCTGGAACGCCACGAAGAAAGTGGGCTATTCCCTTTCGCGGATCATGTTTGAAGACGGCCATCCGTACGGCGAGCTGAAGGTGGTGAGCTTCCTCAAAGGCGGCACCGAGAGTTTGGGGCGTCCGACCGACTGCACGCAGGCGCCCGACGGCTCGATCCTGTTCAGCGACGACACCGGCAACAAAGTTTACCGGCTGAAGTACGTCGGGAAGTAGGTCCGGCAGGCGCGGGGCCTTTGCGTGATGGCGCGATGCTTCATCGAGATGCTCCTCTGCTTGAAGATCGCCGGTGGCTACGGTTAAGTGCCCGAGTTTGCCCGCAATGATCCGTCACACACTCAATCAACTGTTGCGGTGGCCGCGATCGCAGCGGTGGCTGCTCGCCGGTTCGCTGGTCGCGCTGCTTTCGGTCTTTCCCTTCCAAGCGGCTGGCAGCGAAAAATCCGCAAGCTCACATTGGGCGTTTCAACCGCTGGCGTCAGCGAGCGCATCGCTGACGCCGGGCGCATCACCCATTGATTCGCTGATTGGAACCCAGCTCGCGAAACAGGGCTTGCAAGCCAACGGCCCGGCCGACGCCTACACATTGATTCGTCGGGCGAGCTACGACTTGACGGGCCTGCCGCCAACGCCGGAGGAAATCACGGAGTTCGTCAACGACCCGGCGGCGGACGCGTATGCCAGGTTGATTGATCGCTTGCTGGCGTCGCCGGCCTACGGCGAACGCTGGGGGCGGATGTGGCTGGACCTGGCCCGTTACGCGGACTCGAACGGCGCGGACGAAAACATGGCCCATCCGAACGCCTGGCGGTATCGCGACTACGTCATCCGCTCGTTCAACCAGGACAAGCCCTATGACCGCTTTCTCCGTGAGCAGGTTGCGGGCGATCTGCTGCCGGCCACCGGCAATGCCGAGGCGGACCTCGATCAATTGATCGCGACCGGCTTCCTCGCGCTCGGGCCCAAGATGCTGGCCGAACAGGACAAGGATAAGCTGCTGATCGATGTCGTGGACGAACAGATCGACGTGATCACCAAGACGTTCCTCGGACTCACGGTGAGCTGCGCGCGTTGCCACGATCACAAATTTGATCCGGTGTCGCAGGCGGACTACTTCGCGCTGGCGGGAATTCTTCGGAGCACCCGGACCATGGCCAACACCAACCACGTCTCGCGCTGGGTCGAGACCGTGCTGAATCTGCCGGACAATCCGGCGATCATCGCGGCCCACGACCAGGAAGTGCGCGACAAGAAAGCGGAAATCGCCGCGCTGGATGCCGATACGGCGGCGGACAAACGTGAAGAACGCCTGAAGTCCCTGAAGGAACAATTGAAAAAGCTGGAGTCAGCCGGCCCTCTGCTGCCAAAGGCGATGACGGTGACGGAAGGCAGACCGATGGATGTCCCGGTCCATCTCCGCGGCAATCATCTGACGCCAAAGCCGGAGGCGACGCCCCGGGGCATCATGCGGTTGTTTGACGGCTGTCTGCCCACGCCCGTTGTCAACGGCACGAACAGTGGCCGTTCGGAACTCGCGGCGTGGCTGACGGATGCCCGGCATCCGCTGACGGCGCGGGTCATGGTGAACCGGATCTGGCAGGGGCACTTTGGTTCCGGGTTGGTGCGGTCGCCGTCGAATTTCGGCCTGCGTGGAGAACTGCCGACGCATCCTGAGTTGCTGGACTGGCTGGCCCGCGAGTTCACCGCGAGTGGCTGGTCCGTGAAAGCGCTGCACCGGACGATCATGTTCTCCGACGCTTACCGGCGCAGCAGTCAGACCGAACTGGCCAACGCCACGCGCGATCCCGACAATCTCCAGCTCTGGCGCCAGAACCGCCGCCGGCTGGAGGCGGAGCCCATCCGCGACTCCTTGCTCTTCGTGTCCGGCAAGCTGCATCAACCCGCGGCCCACTCGCTCGGCGATTTGGAAAAGAACCAGGAGTATTACCGCGACGACGGCGCCAGTTTTGAAAAGCCGACGCGCGCCATTTATCTGCCGGTGGTGCGCGCGAATGGCTATGAGATGTTCGCGACGTTCGATGCCGCCGACCCGGCGGTGCATCATCAAAACCGCGCGGCCACGATCGTGCCCAGCCAGGCGTTGTTCATGTTGAACAGCAGCCTCGCGCTCGCAGCAGCGCGCGACCTGGCGCACAACCTGGTAAAGAGTCCCGCAAAGGATTCGAACGCGCGCCTGCATGAGTTGTACCTCCGGCTGCTGGGTCGACCCGCCCGCCCACCGGAAACCGAGTTGTTGCTCCGGGAGCTGAAACCGGCCACCGACGCCAGCGCCCCGGAGCCGAAAACGGCAGACTGGGAACGCCTCTGCCGCGTGTTGCTCGCCGCGAACGAGTTTGTTTACGTCAACTGACTCATGAATCACCTCTGCAACCATCGCCTGCGCCAGCCCTTGAATCGCCGCCAGCTGCTGGCGACGTGCGGGATGGGTTTCGGCGCGCTGGCCTTGCGAGGAATGCTGAGCGCGGGCGCCGTCGAGGCCGGCCGGCCGCCGAGCTCGTTGGCGCCGCACGCGCCTCATTTCCGAGCCACCGCCAAGCGGGTGATCTTCCTGTTCATGCACGGCGGCCCGTCGTCCATTGACACGTTCGATTACAAGCCGCTGCTGAAGCGCGACACGGGCAAGCCGTTGCCCTTTGCCAAACCGCGCGTGCAGTTCTCGCAGACGGGGAACCTGCTCGCGAGCCCATGGGAATTCCGCCAGCACGGACAGTCGGGCCAGTGGGTCAGCAGCCTGTTCCCTGAAGTGGCCCGCTGTGTGGATGAGCTCTGCGTCATCAAGTCGATCCACGGTTCGAACGAAGCCCACGGTGGAGCGCTGCTGAAGATTCACACCGGCTCAGACACATTTGTGCGACCGAGCATGGGCGCGTGGGTCAGTTACGGGCTCGGCACCGAGAATCAGGGTCTTCCCAGTTTCATCACCATGAACCCGACGATGGGTCACGGCGGGGTGCAGAACTTCGGCGCGGCGTTTCTCCCGGCCATTCATCAGGCCACGCGGATCGCGAATCCGGCGGCCAAGGGCAAAGGTGCCGGCATCCCCAACCTCCACAACGAACAGCTCGGAAAGGACGAACAGCGCCGCGAGCTGGATCTCCTACAACAGATCAACCGTCTGCAACTTGAGCAGACCGGCGCCGAGCCCGAGCTCGAGGCGCGGATCGAATCCTTCGAGCTCGCCTTTCGCATGCAGTTGGAAGCGCCGGAAGTCATGGATCTCAACCGCGAGAGTCAGGCCACCCGTGATCTGTATGGCATCGATGCCGGTCCCACGGACAGCTATGGGCGGCAGTGCCTGCTGGCGCGGCGGTTCTCCGAAGCCGGCGTCCGGTTCGTGCAATGCACCCACGGCTACTGGGATTCACACAGCAACCTCGAAAAGGAGCACACCAAGCTCGCCGCAGAAGTGGACAAGCCGATCGCTGGACTGCTGAAGGATCTGAAATCACGCGGCCTCCTCGACGAGACGCTGGTGATCTGGGGCGGCGAATTTGGCCGGACGCCCACCGCCCAGGGAAGTGATGGACGCGATCACAATCCGCACGCGTTCACGTGGTGGCTGGCCGGTGGCGGCGTGAAGCCGGGCTTCAGCTTTGGGTCCAGCGACGATTACGGGTACTACGCCGCCGCGGACAAGGTCCATATCCACGACCTGCACGCCACGATCTTGCACCTGATGGGAATCGACCACGAGCACCTGACCTATCGCCACGGTGGCCGGGACTTCCGGCTCACCGATGTGGAGGGCAACGTCGTGCGGCAGATTCTGGGGTGAGCGCATTCCAAGACGCTGTCGCGAATGTCGGGTTCGCTCGGTGCTCTCCCTATTCCGCCGGGCGCTGGAGGAACTCGGCCCCGATTGGTTCGTCGCCGTTCTTTGGCGCGGGCTCACCGGCCTTGCGCCAGGCGACACTCACGTGGTCGCCGACCGCGCCTTCCTTGTGCAGGACCTCGATGAAGTAGCGTTTGCCGGTTTCCAGCCGGACGGGTTTCGAAATGGATTCCGGGTCCAATTTTTCCCAGCTTCGCGTCGCTTCCTTGTAGCCGGTCAATTTCGCGATCTCTGCCAATTTCGTGGACGTTTCGTCCGGACTGAGGGAGAGCCGGCTCGCGTCGTCGGAGCAGATGTAGAAGACATAACTGGCGGACTCCTTGGGCACCAGCCAGCCGGACAGACGGCGACCGAAGTTGTCGAGTGTTCCCATCGGGGCTTCCAGCGAGGTCACATTCGCGACGTCATCGGGGCGGTTGGGAAACTTGGGTGACTTCAGCAGATCTTCCACCGTACTGCCCGGGACTTCGAAGAAGAGTTCTTCCTTCAGCGCCCCGTGAATAACCGGATCCGCGGCATCAACGGCCCATACGGGCACGCTGCGAACGGGCTTGCAGGCGGGATCGACGAGGGTGCTACGGACTTCAACGCGATAACTGGCGAGGTCTTTCGCGGTGGTGCTCGCGATGCGGAACGCCGCATTCGTGGCGCCGGCAATGGGCTGATTGTTGACGCTCCATTGGTAGGCCCATGACCCTGGGGTCTTCACCTCAAAGTTCAACTCCAGCGGTTGACCGACAGTAATCCGCAGGTAGGCCGGCTGGGTCTGCCCGGTGATAACGGGGTCCCGTCCGGTCTGGACGGTGATCGCGGAAACCCTGGGTTCCGCGTTCGGTTCGGCAAGTAGATCGATGGTCTGAACCGTCACTTCGGGCCGGGGATTGTCCCAGGAGATTACGCTGTCCTCGCGGGCGATGCGCAGCGAAAAATCGAGGATCTGATTGTCGGCATAGTGAACCCGCAAACGAAGGCCACCGTCCGCACCGCCCGCGTGAAAGTGCAGTCGCGCGCTGCGCTGGCCGATGGGAATGCCGAGCACCGCCTTGTGCTTGCCGCTGCTGGTGACCAGTGTGCTGAAGGCCACCACTCCGCGGAGATCGAACGGAGTACCTCCAAAGTCGAGCAACGGTGCGGCGAATCCGGCAGCTGCTTTTGCCGAGTTGGTTTGGTCGCCGCCCACGGGTCCCGTGTACCACGGCGTCAGATCGATGAACTGGACCGGCAGATTCAACGGCCGTCCGGCGAGGCGACGTTCCGTCCGATTGCGGAGGGCGGCCTCGGCAAAGAAGTCCGGCTGGCTGGCGACGCGGGCGAGTTCCAGGAACGCGGAGGTTGGCTTCGAGGCGGGGGCGTTGAGGGCGCGGGCCATGAGATCGTGCGCCTCATTGGTCCGGCCGTCACGGCGCGCCAGGTCCGACTGGATGGCCAGCACGTTGGGGTTGTCGGCCTGGAGCCGGATCGCCTGGGTCAATGCAGCGCGGGCCGCTTCGGGCTTGCCGAGACGAAGGAGGACTTCGGCTTGCGACCAATGCGCTTCGGCCAAACCGGGCGCGCGTTTCACGGCTTCGCTGGCAAACCATTCCGCGGAGGACAGCGATTCGGGATCGGTGCCACCTCCGGTCCGGAACTCCTCGCGCGCCGCCGTCTCCCGTGCGAGTGCGGCGAACACTCGGGCGTCGGTCGGGCTGATGTGATGCGCCCGGCGCAGGCTGGCCAGAGAACCGTTCGCCAGGAGTTCGTTGACTTCGTCCGCCACGGCAAACGTGGAGAGCGGCGCGACGACGCGGTTGGCGCGATCGGCGAAGAACCAGCGCGCCCACTGGGCGTAGAAATTGTCGCCATCCACCTGGGGGAGCTGCGCGATCAGCGACTTCACTTCGCGCAGATCCTTTTCGGTCAGGGCTTCGAGCGCGCCGCGATCGTTGATGCGCTGGCCGGCGACCGCTTCGGCGAGCTGCGGAACCCAGTCCGGCACGATGACGTTCCGCGGCGGGAGCGGACGGTGATGGAGTTGCTGGCCAGCAAAAGCCAACGCGAATACCCGGGTCATCTGCGGGTTGATCCCGACGCGGCTGATGCCGCCGCCGCCGTCCACAAAGAGCGGGTTCATAATCGGCAGGGACGTGTCGAGATCCCAGAGCTGGGCCAGGCCGCTGCGGTCACCGGCCATAAGGAATCGGCTGTCGGCGCTGAACATCGCGTGCACGATGGTGCTCGGCTGGATCAGCGAGGAAATCACCCGCCGCGTTGTTCCCCCGGTGAACTCCCACACGTTCGCCGCGCTGGGCACGTCATACCGAGCCCGGCCGGTGGCGACCACCCGTTGGCTGTCCGGACTGACGCCCACCCAGCGCGGCCAATCGCCATGCTCGAACTCGGCCTCCAGTTCCCCGGTCTCCGCCTTCCACACGCGGATCGTGCCATCCATCGAACCGGTGACCAGTCGGCGGCTGTCCGGGCTGAAGGCGATGGAATACAAGCCGACGTCCGCGCCGCGATGATGGAGGACCGGGCCAATCGGTTTGAGATCGGCCGCGTCAAGCAGGGCGATGCCGGCGCCGCACGAGGCGACACGACGGCCATCCGGGCTGACGTCAAATATGTAGGGTTCTTCGGCTGGTTTCGCTTCTGCGATCACGCGCTCCGAAGCCAGATCCCAGAGTCTCAGCGGCATCATTCCTTCCTGGTAAACCCAACTGCCGACGACCACGCGATTCTCGCCCGCGAATCGGACGCGGAATGGTTGTGACATTTTTTGCGTCGGCAATGTATGCAGAGTCTTGCCGGTTGCGGTCTCGAAGACCTTGACGACGGATTCGGTGTCCGTGTTGCAGATCGCCACGATTTGATTTCCGCTGGGGCTGAACCAAGCCTCACTGATGAGCCAGGTGATGCCCTGAACCACTCTGATGTTCCCGGTTTCGGCCCTGTCGATCCGTCGGATCGCTTCACCCGTGGCCGGATTGAACACCACAAGACCGCCCGAGCCGACCAAGCCATAGCGGCCGTCGGCACTGAAGTGCAATACGGGCCTCCAGCCATCATACGCCAGGGTGCGATGGCGCGCGGCGGAGAGATCACGTCCCATGACCTGGATGGAACCGGAATCGAGTCGCGTGGCGCCCTCTCCTGTGCCATCGCGCTGCGCTAGCAGCCAACGACCGTCTGTGGAGAAAACCACCCGACCTCCGCGATCGGGGGCGGGTTCGGCGAGCGGCACGCCCTCGAAGGCGTCCCACAGTTGCAGACTGCCATCATCGCCATGGACCAGGAACACATCCCCCTCCGGGCTGAATTCCAGACTGCTGACTCGCGGTCCGCTGCGCATGAAATACGTCTGACCCGGTGCCCGACCCGAGCCGCCCGCCGTGTTGCTGATGTGGGCCGGATCGCCTGCGTGCGTGAGGGAATCTCCCGTGCGTGCATCCAACATGATCAACCGGCGATCCGTCAGTGCCACCAGAATGCGATCACCCGCCGGCGAGAACTTCAAGGTCTTGATCGCGTCGCTTGGCCAAGTCCGGTCCATCAGGGTCGCGCCCGTGGACAGGCTGCGGAGGATCAGGCGGTTGGTGTTGATGACCATGGCGCCCAAGTTCGCGACAAGGTTCTCGCTGTGGTGCGTGACGTTGGTCTCCGACGTGGTGCGCAGGAGTTTGCCGGTGGAGGTGTCGAAGAGGTGGATCTCCATCTTGGGATGAAGGATGCGATTCGCATACGGTTGGAACGTGCCATGGGACACCGCCACCATGCGCCGGCCATCGTCGCTGAACTCGAACTCGTGTCCGTGGCTGGTGCCGGCGGGCACGGTTCCCGGTTCGCCCGGCACGCGGGACAGAGGTTCGCTAAGCTTGATCAGTTCTCCCCGCGCCGTCCCTGCGGCCAGATCCCAGAAACGGATGGTCACGCTGTCAGACGCCCGCTCGACGAGTGTCTTCGAATCGGGCGTCAAGGTGAGGAGACTGTTCTGCGGGATCGCGAGCATCCGCGCCGCGCCGGTCTGCGGGGGCACGGGCCAGACCCCGACCTGGCCGTTGGCGAAGGAACCCACGAGCCATTGGCCGTCCTTGGTGAAAGAAAGGAAGCCGCCGTTGGTGGACGAACCGCTCATCGGTTGGCTGATGGCGGCCCCGGTCTCGGCGTTCCAGAGCTGGACCGTTCCGTTGGCCAGACGCGTGGCGGCTTTCAATCCCTGACTCGGTGCCGGGCTGAGAACGGTGTGCACAATCGGCGCGGCCGCTTTCAACGCGGCCAGCGGCGTGCGTGGGTTGGTGAAAGGCTCGAACACCAGCGCCACGCCGTTCGTATCCACGAACAACACCCGTCGCCCGTCGGGGCTGAGGCTCGGCATCGTGCGGCTGCCGGTGGCGGGGATGTCCATCAACTTCTCCGCCTTCCAGGCATTCCAGACGCGCAAGTCGAAGTTCTGGCCCCGCGTCGCGAGCAGACCCGTGGTCAGATCGACAACGTGATCGTAGATCGGCTGGTCGTGGATGATGGGCGGCAGGTCGTCGAGGGCGAAGCCCCGGTCGGTCAGCGTGCTGATCAGCTTGGTGGCCGCCGGCCAGTAGGTCGGATCGGTGCGCAGCGAACGGGCGAGATGGGCGATGCCTTTCGGGAGCTGGTTGGCTTCGAGGAAATGATTGCCGGTGGTGAACTGTGCGCGGGTGGCGGCGGTTTTGGACTGGTTGTTGGCCGCGTCGAGCTTCGTAGCCATCTGCGTGGCGCGATCGCGCTCCTGTTCGGCGGAACCGAGGGCGATGGACTTCAGTTTCTCCGCCTCCTGTGCAGCTTCGGCTGCCCGGCCGGCCCGCACCGCCTGCGCCGCGCTGTAGGTCGCGCTCACCACAAGAATGATCGCAATGCTCGCCGCCATCGCCAGGGATGTCTTGTGCCGGCTCGCATATTTGCTGAACAGGTACATCACCGTCGGCGGCACCGCAGTCACCGGTTCGTTGTTCAGATACCGCCGGATGTCATCGGCGAACGCGGTGGCGGTTTCGTAGCGACGCGTCCGATCCTTCTCCAGCGACTTGAGGATCACCCGGTCGAGATCGCCGCGGAGCTGCCGCTTCAACCGCTGCGGATCGCTCTTTCGCTGCCGGGCCATCGTGGTGAGGTCGGCGTCGTTCAGCGAACTGATCCGCGTCGAGGGTCTGGGCGCCTCCACTTCCTTGATGCGTCGCCGCATTTCCTCGTAACCGCCAGTCGTCAATTCGCGCACGTCAATCGGCGTCCCGCCGGTGAGCAGTTCGTAGAGCAACACCCCGAGGCTGTAGATGTCCGAGCGCGTGTCGATGTCCAGGCCGCTCATGCCCGCCTGTTCCGGGCTCATGTAGGCCGGGGTGCCGATGAATTGCTGGAACTGGGTGAAGGCAGGCGTGTCCGTGAGATCCGATTGCGTCGCCTTGGCGATGCCAAAGTCGATGACTTTCACCACCGGTTTGTCGTCGTGCATCGTGACGAGCACGTTCGACGGCTTGATGTCGCGATGGATGATGCCCTTCTGGTGCGCATGCTGGATCGCCTGGCAGGTAGTCATGAACAACTCAAGCCGCTCGCCGGTGGACAGGTTGCCCTCGTCACAGAACTTGGTGATGGGAATGCCGCGGACAAGTTCCATGACGAAGAACGGCCGGCCGGTCTCGGTCTTGCCGGCATCGAACACTCTGGCGATGTTCGGATGCTCCATCATGGCCAGCGCCTGGCGTTCGGCCTCGAACCGCGCAACGACCTGCTCGGTGTCCATGCCCAGCTTGATGATTTTCAGCGCGACCCGCCGTTTGACCGGCTCACGCTGGTCGGCCAGGTAAACGACGCCAAAGCCGCCTTCGCCGATCTTTTCGAGCAGCTTGTAGTTTCCGAGCTGGGTGCCGGGGCCTTCCGTGAGTGGACGCGGGGCGGAAACCTTTGAGTCCACCACGGTCTTGTCGAAATCCGTCAAGCCGACGGGCTTTTCGGCAAAGTACCCATCGGCGGCGGTGGCGGCGCTGAGCATCAGCTCGACCTCGCGGCGCAGCGCTTCGTTGCCGGCGCAGGCCCGGTCAAGATAGGCGTTGCGGGTTGCGCCCGCAGGAAGGGTCTTGGCGGCGGCGAACAGGGTCTCGATCGTCTGATTGGCTTGGCTCATAAGTCAGGGATGGATGTGCTTCTACTCATCTATGCGCCGTTTCCCGGGCATTCCCCTCACGTGCGACGAAAATTCTTAACCACGAAGGGACACGAATCCACACGAATGACGACCGGGGTTCGCTTCCGCAATGCAACCCAACAGAGTTCATCATCGGTTCCGATTCCTACTACAATGGCGAAGAATCACGCATTTCCGACAAGATTGTTTAGCCGCAAAAGAACGCACAGAACGCAAACAGGAAAGTTTTCTCTGTGCTCTTTGTGTTCTCTTGCGGCCATTCATTTGGTTGCGGCTCAAGCCGCGCTAGATCCCTTTGTGTGCATTCGTGGTCGCTTCGAAGGCCTCGGGCCTAACGCGCCTGCTGGATTTCTTTGAAGAGCCAGGCCTTCGCGAAGGACCAATGGCGCTCGATGGTGGCCTCGGAGAGACCGAGCGTTTCCGCCGTTTGCTCGTTCGACATGCCAACGAAGTAACGGAGCTTTACGACTTCAGCTTTTTGCGGGTCTTCCTGTTCAAGCTTTGCGAGGGCGTCGTCCAGGGCGATGAGCTGATCCTGGCGCACACCGGAGGCGATCTCGACTTCGTCCACATCCACGCGCTCCAGTCCGCCGCCATGCCGGGCGCGCTGCCGGCGCCGCGCCTTCTCAACGAGGATCCGCCGCATCGCCTCGGCCGCCGCCGCGAAGAAATGCCGCCGGCTGTCCCAGCGTTGCTGCTGCCCACCGGCGAGCCGGATCCAGGCCTCATGCACTAGCGCCGTCGCCTGGAGTGTCTGGCCCGGCTGTTCCTTCGCCATCTTGGCGGCGGCGAGTTTGCGCAACTCCTCGTAAACCAGCGGCAACAACTGCGCCGCGGCGTCGGCATCGCCATGTTCAATCGCGTTCAGCAAATGCGTGACGTCGGAGGGCATGGCGAGAGTTTATGGCATGCCCTAAAAAAGACGAGCCCGGACTCGGGAGATCGGGCGCGGTCGCTTGGAAGTCCGCCGGGGTTTGGAGTGCGCCACCCTCTGGCGCTTTGGGAATGGGCGTCAAGTCGACGACGAGTAAAACTTGGTTCTCAGCCTCATCACCCCCTCGGAGAAAAAGCGGTAGAGGGCTACCGCAGTCCAAGACGCTATCGCGACCAGCGGGGCGCTGCGAGGTCCGCCAGGGCTTGGAGTGCGGTCGCGGAACGCAGTGAAGCTACCGCTTTGTGGGACACCCCGCTTTGGGCGGTGGCGGTTTTCCGGTTCCCCACCTCGCTCAATTATCTACCGCTGCGCCGACGAGTTGCCGGAACTTCCAGCCTGTGTCGTCGTTGCCGCCCTGCGTCTGTTTCATCAGGATGCCGACAATGTTCTCTTTCGGATCCGCGAAGTATTGCGTGTTGAAGTAGCCGCCCCAATCAAACGTGCCGGCGCTGCCTTGACCACCGCGAGCCACGCCTTTCTCGGTTACGACACCGAACGCGAGGCCGTAGTGCGAGTTGCCGCTGCCAAACAGCTCACCGGTCTGATTCCGCATCATCGTGTCGATCGTCGTGCGGCTCAGGATGCGGACGCCGTTCAGCTCGCCGCCGTTGAGATACATCTGGAGGAAGGTCGCGTAATCCTTCGCCGTAATGCACAGACCCGCGCCGCCCGAGAAGAAGCTCTTCGCGCCTTTGATCGGATACTCCGGATCATAGAACGTCACCGGGTAACGCACCCACTTGCCGCCTTCGGGCTTCTGAACCGTGACGAGCCGGCTGGCCTTTTCGGCGGGCAGATAGAAACCCGTGTCGTTCATTCCGAGCGGCGCGAAGAGGTGATCGCGCAGGAAGACATCGAAAGGTTTGCCGGAAACGATCTCGATGAAATAGCCCAGCACATCCAGCCCTTCGCTGTAGGTGAACTTCTCACCGGGCTGATGGTGCAATGGCAGTTTGGCCAGCTTCTTCACGCTCTCGCCGATGGTCACCAGCTCGGTGGTGAACGCGTCCGTGATGCCCGCCTTGGCGTAGATTTTCTTGAAGCGCTCGTCGCCATCGATCACGCCGTAGCCGATCCCGGACGTGTGGGTGATCAAATGCCGGATGGTGATCGGCTTGCTGGCCGGTTCGGTGGTCCAGGTCACGTCGGCTTCGTTGAACGTCTTCAAGACGCCGGCGTCCTTGAACTCGGGAATCCAATTTGAGATCGGATCATCGAGTTGAAAGCGGCCTTCCTCCCACAAGATCATCACGGCCGTAGCGGTGATCGCCTTGGTCTGCGACGCGATGCGGAAGATGTCGTCCTTCTTGAGCGCGCGGCCGGTTGCGTTGTCCGCCATTCCGAACGCCTGGTGGTAAACGATCTTGCCGTTGCGCGCCACGAGGGCGACCGCACCAGGGATGCGATCTTCCTTGATGGCCGTCTCGAGCGCGGTGCCGATTCGCGCCAACCGTTCGGCCGACATGCCGGCTTTGGACGGCGAAGCCTCGCTTAACGGCCGCGAGTGTTGGCTGGATTTGGTTTGGGCGAAGCCGTCGAGCGCGGTGAACGCCAGCACGACGCAAAGTGCGAAGGGATGTGATCGGGATGACATGCAGGCGACGTTAACGAACCGCGTGCCGGGAGGGAAGCCGGCAATCAGCGCCAGAAGAAACGGCCTGCCAGAAATGACCTTGCTGGGATTGAAGCGAGCAACCAGATCATGGCCCGGTTTGCTTGAAGAAGCTCGCCTTCCCCCTCACCCCGGCCCTCTCCCTTGGGAGAGGGAGATCGCGCACGGCAGCCGCCGTTTCAACTGGAGCTCACCCAATATCGAGAGCGTTCGCCGGCTGTTCCCTCTCCTTGGGGAGAGGGTGAGGGTGAGGGGACCGGCGCACCGACTGTCCACCAAGGTGACCGCCAGTTCACAGCGGTTACCCCGTGAGCACTTCAACTCGTCTTATTGCCGAGCGGGCGGACGAGCATTTCCTCGATGCCGACAAACTTCGGCAGGCTCGCGACCAGCCACACGCACGCGGCGACGTCCGCGGGTTGGAGCATGCGCGTGCGCGCTTCGGGCGGCGGCGGCACGGGCCGGCGGTCGAGCAGCGGCGTGTTGATGTCGCCGGGGAAGATCGAGCACGCGCGGATGCCGTGCTCCCATTCCTCAAGGTTGATCGCCTGCGTGAGCCCGTTCTGCGCGAACTTCGAGCAGATGTAGGCCGCGCCCGCCTTCGGGTTCGCCTGCTTGCCGGCGTCGGACACGATGTTGACGATCGTGCCTTCCTTCTGCTTGCGCATCGCGGGCAGGAACGCCTGCACGGTGTAGAAGCTGCCGTGCAGGTTGGCGTCGATGACGCGGTGATAATCCTCGGCGGAGAGCACCTCGAGCTTGCGCTTCGGGATGTTCGTGCCGGCGGAGTTCACGAGGCAATCGACCGTCGCGAACTTCGCGAACACGGTCTGGGCGATGCGCTGGACATCCGCGAGCAGGCCGACGTCGCCGGGGCAGAGCAACACGCGCTGCGCATCGCCGCCGCACTTGGAAAAGGTGTCCTGGAGGGCGTCCGCGCGCCGGCCGATGAGCGCGACGTTCCAGCCTTCGTTGAAGAATTTGACGGCCACGGCCTGGCCCACGCCAGAACCGGCCCCGGTGATGACTGCTGTTTTCATAAATTCAATTGCGGACCGGTAGTCGGCGCTGATGGGTGCCAGCATTAGGCCAGAAGGCCTTTAATCCGCTTGGTGACTCGTTCAGCCAACTGCTTGCGGCCCTTCGCTGTCTTAGCGTACTCAACGTATCGGAGATGGCGTAAATCAAACGGCACATCAGTTTCATTTTGGGCCAAGAGAATGACATCGCGACCAAGCGTGTGCGCGATCCCGGCTTCGTAAAACACATTCGGATTTCGGCCAGTGCAGTCACAGATTACGAAGCGAGAGCTTTTAATTAGCGACACTATGTCTTGAATAACGGCGTCGTGCTCCCAGATGTCGTCCGCACGCAAGCATTCGAACTCCAGTTCCTTGGCGACGCCTTGAAGCGTCTCATACACCACATCGAACTCCGGGTCGAAGGGCATCATCACTGAAACCAGATTGTCCGAGGCTGCCGCGAGTTCTTGCAGCTTGAAAACTTTGGGGGACGGAAAAACGGCTGCATGTGCTCGCAACAACACTCTGAATAGATCCACTTCTTTGATGGACCAGTGGCTTCGACTGAATTCGAATGGATCAATGTCCAGATCATCGGCGAGACGCTGGAGAATTGAGTTTGAAATTGCAGGAATTTCTGGGTCGATAACGTAGTCAATAACTACATCGCGACCAGAAGAAACACGCACACGACTGATGGTGCCAACGCGGGCGCGCTGATCCCCTGTCCCATTTATCTCGGAAACAAACAGAACGGGATGTTCTGTCAAAGCTTTAACATCCAGGGCTCCTTGAGGCTTAAACCGCTCAATGAGCATATCTCCCGTGAACTCCAACACGCGAGCGAGTGGAATCGAATCGTGCGATTCTGCCCAACCGTCGTACTTAACGAGGAGATGAAACATGAATGAAATTGCCAATGATTGAATAGCGACCCCAGGGGCTAAAAGGCTGGGTCAATACTTCACCTCCACCCACCGCCTCTCCCCGGCAGAGAGCACGGCGGCGTCGATGACGGCCTGGACTTTCGCGCCGTGATGCAGCGACGGGTAGGCCGGCCGGCCGGCGCGGATGGCGTCGAGGAACTCGAACATCTGGTCGTAGCGGAAGTTCACCAGCGGATCGCCCTCGTGCGGGTTGCGCGGCGAGCCGGGCCAGGTCCAGAAATCCTCCGGGATCGTGATCGTCTCGAGGCCGGGCCCGTTCGGCTTGCCGACCTGCAACTGGTTCCAGCGCTCGGTGAAGAACACGAACGAGCCGTCGCTGCCGTTGATCTCCAGGTAATCCTGGCTGCGCCAACTTTCGTTGCGGCCGGTCGCGAGCTTCGAGCTTTCCATCATGCCGGTCGCGCCGGTCGCGAACTCGACCATCAACGCCGACCAGTCATCGAGGTCCGACGGCACGCCGCCGCGCGTGGGAATGAACTGCTTCAACCCGGCGACGAGCCGCCGCATGTCGCCGTAAAGTTCATGCGCGAAGTTGAGCCGGTGCGAGAGCATGTCGCCGAGTTCGCCCGTGCCGGCGTGTTTCTTGATCTGGCGCCAGCCGAGGTTGCGCGAGCCCCAGTCCTGCAACCGGCAGCTTCGCAGATGATACGGCGTGCCTATGGCGCCGGCCTTCACCAGGTGCATCAGGTAACGCATGCCCGGCACGAACTGGTAGGTGAAGGCCGTCATGTGAACGACCTTCTTCGCGTCGGCCAGTTGCGCGATCGCCCGCGCCTCGGCGTGATTCAACGCGAGCGGCTTCTCGCACAGGACATGTTTGCCGTGTTCGATGGCCGCGCGCGCGACTTCCATGTGCGTGTCCGTCGCCGTGGCGATGACGATGGCGTCCACGTCGTCGCGCGAGACGATGTCGCGGTAGTTGGTCGAAGTGGTCTTCGCGCCGGTGAGGCCGGCGACCTTCTGGAGACTGGCCTCGGAGATGTCCGCCAGCGCGGTGATCTCCGCGAGGTCGCGACACAGCGCGACGCCGGGAACGTGGTTCTGGAGGGTGATGCCGCCGCAGCCGACAATGCCGATTCGGATTTTGCTCATGGGTCGAAAGGCCGCGAGTATGCACGCCGAGTTTCCGATGACAAGGCGGTTGGCTCGGCGGTTTGATTTCAAGACCGGCGGTCGGTGGCTTGGACATCCGCGAGCGCCGTTTCTCCGCACGCTAACCCTCTCCCCGAGGAGAGGGAAAAGCTGGCGGGCGCTCTCGAGATTTGATGATCCCCACTTGGAACGGCGGCTGATTTTGGCAATCCCCCTCGCCCCAAAGGAGAGGGCCGGGGTGAGGGGGAACGCGACGATCAATCGCACCAAGACGACCGTGCTTACGGGGGTTGGGACCGATGCCCAACATCGGTTCACTGCGGCGGCTTGACCAACTCCGCGATCATGGCGTCGAACGCCGCGGGCGAGCGTGGGCCGACGAAGCGTCGTCGCAATTTGCCCTCGCCATCGATCAGCACATTCACCGGCAGTTCGTTGCCTTGATAGACGAGACTGCTCACGCCTTCCGGGTCGAGCAGGATGCGGTAGTTCAAGCCCTTCTGCTTGGCGAACCCACCGACCAGTTTCACCAACTCTTCGCGTGGCGTTCCCGCGTGCGCCGGTTTGGCCTGCTCGCCATGGGCGTGATCGTGGTTGTCGCCTTCGGCATGGTCGTTTGCCTTGTGACCGTGCTCGAGTTCGTGTTGATCGGGCAGACCATCGAGGGAGATGCCGAGAATCACCAGGTCGTCGCCGTAGCGCTCCTGAAGTTTCACCAGTTCGGGCAACTCCGACCAACACGCGGTACACCACGTGGCCCAGAAGTTCACCAGAACCGGCCGACCGCGAAGTTCCGACAGCCGAACGGTCTTGCCCGCCAAATCAGGCAGGGCGAACTCCGGCGCGGGGCGCAGAGCCTCGACGGGGTTCGCCGACTCGGGAGCCGCGAGGTTCGTCCAAACTGACTGGTTCTGACGCCACCACGCCTGCCAGTCCGCGAGACCGGCTTCGACCTTTGCCAGCGCGGCCGGGTCCACCTCTTTCTGCACGCTGCTGAGGTCGTTGTATTCGGCGCCGAGCTGGGCGCGCCGCACCCCGAAATCCTGCCCGGTCCATTGCCGCAACGCAGTGGCGGCGGCGATGCGGACATTGAGGCTCTCGTGAGCCAGCAGGCCGGCGACATCGGCGATTAAGTTCGTGGCACCCACGGCGACCGCGGCCCGAATGGCAATGTGTTTCAACTCGGGATCGACATCCAGCAGCGATGCGCGGATCAAGCGCGCCGCTTCGAGCGGGCGGAGCGTGCTGAGAATGCCCAGCGCTTGTTCACGCACTTGGAAATCCACGTCGAGCGCGGCGTCACGCAACCAGTCGGGCGTTCCCTCAACTTGCGCCAAAAGCGAACTGCGGCTGATCGCCCGCAAGGCAGCGAGGCGATGCGGAATCTGGCCCGTGCGATAGAAGCGCTCGATGACCGCGAGCGGCGCGGGGTCGGTGGCGATCAGTTCCTCGATCAACTCGGCCGAGACGGACGATTCCGCCAGCGCGGTGCGGAGCATGACGGAGTGTTGGAGCCGCGGCCGCAGCAGGAACAGGCAAGGGATCAGGATGACTCCACCAACGAGGAAGAGCAGCGAACGCTTGGAGCGCGGAGTCATATTTGAAGGGAGGCGAACCACCGAGGCTGTATTCCCGGCGGATCAGGGAGACCGATTCAGATGGTTGCGTTCGAGTAGGAGCCGCCAGATCAACACAAAGGCCGGTGCGAACTCGTGGGGCTTTTGTTCCAGCCACTCTCCCAGTGCGGCCGGCGCAACCCAACCGCCTTCGTCGATCTCCTCGGGATGCAGGGTGAACGGTCCTTCGGCTTCACAGCGGTAAACCCAGACGAATTCCTGCCCGGTCTCGTGGCAGGCATCGACCTTGAAGAGCCGGGTCGGCGCTTGCTCGATGAACAGGCCGATTTCCTCGCCTAGTTCGCGAACGGCGCAGGCGTCGTAGTCCTCACCAGAGTCGAGGTGGCCGGACGACGAGGAATCCCAGACGCCGGGGTGATTGTCCTTGAGCAGGGAGCGTTTTTGGAGAAACAGCTCGCCGCGCGCGTTGAACACCAGCACATGCACCGCGCGGTGCTTGAGGCCGAGTCGATGCACCTCGCTCCGGCGCTCCCGACCGATCACCTCGTCGCGGTCGTTGACGACATCAAAGATTTCTTCGGACATGCGGGGAGGATGACTGAGGATCAGGCAGGCGGGAAGCTGGGAATGGCGAGAGTGGATGCTAGCCGTGCCGCGTCCAATTACTACGTGTAGGTAATAATCATTTGCCAACCCGGCGGTCCTGCCGGATACTCCGCACCGTTCGCGCAAGGCACCGCCTGACCATCCATGAATGCACTGATTGCCGCCGCCTTAACGCCCGCCCGAAGCCTCGGGTGGCCGCTGCTTTTGCTGGCGGCTTTTTTGACTTTCGCCGCGGCTGCGCCCGCCGGAGACTGGCCGATGGCCCGGGGCAATCCAGGTCTCACCGGCGTGGCGAGCGGTTCGCTCGGCACCAACCTCGTTTCCAAGTGGACCTTTAGAACCGGCGACGCCATCAAGGGCTCACCCGTGATCTCGAACGGCACCGTCTTCGTTGGTTCCTACGACAAGAAGTTTTACGCGGTGGACCTCAAGTCGGGCGAGAAGCGCTGGGAGTTCGCGACGGAAGACGCGATTGAATCGACGCCATTGGTGCTCGGTGGCCAGGTCTTCGTTGGCGATCTGCTGGGCAAGCTCTATTCCCTCGATGTCGTCACGGGCAAAACGAATTGGGTGTTCGCGACGGGCGACAAGATCGTTGGCGGCCCCAACTGGATCGCCGGTCCGGACGGCAAGCCGCAATCGATCCTCGTGGGCAGCCATGACTTCTTCCTCTACGCGCTCGATCCCGCGACGGGCAAGACCAACTGGGCTTACGAGACCGGCAATTACATCAACGGCTCGCCGGCCGTGGCCAAGGGCAAGACGGTGTTTGGCGGTTGCGATGCGATCCTGCACGTCGTCGGCTTGGAAAAGGGCGAGAAGCTGAAAGAGGTGGAGGCCGGCGCTTACATCATGGGCTCGGTCGCGCTCGACGGGAACCTGGCGTTCTTCGGCCACTACGACAACGAGGTTTGGTGCGTGGACATTGAGAAGGGCGAGAAGGTCTGGAGCTATCGCGACCGAAACTTCCCCTACTTCTCCTCGCCCGCCGTCACGGCGGATAAAGTAATTCTCGGTGGACGCGACAAGCGCGTTCATTGCCTCAACAAGAAAACGGGCGAAGTGATCTGGGCGATCCCGACGCGCGGCCGCGTGGACAGCTCGCCGGTGGTCTGCGATGGCAAGGTGGTGATCGGTTCGGATGACGGCCGGTTGTATTTACTGAATCTCGCCGACGGCGCGGAGCTGTGGTCCTACGAGATCGGGCAGCCGGTGCAAAGCTCGCCCGCGGTTGCGAATGGCATGGTGATTGTGGGAAGCGATGATGGAAATTTGTATGCGTTCGGATCGAAATGACCAAGTCATGGTAGGGCGGACCTGCCGGTCCGCCGTGGAATTCATCAAACGCGCGCCGCGGCGTTTGATATTCGAACCGCCCGAAGCCCGGTTGGAAAGCTCAACTTGAACTGATGCGATGACGACCACGACCACTCTGCCGCCCTCAATTGCCGCGAAGCCCGTCTTTCAAAACGAGACCACGGCCGGCAACTACTTCGTCGCGAACTATCCGCCGTTTGCCTTCTGGAAGAAGGACGCCGTGGAAGAATTCCACCAAGCGCTCGAACGCGCGCCGCGACCCGGCGTGCCGCTCGGGCTTTACACGCACATTCCATTTTGCCGGAAGCGCTGTCACTTCTGCTACTTCCGCGTTTATACGGACAAGGACGCCAACGCCATTCGCAGCTACCTCGACGCCGTGTTGAAAGAGTTCGCGGTGTATGCCGGCAAGCCCTTCATCGGCGGGCGCAAACCAAAGTTCGTCTATTTCGGCGGCGGCACTCCGAGCTATCTCTCGCCCGATCAACTGAAGTTTCTCACCGACGGCATGAAGGCCTTGCTGCCGTGGGACGAGGCGGAGGAAGTCACCTTCGAGGCCGAGCCCGGCACACTCACCGATCACAAGTTGCAGGCGATTCGTGATCTCGGCGTGACACGGCTCAGCCTGGGCATCGAGCACTTCGACGATCACATCCTGGAGATCAACGGCCGCGCGCATCGCTCCAAGGAAGTCGCCCGCGCCTATGAGTTCGCACGCCCAATTGGTTTCCCCCAGATCAACATCGATCTCATCGCCGGCATGGTCGAGGAGACCGAGGACAAGTGGAAGGAAGCCGTCGCCAAAGCCGTCGCGCTCCAGCCTGACTCCGTGACGATCTACCAGATGGAAGTCCCTTACAACACGGGCATCTTTCAGCAGATGAAGGCCGAGGGCAAACTCGTGGCACCCGTGGCTGATTGGGACACGAAACGCCGCTGGGTGGATTACGCGTTCGGTGAATTCGAGAAGATCGGCTACACCGTCACCAGTGCGACCACCGTGGTGAAGGACCCGGCCAAGGTGAAGTTCATCTATCGCGAAGGCTTGTTCTCGGGCGCGGACATCATGTCGGTCGGGGTGGCGAGCTTTGGTCACTTGAACGGGATGCACTACCAAAATCACCACGACTTCGATCCGTATCTCGAAGCGGTGAACGCGGGCAAACTGCCGGTCTATCGCGCGCTCTCGCCGACGCCGGAGGAGCATTACATCCGCGAGTTCATGCTCCAACTCAAGCTGGGCAGCGTGAGCGCGGAGAAGTTCACGAAGAAGTTCGGGACCGATCCGCGAGCACAATTTGCCCGGCCGTTGCAAACGCTGAAGGACTGGGGTTTCCTGACCAACGGCGGCGATCGCATCGGCGTCACGCGCGACGGCTTGCTCCAGATCGACCGCCTGCTGCAGGAGTTCTTCAAACCGGAACACGCGACGGGCCGGTATGCGTGATTGAATGAGCCATCCCCCGTCCAACGAGATCGTTCCGCCAACCGTCCTCCCCTGGGCTTACCCGCTGGACGAATTCTACGCCCAGGCGGGCCTGCCGTTGCCGGTGATCGAGCAGATCGGCGGCGAGGACATGCCGGAGCCGTATCGCTCGCTGCTCGTGCATCAACGGGACATGACGCCGACGCTCGAGAAATTTCACGGCGGCAAGATCCATGTGCATGTCTTGTGGCGCGATCAGCGGAACGGTTTCTATTTTCGCGAAGTGGTGCTGGAAAAGGACGCCGACGACACGCCCGTCGAGTTTGGTGCGATCAAGATCAACTTGAGCCTCTTCGAACCCGCGGCCCGCCAGTTGATCCTGGGCGAACGCGAACCGCTGGGGCACATCCTCGCCGACTGCGCCGTGGTTCACACGAGCCGGCCCAAGGCCTACTTGAAGCTCCAGGCCGACGATCTCATTGGGCAGGCCTTGCGCGTCCATCGGCGAACGCCTTTGTTCGGCCGACGGAACACGCTCTTCGATCCGCAGCAGCAGGCTTTGGCAGAAATTGTAGAGATCCTGCCGCCGGCGAAGGCTATCCCTTTGCAAAGTTGAAACCTCATTTAGAATCCGATCATGAATAACGATCTCGACCGCGATGTGCTGATCATTGGCGCCGGCCCGGCGGGCTGCTCGGCGGCCACGCTGCTGGCCGAACAGGGCCACAACGTGCTCGTCCTCGAGCGCGAGAAATTCCCGCGCTACCATGTCGGCGAGTCGCTCATCCCGTTCACCTTTCCCGCCCTTGACCGGCTTGGGTTGGTCGAGCGGATGAAGAAGTCGCACTTCACGAAGAAGTACTCGGTGCAATTCGTGCAACCCAACGGCCGAGCCAGCCAGCCGTTCTATTTCTTCAATCGGTATGATCGCGAGACCGTGGCCCAGACGTGGCAGATCCTGCGCTCCGAGTTCGACCAGATGCTGCTTGATCACGCGCGCAGCCGGGGAGCCGAGGTGCGCGAGGAAACGACCGTGACCGCGCTGTTGAAGGACCGCGACCGTGTGACGGGCGTGCGGATCAAGGACAAGGCGGGTCGCGAGACCGAGGTGCGCGCGCCGATCACGCTCGATTGCACCGGCAAAGAGAGTTTTGCCGCCGTGCGTCAGGGCTGGCGGATAAAGGATCCCTACCTGAACAAGATCGCCGTCTGGACTTATTACCAAGGCTCGAAACGCGAAGCCGGCATCGACGAGGGGCAGACGACGGTGGCGATGCTGCCCGAGAAGGGCTGGTTCTGGCACATCCCGCAGCACGACGACATGGTGAGCGTCGGCGTGGTGGCCGAGGGCAAATATCTCACACGCGACGGGGTGAAAGATCCGAAGGCCATTTTTGATCGTGAGGTCGGCGAGAATCTTTGGATCAAGGATCACCTCAGCACCGGCCGGCAGATCGGTCAGTACTATCTCACCAGCGAGTACAGCTTTCACACGAAGCATTGTGGCTCCGAAGGGTTGTTGCTCGTGGGCGATGCGTTTTGTTTTCTCGATCCAGTTTTCAGCAGCGGGCTGATGCTGGCGCTCAAGAGCGGCGTGCTGGCGGCCGACGCGGTGCATGAAGCCATTGTGGCGCGGGATTTTTCACCGGAACGATTCACCGGCTACGCCACGTCGTTGCGCGAGGGCATCGAGAACATGCGCAAGTTGGTCTATGCGTTTTACTCGCCTCAGTTCTCGTTCAAGCAGGTGGTCGAGAAATACCCGGAGCTAGCCGGCGAGATCACTGATTGCCTCAGCGGTGATGTGAACAAGGATTTCTCGCGCCTGTGGCAGGCGATCAGCGAGTTTTGTCCACTCCCGGACGATCTGCCCGTGGGTCTGCCCATCACGAAAGCCGTCGCGCAAGCGGCCTGAGCGGTCTGCAAGGTTGCCTTCGGCGGCTGAACGCGCTCATAGTTACCACCGCTAGTGAACATCGTCCAAATTACTCCCGGTGCCGGCGGCATGTTTTGCGGCGGCTGTTTTCGCGACAACGCCCTCGTGGCCGCGTTGCGCAAGCTCGAGCACAACGTCCTCATGGTGCCGCTCTACCTGCCGATGACGCTCGACGAGCCGGATCAAAGCGAAGGCACGCCGACCTTTTACAATGGCATCAACGTCTACCTCGCCCAGAAGTACAAGCTGTTTCGCAAGGCGCCCCAGTGGCTGCACAACCTCCTTGGTTCACCGCGCCTGCTAAAACTGCTTTCCAAGCGCGCGGTCAAGACCCGGCCGGCCGACGTTGGTGAGCTGACGCTGTCGATGTTGCAGGGCGAGCAGGGACATCAATCGCGCGAATTGGATGAGCTGATCGCCTTTCTCAAGACGCAGGATGAGCAACCCGACGTGGTCATCCTTTCGAATGCGCTCATGATGGGCATGGTACGGAAGATCCGGCTCGAACTCGATTGCCCGGTGATCGTCACTTTGCAGGGCGAAGATTGGTTTGTGAATTCGCTGCCCGAACAGTTCCGCGCGCAATGCTGGCAACACCTCGCGCACCGCGCGCAGGAGGTGGATCTCTTCGTGTCACCCAGCCAGTATTACGCTGCCGAGATGATGCGCCACCTCCAACTGGGGCCGGAGCGCCTGCGGATCGTTCACAACGGCATCAGTCTCGACGGGTTCATGCAGGCCGCGGTGGCGCCGCATCCGCCTTCGCTCGGTTACTTCGCGCGCATGTGCGAGGAAAAGGGCCTGGGCCTGCTGGTGGATACGTTCATCGAGCTGAAACGCCGGGACAAGGTGCCGCATTTCAAACTGCGCGTGGGCGGCGGATGCGGTCCCGGCGACGAACCGTATGTCGAGGAGCTCAAGAGTAAGCTGCGCAAGGCGAAGTGCCTGAAGGACGTCGAGTTTTATCCCAACCTGTCGCGCGGGGACAAACTCGCCTTCTTCCGGCAGCTCACCGTGTTTTGCACGCCGGCCATGTACGGCGAATCGTTCGGGCTCTACCTGATCGAAGCCATGGCGGCAGGCATTCCTGCCGTGCAACCAAGGACCGCCGCCTTCCCTGAAATTTTTGAAGCCATCGGCGCGGGAATTCTGGCGGAGGCAAATCCCGTCGCGCTCGCGGATGCGATCATGCCGTTCCTGCGCGACCCCAATCGCGCCCGCGAATACGGCGAGCGGGTGCGCGAGAGCACGCACAATATGTTCAGCATCGCGTTGATGGCGGAACGGATGGTCGCGGTCTACGAAGAGGCCGCGGAATCTTGGCGCGCCGGGCGGCAGGCTGATGCTGCATCGCCGTCGGTTGACCCGACCTCCGAAGCAACCGCCAACGCCTGAGCCGTCATGCCCAGCGAATTCACCGTCCGCCGCCGCGTCGAGTTCTCCGAAACTGACATGGCCGGGATCGTCCACTACTCGAACTTTTTTCGTTACATGGAAACCGTCGAGCACGCGTTCTATCGCTCGCTGGGGTTTTCGGTCATCCATGATCAGCACGAGCCGCCCGTGGGTTTTCCCCGCGTGCATGCTTCATGTGATTATTCAAAGCCGCTGCGCTTTGAGGACGAGGTCGAGATCCATCTCCGGGTGATCGAGAAGAAGGAAAAGTCGCTCACCCACCAGATCATTTTCCGCAAAGTGACCGACGATCGCATCCCGGAAGTCGCCCGCGGCAAGCTGGTGGTGGTTTGTGTGACGAAGCAGCCCGACGGCTCGATGGCGGCGGTGCCAATCCCCAGGGACATCGCTGACATGTTGGAAGTCACTACACCCCTCCCACCATTGGAGCGTGGCTGATCGGGGAAGTCAGGGTAGGAAGTCGCTCGTCCGTAGCAACCAGTCGCTTCAAGCATTGGGTTCAATGTCTAGTCCGTCCTGCCGGATCGAATACATCTCGCGGATCTTCTCCGGCAACTTCTTCGCCCTCCCGTCCGGCAGCGAGATCAGGGTGTAGTCACACCATCCGTGGCAACTGAGTTTTCGCTCGGGCAACCGCAGGATCTCGAACCACACCTTCACGCCGTCCTTGAAGAAGTCCTCGATCCGCGTGCGCACGATCATGCTTTCGCCCAGCTTGAGCGGCCGCTTGTACTCGATGAACGACCGGCGGACCACCCAGCCGAGGCCTTGCTTGAGAAACTCTTCCATCGCCATGCCGTAGCAGCGCTTCATCTGGTCGAACCGCGCCGCCAGCACGTAGTCGAGGTAACGCGTGCTGTGGACGTGTTGAAACAGATCGAGATCGTCTGGACGGACAGCCAGCTCAGTTTCGAAGATCGCGCCGGGAAAGTTCATGCAACCGCCCGATGGTGGCTGGAGTGCGGAGCGGCGCAAGGCGGGAAATGAGGCAGCTCAGGCTTGCTATGAAGGCAGCAACGCGCGTTGCACAAGCGGTGAACGCAATTGGTGAGAAACGGTGTAGCCCGCTGCGTGCTGAAGGTGCGAGATAACACCATGAACCCCGCCAGAGTCAGTGAGCCACGGCTGTTGGCAAACCCGGAGTCCGGGCAGTTGATCATGCACGTGCTCTATGACACGCCGGTGATGCAATCCGCGTCCGCGATCGTCTGCGATCAGTTGGGTGCTTCCTTCCAGGCGGACCTACAGGTGCAGGTGTTGTGGAGTCACTTCCAGCATCTGGCGGATCGGCGTTACTCGCGGGAGGCGGCGGAGGTTGCGGCGCAATCGGACGTGGTCATCCTGGCCACCGTGTGTCACGAAGCGCTGCCCGGCACCGTCGCCCGCTGGCTCGGCTCATGGATCTGCCAACACCACAAACCGGACACCATGTTCTGCGGGTTGTTCGTGCAACATCTGGAGCAGGAGCCCCGGCTGCCACCGATCGCGGCGTTGCTGGAGGCGACCGCCAAGCTGACCGGCCGCGAGTGGTTGACCGGTTGGGTGCGCCGGCCGGTGGAAGTGGTGCGACCACCGACCCGCCCCACGAGAGCGGAGGGCTCCAACACGTCGTTCTTCCACGCGCCCCTTTGCCACGGCATCAACGGCTGAGGCTCGCAGCCAGTTCGGTCCGATGATTGCCTGAGCGTGGGGTTGCGACTAAACTGCCTGCCGATGCCGCAAGCGCTGACTTCCTACACCTGCAAACTCGACGCCGAACTGAGCCGCAAACTCCGGGCGTTGCTCAAGGAGCGGGGCTGGGAGTTTTACGATGTGCAGTATGCCGGCTTTGCGGCGCGCAAGGAGAAGACCAACGTCGTCTACTACGAAAGTGGCAAGCTCGTGGTGCAAGGCAAAGGCACACAAGAGTTCGTCGAGTTCATGCTCGAACCCGAGGTGCTGGGTCAGGCGCGCATCGGCTACGAAACAGTGCTCAACCCGGAGTTGCTCTTGCCCCGGTTGGGTGTGGATGAAAGCGGCAAAGGCGATTTCTTCGGGCCGCTCTGCATCGCCGGCGTTTACGTCAATGGCGACATCGTCCAAGCCTGGAAGGACGCCGGCATCAAGGACTCCAAAAACATTTCTTCGGATAGACGCATCGGCGAGTTGGCGGAGTTGATTCGTGAAACCAAGGGCTGTGTGACGTCCGTGGTGCCGGTCGGCAACGAGGCTTACAACCGGCTCTACACCAAAATGGGCAGCGTCAACAAGGTCCTGGCCTGGGGTCACGCCCGCGTGATCGAAAACCTGATGGCCCAGCGCGAGCGGATGAAGCCCGCGCCGGTGCGCGCGATCAGTGACCAATTCGCCTACGATAAGAAGACGGTGGCGAGTGCGCTAATGGTGTTGGGCCGGGAGATTGAGCTGATCCAACGCCACAAGGCGGAAGAAGACCTGGCGGTGGCGGCCGCCTCCATTTTAGCGCGCCACGAGTTCGTCTCCCGGCTCGACAAACTGGGCAAGCAATTCGGCGTGGAATTTCCGAAAGGCGCCTCAGCACAAGTCGACAAGGTGGCGAAAGAGTTTGTGGAGACTCAAGGCGCGGAGAAGCTCGCACAGGTGGCCAAGGTGCATTTCCGTACGGCATTGCGGGCGCAAGGGTTGCCCGAGCCGCCGAAGACGGAATGGCGTCGGCCGTCAGCGACCTGAATCGGCCACCAACTTTCGCCAGCGCTCGAATCGTTCCGTCAAACCCAGTGCTGCCAGATGGGCTGAGGCTTGGGCGGTTTCATCGTTCACCAGCAGGTTGGCGGCGTGGACGGCGGTGAGGGCACAAAACGAATTCGAGCCGCTCAACTCCGGTTCGTGATGAAAGGCGACCGCTTCCACTATGGGATCGGCGATGCCCCAAATGGCGAGCAGCGCCGCGCCAGCTTCGGCATGAGTCGCGAAGAGCCGTTCGCGCTCGGCCTGCCAGAGCGGGACTTGCCGGGAGCGAGCCAGTTCCAACGCTTCCTGCCAGGCCTGCGGAACGCCGCTCAAGAGGATCAGCTTGCCCAAGTCGTGCAGCAGGCCGGCGGTGAATGCGGTTTCGATTTCCTCCGTCGGCCGCTTCTCCAGTGAAGCGATGTTGCGAGCCAGGCCACCCACCTTCCAGCTGTGATCCCAAAGCGCCTCCATCGAGAACTGCTTCACCTTTGACTGATCAAACAGGCTGAAAACCTGAATCGAGAGCACCAGCACGCGGACATTCTCCAGACCGAGGTAGAGCAGTGCTTCGTCGGGGCTGTTGATATTGTGGGGCAGCCCGAAGAACGCCGAATTGACAAGCTGAAGAATCTTCGAACAGAGACTGATGTCCTGCCGGATGATGTTGCCCAGTCTTTCGGTGGACGGACTTCGCTGGCGCACCTCGTCGAGGAAATCGAGATAGAGTCGGGGGAGAACGGGCAGCGTATTGATCTGCGCGATCAACAGCTTGAGGCGGTCATTTCGCAACGTGTCGCGCAACGCGAAAGCGCGCGCCAACGCGGAACGGAGATCCACCAGGGAACACGGCTTCCACAGATTCTGGTGGGCGTAACCCATTGTTCGCATCGTGGACCCGTGCTCGAAATGGCCCGAGAGCGCCAACCGGAACGCGGCCGGGCACAAGCTGGCCGCCGCCTTAAACAAGTGTTCCGGAGTAATACCCGGGAAAGCACCGTCCACAACGACCGCATCCCACGGGCTGGCTTGAAGCAGATGCTCGGCGGTCGCCGGTTCCGCCGCAAACCGGGCCTTCCAGGAGGAGTTGCCCTGACCCAGCTGAACGGCCAGCTCGCGGCCTTCCCGTTCGTCAAAGCTGACCACCAGAATGTTGCGTTCAGTCATGTTGAGGCAGCTGGGGAAACCACTCAGCCGGGAGCGGGCTCAGTCTGCTTTGCGGCTGCGGCCAGCCATTCCTTCACTTTTTCCAGAAGCCCGATCCGCTCGAAATGCGGCTCATCGAGCAACGAGGATGAAAGCTGACGGTCCTCGGCGGAAAGCTGATGATCAATCCAATCGGCCGCGTGAATGACGTTGGCGGGGTTGAGTCCCTCCGCGTCGTGCGCGCTGGGGTAATGGTGCCAGGCCACGCCTTCAGAAATGGCCGGCGGCAATCCCCAGAGGCCGAGCAAGTAGGCACCCACCTCTGAATGACTGGCCCCAAAAACCGAATACTCCGCCTCATGCACATGCAGCCCGTGCTCAGCCAACCGGTCGATGACCAATTGGTAACTGGTAGGGACGCCCGTGACGAGGACCAGCTTGCCAACATCGTGGAGCAACCCGGCGATAAAGAGCTGATCGGACTCGACGCTCGACAATCCTTCCCATTGGGCGATTTTGCGCGCAATGACACCCACTGACCAGCAGTGGTTCCAGAGTCGTTCAAAGGAGAAACCGGCGACCTTGGTTCGCTCGTAAAGCGAGAAGATGTGGAGGTAAAGCACCAAGGCCTTGACGGTTTCAATGCCAAGATAACCCACGGCCTCCTCGGGGTTGGAGATCTTGCGGGGCAACCCGAAGAAGGCTGAATTGACGATCTGCAGCATCTTGCTGCACATGCCGAGGTCGCGTGAAATAATCGCCGCCATCCGCTCGAGCGACGGGCTGTCCTGCTGCAATTCATCGACGAGTTCAAGGTAAAGGGAGGGGATGCTGGGCAGCGATTGCAGTTGGGAAACAAGCTTCTTCAAGGACTCATTCGTCAGGATCTCCCGTTGCTCCAGAGCCTGGTCGATCGCCGTTTCAAGATCGTCCAAATTGCAGGGCTTGGAAATGTATTGATGCGCGGTGCCCACCAAGCGCAACGCGTTGTCGCGATCCGCCTGTCCGGAAAGCATGATCCGGGTCGTGTTGGGATGTCGTTGCATCACCAGCGTCAGCAACTCGATGCCATCCATCTGTGGCATGCGCATGTCGGCGACGATGACATCATAGCGTTTGCGGAACATCTGATTGAGCGCCGTTCCGCCATTCGCGGCAAAGTCCATCTCCCACGCCGAGGACCGGGTATCAAAACGTGCCCCGATCACTTCCAGAAGGAGCGGTTCGTCGTCAACAAACAGAATTCGTTTCATCGCGCAAAGTCGGTAACCTGTCAGCAGACCCGTGGAATATTTGGCTGGCCAAGACGTCAGCTAAACCTATCGGCAGTTGCCCTAATAAGTTGAAGCCGTTGCCACGCAGGAATGCCGCCAGTTTGAAGGGCGGAGGAGGAAGCGACGAGATGGAACGGGGCGGGCCCGGACTAGTTTATTACCACGCCAAGCAGCCGTTTCGAGGAAATCGGCCCATAGTAGCGGCTATCTTCACTGATCTCGCGGTTATCACCAAGCACGAAGAAAGAGTCGGCACCCAACCGGTAATGGCCATCCCCCTTGGGCGTCCATGTATGGGTGAGCGGTGCCAGATAACTCTCATCCAGCGGTTCGCCATTTATGAACACCCGGCCGCCGCGAATATCCACTTCATCTTCCGGCAGGCCAACGATCCGCTTGATGGCGTAATCATCCTCGCCGCGATCCCGCAGAACCACCATGTCACCACGGCCGATCGATCCGAAAAGGGGGGCGATTCGGTTCAGCAAACAGCGATCACCCGTACGAAAAGTTGGCTCCATGCTCGCGCCATCAATGATCACCGTCGCCAGCACAAACCGGCTGAACAGGAGGAAACTGATCGCCGACCAAAGAGCGACACAAACCAAGATGTGCCCCTGGCGGGTTTCCTTCTTCAGAATCAGCCGTTTCCGCCACTTGGAGGCGCTTTGGCTCGATGAGGTGTATTCGGTTCGCAACATACAAATAGCGGTTCCGGTCACAAGCGCCCCATTCCGGGTGTGTCTAACTATGGGTCAGCGCTGCCCAACAATTAAACAACTTCGCCATTCCGACAACGGAGAATCTCCAACTCTCTCGAAATCACAAGGTTGGGTGGCGACGAAAATCTGGGAAACCGCGGCCCTTCGGCCCGCTTGGAAAATCCAATCGTCTTTTCCGGCCCCGCGCACTAGCTTCCTCACCGAAGTATGAGTGGCTCCAAAAAGATCGTGCTGGGTGTTACGGGGTCGATCGCGGCCCATAAAGCCGCAGACCTGACCAGCCTCCTTCAAAAGGCCGGGTATCAGGTCAATGTGGTGATGACGACGGATGCCCAGCGATTTATCACCCCGTTGCCGTTCAAGACGTTGTCGCGCCAACCGGTGGTCACCGATGTTTACGATGAGGAGGAAGGCTGGAAGCCCGCGCACATCCGGCTGGCGGACGAAGCCGACCTCATGTTGATCGCGCCGGCGACCGCCAACGTGATTGCCAAGCTGGCAAATGGTTTGGCTGACGACGCATTAACCTGCATTGCGCTGGCCCTGAATCCGCAGGCCCGACTGCTGATCGCTCCCGCCATGAACGGCAAGATGTGGCAACATGCGGCAACGCAGCACAACGTGCAGCTTCTCAAGTCGCGGGGAACCGAGTTTATTGGCCCCGACGACGGCATGCTCAGCTGCGGGTACGAAGGACTCGGCCGGCTCTGGCCGGTGGAAAAAATAGTTACCCGGATTGGCGAGTTATTCCAGTGAGCGTCTCAATGCCTTGAAGTGGTTGGTCCTTGTGTCATGGGGAATCATGCAAACAAGTCATGGAGCGAGCTGGCGAGGATGCTCGTCATGCCCGCCATTGAGCCGTCGCGCCAGATCCAGCGTATTCTGGCAGTCGAGCGCGACGTCGTGCTGCCAGTCAAGCTGATCCTGGTGGTGTTTCTCTTCTTCGCCGTATTCCACGCGGATTGGTTCGTGGTGCTCACCGTGCCGATGATGACGAGTCAATTCGTGCGGATCGTTCTCAATTCGTACTTTGTCGCTTACATTGGCTTCAGTTTGCTCGGCGCTTGGGTCGTGCTTGGGGCCGGCCGCGTACCGCTCAAGGCCCTGCGCTTCACCGTCGTGGCAACCTGCATCCTCGATAATGTTCTGCTGGCCTGCGTCACCTATCTGACCGAAGGCTTCAACAGCACTCTATTCTGGGTGTTCCTGGCACTCGTGGTCCGCAACGCTCTGAGTGTTCCGTTGATGATTCCGCAGTGGTTACTGCAGATTGCGACCAACTTGAGTTTCGTCTGCGCTGGCTTGCTGGTCATGTGGGAACAGGCCGCGAACCGCAAGATCATGGACCAGGATGTTTTGGATGCGCTGAATGCGCTGAATACGCTCGATGCGGACGAACCCACCGACGCCGTGGCGAGACTCATCCTGCTCGCGCTCACCACGGCTTGCTGCTACGGCGTGCAGGTGCTTTTTGAACGACAGCGGCTCATCGACACCGAGGGCCGCGAGTTCACCTTGCGCAACGAACAGGTGAAGACCGCCGGCCGGCTGGCCGCCGAAATCGCGCACCAGATCAAGAACCCGCTGGCGATCATCAACAACACCGCCTGGTCGCTGCAACGCTCGTTGAAAGACAAGAGCGCCGTCGCCTCCCAGCAGCTGGATATCATTCGGGAAGAGGTGGAGCGTTCCGATCGCATCATCACCGAATTGATGGGTTACGCGCAGCTGGCGGAAGGCAAAGTCGAGAGACTAAATGTGATCGAGGAACTGAACACGACGATCGACAGCGTGTTCCCACCGGGCGCGGGCTTTGCATCGCAGCTCGAACGCCACTTCGAGTCACACCTGCCGACTTTGCTGATGCAGCGCGGCCACTTGCGCGAGATCTTCACGAACTTGCTGAAGAACGCCCGCGAAGCGACCGGTGAAAACAGCCAGATTCAAGTCAGAGCGCACCAGGACACCGACGACACGGTCGTTGTCACCATCGCCGACAATGGGCCGGGCATCCCCGGCGACAAGCTCGAGCAGATCTTCGAGGCGTACTACACGACCAAGCCCAAGGGCACTGGTTTGGGGCTGGCAATTGTCCGCAACAACATGGAACTTTACGGCGGCTCGGTGAAGGCGGAATCCAAGCTTGGCCAGGGGGCCCGGTTCATACTACGTTTTCCCGCCAGAACGGTTCTGAAATAATATCATGCACGGGGAGCTGCCATCCATCCTCATCGTCGACGACGAGAAGAACATCAGGACGTCCATCCAGACGATGCTGCAGGAGGAAGGGTATCCCGTGCAAACGGTTGACTCGGCGGAGGCAGGCCTCAAGCGGCTGGCTGAGAACAACTACTTCATGGTCATTACCGACGCCCGCCTGGGTGGCATGACGGGCTACGAATTCCTCAAGCAGGTCAAGGCGCGCTGGCCGGAGACGCCGATCCTGATGATCACCGCCTTCGCGACTCCCAAGCTGGCCGTCGAAGCGATCAAGTCCGGCGCCATGGACTATCTGTCCAAGCCGTTTGCCCCGGAGGAATTGCTGCACGCGGTGGCCCGCTGCGCCGAACGCTACAAGTTGATCGTGGAGAACGTTGCGCTTCGTTCGCGCGCCGAAAAACCCAACGACCTCGAACAGCTGATTGGTGAATGCTCCAAGATCCTCGAACTGCGGCAGTTGATCAAGTCCGTGGCACCGACGAACGCCACCGTTTTGATCCTGGGCGAAAGCGGCACGGGGAAAGAATTGGTGGCCGGCGCGTTGCACAACCTCAGCAACCGCCGGCAGCATCAATATGTGCGGATCAATTGCGCGGCAATTCCCGAACAGCTACTCGAGAGCGAGCTGTTTGGCCACGAAAAGGGTTCGTTCACGGGTGCCATCAAACAAAAGATGGGCCGCGTGGAGGAAGCCAATCGCGGCACGATCTTTCTGGACGAAATCGGGGACATGAGCCGGCCGCTGCAGGCCAAACTGCTGCGGTTCCTCGAAGACGGCTCGTTCACCCGCGTGGGGGGCAATGAAGAATTGCGCGTGGACGTGCGCCTCCTGGCCGCCACCAACCGGGACATCATCCGCGAAATCGAAGCCAAGAGTTTTCGCGAGGACTTGTTTCACCGCCTGAATGTCTTTCAGTTCAACCCGCCGCCGCTGCGTGAACGCGGCAGCGATGTGCGCCTGCTGGCCGATCACTTCCTCCGCCAGTTTGCGACGTCCATGGGCAAAAGCATCAAAAGCATCTCGGCGGGTGCGCGCCACAAGCTGATGAACCATCATTGGCCGGGCAACGTGCGGGAGCTTCGCAACGTCATCGAACGCGCGGTCATCCTCGAACTGACCAACGAGATCCAAACTTCCAGTCTGCCGGATTTCTATCTGGAAACCCGGCTCAAGAAAGGGGAGGAGTCCACACCGCTCGCCCTGGGTCAAAGTCTGGATGAGCAGATGATGAGCTACGAGAAGGACCTCATCATGCGGACACTGGAACAACAGCGTTACAATCTGGGGCGCACGGCGGACACTTTGAAAATCAGCCGCCACGCGCTGCGCTACCGCATGCAACGATTGAACATCCGGACCGACCCCGAAAGCGATGAAGCGGACGCGGCAACTCCAGACCGGGAGGCCGATTCCCCGTGAACGCCCAATTGCTAGCGCAGGTGCTGCCGGTGGACACCCCGAAAATCAGTCCGTTGCTTTGGGATTTGCTGTTGATCGCGGGCGTTACCGGGGGCTTGGCGGCGATCATCTTTACGGTGGTCGGTGTCACGCGACGCGGCCGCAAACACCGCTCCCGATCGCGCAAAGGGCCCGAGATCCTTAAGAATTCAGACGAGCATCTTCGAGAACAGGATGAACGGGCAAATGGCGCCAATGCCAACGATGCGCGCCCCGGGAAGAAACGGCGCCGGCGCGATCATCGGCCGCGCAACCCCACACTGGCCGAGGCGGGCGGCCTGCCCCCGGAACGGGAATCCGGCACCGCACCGCATTCCGGCCTTTAATCATGCAGGTCTCCACCAGCGAGCAGATCACCCGCAAGAGCGCTTCCAACCTCGCGCTCGCCTTCGTGCTGCTGCCGCGCGAGCGCCGTGAAGCCATGTCGGCCTTGTACGCTTTCTGCCGGGAGGTGGACGACGTGGCGGACGAGGAAGCCCGGCCGGTGGCTGAACGTCAGGCTGATTTGAACCGCTGGCGCGAAGACATCCGGCGCACGTGTGCCGGCCAAGTCCCCGAGCTGCCAGTGAATTGTGAGCTGCAACCGGTTGTTCAACGCTATCAACTTCCGCGGGAGCTGTTCGAGGAGTTGATTCGCGGCGTGGAGATGGATCTTTCGATCAAACGCTATGAGAGCCACGCCCAGCTCGAGGAATACTGCTACCTGGTCGCCTCGGTGGTCGGCCTGCTCAGCATCGAGATCTTCGGCTATCAGAACCCGGCGTGTCGTGAGTATGCCCGGCATCTTGGACTGGCCTTGCAGTTGACCAACATTCTGCGGGACGTGCGGGTGGATGCCGAGCGGGGCCGCATTTACCTGCCTTTGGACGCCATGCGCCGCCACGGCGTTTCCGAGTCGGATATTCTCCAGCATCGCTTTTCAAAAGACTATTTTGCCCTCGCGTCGGAAATCGCCGGGATCGCTCGCGGTCATTATCGAAAAGCCCGGGAACTCCTGCCCCGGGAAGATCGCCGCTCAATGCTCGCGGCCGAGTTGATGGGGGCGGTCTACTGGCGGCTGCTTCGCAAGCTGGAGAGCAACCGCTTCGATGTGTTTGGTCCCAAACCGACGCGCCTCAGCAAGCCCCAAAAAATGTTTCTCATTCTCCGCACGTGGCTGCGCTCACTGGCCGGCACCGTGGTTCCGAACTACGGCACACCCTAGCGCCGCGAGCGCACAGGCGGCCGCTGCACCACCGCTTGCAACACCCGGCCGAGCGCCTTGGCCGCACTCCTGGTCTGCCGTTGAAACTCCATCAGCCGGCCGATCAACGATGGTCTGCCGGCGATTGTTCGCGCAAACTTCCACCAATCGATCCGGTCACCGGCGGTCATCAAGGCATTGAAATCAAGCGGAAGATCGTCCCCGGCCGCGTCCGAGATGACCCGGATGGTTGCGGACGGCACGCCGGCCTCGCGGCAGGCGGCACGAATAATCGAAGATTCCATCTCTACGGCGTCCGCACCTGTCTGCTGCCGCAGTTCGGCTTTGTCCGCCGCGGTGACCGCAATTCGCCGGGCACAATGAAACGTGCCCGGCACCGCCCCCAGCCGCTTTAGTTCTTCCGCGATCCGGAGTTCGTTGTCCGGGTCGTGCACCACGGTTCCGCGCTGCAACCCCGGGTTGAGTCCGCCCGCAAAACCGGCGGTGATGACACTTCGCGGCCGCCGCTCTCTCAGCGCGGCCTGAATTGCATCGGTTGCATTTCGAGAGCCCATGCCAGTGATCACGACGCTGGCTGCCAATGGATTCGCCAGCGTCGAAAAATGCGCCGCCTCCTCTTTCACTGCGAAGCAGACCAGCCAGTCCACCGGGCGTGCTGGACCGTCGCGGGCAAGCGTGGGCGGCGTTGACGTCATAACGGCCTACTTGACGCCGCCCAGCCGATCCTTCCACATCCGGTAAAGCAGCAGGGTCGCCTGCACGTCCCGCAGGCAGTACTCGGCGATCTCCCGGTGGCGGCCTTCGGCCAGCAGCGTGCCCACGTCCATGCCGGTCACGCCCTGACTCTTGGGTGATTCGATTCCGAAGGCCTTGCAGTAAAAATCCAGGTTGAATCGTCGGGCGGCACCATCGCGGCCGCTCACCCCGTAGAACGAGAGCTGCTCGGCCAGATCGCAGTGCGGCTCGGTCGCAAACCGGTATCCCAGCCAGTGTTTGCGCGAGATGGGGACGTTTAACGCGGCGGAACGCAGGTAAAGGAACGGCACATCGAAGCCGCGCCCGTTGAAGGTCACAATGTTCTCGTAGTGCTTGGCGGTATCCCAAAACGCGGCGAGCAATTCGCTCTCGTCTACGCAGGGAGTGAACTTCACCGGACCGCCCTCGCCCTCCGTTTCTTCGAAATCCTCGGCCAGATAAAGCACCTGGCCGCGATCGGTGGCGGCATTGACCATGCCGATGCAAACGACCTGCGAGGTCAACGGCCACAAGCTCATGAACCGTTGGATCTCCTCGCGCTTGGCGGCGCGCGCCTCCTCATCCGGCAACTTCGCCGCGTCGCGCAGCAAATACTCCTGCTGCGTCGCATCAAACTGTTCAAGCGGCAGGGCGGTGGTTTCGATGTCGAAAACAAGCGTGGGCATTGGAGGAAAACGGCTGCGGATAAAAAAGCACCGGGATGGCCACCTGAAAACATCTTGTCAGGCTCGCCATCCCGGCGTTGAGGTGAAGCGTTAACTACTTCTTCTTCGCTTTGGCTGCTGGTTTCTTAGCAGCTTTCTTCTTAGCTGGCATTGCACGTCACCTCCGTTTCGCTAATATGGTTCATCGGGAGTTTCTATTAGTGATATTCTTGAGCGCTGACAAACTTTTTTTCACTTTCTTCACTGAAGCGTCACGTCGCTCGCAAAGTTTTTAGCGGGTCGCCAGACTCCGTTGATCAAAAAAAGGCCGCGTACTCACGCGCCGTACTTGTCGAACATGAGCGCATTCGCCTGCATGTGCCGGATCAAAAATTTTGCATCGAACACCCCGAGCGAACCCAGGTTGGCGCCGGTTTCGGTGAAGCGCTCCAGCTTGTCGCAGCCGCTGTACTCCGAATGCAACAGCACGGGTTGCGGATGCCAGGAGTGTCCCCGAACCTTGCACGGCGTGGAATGATCGCCCGTGATGGCGAGCACATCCGGCTTCTTCTCCAGCAACAAGGGCAGCGCGCGATCAAGCTCCTCGATGGATTTGCGCTTCGCGTCGAAGTTGCCGTCCTCGCCGTGCATGTCCGTGTACTTGTAGTGAATGAAGAAAAAGTCGTAGTTGTCGTACTCGTTCAAATATGTCTCGAACTGATCGGAGATCGTCTGCGCGCCTTCGATCTTCTTCATGCCGACGAGCTGGGCGAGACCCTTGTACATGGGATATACCGCCAGGCAGGCGGGCCTGAGCTGGTAGCGCTCCTCGAACAGCTCGAGCTTCGGCTGGTGGGCAATGCCGCGCATGAGAAACCCATTGGCGGGCTGGCGATCCTTGAGGATCGGCAGCGCAAGCTGGTAGAATTCCGCGATCAACGCCGCCGCCTTTTGAGCTTTGGCTGACTTGGCATTGACGGGCTCAACCTTGGGCACGGGCTGCCCTTCCCGATGCGGATCCGCATCCGTCAACGGACCTTCCATGCCTTTGCCGCGGAAGATCACGACAAAGCGATGGCCTTTGCCAGCCTTGATGATGACCTGCACGTCGCCGAGCTTCGTGATCCGGTTGGAAAGCAGCGCGCACAGCTCTTCGCAAACCTCGGTTTCAATGCGGCCCGCCCGGCGATCCGTGACGATCCCGTTCCCGTCCAGCGTGCAGAAGTTCGCCCGGGCTGCGACATCGCCGGCGTGCAGCTCGATGCCCAGACCAAGCGCTTCAATGACGCCGCGACCAACCTGGATCTCGACCGGATCATAGCCGAAGAGCGCCAGGTGCCCCGGACCACTGCCCGGCGTGATGCCCGGCGCGACCGGGGTGATCCGCCCCTGGGCGGACAGCTTCGCCAGCTTGTCGAGGTTGGGCGTAAAGGCCGACTCCAAAGGGGTGAGGAAACCTTGTTCGGGCGTGGCGAGATCACCGAGACCGTCGAGGACCAGCAGCACGAGCTTCTTCTTGGTCTTCAGCGTGAGTTCAGAGTAGAGCGTGTCCAGGTTCATGTGCGTTCAAGGGTAAGGGTTAAAGGCCGCCGAGTGCGCGATGCGTCCGTCACAGCCGGCTCCGTCCCGGCATCTTTGGAACCACGCGCAAGCTGCGTCAACGGGAGAATTACTGTCCCAACCGATCCCTTAATGGTTCCTATTGGGCGCGTCGGCAAATACTCATCCACGAGCGACGGCCGTTGCCTTCAACTCGTCGCACTAGGGTTGAAGGGTCACTTCATGGCGCGCTGCTCACGCCATTTCGCGCGCAAGGCCGAGTGCAGCTGGTCACGGAACCGAACCGGCAGTTCATACGGCTGGCCGTCCCTGTAGAGCGTGATGGTCTGGCGAATATTGTCCACCACTACCTGGCACGGATTGCAACCCGCGAGATGTTTCTCGAATTGATCGCACACGCCGGGATCAACTCCGCCGTCCACGTATTCGTTCAGCATCGCCAGCAATTCTTCGCATTTCATAATCAACCGTGTGAAGACTGAGCCATTACTTGAGAAAGGGTTACAACCTAAGTTACCTCGGGGTGGCGATGTGGCTCGAAGCGCCGGGAGGGGTCACCAAACTTCTGGGTCAACCGTTCCCGGAGTTGCAGGCGGGCGCGCAACAAGCGCACCTTTACGTTCGCTTCCGAAAGGCCGAGCGCTTCCGCCGTTTCCTTCACCGACAGGCCCTCCACATCGCGCAACAAAAAGATCACCCGATGCTTGTCGTCCAGTTCCTGCAAGGCCTCGTCGATGAGCCGCGCGGTTTCGTTCCGACCCACCAGATGTTCCGGCGATTCCCGCCAGTCGGCGATATATTCCGGGTGCGGGACTGTGTCGTAGCCCTCCTGCGGCTCGGTGCTCGCGTCCAGCGAAACGGTGGGCAGTCCCTTGCGCTTCCGGATCACCTTGAGCGCGGCGTGGGCGGCGACACGCAGCAGCCAGGTCGAAAAGCTCGCCTCCTCACGGAAGCCGGCGAGATGCTCCAACGCGCTGAGGAAGGTCTGCTGCGTCACATCCTCCGCGTCCTGCTCCTGCTGCACGATGCGCCGCGCGAGGGAATACACTTTTCGTTCGTAGCGGCCAATCAGCGTCTCGAACGCCGCCAGTTCTCCCGCCTTCGCGCGCCGCACCAGTTCGCTGTCCGTCAAATGCTCCGACATTGTTCCGCGCAGGATGAACTAAGGTGCGCCCGGCAACAAGCGCGCCGACGGTTTGTGATGCGTTCCCAATGGCTGCCACCTTTGGCAAGTTCCAACACCTTGTAACCTTTCGGCGGCTCGTGTCTCAGTGTGGGCAGGAATTGAATTCGTATGCTGACAAGAATCATCCTCAGTGCGGTCGCAGGCGGAGTGCTCGGTTTCGGCTGGTACAAGCTGGTCGGATGCCCGACCGGCGGCTGTCCACTGACGAGCAATCCGTGGCTCAGCACGCTCTACGGCATGGCTGTCGGGGCGCTCATCGCCACCAGTTATCGCTAAACCATCAACCTCATTCGCCGCTTATGACACTGGAACGCTACATCCGCCTTTTCGCCGGCACGTTTATTCTCGTGAGCCTGTTGCTCGCCCATCTGCACAGCCCAAACTGGCTTTGGTTCACCGCTTTCGTCGGGTTCAATCTCCTCCAGTCCTCGCTGACGCGCTTTTGTCCGTTGGAGATTATTTTGAAAAAGTTCGGCGTGGGCAAGGCCCAGTCGACCTGCTGCACGTGAGCCCATGAAGCCCGCGAACGCCATCACGAACCGCTATCAGGACTTCAAGGTTCTGAACTTGTGCCAGCTCGTCCACCACGTCGAGGGGCGCGGGCCGTTCATGGTCACCCAGGATGGCTGCGACCCGAACGACTCCGCGATGCGCCCGTGCTCATTCGTGCTGACCCGGAGCGGGACGTGGTTGCACTTTTATCTTTACCTCGCCCTGCCCGAAATGGTGCGGCAAAAATGCGTGCATTTCGAGACCGCCGCCGAGGTTTTGCAACAGGCCGACTCGCTTCCCGCCAAGGTTATCGTTGAGGAAGCGGCGACACTGCAGGAATTGATTCGCGGATCGGGCTTTGAACCGGCTGCCGAGGACGCTGCAGGGCGGGCGCTGCTGCGTGAGATAAGAGGTCGCCATGCCGTGGTGACCGCTGCGTCGACGGAGTAAGCTGCAACCCGCTATGCGTTCATAGACTGTAAGAGATTATCTGACATGAAATCGTGGAAAATTGTGTCTCTGTGCCTGGCGCTCCTGGCAGCGGCAGTGGAAACAAGGTCCATCCAGGCCGCCGAACCCTGGACGCTGGAGCACGCGCTGGAGCACGCACTCGCCCACAACCCGGATGCCCGCATCGCGCTCCAGCGCATCGCCGCCGCCCAGGCCGGTCTGGCGCAAGCCAACTCCACCTACTGGCCGCGACTGCAACTGCAGTCCGGCTACAACCGCACGGACAACCCGATGATAGCTTTCGGCAGCATCCTCAACCAGCGGTCCTACAACTCGTCCCTCGACTTCAACGATGTCCCCGACGTGGATAATTTCAATGCGCGGGGCTTGGTCACTGTTCCCCTCTACGCGGGCGGACGGCATTCCGCAGAACGCCAGGCGGCCCGGGCGAACACCGAGGCAGCGAAGCTCGAGAGCGCCTCGGTTCGCAACGCCCTGGGCTTCGAGGTGACGCGCGCGTTCCATACCGTGCTCAAGACGCGGCAGTTCATCCAGGCCGCCGAAGCCGCCGCCCGCTCATTTGAAGCGAACCTGGTCGTGGCGAAGAAACGGCTGGATGGCGGCACCTTGTTGAAATCCGACGTGCTGGATCTTGAAGTGCGCCTGGCGCAGGCACACGAAGATCTGGTTCGTGCCCGCAACGCAAACACCCTGGCGGTGCGCGCGCTGCGCAACTTGCTGGGCATCGAGGAGGGCGAATTCACCGTGGCCGACACCGCCCCCGTGGTCAGCGCACCGAATGTCGGGAATTTCACGCAGCATCCGGAACTGGCCGCTGCCCGCCAACGGGAAAGCGCCGCGGCCGCGCAAGTCCGCGGTTCAAAGAGCGGCTATCAACCACGCATCAGCGCCTTCGGCAGCCTGGACTACGACTACGGCTGGGTGACGGGCGGTGACGGCGGGAGTTACTCGGTCGGGGTGCTGGCGCAGTGGGATTTATGGGATGGCTTTTTGACGCGCTCCAAAGTCCAGGAAGCAAAAGCGAATCTCGAATCTGCTCACGAAGAGCAGCGCAAGCTCCGGTTGGCGCTCGATTTTGAAGTCGAGCAGGCCCGGCTCAATCTTAACGCAGCGACCGAACGTCTGGCGGTTGGCAGCAAGACCGTGGAGCAGGCGGCGGAAAGCGCGAGCCTGACGCGCAATCGTTTTGAGCAAGGACTGGCCCTCGCCACGCAGTTGATTGATTCCGAGAGCGCGCTCGTGTCCGCGCGGGTTCGTCGCGCCGAAGCGGAGTCGGACGAGCGCATCGCCGTCGCCGCGCTGCGCAAAGCGCTCGCCCTGCCCCAACTTGATCCCGCGCCGGCTGCCAAATGATATGAAAGACATTTTCCCGAAACCTGATAGCAACCGACGGGAGGAGGCGCTGACTTCTCGAACGCCCCGGTGCGAAACACAGCTAGAGCCTCCTTACGTCGGCTGCTACAAGTGTTGGTTGCCAGCCCTGCTCGTGGCACTTCTCTGCGTGGGGTTATTCTCCAGCGGCTGCGGCCCGAAGCCGGAACATTCCAAAGACCCTGCGCCCAATCTCCCGACCGCGACGGTTCGCGTGCAAACCATCGAGAGCAAGCCCCAGAAAATCACAGAGGAAGTCGTCGGCACGGTGCGAGCCAAACTGCACGCCAAGCTTGAAGCGAAGTTGAGCGGACGCATTGCCAAGATCCCGGTCGTTTTGGGACAGCGCGTCCAAGCCGGTGAACTGGTTGCACTGCTCGATGCCCCGGAAATCGGCGCTCGCCTCGAGCAGGCCGAAGCTTCGCTCGAACAAGCCGAGCGCGATTGGAAACGCACCTCCACCTTGTTCGAGCAGCAATCCGTCACGCGGGCTGAACGGGATGCCGCCGAGGCGCGACAACGCGTGGCCAAAGGCGCGGTGACGGAAGCCCGGGCGATGATGAGCTATGTGGCAGTGGTCGCGCCGTTCAACGGCGTGGTGACAAAGAAGTGGGTGGATGTGGGCGATCTGGCCGCGCCGGGCAAGCCCTTGATCTCCATCGAAGACCCGGCGGTGCTGCAACTCGAAGCCGACGTGCCCCAGGCCATCGCGTCCCAGGTGCAACGCAATGCGCGCCTCGCCGTGCGCGTGGACGGTGTGACGGGAGAGTTGACCGGCACGGTCAGTGAAATCGCGCCCTCCGCCGACTCCGTGAGCCGCACGGTCCAGATCAAGGTGGATTTGGCGGAACAGCCGGGCTTGAGCTCGGGGCAATTTGCGCGGCTGCTGGTGCCGGTCGGGGAAAGCAGTTCATTGCGCTTGCCCGCGGCGGCGGTCGTGCAACGCGGTCAGTTGGAAATCGTGTTCGTGGTGAAAAATCAACACGCGCAGTTGCGTCTCGTGAAAACGGGGAAGCGATCCGGCGACGTGATGGAAGTACTCTCCGGACTCGAGGCGGGCGATTCCGTGGTGATTGAAGGCGCTTCCCAATTGACCGACGGCCAACCCGTGGAGGTTAAGTGAATTCGGAACCGCAAGCTCCGAGGGCCGAGATGGGATTGGCCGGCCGCATCGCCCGGGCCTTCATCGACTCCAAGCTCACGCCGCTCGTGGTGATCACCTCGGTGCTGCTGGGCGCGGCGGCGATTTTCCTGCTCCCGCGCGAAGAGGAACCGCAGATCAAGGTGCCGATGATTGATGTGCTGGTGGCGATGCCGGGCTCCAGCGCGAAGGAAGTCGAGGAGCGCGCCACCCGACCGATGGAGAAGTTGCTCTGGGAAATTCCCGGCGTGGAATACATCTACTCCACGTCGCGCCCCGGCGAAAGCCTGGCCATCGTCCGCTTCAAGGTCGGCGAAGACATGGAGAAGAGCCTGGTGAAGCTGAACCAGAAGCTGCAATCGAACTTCGACCGCATCCCGCGCGGCGTTTCCCCGCCGCTCATCAAGCCCAAGTCCATCGACGACGTGCCGATTCTCGCGCTGACGTTTCATAGCGCGCACCACGACCATCTCGCCTTACGCCGGCTGGTGGCGCAGGTGGACGACTCGGTGAAGCAGGTGCCTTTGGTCGCCGAGACGACGCTCATCGGCGGTGCGAAACGGCAACTGCGCGTATTGCTCGATCCGGTCCGTCTCGCGTCGCGTCATCTGAGCGCGACGGAAATCGGACCCATGCTCACCCAGGCCAACCGCCAGAGCGTCGCCGGGGAATTGACCAGCAACAATCGCGAGACGCTCGTTGAAACCGGCGGCTTTCTCACCACGGCACAGGACGTGGCCAACGTGGTGGTCGGGGTGTTTGAAGGCCGCCCCGTCTATCTGCGCGAGGTCGCCGAAATCAAAGATGGCCCACAGGAAGCATCCCAATATGTCTTTTCCGGCAGCGGTGCCGCGAAGGCTGAGGTGGCCGACGAACAACCCGCCGTGACGCTCTCGATCGCCAAACGGCCAGGCGCGAACGCCATTTCCGTGGCGCACGAGGTGTTGAAGAAAGTCAATGCGCTCAAGGGGCGGATCATTCCCAACGACGTGGAGATCACCATCACGCGGAACTACGGCGAGACGGCGGCGGAGAAATCGAATGAGCTGCTGTTACACATGGGCATTGCGGTCGTCGGCGTGTCGTTCCTGATTCTGCTGACACTGGGCTGGCGCGAGTCGGGCATCGTGGCCATTGCCATTCCGTCCACGCTGGCGCTGACGCTGCTCGTCTTCTACCTCTACGGCTACACGCTGAACCGCATCACGCTCTTCGCCCTGATTTTCTCCATCGGCATCCTCGTCGATGACGCCATCGTGGTGGTCGAGAACATCGTGCGGCATTTTCACCTGCCACAAAACAAGGGGCGCAACTGGTCCATCATCGCCGTGGAAGCGGTCAACGAAGTCGGCAATCCGACCATCCTGGCGACGTTCGCGGTGATCGCGGCGGTGCTGCCCATGGGCTTCGTGGGCGGTCTCATGGGGCCCTACATGCGACCCATCCCCGTTGGGTCGGGCGCGGCGATGTTCTTCTCGTTGGCGATTGCCTTCATTGTCACGCCGTGGGCTTCGATTCGCATCCTGCGCTGGGGTAAGAAGTATTCCGCCCTGACGGAAGGTGCGGCGAGTGGTGCGACGGAGGGCGAGGCTCACTCCCGTTTTGAACACGACGAAGATTTCTTCACCCGCATTTACCGCCGAGTCATGGGGCCGATGATTGCCGCGCGGAAATGGCGTTATGCGTTTCTCGCCGGAATCACCGCCCTGTTGCTCGGCGCGATGGCACTGGTCGGAATCGGCTGGGTCAAGGTCAAGATGCTGCCGTTCGACAACAAATCGGAGTTTCAAATCATCCTGAACATGCCGGAGGGCAGCGCGCTGGAACGCACCGCGCAATGCGCCCGGGAAATTGCCGCCGTCGTGCGCACCGAACCGGAAGTGACGGACTATCAAATTTACACCGGCGTCGCCGCGCCGTTCAACTTCAACGGGCTGGTGCGTCATTACTTCATGCGCCGGGGCGCCAACATCGCCGACCTGCAAGTCAACCTCGTCTCCAAGTCCGAGCGCAAAGCCCAGAGCCACGACATCGCCAAGCGCGTCCGTCCGCGTGTGACCGAGATCGCGGCGAAATACGGCGCGCGCGTCGCCATTGCCGAAGTGCCACCCGGTCCGCCGGTCCTGCAAACGCTCGTCGCCGAGATCTACGGACCGAACGAAGAGAGCCGCCTCGCGCTGGCGAACAAAGTCATCGGCGTGTTCAAGAGTACGCCCGGCGTGGTGGACACGGACTGGTACATCGAGGCCGATCAGCCGAAGGCCCGATTCGTAATTGATAAGGAAAAGGCTGCATTGAGCGGCATCAGTGCCGAAACGATTTCTGAGACGCTGCGCCTGGCCGTGGGCGGCGCGCCGGTGGATTTGCTCCACGTCCCGCGGGACAAGGAGGACGTCGAAATCTTCCTGCAACTGCCGCGCGCCAGCCGCACCACCCCGGAAGAACTGCTCGCGCTGCGCGTCCGCTCTGCCGCCAACCCCTCCGCTCCCCTTGTGCCACTGCGCGAACTCGTCAAAGTCGAGCAGACCTTCGTGGGCAAGAGCATCTATCACAAGAACCTGATGCCCGTGACCTACGTGATCGGCGACGTGGCGGGCGTGGTAGAGAGTCCGGTCTATGCGATTCTGCAAATGAACAAAGCGCTGCACGCCCTCGACACACGGGAGTTTGGTGGTTCCGGCGCGGCGCTCAAAATCCACAATGCCGTCCAGCCGTTCACCGATGACGCGCCTTCGATGAAATGGGATGGTGAGTGGCATATCACCATCGAAGTCTTCCGCGATCTCGGCACGGCTTTCGCCGCCGTCCTCGTGCTCATCTTTATTCTGATGGTGGGCTGGTTCCGCTCCTTCCTCACGCCGCTCATTGTGATGGTCGCAATTCCCTTCTCGCTCGTCGGCATTCTGCCGGCGCACGGCGCGATGGGCGCCTTCTTCACCGCCACGTCGATGATTGGCTTCATGGCCGGGGCCGGCATCGTGGTGCGCAATTCCATCATCCTCGTTGATTTCATCGAACAACGCCTGCGCGAAGGCATGCCTCTTTCGGAAGCCGTGATCGACGCGGGCGCGGTGCGCTTCCGTCCGATGCTCCTGACCGCGCTGGCCGTCGTCGTGGGCGCGGCGGTCATTCTCGCCGACCCGATTTTCCAGGGACTCGCCATCGCGTTGATGGCCGGGGAAATCGCCTCGCTCCTCATCAGCCGCATGGCGGTGCCGGTGCTTTATTTCATGGCGAACGCTCCGCGCCGTCGGGTTGACCCGCCGCCGGCAGCGGATTGATCGTCGCGAAAACCCATCCGGCTCAGCGGGCATAGAAAAGGCCCGCCTCCGAATTCGGAAGCGGGCCGATGCAAATTCGCGCGGCGGCCTACTTCTTCTTCCCGAAAAAGCTGAAGCCGCTGCTCTGCCCTTCGAGTTCGCGCTGTTTCACCTTGAGCTGGCCCAGGTTTGACTGCCAGCCGATGTAGATCTTGTGCCACTGGTTCTCCACGCCGCGGATCGCACCGTCGTTCAATTCGCCGAGGTAGCGGATCGACGGCGCGGCCGAGATGAGCGAATGCACCTCTTCGCGGGTCGGGCTCGTGCATTCGATGCTGGCCAGGATCAGCTCGAGCTGCTGGGCGAGCACGCTCTTGATTTCCAGGAATTGGTTTTCATCCTCCTCGCTGAATTTCTTGGTCCGGGCGATGTTGACGAAATGGTTAAACTGTTTCCAGCATTCGAGGTAGTTCTCCATCTGGAGAATCAGTTGGTCCAATTGCTTTTTGTTCATAGCATCTCAGCGATCGCTCGGGTTTGGTCAGGAGGCACGTTTCTGGGGCGAAACGAAAATGATCGCACCGCCCCGAAGCTCGCGGGCATTCAGCTTAAAGGCGGCAAAGTTAATGATCAATTCCGCAAATGGATAGCCGGCTTCGTGGCCGCGCTCGAAAGTTTGCAGCACCAACCGGGCGATGCGACTCACCTGGGCCGCCGGGAACGCCGTCGCCACCGTGGACGACACAATATTGCCGGCGCTGTCCACGGTGAAACTGCCCGAAGGCAGCTTGCGCAGCGGCATGCCGGTGTCGGGTTTGAAACTCAGGAAGCCCATTTCGAGGTCAGCGTTTTCAAATTCTCGCGCAACTCTTCCGTGGGCAGGTTGCGATTCCAGCCGGCCAGCAAGTGACTCTTGGTGCCCGGCGCACACGTCAGTTGGCGCTGCTGCCCGTGAAACTCGAGGCTGAGCAACTGTCCAGCCTGCAATTCGTCACCCAGTTTGCGAAACTGTTCGACGACTTCCCGCATCCACGCCGCCGTGGCCGGAACATTCTCCGCCGCCCAGGAATCGGCATCCCGGGACTGGTCATCCGGCACTGCGATCAGAAACTCGATCCCGGGCACGCGCGACAGGGCAATCAAGGGCGACGCCAGGGTGGCGACGCCGGGCGTCGCGCTGTTACTGACTGCCTGCTGGTATTGCCCCTCATCGATTGCCTGGGCGGTTTCGAGCAGCAAGCCTTGATAGGAATCGTGGATACGCCGCGGCCGGCTGTCATCGGGCGGGAGAATCTCAAAGCTGCCCGTCTTCCAACAGAGGATCTCTTTGAACGCCGCCGTGTCCGTCATGGCGCCGGTGGCGGCATCCACCACGTCGCCGTCCCGAATCCAGATCTTGCCCTCGAGATTGCCGTTCGTGATGCGCAAGGTCGTGGACGTGCGCGACAGGCACTCGAGCTGGATCAGGTCCACCAGGCTCTTGCTTTGCACGCCGCGGAAACCGGATTCCTGCTCTTCGCGGTCCAGCAACGATTCGATGCAGTCGATGAACAGTTTAATCTCCTCCATCGTGCTCGGCTTTTGCCAGAACAGGTCGACGCCCATCGCGTAGGAGCGGGAGCGAAACTGTTCATCCATCACCGACGTGAGCACCACGATGCGTAGCTGCGGATATTTGCGGCGGACGATGGACAACACCTGCAAGCCGTCCATCTTTGGCATGTTGAGGTCCGTGACCATCAGCGTGAAGGCCTCGGATTCGAGGAGGGCGATGGCGCGGGCGCCGGACGAGGCGGTGACCACCTCGGGCCGGCTCGGCATCTGGCCCAGGATTTCCTGGTACATGTCCAGGAGCTCCTGATCGTCATCGAGTAATAAAATTCTGGGACGGGATGCCATGATACTGACTGTCCGAGGCCACTTTCGCGGCCCATTCAACTGGTTCAAAGTCAAAATGCAAGCGTCCGTCCACCAGACCGTGCCGAAAGACCCTGACGCCCAACCGCTCACACCGACGGCGACACCGCACATTGCACCGCGCCGGCAAGAGCCGAACCTGTCGCCAAGCAATCCGTGTGCGAAGTCAGGGATTCAACTCCGGACGACGGCGAATTCACCCAGCTTGCGGATCAAATACTTTCCTCGCTGGCCGCTCGCCCGCCGCTCGAAGCCCAGTGAACCGTCCATTCCTAAACCGTTGGTCAAAGATTGAGACACCTCATTCACCGCTGCTCCTCCACCCGCAGGACGGGCGAGGAGGCACCTCGCCCATTTAGCCGATTCTCGGTTAGACTTGGTATCGGACAGATCTGTCCGCGTTGCGTGCTTGGGCGTCCTGCGCGTGAGGAATCGGCAACTCCGAGCTTCACTGGATAGCAGCGAGCGGGATCAGCTGACCGGAGTTTCTTGGGCGTGTCATTCTTTTTCCTCGCGTCAGCCACCCGCGTTGTGAGTATCTTGCGCCGTACCCAGAGGACACCCATGAGCCAAATCGCCGCCTATCTTGAGAGTGAGGAAGTTCAGAAGCACGGGCCCGAAATCGGGCTGCTCGTCACGCACATGGTGGGCGACGCCATCCGGGCGGGCGCGAGCGACATCCACATTGAGCCGTGGGAGAACTCGCTCTGCGTGCGCATCCGTCTCAACGGCGTGCTGCGCGAGCTGATTCATTTGCCGCTCGATCTCATGGACAAGATCTGCGGCCGTTTCAAGGTGATGGCCAATCTGGTCAGCTATCAAACCGGCCTGCCGCAGGAAGGCCATGCCCCGGCCGATCCCGATCTCGGTGGTGTCGAGTTGCGCGTCTCCGTTTTCCCGACCGTGCGCGGCGAGAAGATCGTCGTCCGCATCTTTGACCCCACGAACCGGAGTTTTGACCTCGCTCAACTGGGCCTGGAGACAAGCACCCTGGACGCGTTCATGCACCTGGTCTCGCGGCCCAACGGTTTGATCCTGCTGACCGGCCCCACTGGTTCCGGCAAGACCACGGCGATGTACGCGGCGTTGTGCTACTTGGTGGCCAAACATGGTACGACCATCAGCATCGCCACGGTCGAAGACCCGGTGGAGTTCAGTCTGCCGATGGTCAGCCAGGCCCAGGTGAACAACGCCCAGGGCTTCACTTACCCGATCGCGCTCCGCTCGCTCATGCGTCAGGATCCGCAGGTGATCATGGTGGGTGAGATTCGCGATGCCGAGACCGCGGCCATCGCCGTGCAAGCCGGGCTGACGGGGCATCTGGTCATCAGCACCATTCACTCGGGCATGGCCGCCGGCACGTTCGCCCGTTTGATCAACATGAACATCGAGCCGTTCCTCCTGGCTTCCAGCATATCCGGCATCATGGGCTTGCGGCTCGTCCGGCTGAATTGTCAGGATTGCTCCGTGCCCTACACGCCCGAGACAGGGTTACTGGCGACCCTTTCCCCCGAGGTGATCGAGGCGGCCACCTTCATGGCAGGCCAGGGTTGTGAAAACTGCTTCGAGACCGGCTACAGCGGGCGCGTGGCGGTCACCGAGATGTTGCTGGTCAACGACATTTTGCGCGAAGCCATCCTCCAAAAACTGCCGACGCGCGAACTGGGCGACATCGCCATCGCCCAGGGTTTGCAAACCCTGTGGCAGAACGGTCTGCGCCGGGTGATGAAGGGCGAAACCACGCTCGAGGAGATGGCGCGCGTCGTCGCGATGGATCAGCTCTGAGCTGGAACCAGGCAAAAGGAAACCACGAATGAACACCAAGAGACACCAAGCAGCGCCGACCGAAACCATGTTGGGCTTCCGACTTCTCGCTCACTGTTTGGTGAACCCTCGCGCGGTTGCCGTGGGGCCACGGAACGTCCGCCTTTATTCGTGTGGATTCGCGTCCCTTCGTGGTTGAACTACATCATTGGCTGAGTTGGTGTTCGGCAAACCAGCCACGGTTATTCCGGGACCAGCTCGGCTTCCTCGCTCTCCTGGCAATCAGCCGGACAGATTTGGCGGAGAGGGTAGGAATCGAACCGACCCACCGGAGATTATCCGGAGCAGCGGTTTTGAAGACCGCGGAGGCCACCAGGCACTCTTCACTCTCCAACTTGCAGATTCAGGGTTAAGGACAGGACAACCGCCGGGACGAAGGGCTGATTAACCCGGAGCAATGCCGTTGCGATAAACGTGGAGCACAGCCGCACCGGATGTATTTCACCGCACCCTCGTTCAGAATGCGAGCGCTTCCACCATCAACGTACGGTGAACTGTGACGGGCGCTTCCATCGGACCCCGAGGGCGCGGCCCCAGACGCCCGAGGCGGGCGCGATCCCCAGCTCAACTGCCTGGCTCCAACCAGTCGCTCGCCCAAGTATTCGTAACAGCCGACGTATGGAGGCTCATTCTTCATTTTGGCAGGCCGACATTGCGCTGGAGTATGAGCCGCCTCGCCTCGACTGCACCCTTTCGTCCACGCCTTCTCCTGCCTCGCGGCGGCGAACGTCAAGGCTGTTCGCCTCGCTGACGCTCGGCGGGAGTCACGGCGGCGCAGCAACGCCGCCCTACCTTGTTTGGTAGGGCGGACCTGCCGGTCCGCCGTAATTTCCCGCAGCCGAGCTTAGCGATGTTTGCGGGTCCGGGCCGTGTTGGAAGGAACAATCGGTTACAAGTGCTCCAGGCCCGCGGGCTGACCTGTTTATAGAACGCGCCGGTCAAGGATTGCTAACCGGTCCAACCTTGGTCCTTCGCCAATTCTACAATGCCGGTGCATTTGCCATTGCCTGTGGAAAAAGGGAAGGCCGGAGCTTTCGCTCCGGCCTTCTTGCAATTTATTTGGAACCGAGCCTTACGGCTTCAAGGTTCTCCAGTAGGTCTGGGCAGCAGCACCACCAGCGGTGACATCCACCGTCTTGGTGTAGGTGCCGGAGACATCCGCGCCACCGGTTTCCGCACCGAAGCCACCCGGCAGAGCCGTGGACTTTTGGAGCGCGTTACCGGCGACCTGGGCGGTCGTCGGATAAGTGACCACAACGTTGTTGCCGGTCCGGGTGATCGCCAACGTTACGTCGGAGACGTTCAAGCTCAGCGCGGCGGGCGCGCTGGTGGTGTCGGGAGCGCCGGGCGCCTTCATGACCACGGTGTAGTTACCCACGTCACCAGCCTGGACATTGCTGTCCGTGTAGCTGGAGCCAGTGGCACCAGCGAGCAACGTTACGCCCCGATACCATTGGTAGCTGAGCGGGCCGCCGAGGACCGGCGAGGTGGTGTTAGCGGTGACGCTGAAGGTCACACTTTGACCAGCATCGCGGGCCGCAGGTTGCGGCTGAGCCGAGATGTTGATGGTGTTGTCCGGGTTTACCCAGCCACTGACGGCCGAGGCCGGGATTGCTGCTGAACCATTGCCCGGCACCTTGGTGGCCGCGTCCGTATTATCGGTCGCTGTCCACCACGTTACAGCGGCATTGTCGCCGCCGCCGCCTTCTTTGGTCAGCACTTCGAAGTAATACTTCTGACCAGCGAGGAGGTCTTTACCGCCAACCGTATTCTGCGAGCGGTTGACCGGCAGGGTCGTCACGTTCTGGAAGAAGTTGTCATTAGGAGTGCCAACACGGCGATCGTTGCCGTTCCAGTCACGTTCACCACCCCATTCGGGTTCGGTCACGATTTTGGTCTTGTTCGCCGGCGTTGCGTCCGTCGACAGGTAAAGGACTGTTTGATCGTCCGCCGAGACGGCGAAGTAGTATTTGCCATCCGCAGTCGGCGTCAGATAGCCGCTGAGGCGCTGGCCGAAGTCATCCGCGATGTTGGACGGTGTTTCAATACGGTCCCGGAAGTCCACCGAGTCAGGTGAGTTGGGGAACTTCGCGTTGCCGGTCAAGTCACCAACTTTGCCACCACCGATGTTGTTATACCGTTCGCGGCGAACGAAGCCAGCGGCTTGAGTCCAGCCCGTGACGGTCTTAACAGTCGGGTTCGGATCGATCACGTTCTGCGCGGTCGCAGGATCCTTGATGTCGCGAATGGCAAGGTTGTAAGCCGTTCCCGGAGTCAGATTCGGAACGGTGAGGATGACACTGCGATTGTCAGCGGACGGCGTGGCAGCCGTGATACCCAGCGGCGTCAGGCCTTCCGTGAGGGTGTAGTTGGCAAGGCTGCTCAGGTTCGACGGTTGCATCGGCTCGCTGAAGAAGACGCCGATGCGATTCTGGACACCATCAGCTCCAGGCAACGAGCTAGCAGCAGTTACAGTCGGCCGCGTAGTATCAACGCCAACCGTCAGCAAGGTTTCCACGCTGGGCGTGGTCTTGCCGGGAATGTTCGCCAAGATGCGATAGCTGGCCTGATTGTCGGCCGGTGAGAGGATCGGCGTGGTGTAGGTTGTGCCATTGGCACCACTGATGTCCGTCCAAGTGGAAGAGCCCGGCGCTTTCCGTTGCCACTGCCAGAAGGTGGCGGCGGTCGTCTGCGGGTTGTTCAGCTTGTCGGCCAAGCTCTGGCCACTGCCATTCGCCGTGAGCTGCAACGTGGTGCCTTCGCCCCGTTCGATCGTTGCGGGCAAGTTCTGGCTGAACGTGAACGACGTTTCGTCAGGATTGGCCAGGGCACCGATGAAGGCACCGCGCACCGTGCTGACACTGCCGTTGGCCGGGATGGCCGCAGCTGGAGTCTTCATGGTGACGTCACCGTAGTCACCGCCGCCGCCTTCTTTCCAGAACATCTCCATATAGCGACGCTCATTGTCCGCCATCGTCAGGATCGCGAGGTTGTCACCGAAGGTGTTATTCTGACCATTGGCCCGACGGCCCCCGGAATCACCCGTCCATGACCGACGATCACCCCAGTTGGGTTCTTCCGCGATGCGCGTCTGGGCGACGCCGGAGGCGCTGTCGTTTGCCAGCCAGAGTTCACCGTTGTCGTCTGAGGCAATGGCGAAGTCATAGCGACCCGCGCCCGCAGCGGCGAAGAAGTAGCCCGAATGTTTGCCCAGGTAGTTTTCAGCGATGTCCGTGCTTTCAACCGATTCCCAGAAGGTTCCGTATCGGGAACTGTCTGGAGCGTTTGGATAGCGCGGATCAGCCTTGGCACCGGCCACGCCGTTGCCGGTGTTGTTGAACCAGATTTCGTGCAAGACGAATCCTTTGGATACCACCCAGCCCGAGAAAGTCGTCGTGCTGTTGGCCACAATCGTGTTCTGCGAGTTGGCGATGTCTTTAACCGCATTGACCGTGACCGTGTAGTTCTGGCCCTGTGTCTGCGGAGCGGTCTGGAAGACCACCTTAGTGAAGCCGCCGTTTTGGGGACCGGCGAGCGTGCCGTTACCAAAGATGCTCAGGACGTTTTGGGTGCCGGTTTCCTTGATGCTATAGTTCGCGGCATTCACTGCGGTGGCCGGGTCAACCACTTCGCTGAACCAGATGGTGACACCACCGAAGGTGGAGCTGCCCACTGCCCGCACAAGAGTCGGCGGCGCAGCGTCGGGCGTTACCGTGAGCGTGGCCTCAGCCGAGGTTGCACCGCTGAACAGGTTGCGAACGACGACCGTGTACTTTGCATTGGCTTCAGTTACCGGATCCGGCAGCGGCTCCGAATAGCTGATCGCATTGGCATCCGGAATGATGATCCCGTTTTTGTACCATTGATAGGCGAACGACGGTGAACCGCCATGAATCACGCTGAATGAGACTGGGCGATTTTCCAAGGTGGTGGTGCTCGCAGGCTGCTGCACAATGCTGATCGGACCGGCCTGACCGGCGGCTGCGAACAGCGAGAGGTAGATGCCGGGAATCGGCGCCTGCCCGTTGGAGAGGCCCGTGTTGTTATTGCCAGGAGTCCATTGGCCGGGCAACTGCCAGGTGACGTCGACGTTGTCACCGCCACCGCCTTCTTTCATGACCGCCTCGAAGTAATACTTGTTGCCCTTGATGAGCGGCAAATTTCCGAGGGTGAACTTGGATTGGTTCGCCTTGACGGTCGAATTATTGGCCGCGACCGCCTTGCCGGGGAAGTTGCTACTGATGAAGCCCGAGTTACCGGTGGTGGACATGCTGCGGCGATCATCGCTCGTGTAATCGCGCCAGCCGCCCCATTGGGGGTCCATCGCAACGGCATACTTGGTAGCCGGGTCGGCCGTTTGACCGAGATAAACGATCGATTGATCGTCACCCGCAATCACCATGTTGTAGTTGCCGGTTTGCGGCGGCACGAGGAAGCCCACGATCAACGCACCGTAGTTGTCGGCGACGTTCTGCGGGATGCCAGTTTGCGTGATAACCGTCCGCAGGTCAGGCACACCCACGGAGGGAACGCGGTCAACCTGCGAGAGGCTGGGCGCGCTGTAACGGTTGGTTGCGGTAAGTAGGTTGTTGATTTCCGTGCCGCCAAGTGCGGAACCACCGTTGATGGCACCGTAGGCATAGTAGGAAATGATGCCGTCGGTGATGAAGATGTCCGCCGTGTTATTGGCCCCGATCACATTGCCACCGCCAGCGGAGGCAATGTCTTTGACGCCGGTAACCGTGACCACCGAGTTGCCAGGGATCGCTGTGGTGGTGAAGACAACCACTGTGTTGTTCGGCGTCTCGCCGTAGCGCATCTCGACGCGATCAACAACCACGCCGTTGTTGACGGAGTAGTTGAGCTTGTTGGCGGCGGAGATGGGGTCAACGTTTTCGGAGAAGATGACGTTGAAGCCATTGGTGCTGCCCGCGGCGCTGGCGCTGAGGACGGTCGGCGGGGTGAAATCCCCGGCGACATTCAGGTAAACAATGGGCGATGTGGCCGTGCTACCCGCAAAGGTCGCTTTGATGCGATAAGACTTTTGGTGATGGTCGGCAATGGTAACATTCTTGATGTACTTAACCGCCGTGATGTCACCCGCGAGATCCGTGGGCGTGCCAGCCGCGCCACCGGGGACGAAGCCAACAATCTGCTGCCATTGGAAGGCCACCGGATATTGGGCGGTCATCCACGGCGTCAGATCATACGGGCGGTTTTCCGTGAGGAAGGCCTGGATGTTCTGACCGCTGGAGTTATTGCCGGGCGCCCGGTCGAAGAGGGGCGTCGGAACCGACTTCTCCGCGATGAAGCTGCCATCGCAGAAGTCACCAATACAAACGGCCGAGAACGCGAAGCGCTGGGCATAGCGGATCGGCATCGGGCGTTCGAGCGTGTAGTCGGGCAAGAACCAGCCCAACTGAGCAAGACCGCTGTTGCCGGACGATTTTTGAATCACCTCGAAGTAATATTGCTGACCTTTGGTGAGCTGGATCGGGCGTGATTTCTGCGTCAACCGACGGGCCCATTCATTGACACCCGTGTTGCCACCACTGTAAGCCTCAAGCGCGGCACCACCGGCAGAAGTCGAGGGGCTCAGCCAGAATTCGGCATCAGAGGAACCCGAAACCCAGAAGGTATATTGACCGGTCTGCGGTGCCTCGATAAAGCCCCGCAACCAGGTGGCGGAGTTCTGCGGATTGCCACCCGTGGTTTGGATGAACGTGGGCGGCGGCACCGGGATGGCAGGGTTGATCAGCTCAATATACGGATTTTGATCCCACGGCGTGGCGGGGAAAATCGTATTGTTTGGTGAGGTTCGGAGGTCTGACACTAGGCCACCAGGAACTCCGAGATAATTCAGCTGGTCTAAGTTGCCAGCTGAGACCCACCCAATGCCCAGACTTGTCGTCATGAGCGTTGCGGCGAGCCTCTTCAGGTATTTACTACGCATAGGCTACCTTCTTTGTTTGGTTGTCGTCTCGCTCTGACTGTACATGAGAACACCCGGCACCCGCTCGAGAGGCCTCTTGACAGCCAAAGCTGCCCATATGGTCAGGCTGATAGACATGGTTGTTTTGGGAAACGCGGACAATTAGCCATAACCAAAAATCCTTTGCAATAGTTTTTTCTAATTCACCACCGAAAATCTCCGGATCGCTTGCAGCCGAGATCAGCTCACCCCAACTCGGAAGTTTTTTGACCGCTCGCTGGAGCCACGGCAGCAGCATGTGTCCGCTCAACTGACCGTGTGAAGGAAGGCAAATTTTGAACGGCGCGCCCAACGGGTGAGGCCCATTCCCGGCGAACGCCGCAACCTTTCGGTTTATCCCCTTTAACCGGAACGATGCAGAAGAAACCACGAATGAACACCAATGGACACGAATCCGAAGCAGTGGAAGCGAAGTTGGCCAGAGGGATTGCTGCTCACTGTTTGGTGAACGTTGTCGCGGTCGGCGCGAGTCTGCAAAACGCTGGTCTCAATTCGTGCGGATTCGTGTCCATTCGTGGTTGAACTGCCTGTCTTCGGCTAAGCATCGATGCTATAGACAGTTGGCTCCTATCGGAGCCATCGTGCGTGAGGCAAAATAACGAATAAGGGCAGGAGCAGCGGCGGGGTGTTCGCCAGTTGACCAGGCTGGCACGGAGTGCCGGCCCCACCTTTCCGGAAGCCGAATTCAGGAAAAACTTTACCATTCCTTTACCGTTTCCTTACCAAGTTTTGAATTTTGATGCCTCCAGCGAAACGGATGTGGGTGGCCAGTGGCCAGTGAGCGGTGAGCGGAATGTGGTGCGTGGGCCGTGTGTAACTTGGCCCTCCGATGCGGATGGTGTGGGCCTCGTGTAACTTGGCCCTCCGGTTCGGTTTGCTGGTCTTTCATCGGCGTCGAGCATAACCCAAGGAATGAACCGTCCGCCGGTTGGCAGTGCCAGCGAGCAGGGACAATAGGCGGCCCGCGGCGGGGAGCGGCACCGAGCGGCGGCGGTGGGCAAATGATTTTTGAACAAGGTGCTTGACGGGAGATAGCGTAAC
>JANLTG010000118.1:0-33318 GCA_031362805.1 bacterium
GCGCCAGATTCTCCCATCCTACGACAACACGCTGACTGCAGAGTGGCTGTTCTCCGTGCTCGCGGATCTCGGCGTCGCGCAGCAGGACGGTCGCATGGAGTTTCGCGTGGTGCCGTGCCCGGAGGGCAGCGGCCTGCTGCGGGTGGAAGCGGACTTCGTCTTCCGCAGAGCCTGCGTGCTGTACTACGGCGGCAAGGAATGGCGCTGCAAACGGGGCGAGCGATTCGGACTGTTTTTCTCCTACCGCCACACACCGGAGCGGGTGATGAAATTGTTCGCCCGCCACGGCCTGCTCGTGCAGAAGCAATGGCTGAACACCGCGGGCGACGAAGGAGTCTTCCTCCTGCAACGGCCTTGACGAATGGAACACCTGGCGAACGCGGACATGAATCTTTCCCGAATGGATCCAAACGCATCCCTCTACGAACGGCTCGGCGGTCATGCGGGCATCCTCAAGCTCATCCACCCTTTCTACATCGACGTGCGACAGCACGCCGTCCTCGGCCCCATCTTCAACGCGCACATCCAGGACTGGCCGGCGCACTTGGAAAAGATCACTGGCTTCTGGGCGTTGCAGACGGGCGGGCAGTCGCGCTATCGCGGCGGCTTTGGCGCGGCGCATCTTTCGCTCGGATTGCAGCCGGAACATTTCCAGCACTGGCTGGGCTTGTGGGAATTGAACAACCACCGTCACCTTCCGCCAACCGAAGCGGCCGAGATGATCGCGCTGGCGCATGAACTGGCCCGCCGGCTCGTCGCGATCACCCAGGGTCGGAGCAGTTTGACCATTGCGACCGGCAAACCCGAACGGAATGTTTGAAACGGTCACCACGGGTTGGGATGGAAAGTGGCTGTCAGGGTTTCAGCACCCTCTCCTCCATTCCGAATGGAGGAGAGGGACGGGGGAGAGGAGGGTCTCCTTTTCATGGAAAGGAAGCATGATTGAGAAACCCCTCTCTCCGGCTCTCTCCCCGCTCGTGCCTCGCGGAGCGAGTGGGAAGCGCGGGGGTGACCTTCACTTCCAGTCGCACGCGCCTCCATGTCGCGGCTTGCCTCCAGCGCGCACGCTGAACATCCTTTTCTCGTGAACCTCGAAAACAGCGCTCCCCCGACAGAACCACTCGTGATGAATTTGACCGAGGTCGGCAAGGAGGCCGGCCAATGGAGCCTGACGCTCCACGCAGACCATCTCGAGTTGAAGCGGGCGTCCGAGGCGCAGCCGATCGGCATCTTGCGCGATGAGCTGATGAGATCCGCCGTGCTGATCGAGGGCATGAAAGTTTTTGCGGTGAACAAGCCGCTCAAGGTGAACTTCGCGCTCACGGCGGACGCGACCACCACCATCGCTGAGTGGATCGGCCTCCCGTTTCTGGCCGCCAGCTACCTGCGCCGCCGCTACGGCTGGGTGTTGCCTGTCGCGGTGATCTGGATGGTGGGGGCCCTGCCCATCTCAGGCGATCCGGCGTCGGGCTTCAAGCCGGTTGCCTTTGATCCCATCGGCTTCGCGCTCGGCGCGACGTTGGTCCTGTCGTGGGTGTTCGCAAAATGGCGTCCCAACGCGGTGCTCTTCCTCGTGGATTCGATTTGGTTCGCCATCATGTCGGGTCACTTGGTGATGTCGGTGGTCAACGGCTGGAGCAAGACCTGGCTGCTGTTGTTGATTCCCCTGCTCTGGATGGCCGTCACCGGCGTGAAACACTACTACCGCTTCCGCGGCATCGAGATTGATCGACGGGTTACTTGATCGAATTAGCAGCGATCAAGGCGCGAGCCAGCGGGGCGTCCGGCCGCTTTGCCACTTTCCTTGAGGCAATTTCCCCGGCATCCTCCGCCCATGAACTGGGCGCAGTGGTTTGAAACCGCGAGCTATGTGGTGACGGTGATCGGCCTGCCGTTCGCCATCATTGTGTTCATCTGGGAGCAACGGCGCGAGCGGCAGAACGAGGAGGAGGAGATCTACCAGCGATTGTCCGACGAGTATACGAACTACCTCCGCCTGGTGCTGGACAACGCTGACCTGCAACTCCTGCGACAGCGCGAGGGCGCCGTGGAGCTGACGCCCGAGCAGATCGAACGGCGCTTCGCCATTTTCGGCATCCTCATCTCCATCTTTGAACGCGCCTACCTGCTCGTGTATGAGGAAAAGATGGACCGGCAAACCCGCCGCCTGTGGCTGTCGTGGGAAGACTACATGCGCGAGTGGTGCCGTCGCGCCGAGTTCCGCGCCGCCTTGCCGGAGTTGATGAAGGGTGAGGACGAAGACTTCTGCCGGTTGCTCGCCCGCATCGCCGTTGAGGAAGAGAATTCAGCGCCGTCGAAGCAGGGCGAAGCCGGCAATCGCCCAGGCCAGTCATGAGCCCACTTGAATACCGGATCGGCAACCGCCTGGACCTCGACGAGGTCATTGAACTCTATCGCGCCTCCACGCTGGGCGAGCGGCGGCCCATCGATGATCGCGAACGCATGGCGGCCATGTTGAACAACGCCAACCTCGTCGTCACGGCGTGGGACGGCCCGCAAATGGTCGGCATCGCCCGCAGCGTCACCGACTTTGCCTTTTGCACTTACCTGTCTGATCTCGCCGTGCGGGCGTCGCATCAACGGCGGGGCATCGGCCGCGAATTGATTCAGCGCACACAGGAAGCCGCGCCCCAAGCCAGCCTCATCCTGCTCGCGGCGCCGAAGGCCGTGGATTACTATCCGCACATCGGCTTCACGCGGCACGAATCGGCTTGGTGGTTGAAAACGGACGAACGCTTGAAGCCGCGCTGAATTCGGCCCGTGGCCCAAAGAAGTGCGAGGCTTCCGCCAACCAGCAACCGGTAATGGCCCGCTTGACCGAGCCCATTGGCAGCGCCTATAAAGCCCGCCGCCGGTTTCAAGGACGCCAGTTTAGCTCAGTGGTAGAGCAGCTGTTTTGTAAACAGCAGGTCGTCGGTTCAATCCCGACAACTGGCTCCAGTTCCAAGCTTCATTTGGACAAGGAGTTACGCATTTCACAGCCGCGGACGCTTAAGTCGCTGCTGGGCAGCATTCGGGCGAGGCGTGCTCGTCGGCCAGTTGCGCATCCTTTCAACGAGCGGCGGGACGCCGCTCGCTTCACGCAATAGCCCGCCACCCAACCTTCAAGGCTCCTTCGTGAATTTACCGTGTCGCGATCCGCCTCTCCCGATAACAGCGTTGCTTTGGCAGCGGTAAAAAAACTAGTTTCAATTCCGCGAACCGAACTATGCCAAAATACATCATCGAACGCGAAATCACGGGCGCCGGAAGACTCACACGGGATCAACTGCGGGGTATTTCTCAAAAATCCTGCAGCGTCCTCCAGCAACTTGGACCACAGGTCCAGTGGCTCGAAAGCTATGTCACTGACGACAAGATCTATTGCGTCTATATCGCCCCGGACGAGGCGACAGTTCGCGAACATGCGAAGCAGGGCGGTTTCCCCGCAAACCGCGTGTCCGAAGTAAAAGAGATCATCGATCCAACGACGGCCGAGGCGTAGTCAGCGCAGGTCGTCAAGCAGATCGCAGGAGGGCGGTTCAGCCCACGCCGGTTCTGATTCCGCCGCCTGGAGAGAGGTCTCCAGTCGCCCCCAGCTCCGTCCAAGCTCCGACATTTGGCTTCCCTAATGCGGGCATAACTCCATATTCCCCGGCCATGCCTTTCCAGAGTTTGCACCTGAGTGAACCGGTGCTCCGCAGTGTCCTCGCCAAGGGTTACACCCTGCCGACGCCCATCCAGGCGAAAGCAATTCCCCTGCTCCTTGAGGGCCGCGACGTTATCGGTAGCGCGCAGACGGGCACGGGCAAGACGGCCGCGTTTGCACTGCCCATCCTGACGAAGCTGCAATCGCATCAGCGCGACACCCGGGCGCTCATCCTCGAGCCGACGCGCGAGCTGGCGCTCCAGGTCGAAGTGGCGTTCAAGACCTACGCCCAGTTCACCGATCTCCGCGTGGCGGTGGTTTACGGCGGCGTCGGCTACGGTCAGCAGGTGGATGCGTTGAAGAACGGGGTCGACATCATCATCGCCACGCCGGGCAGGCTTCTCGATCACATGGAGCGCGGCCAGTGCAAGCTGAACCAGGTGCAGTTCCTGGTGCTCGACGAGGCGGATCGCATGCTGGACATGGGCTTTTTGCCGGACGTGCGGCGGATCATCGACAAGTGCCAGAAAGTCCGTCAAACGGCGCTGTTCTCCGCCACCATTCCGCCGCAGATCGAGACCTTGATCCAGTGGACGATGAAGGATCCGGTGACGGTCGAGATCGGCGAGCGCCGGTCGCCTGCGGAAACGGTGAAGCACGTGATCTATCCGGTGGCCGAGGCCCAGCGAAACCCGCTGCTGCTGGCGTTGCTCGACCACGTTCATTACCAGTCGGTGATTGTGTTCTGCCGGACTCGCCGCCGCGCGGATGAAGCCGCGCATCTGCTCAAGCACAACCAGCATTCGGTGGCGGTGCTGCACTCGGATCGCACGCAGAAGGAACGCGAGAAAGCCCTCGATGGTTTCCGCGCCGGAGAATACGAAGTGCTCGTCGCCACGGACATCGCGGCGCGCGGGCTGGACATCCAGGATGTCAGCCACGTGATCAACCTCGACGTGCCGCAGCACCCGGAGGATTACGTGCATCGCATCGGCCGCACCGGTCGCGCGACCGCGTCAGGCGACGCCTTCACGATCATGGTGGCCGAGGACGGAGCGCATGTATTCGACATCGAGCGCTACATCAACCAGAAGATTCCCCGCGCGAAGCTGGCGGGCTTCGACTATCAATACACGGCACTCTTCGACGCGGAGAAGAAGTCCCAGCCGAACGTCCGGCCGAGTGCCGTCAAAGCGGTGCGCATTCGCGGCGGTTACTTCTTTGCCCCCGGTGGGCGGAAGAAGCGATAGGCGGCACTCCATTTCTCCGTCGGCCACGTGGTTGCCATTGAAACCGAGCGAGCAACATTCCGCGGATCGAAACTTCGGGGAGCGAGCGGCGGCGGCAGCACCGCTGGAGCGGCTCCCCGGCGGCCCGCTGCAGGCGCAACGCGGCGGCAAACAATTGGAGAAATTTGGCTTGCCAAACGGCTTTGAAACTTCAATTTGCCGGCCGTCTGGCAGATTGCTTGTCGGCTCCTCGTCATGGTGAATCTTCAGTTGAACGTTATTCAGTGATGATTTGAAACCCGATCGTCGGGAACAGTCAGGAAGATACCGCGGCTCATCTCGGACACATCACAAATGAGTACGAAACTATACGTTGGAAACTTGTCGTTCAACACGACGGAGACCGAACTCCGTGACACCTTTGGCGCCCACGGCAGCGTGGTTGACGCCATCGTCATGACGGATCGCATGAGCGGCCGCTCCCGCGGCTTTGGCTTTGTCACCATGTCCACCCCGGAAGAAGCGCAGGCGGCGATCGAAACCCTTAACGGCGCGAACATCGATAACCGCGCGCTGACCGTCAATGTTGCCCGTCCGAAGGAAGAGCGTTCCTTTGGTGGGGGCAGCGGCGGCGGCGGCGGCGGTCGTGGTTACGGCGGCGGCGGCGGCGGCGGTGGCGGCGGCGGTGGTGGCCGTCGTGAATACCGCGGTGGCGGTGGCGGCGGCGGCGGCGGTGGTGGCCGTGACCGTTACTAAGACGGTCGAAAATCTTTGCATGAACCGGCCTCACTGCGAGGTGAGGCCGGTTTCTTTTGCGCCAACCGGCAGGGAAAGTTGCCGGATAGACAGCAAACCGATTCATGGAAGAGCATATCGAAGTTGAGGGACGGATCGTGGCCGTGCTTGCCGGCACCATGTTCCGCGTGGAATTGGACAACAAGCATGTCGTCCTCGCCACTATTTCCGGCAAGATGCGCAAACGCTTCGTCCGGCTCACCGGAGGCGATCGCGTGAAAATGGAGATGTCGCCCTACGACTTGAACAAGGCGCGCATCGTCTGGCGCTTGAGATAACCCGCCGCCGTCAGCGATTCCGCCCTCGGAATTGTAACTTTTCCTTTCCCGGCAGCGTATCCTTGGTTGAGGCTTCGGCCTGTTCCCGTGATGACTGCCCCCAAGCATCCCAGCCTGCACTTCGCAGCGGCGTGGTTCCTTTACACCGCAGCCGTGGCGGCGGCGCCGCCGAATTTTGCGGAGGACGTCGCGCCGGTTATTTTCAACCATTGCGCGGTCTGCCATCGGCCCGGCGAAGCGGCCCCCTTCGGTCTGTTGGATTACTCCCAGGTAAAGCGCCACGCCCGGCAGATCGCCGAGGTAACGGCGGGCCGGCTGATGCCGCCCTGGAAAATTGAGGAGAGCGACTTCCCGTTTCGCCATGACCGCCGGCTGACCGACCTGCAAATCCGACTGATCCGCGAGTGGCTCGACACCGGCCTGGCCGAGGGTGACCCCACAAAGACGCCCCCGCTGCCGCGATTCCCCGACACCTGGCCGCTCGGTGAGCCCGACTTCGTCGTCAAAATGGATCGCGCCTTTCCTGTGCCGGCGGAAGGCCGCGACATCTATCGCAACTTCGTCATCCCGCTGAACCTGCCGGAGGCGAAATGGATTCGCGCGATCGACTTCCGACCCGGCGCAAAGTCAGTCATGCACCACAGCTTGTTCTTCTTTGACACGACCGGCTCCGCCCGGAAACTCGACGCGCAGGACGAACTGCCTGGGTACGCTGATCGCATGAACTTCGGGCGGCGCGGTGGCGGGCGCTTCGATGCGAGCTTCGCCGGGGACAATCCCGAGGATGCGCAATTCGGCAGCCTGGGTGGCTGGGCGCTCGGCGGCAACGCCCGGCAACTTCCCGAAGGCCTGGCCATGCGCTTGCCCAAGGATGCCGATCTCATCCTGTCCTCGCATTTCCATCCGTCGGGCAAGGCCGAGGAGGAGATCTCCACCGTCGCTTTGTACTTTGCCAAGGAACCGCCCACCGAACAACACACCGGCATTCAACTGCCGCCGTTGTTCGGGGCGCTCGAAGGCCTGGACATTCCGGCGGGCGAGAAGGAATACGTGATCGAAGACAGCTTCACGTTGCCGGTGGGCGTCCGCGCGTTTGGCTTGGGCGCACATGCCCACTACCTCGCGAGATCAATGAAGCTGAAGGCCACGCTCCCGGATGGCGCGATCAAAACGCTCGCCTGGATCAAGGACTGGGATTTCTCGTGGCAGGAGCAATATCTGTTCGCCGATTACCTCGATCTGCCCAAGGGCACTCGGCTGGATGTCCGCATCACTTACGACAATTCAGCCGACAACCCGCGCAATCCCACGCAGCCGCCACAACGCGTGAAGTGGGGTGAACAAAGCACGGACGAAATGGGCAGCATGACCCTGCTCGTGGTGCCGAAGGTCAGCAACGATCTGACCCGCCTGAAGATTGCGTATCGCACGCACATCCGCGAAGGCTTCGCGGAACGCATGCAGAGCCGGTGGTCGCAACGCGGCGGCTCGAATCGACCTGGCGCTGCCGCTGAATTGGACAAGGACGGCGACGGCAAGATCACCCGCGAGGAACTTCCCGAGCGCCAGCGCGCGATGTTCGATCGCTTGGACGCGAATCAGAACGGTGTTATGGACCAAGCCGAGTTGCGCGAGTTGCAGAAACTCTTTCGTGCCGGCGCCGAAGCTCAGTGAGGTCTCTGCCCCGGAGCGCCTCCCGCTGAGCGGGACGACTCGGCTCGTTCATTCCGAGACCTGAAGTTGGCCGCGAGGATTGCGACGGCTTGGAGCGCGGGTTCACAACCCGCAGCAGCCTGACAGGCTGACCCGATCCAGGTTTGGCGTAGACCTCTGGTGTTCCCAAGTTGCTGCGGGTTACAAACCCGCGCTCCGGGTGGTACCGCCTTCGCCGCGCTTCGCTCTTTGGCGGCAATTCCATTTCGGGATTCGAGTTCATTGGAGCGGGCGTTACCGCCAGATCGGAGACAATTCCTTGAAACTCACGGCCGCATCGCTACTTGCCTGCGGTCGCGGCCGGCGCCGCCGGTTTCTCCACCGCCAGCACGGTCAGCCACAATGCCGCCGTGTGATCGGCGAGCAACACGCGATAGCCGCCCGGCACGCCGTTGTCCGTGGAACTGCCCGTGAGGAGGAAAGGTACCGGACGTTCGCTCCCGGAAACCAGATCACGCACCTGGACGCCAAATGGACCTTGAACCGGCGCCGCGTCGGCGTGAGTCACAAAAACCAGTTTGGCCTCGGCGCTCTTTCCGGAAACCGTGACGGGCTCGCAGGTCACTCCGCTGGGAAGTTCCTTCGCGAGCAACTGCAGCTCATTGGTAAAGCCGCGCAATCGCGTGACGGTGACTTTGAATTCGTTCGTTGTACCGGGCTTCATCGTCAGCGAACTGGCCGTAGCCGTTACCTTGAAGTCCGGTTCGACGCGTTTAATGGCGAGCTCGAACCGCTCCTCGTCACCCGCCTGACGCGTGAGTGATCCCACGACGATCGTGTAATCGCTGTTCGTCGTCACCTGCCATTCCAGATAGGGATCGCGGGTCTCATTCGCGTCGTCGTTCCGGCTGATCTGTTTGCCGTCCTTGTCATCGAGCCGCAGCCACGCATCAAGAGGCGAACCCATTGATTCCGCGCGCACCTCGGCGGCGATCCAGCCCGCTTCGGTCACACGCAATCGAACGCGCTGCAATTGCCCGGGCTCACGAATGTGATTTGTCGTCGCGAAGGGCAACTCCACCGGCGGCGGCGGATCGACGGTCAGATCGAGTTGTGTGGTGGATGTTGCCTTGGCGTCGGCCAGCCCAAGATGAAGGCGATAAATCGCGCCGTCACCACCAGTCAGGCGGACATCCGAGGTCGCGGGATACGGAAAGCCGAACACCTGCACGACGACTGATTGATCCTTGTCCGATGCCCAGGTGAGACGCGGATCAATGGTCGCGAAGTCGTGGTTCCACGCCAGTTGCTGCCCGTTGGTGGTGACCAACCGCAACACGGCATCGAGCCGGCTCATCAATACAAAGCTGTCGATCCGGGCTTCCAGTTGCTCGCCGGCCTTGAGAGCAACCGCGAACGAATCGACATCGCCGTTCTTCTCCAACCGGCCGCTGATGCTCTGCGGAAGGGCGGCGATCACCTGAGGTTTGGCGAAGTGATCATTGGGTTCGGCTTCGACCAACTCCGGCCCGGCACCGATTGCCAGCGGTCGTGGTTCGCTCGTACCTTCTTCGTTGAACAAGCGGACCAGATGCACTCCCGGCAATGCCTCCGGCCCGACGATCACCTGGAATTCGCCTTTGTTCGTCTGCGCAAGGAAGTCGATGCCTGGCACGTCCACCCAGATCTTCGGTGGCCAGGGTTCGAACTTGCCGGTGACCCGAATTGAATTCGTGGAGCCCACTGCAATGCCGGGCGGATGGAAATGTTCAAGCGTGGGAGCGGCTGACCATGACGGCAAGGCAAGTGCAGTAAGAAGCACGCCGAGGCAAATGAGAGTGAGAGTCTTGACGGGCCGCGTGGAACGTCGGTACTTACTTCCTCTCGGAAATTGGCACTCCCACACCATCCACCTCACACAAACAACTCCTTGATCAGCCGGCCCTCGTTCACCAGCGGGATCGGCCGGCCGGTTGTCGTATGGAGCACCTGGTTTGGATCGATGCCGAGTTTCGTATAGAGCGACGCCGCGAAATCTTCCGGCCGATAGACGTTGTCTGACGCGTAGTAGCCCTTGGGATCGGTCGCGCCGACGATCTGCCCACGCGGAATCCCGGCGCCCGCCATCAGCACCGACATCGCGCCCGGCCAATGATCGCGGCCACCGTCCTTGTTGATCTTCGGTGTGCGCCCGAACTCGCCCAGCGCGATGACCAGCGTGTTGTCGAGCTGGCCGCGCTCATCCAGATCGCGGATCAACGCCGCCATGCCTTGATCAAAGCGCTTCAAGTGATCGCCTTTGTAGGCATCGAAAATCTTCGTGTGATGATCCCAGCCGCCGTAGTAAACGGAGACGAAACTGACGCCTACTGAAACCAGCCGGCGGGCGAGGAGCAGGCGTTGACCGAAATCATTGCGTCCGTACGACTCGCGCACCTTCTCGTCTTCCCGATGAATGTCGAAAGCCTCCTGCGCCGCCTCCGAGCGCACGAGTTGCAAACCCTGCGCGTAGAACTGGTCGAAGGTCACGGCGGGATCGTCGGTCAGCTTGTCGGAGAAGCGCTGCATGCGATCGAGCGACTGCCGCAATTCGAGCCGGCTCGTTGCCCGGCCTTCGCTGATGTCCGCCGGCAAGGTCACGTCGCGCACTTTGAAACCTTTGTTGTCCGGGTTGCCATCAATGTTGAACGCCGCGTGCTGGCCACCGAGGAAGTTGGGTCCGCCCGAGCGCGAGACCTGGGGCATCGCGACGTAGGCCGGCATCCCGTTGCGCAGGCCGCGCTCGTAGGAAGTCATCGATCCAAACGACGGGTGGAACGTGACGAATGCTCCGCAGGCGACCGGCACCGGCGTTGGCGAGCCGGTCATCAGGTAATGATTGCCGCCGCCGTGATTCGGATCTTTGTGATGAATCGAGCGAACGATCGTCAGGCGATCGGCCACATCCGCAAGTTTCGGCACGCACTCGCTGAACTGAACGCCCGGAATGCGCGTGGCGATGGGTTTGAACTCGCCGCGAATGTCCACCGGAGCGTCGGGCTTGGGATCGAACGTCTCGTAATGCGACGGCCCGCCGTCGAGCCACACAAGGATGCAATTGATGTTCTTGCCCGCCCCGGCGGCTTTCGGTGCGACGACCGTTTCCGCCGCGCCGGCGCGTAAACGCAGCAAATCGCAGAAGCCCAGGCCCAGCGCGCCGCCCAGGCCGATCTGGAGAAAGTCCCGTCGCCGCATCCCGGCGCAATTGGAGCGAAGTTCGTTCATGGGCGATTAGTGATTAAAGACAAACTCAGGGGAATTCAGCAATGCCCAAAGCACGTCTTCGGTCGCCTCGTTCCGTTTGGCGTTCTCGCCGGAAAACCGGGAGGTGGCCGTGGCAAGTTCTGCTTCCGTTGGAAAGCGGCTAAAGGTCGCGAGGTAGAGTTCGGTCACGAGTTCGGCGGGACTGCGTTCACTCTCGACGAGGGCCTTCACCCGTCCGTCCGCGTCCGCCAGCTTCTTCTGCAACGCCTGTGAGTTCATCATGTGCAACGCCTGCACCACGCTCGTTTTCAAGTCGCGCTCGCAGGGCGCGTCGCTGCTGGCATTCGGCCGGCCGAACGCATCGAGGAAGTTGGAGTTGATCTTGAAGGTCCACGTCTGGATGGCGCGCGTGCCCGGCGGGCAGCCGTCGAACTTGTCTGGCACCCCAGTGACATCGGACACGGCGTCGAGCGCCACTTCGGCCGGCAGCCGGCGGCGATACGAGCGCGAGAAATGTTTGGTGTCCGCGAGGTTGGTGTCGTTCGGCGTCGAGCTGAGTTGATAGAGCTCGGACGCAAGGATCGTGCGCATCAAGTGCTTCAAGTCGTAGCCGTGTTTGCGGAAGTCCGCCGCCAACGCGTCGAGCAACGGTTCATTCACGGCGGGATTGGAAGCGCGGAAATCATCCACCGGCTCAACCATGCCGCGCCCGAAAAACGACGCCCAGACGCGGTTGACGGCGCTCTTCGCAAAGAACGGATTTTCGGGGTGGGTCAACCAATCGGCCAGCGCGAGCCGGGGATCACGATCATCCGCCGCGGAGAAACCAGCCGCATCGGGCGGTCGGGGTTTCACCACCGCGTCCGTCAACGGATGCCGGACATCGCCGCCCGGCGCGAAGTAAAACATCTCGGTGCCGGCCGAGATGGGCGGCGACAGACCGGCGCCCTTTTGCTTCACCGGACCAAAGAACGCGGCGAACTGGTAGAAGTCGTCCTGACTCCATTTCTCGTTCGGATGATGATGGCACTTGGCGCACTCCAACCGCACTCCGAGAAACAACTGGCTGAACATCGTCGTCAACTCGGGCGGCTCGCGTCGGTCGCGATACACCACAGCCGGACCATCGTGATGGTTGCTGCCTTCAGCGGTGACGATGGCGCGCGCGAACTGATCGAAGGGCAGGTTCTGGCGAAAGGATTCCCGCAGCCATTGATCGAGCAGATAGACGCTTTTCACGCCGACGCGGTCGGGATTCGGGCGCAGCAGGTCGGCCCACTTGTTGGCCCAGTAATCCGCCCACGCGGGATGCTGCATCAGTTGCTCGATCCATTTGCGGCGCTTGTCGGGTGCGGTGTCGGCAACGAACGCGCGCGTCTCCTCGGGCGTGGGCAACATCCCGATCGCATCGAGGGTGGAGCGGCGGATGAACTCCTCGTCGGTGCAGCGGGCGGACGGAAAAAGCCCGAGCTTCTGAAAATGTTCATAAGCGCGTTCGTCGATGAAGTTGGCCACGGGCAAATCGCGATAACGCTCGGGCGGAAGAATGCGATCGGCGGGCACCGTCAAGTGAGCCGCATCCATGAAGCCCATGAAACGGGCGATGACGACGCTTTCGCCAGTCAGCTTGCCAACCTGAACCTTCCCGGCTTCATCGACCGTCGCGAGCTCCTTGTCCTGCGAGACAAATTCCGCCAGGCGCGTGACGTCACGGGTCGAGTTGTCCGAGTAAAGCGCCGAAACTTTTAGGGCCACGCTGCCGCCCAGCTTGTAGGTACCTTCGGCGGGCTCAACTTGGATGCCGGTCAACCTCGGCTCATTCGTCGCCTGATACGGCATGCCGCCCGCAATCCAGCGCGTCAGCAGCTGATACGTTTCGGAACCGGGCTCGATGCGTTGGCCGCCCTCGTGATCAACGGCCATCGTGGGCTTGAGCAGGATCAAGCTCTCAGTCGGCGCGGCGGGAGACACGCGTCGGCCGCGCCCGTCCTTGACGATCTCCGCGTAGTCGGACGGCGGGTTGTAACTGAACACCGACAGCTTGAAACCATTCTGGCCTTCAGGTTTCGCATGGCACGAACCGGCCATGCAGCCGGCCTTCGCCAGCGCCGGGAGCACATCGCGAACGAAGGAGGGAACGAGTTGCATCGCCTCGGCGATTTCAGTGAAATGGGAGCCTGCTCTCACTTCGATAGTCGCCTTCCCCCTCACCCTGGCCCTCTCCCCCGAGGAGAGGGAATTCCCTTTTGCGCCGTCCGAACTTGAGCGTGCGCCAGACTGGTTCAGCGGCTGACCACCATTCTCCCTCTCCTTTGGGGAGAGGGCCGGGGTGAGGGGAACCGAGGCGCTCGCATTTGCATTACTGCCAGCACCGGCCGACGCCTCACGCACTTCCTCTTTTGTTTCCGCCGTGCCGTCTTCCATTCCTGGAATCGTCGGCTTGGGCTCCAGCGTCGCCAGCAACTTACCTTCACCGTCCACGACGCGGACGATGCCATCCTGACCGCCAGCGACGATCCGCGAGCCGTCGGCATTGATCGCCACCGCCGTTAGCGAGTCACTCCAGCGGCCGAGCTGTCGCTCTTTGGCGGTCTCGGAACTTTGCGCGCCGCCGTGTCGTTGGAATTCTTTGAAGGTATAAAGCCGGCCGTCTTCATCCGCCACCGCGACTGTTTTGCCGTCGGCGGACCACGTGCCGGCCGTAAAGGAATGCCGGCGCCCGCCAATCGTCACTACGCCTTCGCGCGATTTCACGTCCCAGACCTTGAGCTGCTTGTCCGCGCCGACGGACAACAACTCGGTCGCGTTGGGGTCGAAGCCAATGCCCGTCACCGCGCCCACGTGGCCTTCGTAGCGGGCGATCTCGTTATGCGAAATGATCTCCCACAACTTGACCAGCTTGTCGCCGCTGGCCGTGGCGAGGCGTCCGCCATCCGGGCTGATCGCGACTGCATTGATCGCGTCATCATGCACAGTCCAGGCAGCGATCTCACGGCCGGAATCAGCAGCGAAGACCCGGACCCATGCGGGCTCGGCCGTCGGACTGTCCGCCGCCACAAGTGCCCCGCCGTGCGGCGTGAACGCGAGCGCGGAAACGCGCCCCGTGAGGTTGCTGCTGGCCTGCCACACGACCGCGAAGTTGTCGGCACTCCGCACTGTCAGCTCGCGATAACTCCCGCTGGCCAACCGGTGTCCGTCCGGACTCCACGCCACCGCGCGCACCGCATCGACACACACGTTCGTGTCGAACAGCGTCGGGAAGTTGGTTGCTTGCAGATCATGCACGATGAGCCGGTTGCCGCGGCCGATTGCCAGGCGCTGGCCATCAGGCGACAGCGCCACGGCGAGCGCCGGATGGTAGCCGTCCGGCAATTGCGTCAGTTGCACCTGCTCGCGCCGGTTCTTCTCCTCGAGCGCGGCCTGATCCCAGCCGGCGCCGGCGATGATCCAATCCTTCACGATCTGAATCTGCCGCGGCGTGAGCTGTTTCTTGGGCGGCATATGCGGGTCAGCATCGGCCGAGAGCGCCTTGAACAACTCGCTGTCGTCCGGCTTGCCCTCGGCGATGACCGGTCCGTTGTCGCCGCCTTTCAGCAGGCCTTTACGCGACACGAGAACCAGCCCGCCTTTTTGTTTGTCCTCGTTGTGACACGCGAGGCAATTGTCCCGCAGCAACCGCATGGCGCTCGTGGTGGTGGTGGTGGGCTTCGTGCGGTGCGTGGCGCAGCCGATGCCGATCCCGATCAATGCCAGCACGCCGAAAAGAATCGCGGGTAGCATTCGCGGATTCGGCTGGGCTGGCCGGGGGCTGGGCATGGGCGAAGTGTTAACCGGATCGAGCGGAGCCGACAAGCGCGGGGAAAGACCATGAGCAACTTCCAAGGTCAAAGGACCAATGTCCAGGTAAGCCTCAGATTTGCAATCCCAACTCGGAAAGCTTCCGGCATTCTCAGGACTTTCGAAAGTCGGTGTGTTGCTTCGGGCAATTGAAGCTTGGCGGTTTGGCAATTCCTTGGTCATTGGCCCTTGAACCTTCCTTTGTCCTTTGTCCTTTGAACTTGGACCTTTAACTTCGGTCCATGTCCGCCCTTGAGAACCCGGCACGTTTCGAAGAAGCCATCCGCCGCTTCGATACCGCCAATGCCGCCGATCCCAATCGTGAGGTCATGGACGGCGTCGAGCTTCCGCGCGAACTGCTTTACGCCCTCCGGCTCACGGACTGGGTGTTGAGCCTTCAGCCCGAAGCCTCGGAAGCGCTCCGGCTTGCCGCGCGGTGTCAGCATCTCTGCCGCTGGGAAAATCCGCGAAGCAACTACTCGATGGACCGCGCCGGCTACCTGCGCTGGCGGGCGGACTTGAAGAAATTTCACGCCATGCGATCCGGCGCGATCCTCCGCGAGGTCGGCTATGGCGCGGAGCTGATCGCGCGCGTGCAGGCGCTGAACCTGAAGAAGGAGCTTGGCAAAGACCCCGACTGCCAGGTGCTCGAAGACGCGCTCTGCCTGGTGTTCCTGCAATACCAACTGGCCGACCTCGCGGCGAAGACGGATGATGAGAAGGTGATCAACGCCCTCAAGAAATCCTGGGCCAAGATGTCCGAGCAAGGCCGGTCCGAGGCGTTGAAGCTGAATTATGGCGAGCGGGAACTCGCCTTGGTGAAGGCGGCGCTAGTTTAGGACAAACGGAAGGCTTGCGGCACCGATGAAATTCGGTAACTTACAAATTAGCATTTGTATTGGGTGGGACAAGTTGGGCTCGGCATAGCGACGGCGCAAAAGCAGAATGACTACAAGACGGATAATTACAGCAAGGTTATCTGTGGCTCTTGGCCTCAATGCAGCGATTATTTTTTGGATGCCACGGATGGCTCCGGATGGTGGCAAAGAGCCGTTTGATTTACAATTTATAGGTGCTTCGCTCGCAGTCATAGCGATGTTTGCAGCAGCACCAGTAGTGCTTCAGTCGAATTGGAAATTGCGGATACTTGGAACCGTTTTTGTGCTGCTTCCCGCTTTAATTTTGATGAGAGTGTTGGCTGGAAGAGCAGCCCTTTGATAGGTGGCAGTATCAATCCCGTGTGATTTGAGGGCGTCACTCCTATCTTCACGAGGTACAGGCGCGACCTCTGTCACGCTTCCTTCCACATCGGCTGAGGAAGAACGCCAGCAGCGCCAGCTTCACGGTGCCGAACGTGATCTTCACCCTGTAGGGCAGCACGGGCGCGTGGTATTGCGAGAAGAACGCCTCGATCACGCCGGCCCAAATCAACGCCAAGGCCACACCCAACTTCGCGGCCACAAGCTCGTTGACCGCCTTGTAAAGATCTCCATCGATTGAAAATGCACTCACGCTTTGCGATGCCCCGTTGGCGGCACGTCGGCACTTTTTGAAGTAGCGTTGCGCGGCGGACCTGCGGTACTACTTCACCGCTCGCACGCACGGCTTGGCCTTGTGGAGCAGCAAGCCTGTCGGCAACCCAGACTTCACCAACCTGTTAATACCATGATCCATCCCCTCCTTGCCCAAACGAATGGCGCCGAAGTCGCGGTGACCGAAACCCTGACCCGCGGACAACAAATGCTGCAAGCCGCCTACCGGTGGGCGACCGAGAGCGGCCTCAAGTTCGCCACGGCCCTCATCACGGCGATCATCATCTACATCATCGGTGCCTGGATCGCCCGGATCATCCGCTCGCTGCTCATGGGCCTGATGACCAAGCGAGGCATGGACCAGACATTTGCGGTTTATCTCGCGAACATTTTGCACGGCGTCGTCATGGTGCTGGTCATCATCACCGCGTTGGGGCAGTTGGGCATTCCCACCACCCAGTTCGCGGCGTTGATTGCCGCCGCCGGTCTGGCCATCGGCCTGGCGTTGCAGGGTAACCTCGCCAACTTCGCCTCCGGATTTCTGCTCGTGTTCTTCCGGCCGTTCAAGCGGGGCGACTATCTCACCGCCGGCGGCGCGGAAGGCTCGGTCGAGGAGATTGGTATTTTTACAACCACCTTGATCACGCTCGATAACAAAAAAGTCGTCGTGCCCAACTCGGCGATCACCGGCGGCAACATCACCAACTTCAGCACCAGCCCGACCCGCGCCCTGGCCGTCCCCTGCACCGTGGGCGCCGGCAACCTGCCAGCAGATGTCCGCGCCACTTTGCTGAGTGCGCCCGTCGGAAATCCGAACCTTGTCACTCAACCCGCCCCCATCGCGGTCATCACGCAACTCGGCGAAGGCAAATACACCATGGAACTCCGCGCCTGGTGTCCGGCGGAGAAGTATTGGGACGCCGTGTTCACGTTGAACGAAGCCGCCAAGAACGCGCTCGATCGCGATGGAATCTCCGGCCCGCTGCCGACGATGAAGATTCTGAAAGACTGAGCCGAGCCAAGCCCCCCTGCCCTGGCAGACCGTGTCAGCGGGAGGAGCGCGGCGTTCACGCCACTTGAAGTGAGGCCCATCCGGACACTGCCCTCGGTTTTGCCCCTTCGCTCCGCGAGGGAGGGCCGGGACGAGGAGCGATTCATGCCCTCCTCTCCCTAACCCTCTCCCCCCTCCAAGGGCGGAGAGGGAGGCCACCGACTGGCGCCCGGGGGCAAGTGGAATACTTGCTTTGCCGCTCATTAACATTTTAGCCTCATCGCCATGAACCACCGCCGCCTCTTCACCAGCTTGACCCTGTCGTTCGCGCTGCCTGCGTTTGCCGAAGGTCCACAACTTCCCGGCATTGGCAACGCGATGCAGGAACTGATCTCCAAGAACGAGATCGCGGGTGCCGTCACGGTCGTCGTCACGAAGGACAAGGTTATTCACCTCGAAAGCACCGGCTTCGCCGATGTGGCGACAAAGAAACCGATGTCGCCCGAAACGCTGTTCTGGATTGCCTCGATGACGAAGCCCATCACAGGCGCGGCGGTACTGATGTTGCAGGACGAGGGCAAGTTGAACGTGGCCGATCCCGTCGCGAAGTACTTGCCCGAGTTCGCAAACCTGAAGACGCCCTCGGGCAAGCCAGCCAACCTCACTATCACGCAAATCCTCACGCACACCTCCGGTCTCGGTGAAGCCAGCGGTCCGGCCGCGCAACAGGCGAAGACGCTTGCCGATCTGGTGCCCATCTGGCTCGCCGCGCCGATGCAGTATGAGCCGGGCGCCAAATGGCAATATTGTCAGAGCGGCATCAACGCGGGCGCGCGCATCGTCGAGGTCGTGAGCGGCCTGACCTTCGACGCGTTCCTCCAGCAGCGGCTCTTTGATCCGCTGGGGATGAAAAGCACGACGTTCTACCCGACCGACGAACAGCGCGCGCGACTGGTCACCGCCTATGCGAAGAACAAAGACACCGGCGTGCTCGCTCCCGTGCCGCCGCGTCCCGAGTTCGGCCCGCGCGACCGGCCGCCACAAGGCAACGGCGGGCTTTACTCGACCGCGACGGACTACGCGCGCTTCTGTCAGATGCTGCTCAACGGCGGCACGCTCGAAGGTCGCCGCTATTTGAGCCCAGCCGCGTTGAAATTCCTGAACTCGCCGCAGACCGGCGACCTGCCGACGGGATTTTTCCAGAACGACACCTACGGCCAGCGCGGCGCGAACTATGGCTGGGGCATTGGCACCTGTGTTTTGCGCACACCGCATGACGGCGTGCCCGCGACACTCTCGCCGGGCACCTATGGCCACGGCGGCGCGTGGGGCACACAGGCGTGGATCGATCCCATGAAAGGGGTCGCGTACATTCTGATGGTGCAGCGCTCGAATTTCCCGAACAGCGATGCCAGCGACGTGCGTCGCGATTTCCAGCAGGCGGCCGCGAACGCGCTCGGCAAACGGTGAAATTGGCGTACTAATTCAACGCCCATTGACGCGAGCGCGCAGTTAGGGCGCTTACTCGTGACGCAACGCCTCGACCGGGTCCATCTGCGCGACGCGGGTGGCGGGGTAAAGCCCAAACGCCACGCCGATCAAGTCGGCTCATTTCAGAAAACTTGCGTCAGAAAATGCCACGCGAACAAAATCGATAACCCTGCACGACTTTCACTCTGGCTCCGTTTACTGGAGCCACCGCAAACCGCGTGAGCGTCGTCCAAACAAGCGCGCTACCAAATCGTGAGCTACCCTTACTCGGATCGATTCAGTTCAGGGGAGCGCGCGCGTCTCGCGTGCCGTGTTTGGCGGCGCGCCGAACACGGTTTGGACTCCGCAACTGCCAACACCGTTTGGTTTGCCAACACGCGACCGGCGTAGCGCGTCGCCGGGACGGCTCCGCAGCACGCGAGACGCGTGCGCTCCCCAATCCAACTGCCTGGTTCCGGCTTACTTCGACTCCAGCAGAAAGAACGCGGCGTCGTCTGCCACGCTGAATTGAAACTCCAAAGCTCCCTGCGCATTGATCGTGGTCTGCGGCGCGGTCATCGGTAGGGGATCAAAATTTATCAGGTCGGTGGATTTCTGCACGCTCATGGTGAGTGTGAACTGGCCGGTTGCTGCATTTCTCTGAATGAGGACTCTGCCTACGTTCAAGGCCTGGATTTGGCTCGTGGTGTAAAGACCCGCGTTGCTCGCATTGGCGAAGAAGGATGTTACCAAGCCGGGTTGGCTCACCTGCCAGTCGAAGCCCAAGGCCGACCACTGCAACTCGGCTGCATCGCTCATTCCGTCGCCGTCGGTATCCTGGGTGAACACGAGTCCCTGGCCGGACAGATTGATGTCGAACGGGTTTTCATCAGCATCGTTGCTGGCGATATGCAGCGCGGCGTTTTTCAAGCCGGCCGTGGTGGGCGCAAAGGTTACAGTGAAGCTCGTGCTGCCGGACGGACCGCTGACCGGCGCGGCGGGGCTGGCCGTCAGGTTGAACAGGGCCGCGTCACTGCCATCAATCGTGACGCCCAGCCCTGTGAGATCGACACTCCCGATATTTTTGATGATGAAAATGAGACTGACGTTTGCGCCCACAGCCACGCCGCCGAAGCCCTTCGAAGCGCCATCGACGAGGTTCACATTCAAAGGCTGCTCCACGGCGATTTCTGGGGCCGGACTGAAGAGGCTGACACGATTGGCGGCGGGATAGCCGGCGAGGAGCCGGGTGTTGAGAAGGTCATAGGCGAAGACCATGGAACTTCCGCCGCCGGCCACCGTGCCGAGAACGCTGTTGCCCGCGGCCACGGCACCGCTGGAACCCAATGTGCCATTACCTAGGGTCACTGCGCCGGCAGAGATCACCACACCATTGTGCCATGCCGTGCTGCGCACCACGTAGTTGCCGTTGCCCAAGGTAGTCACGCTCCCATTGCCGACGGCGTCGTTCGCCGTGCTGCCGACCAGGGAATTTACGGCCGAGACCGCGCCCGCCGTGCCGCCCAGACCGTTGCCCCACGTCACCGCACCCACATTGACCACCGGACCTGCTGGATTATCCCAATTGAAGCTATTCACCACGTAGTTGCCGTTGTTCAGGGCAAACACGCTCCCGCTTCCGACGGCGTCATTCGCCGTGCTGCCGACCAGGGAATTAGCGGTCGAGACCGCGCCCGCCGTGCCGCCCAGGCCGTTGCCCCACGTCACCGCGCCCGCATTGACCACCACGCCGTTATCCCAATTCAGGCTGTTCACCACGTAGTTGCCGTTGCTCAAGGCAGTCACGCCGCTGCCAACACTGTCACTCGCGGTACTACCGATTAGCGAGTTGCCTGCCGAGACAGTGCCCACGGTGCCGCCTAATCCGTTGCCCCACGTCACCGCGCCGCGCAAACCGTTCCAATTGGGACTGCTCGCGACGTAGTTACCATTGCTTAGGGCAGTCACGCTGCTGCCAACACTGTCACTTGCGGTACTGCCGACCAGTGAGTTGCCCGGTGAGACCACGCCCACGGTGCCGCCCAATCCGCCGCCCCAGGTCACCGCGCCGCGCGAACTGCTCCAACCCGGAGAGCGCACCACGTAATTGCCATTGCTCAGGGCGTTCACGCCACTGCCGATCCCATCACTCGCCGTGCTGCCGATCAGCGAATTGGCCGACGAGATTGCGCCCACCGTCCCGCCCAATCCGTTGCCCCACGTCGCCGCTCCCACATTGACCACCGGACCTACCGGATTATCCCAACTCGAACTGCACACCACGTAATTCCCATTGTTCAATGGGATCACGCCACTGATGCCGATCAGGTCATTTGCTGTGCTCCCTACCAATGAATTGGCTGGGGAAATTGAACCCACCGTGCCGCCCAGTCCGTTGCCCCAGGTCACTGCGCCGCGCCCGCCGCCGACACTTGCGCTGGTCACCACGTAGTTGCCATTGTTCAGAGCGGTCACGGCTCCATTGCCAACCGAGTCACTCGCCGTGCTGCCGACCAGCGAGTTGGCTGACGAGATCGCGCCGCTCACGCCGGTCGTGCCGTTGCCCCACGTCACTGCGCCGACATTGGCCACCGCGCCGTCATCCCAATTTGGACTGCGAACTACGTAGTTGCCATTGCTAAGAGCGGTCACGCCACCGCCCACGTTGTCACTGGCTGTGGTGCCGACCAACGAGTTGGCCGCCGAGACCGCACCGCTTACGCCAACGGTCCCACTGCCCCACGTCGCCGCGCCGGCGTCGGTCACCGCGCCGTTGTCCCAGCCCGAGCTGGTCACCACGTAGTTGCCATTGTTCAAGGCGGTCACGCCGCCCCCAACGGAGTCCCCCGCCGTGGTGCCGACCAGCGAGTTCGCGGGCGAGACCGTGCCGCTCACTCCGGCTGTCCCGCTGCCCCACGTCGCCGCGCCGCGGACTCCGTTCCAACTTGAGCTGCTCACCACGTAACTGCCATTGTTCAAGGCGGTCACACCGCCACTGCCGATCCCGTCATTCGCCGCGCTGCCGACCAGTGAGTTGGCAGACGAGACCTCGCCACTCACGCCAACGGTCCCGCTGCCCCACGTTACCGCGCCAGCATTGATCACTGCACCGCTGTCCCAACTCGGGCTGCGCACCACGTAGTTGCCATTGTTCAAGGCGGTCAAGCTAGGGACAGGGGCAAAAAAGGGCTGGGGACCGGCGGTCGGGGCGCCGACTTGGTCACCCGCCGTGGTACCGACCAGTGAGTTGGCGGCCGAGACCGCACCGTTCACCCCAGCCGTCGCGCTGCACCACGTCACGGCACCCCGCGAGGCGTTCCAACTGGTGCTGCTCACCACGAAATTCCCGTTGCTCAGCACCATGACGCCGCCGTTGCCGACCGCGTCATTCGCAGTGCTCCCCGTGAGGGAGCTGATGATCGCGAGCGTGACACCGTCATAAAGATAGACGGCGCCGACATTGACGATCGGACCCGGGGCGTCGTAACCCGGATCCGTGACGACGAAATTGCCGTTGGGCAGCGACGTGACGTTGGTACCGAACAGGCCGCTGCCCGCAGGTCCATCGAGGTTGACCTGCGCCGCCGTGGCATCAGGCAGGACGGTGAAGAACGAAGCGCACGCGATGGCCAGCACGAGAACCGCTCCCACTGACCTGAACTTCGCACTCATGTTCCTGGGGTTTCGTCTTGGCCGGCGCACTGACGGCGTGCGCAGCGGAGCCAGCAAGACTTCGGTAAACACGTTGCCTTGTTCACCTGCCACGCCAGCGAATGGTTCATCGCCTTTCACCTTTGCCACCGTGGTGGCGGTCGCAGACGACGACGCGCAGGCGCCATCCCACATCATGGGAATCATGGGGTTCATTCTATTCTTCATCTGGTTCCTCCGGCAATGCGTTGGCGTTGTTTGACGTATTGGTGTCAGACGGCGAATGCACCGTCACTCTCTACAGAAGGTTCCCCGGACAAAGGTCACAGGAAATCTTTGAAGTTATTTTTCGGCAGATACGGTGAACGAGTGACGCTGGAAAGTTACCGACGGGGGCAACTTAATGGCACCTCGCGCTCTTTAATTGCCAGGCCATCCTTATCGTTCCGGCACCGACGATTTCACAGCCGACGTCAGCGATGATCAACCGGTGCCGTGGCAGGCAGCGAATGATTGGATTTGCGAATCAGCTCAAGCGGAATCGCCGCCGGTTACTTGGCGCGCGTGAAGTTGAACTTCGGACTGTCTGGCACAGGCGCTCCTCCAAAGGAAATGCGAACGAACTGCCCGGTCCAACTGTTCTCGTCCAGCTTCACGATCTCTGTTGAACCCCAACTGGGCTTCCCGTCGGCACCGAAACCCTGTCCCTGCAAGACCAGTTTGTCTTCGGTCTGACTGACCAGAACATTTGAACCATGCGAGCCATTCGAGTCGAAGTGGATTTCGGCGAGGGATTTTGTTTCCGACTGCCAAAAGAACACGGACAACCGCGAATCAACAGATTTCCCCTCCTTGTCCAACACCTCCGTCCTCATCGTGACGATGTTTCCGCCTGCGTCTGGCTTGACAGTAGTTGTCCCGGTTATCGGTTGTCCATTTGCCGTCCACTGTATTTTCCAGACACCCAGGAATGGTTTTAATGCCTTGAGGTTTTCAGTCACGAGCGGCGGGTCGGCGGCGCCAACGGACCGGGTTGAGCCGGTCACAACGCAAGCGAGTACGAACATGGCGATGATGTTTTTCATGAGGTGTAGGTTTTGTTTTTCGCGAGTGAAACGGAAACTGGCCAACGTGCGCCAGGACTCCGTGCTCAATTACTTTCAAAAGCATCGGCCGGCCAAGGTCACAGGAAATCTTTGAGTAACCGGCGCTGGCTCGGAGAATCGCGTAACGCTCGTCATGTTGGAGGATCGCCCATTCCAAGATGGGCTGTAAGCAATCCTCCCTTTGTCCAGCATTTGCGGATGCTGCCCGCTATGCCGTGGACTGGCTAACGCCGGCGGGGAGAGAAAACGCCCGACGAGACTTCGGTCTGCCAGTCGAGATCGAGGCGGGCGAGTTCGCGGCGGAGTTCGGCCAGATCCCAAAGGTGAACTTCGTAGTTGTCGGTTGCGACGGCGAGGTATTGACCGTCCTGACTGAAGACCAGCCGCCGAATCGGCTGCCGATCGGGTGGCGTGAGGATCAGATTATCAAGACCCGACTGAGTATCGAGCAGCCGTACACGTTCGTCGGGCGTCGCGACCGCCAGGAGTTGACCGTCTGGCGAGAAGGCCGGATGCCGCCCTTTGAGTTCGGCGGTTCCCAGCAGACCGCGTCGGACCGGTTGCCACCGCCCGGTTTCAAACAGAGCCAGGTCGAATCCGGAAACGGTCAGAACATGGCCACCATCGGGCATGAAGACGGCCTTGCCTTGCGGTCCGCCGGGCAACCGCCGAACCAGCTTGGCCGTGGCCGCATCCCAGATGGCGGGCCCAGTGCCATTCCAAGTGCCGGTGGCGAACTGCCGGCCATCCGGGCTCAATGAAATGTCATTGAGACGTGACTCCTGTTTGTGAGCGATGGACCGGTTACGCGCGGGATCATCCACGGGGAAGATCAGTGCCTCGTCGCTGCCCACGACCCCCATCATGGTTCCGTCTTGGGAGAGGCCCGAGCGTTCAAAATTGTTTTGCGGTACCACGAGCACCTCCGGATTCTGGGAGCCGGGCAGACCGGTTCGGTCGAGCCGCCACGAGAATACTCCGTCGCTCCCGCTGGCGAGAAGCCGGTTGGTGGATTGAAAATACACCGAACGAATGTCCCGGAGTTTCGTGCGCCAAACGACCTTTCCCGATGCCACCTCCCAGATCCAGCAGCCCTCGTTACTCCCCGCGGCCACCAGACGATGATCGGCACTGAATGCGATGCACTCAGTGACGGGATGGCCGACCCGCGACAACGCAAGTTTCTGAAAAGCCACGGGGGATTGAATTCGCCAGGTACCGAAGGTCCGCCACTGAATGGCATAAGCCAGCTGCTGTCCGTCGTCGCTGAGCTGCGCCGCGGTCCCACTGCGCGGTTCCGTGACGGACAACATCCGGCCGCTGTAGGGATCCCAGAATCGCGTCGTCCCATCCCACGATCCGGAAATCAGGAGATCCCCCTGTGGGCGGAACAGGAGCGTTTCCACCGCCCCACGATGTCCTTCGAGGATCATCCGGTTCGTCGTGGTGAGATCCCACAGTACAATCTGCCCGAGCTCAAACGCGCCCACCGCGAGGAGTCGTCCGTTGGGATGCCAGGCCAGCGATCGCACCGGCTCGTCCAAGATACACGTCTGGCGCAGCTCCATCGCCTTGACGTCCCAGACCTCGACCCGCTCCCCAATGGAAAAGGCGATCTGCGTTCCGTCGGCGGCGAAGGCGAGGTTGCCCGGCGTGCCCGATAATGGTGTGGAACTTTTCAACGCCCCGGTGGCAACCTCAAATACTTCCAAGTGGCGCTCCGACATGGCCAGTACGAGGGAACGATTGTCCGGACTGAACGCCATGCGCGTGCGCTCGCCGTCACTCGGTCCCACGTTTGCAGAAAAAACCGCCCGCTGCTCCCGCCATTCCCAGACGTGCAAACGGCCCGGATCGAACCAGCCCGCCAGCCAGCGTCCGTCCGGGCTGAAACGCACCGCGCCCGCGCGAAGGTTCGTGGTGCTGAGCGTGACGACGGGCACATGATTCGAAACGGCGTGGACATGGAGACTGCCCCGCCGGTCATCGGTGACGTAATACTCGAACCGGCCGTCGAAATGAGGGCAAAACTCCAGGTTGCTGCCAGCCCGTTCCCACAACGGCGGCGAAAGATCCGGTATGGCCAGGGCCGCCGCCGCTTCATCCCGCAAGACGGCCCCGGTTCGCAACCGGGACGCCTTCAGCACCGCTGCAAGAATCCGATCCCGGCGGCCAACGGTGAAACTCATGCGTTCCGCCCGTGCTTGCGAGGCGAGTGATTCCCACAACGCCCGTTCTGCGTGCTCCCGTTGCGCCTGCTCCGCGTTACGTGCGAGTTGCGCGGCCCGCCATTGCCAGAGGATGCCGGCGAGTCCGCATAAACCGACGACCAGAATGGCGGCCAGCGCGCCGGCGAGAAGCGGATTTCGGCGCGTCCATTTTTGGAAGCGTTCGGCGGGTGTAGTCGGGCGCGCCCGAATGGGTTCGTGGCGCAACCAGCGTCCAAGGTCCTCGGCCAGTGACTCCGCCGAACCGTAGCGGCGGGCGGGATCTTTCTCCAGGCACTTCAGGCAGATCGTTTCGAGGTCTTTGAGTGCGGAGTGCGGAACGCAGAATGAGGAACAAAGACGGTGGGAGGCCCGGCGAGCCGTTTCCACGTTCCGCTTTCCGCGTTCCGCATTGAGCCGGCTCGGCGGCACGGGCTCTTCATTGAGCACCTTCTGCAACGTCTCCATCACCGTCGCGCCGACGAACGGCGGTCGGCCGGCGAGCAGTTCGTAGAGGATCGCGCCAAGGCTGTAAACGTCTGCCCCCGTGGTCAGCACCTTCGCACCCGCAGCTTGCTCGGGTGCAATGTAACTGGGCGTGCCGACAATCGTGCCGGCTTGCGTCATGGCACTGTCCGTGTCAATTCGCCTGGCCAAACCGAAATCCGTGATGTGCGGCTGACCGTCGCGGTCGAGGAGGATGTTTCCCGGTTTGAGATCCCGGTGCAGCAGCCCGCGCTGGTGGGCGTAATGGACGGCGCGGGCAATGGTGGCAAGCAGGCTGGCCGCGTCGCGATTTGAAATCTGGGAATTTGAAATTCGCCCGGCGAGCGACCCGCCTGCCACCAGCTTCATGCTAAAGTAATGGCGACCCTCGTGTTCGCCGACTTCGTAGATGGGCACGATGTTCGGATGATCGAGATGACCCGCCGCCTCCGCCTCGGCGCGGAAGCGGGCGATTTCCTTCTCATCCGCGAATTCACCGGCCCGCACAAGTTTGAGCGCAACCAGGCGGTTCAAGCTCCCTTGCCGCGCCTGATAGACCACGCCCATGCCGCCGCGGCCCAACTCTCCCAGCAGTTCGTAGTCGCCGACGTAGCGGATACGCACGGGGTCGGCGCTGGTTAAGGGGCCGGCGGTCGGTTCTTTTGGGGAATTTTCATCCAACCCAAACGCGAGACCGCCGTCCGCCACCGACAGGCCGATGCGCAGAAGGCACGAGGGGCAGTGGCCGACGGGCGCAACGCGCCGCACCGGCGCCCCGCATTCCGGACAGACTGGCTGCTCGTGCATGACTGGTTGTTTCTATCTGGCACCGAAGGAAGCGTCGAACTAAGTCACTGGCGATTCCCGCCGCCGGCCTTCACCGCCGGAGCGTTGCGAACAGCGCACGAATTTCCTCATCGACTTCTTCGGGCCGGTTGACCGTGTGGGCGATTTCCTGCCGGAGCAATTCGCCAAAGCGCCGGCGCATTCGCTGCACGGCCATCTTGACCCCGCTGATGCCGAGGTTCAGCCGGGCAGCGACTTCGGCATAGGGCGGCGCCCCGCGGTCGCCGGAGAGATAAGGCTCCAGCGCGGCCAGCAGCTCGGTGCGCTCCGGGGTGGCGAATTCTCCCCGCAGCCGGGCAATGGCCTGCTCAATGAGCGCCAACGCCCAGGTTTGTTCGTACGCCTCGTCCGGAGACAAATTGGGGGTGGCCAGAAAGTTATCCTCCACTTGTATGTCGTCGAGCGGCACAAACAACAAACGACCGCCGCGTTTCTGCGTCCGAGCGCGATCGCGCTCGTTGGCCACCAAGTGTTTCAGCGAGGCGAGCAGAAACGAGCGGAACTTGCCCCGGCGTCGATCCACCCCGGCCAGGCCGTCGCGCTCCAGCAAGCTGGCGAACAATCCCTGCACAAGGTCTTGCGCGTCGGGCGATGGAATGCCTTGTCGCCGGAGGAAAACATAAAGTGGTTTCCAATAGGTTCGGCAAAGTTGCTCGAGAGCCCGGCCGCCTTCGGGCGTTCCACCGTCCCGGGCTTCCAGCACCATGCTCCAATGAGTGGTTCTGAAGGCGGCGGCGCTGACGCTTTCGGCAATGGCCTTGTCGGGCATGAGCGGGTGTGGTTCTTCCGGGCAGACTAACAAACCACCAACGCGGCACAAGCTCGCAGGGTAGGAGGGCATCGGCATTCCAACCGGCCTGATTTTGTGGCTGAGCCCGCCGGACGGGATCGGCGCCGCAGCGCACCGACTCTGCTACTCGTGCCGCAACGCTTCGACCGGGTCCATCTGCGCGGCGCGGGTGGCGGGGTAAAGCCCAAACGCCACGCCGACGAGCGCGGAGATTCCAAACGCCACCACCGGCGACCAGAACGTCACAATGGTCGGCATCTTGGAAAACACGGTGACGAGATAAGGAATCGCCAGCCCAAGCGCCACGCCGATCAGGCCGCCCGTTCCGGACAGCAGGACGGACTCGGCCAGGAACTGCGTGACGATGTCCTTGCGCTTGGCACCGAGCGCGCGGCGGATGCCGATCTCGCGGGTGCGCTCGGTGACGTTCGCGAGCATGATGTTCATGATGCCGATGCCGCCGACGAGAAGGGAGATGGCGGCGATCGAGCCCAGCACGATGTTGAAGATGCGTTTCGTGTCCTCTGCCCGGCGCAACAGTTCGAGCGGCACGATCACGTCGTAGTCTTTCTTCTTGTGGGTGGTTTCCAGCAGGTGTTTGACGGCTTGCGAGACCGGCACCACGCGCTGGCGGTCGCGCACCTTGAGGGTCACTTCGTGAAGCTGCACCTTCTCGGACTCGATGCTGCCGCTGCGACGCTTCTGGAGAATTTCCCCAAACGTGGTCTTCGCCGTATTGAGCGGCATGAAAACGGGCGGCTTGGATTCGCTCGCCGCGTTCATCCCCTCAATCTTGTTGCTGCCGATGGGCGGTTTCATGACGCCGATGACGCGGTAATATTGCTCGCCGATCCGCACGTCGCTGCCCAGCGCGCCACCCGATGGAAAGAGATTTTCGGCCGCTTCCGCGCCGAGGACGATGACAGCGGTGCGATCCTCCATCTCGTAATCACTGAAGAACCGGCCCTCGGCGATCTGCTGGCCGCGCATCTCGGGATACCACGGCACGGTCGCCAGAATCTCGCATTCCAGGCGGCGCGTGATGTTCCAGACGTACTCGCGCATGATGCGGCCAGGCACGACGACCGAGACATCGACCAGCGTTTCGCGGATGCGTTTGACGTCGGCGTACTTCAAGCCGTAGTCGATCACGAAGTTCTGCTGGCGGGACGTGACGCGTTGATCCTCCGGGGGTTTGACGCTCTTGAGGATGACATTCTGGCTGCCCAGGCTTTTGATCTGGTCCTGCGCCTGCGCGCTGGCCCCTTCGCCGATGGCGAGCATGGCGATGACCGAGCAGACGCCGAACACGATGCCGAGCATGGTGAGCAGGGACCGCAGCCGGTGCAACCAGAGGCTCTTGATGGCGAGCTGCAACGTGCGCCGCCAACGGTCAAGCGCCAGGGCGCGGGCTGATTTCACGATTGCGGGCGGCAGTTCGAGGTTCATGCGCCAAGGTAGTACAGGGCGTCCCGTAGGCTCGGGCCAGGGGGGAGAACGATCCCGTTCAGGGGAGCGCGCGCGTCTCGCGTGCCGTCTTCGGCGTCGCGCTGAAGACGGTTTGGCCCACCACCGACCCGCACCGTTTGGTTTGCCAACACGCGGCCACCGGGAGGCGTCGCCGGGACGGCTCCGCGGCACGCGAGACGCGTGCGCTCCCCAATCCAACTGCCTGGATCCGCCTTGCACCCCTCTATCCAGCGTGCGTGCATGGTTACTTGGCGGCGGCCTGTTGTTGCGGTGCTGGGGCCACCGGGGCGGCCGGCGTTTCCGGTTCCGCCTCGACCTCCCCATTGGCCCTGGGTGGACGGACCATGACCAGCTCGCCGGCTTTCAAACCTTCCTTGATCTGGATGAACTCGTCATTAAACTCGCCGACCGTGACTTCGCGTTCCTCGGTCGCGCGGCCGCGCCTTACGTGGCAGGTGGACTTCCCTTTGACCGTGTTGACCGCCTGGAGCGGGACATACACGACGTCCTCCAGCTGGTTGACCAGCACCTCGACTTTGGCGCTCATGCCGGGCTTCACCCATTCGCGCGAACCTTCGATGTTGATCGTCGTGAGGTAAACTTTCATATCCGGGCTCATCCAACGGTTTTGCGAATCCGGCAGCACGCCAACCTTGGAAACAACTCCTTCAAGTCGTTCGTCCGGCAAGGCGTCGAGCGTGATCTTCGCGCGCTGCTCCTTCTTCACCTTCTTGATGTGCGACTCGTGGATCTTGAGCTTCACCGCCATCTTGGTCATGTCCGGGATGGTGATGATCGCCTGGTGTTCGCGGACAGTTGCGCCCTCGCGAATCTGCTCCTGGTTGCCATAATAGAACATCTCATCGCCGCCGCCGTAGACCACAAGGCCGGCGGTCTTGGCGGTGATGATACACTTGCCGATCTGCCCCTTGGTTTCGCCAATCTCCTTCTTGCCCAGCTCGAACCGGTTCTCCGCCGTGAGCTTTCGGGCCTTGGCCTGGGCGAGCTTTGAGATGGCTTCCTTGTAGGACTTGTTCAACGCGCGCAGGGCTTCCTCATATTTCGAAACGGTCTCCTCGGCGAGCTTCGGGAACTCGAACCGCCGGTGCAAGCGGAGCGCGGTTTCAGCGGTGTCCACCCGCAGGCTCATCTTGTCGAGGTTCAACTGTTCATTCTCCAGCTCGGTCTTGGTGACAAACTTGTTGGTGAAGAGCCGCTCGGTGCCTTTCAATTTAACTTCCGCCAGCTTGAACTCGCTCCGCGCCAACACGAGGTCGTCCTGCTTCTTCCGCAAATCCTGGAGCGCGGTGCCGTCGCCCAGCTTGTTCGTTGCGGCGTACTTGCTGAAGTCGACGTCGAAGCCCTTGGACATGAGCGAGGCCGCTTCGCGGGTGCGGTCGCTGGCGGCGGCGGTTTGCGAGGCGGTCAATTTCGGCGGCCCCGGCGCGGGGATGCTGATGCCCGGCAACCCCTCCATCACGGCGGCGGCCACGATGCGCGGTTGCCCGCCATTGGCGGCGGCCTGGGCGAGTTGCGCGGCAAGCTCGGGGGGCAGGTTCGCCGGGATCTGTCCGGGCGGGCCGGGCGCCGGCTCATCGGCTTCCATCTCCGGCAGGTTGTTCAAGTCCGGCGGCTCGGGCGGCTTCAATCCGATCTCCTCGATGAGCTCCTGCGCGGCGGCTTCGCCCATGAATTTCTCCAGGTCCATGCGCGCGAACTTGACCTTGAGATCCGCCGCCTTGATGTCCGACTGGTTCTGACCGAGCTGAATCTCATAGGACTGGCGGCCCTCGGTCATCGCCGCGAACCGCGATTCCTGCTCGGACTCCTGGGTGGTCAGCATCTTGCGAAGTTCAGAGGAATCGAGCTCGACGAGCACCCGGTTGGTTTTCACATCTTCGTCGCTCACAAGGTAGCCTTCCTCGACGATCTTGAGAATCTTGGTGCCCTGATAACCACGCACTTCGGAGCGGATCAACTGCGATTCGAGCGCCTCGATGCTGCCGCCTTCAATCACCGAGATGGTGAGCGGCCCGCGCTTGGCCTCGAAGGTCACGACTTCCTCCGCCGCGTCGCCGCCGCGGAAGAGCCGCCAGCCGATGAAGAGCACGGCCAGCACGATGACCGCGTTGGCCCAGCGGGGCAGCCGCCGCCAAAACGGCGTGCCGTTACTTTGCTGAGAGGTTGGGTGAGTCTTCATGCCAGGTGCCGTCTTCGTTGATGGTGAGGAGGCCCATGTCGCGGTAAAACCGCAGCCGGGCGAGCGTGTGCCCGACCAGTGCGGCGGTCAGGGCATTCTGAGAATTCAACTGTGCGGCTTGCGCATCCACAAGGTCTTTGGCGAGTCCCAGCCCGATATCGAGCCGGATATTCTGTTCCTCCACCCGGCGATCCGCGATGCCGACCCCCATTTTGCTGATCTCGAACGTGCGCCGCGCCTGGTCCAGCGCCCGCCAGTCCTCGCGGATCTGTAGCCGGATGTTGTCCATGGCCAGCTCGAGCTCGCGCGCGGAACGGTCCTGATTGATGAGCGCCGCCCGATACGAGTTGCGCTCGGCTTTGCGATCGATCGGGAGGTCCACATCCAAGCCCGCGTTCCAGCGATAGGTATCCCAGTTGATCTCGGGAAACCCGCCGCCCGTGCGCACGCCGCCATAGCTGGCTGACGCCGCGATATCCACCTTCGGCAACAAACCGTTCGCCGCGACCGCCACCTGGCGCACCGCGTCCTCGAACTGATCGCGCTGGTTGTAGAGATCCAGCCGGCCGAAGAGCGCCACCTTCGTGGCGTCCGCCTCGGGGATGTCGGGGTGGGCAATCTGGAGCCGCCGCAGTTCTGCGGGATCCAGAAAAACCATCGTCTCCAGCGGCAGACCGATCGTGATCTTGAAATCATCGAGACTCTGCTGGTATTGCCGGATCGCATTGATCCAGCCGATCTCGGCGTTCAAAGCGGCCTGCTGGATCTCGTCCAGTTGCGCCGCCGCCCGCCGGCCGACATCGACATTGGCGGTTTCGCGCTCGACGTTTTGCGTCAAACTCATGAGGGCGCGGTAGCTGTTCGCCATGGCGTCGCGGTTCTGCAAGGCCCGGTAATACCGGCTCACGATGTCGATGGTAAACTCCTGCCGAAAACGGACGAACTCGCGCAAGGCATAAAGCATGTCCCGCTCGGCCTGCGTGATCGGCTCGGCCGCCGCCTTGCCGCCGCCGCGCAACAGCGGCTGCGTGAACGTGGCCACCAACGCCGAAGAACTCGTCACCCGCGGATCGCCGGTGATGAAGCGCAGGAAGTCCGTCGTGAAATCAACCGCCAACCGCCCGCCCGTGCGCAGCAGGTAATCCGCCCGCACACTGCCTCCGCCACCGACCGTCTGCTCCCGGAGGGTTCGCTCGACAATGATCGAGTTGATATTCTCCTGCACCTCGGAAACGGTCTGGGCATAGGTCGCCGCGCCATCCACCGAATAGATCGGGGTGTAACGGTGCCGCGTCAACGCGAGCGAGAGCGCCTGGAGATAGAGCGCCTCCTTGCGGTTCTGATAATTCCGGCTGTTCTTCACCGCGATATCCAGCGCCTGGACCAGCGACAACTGCTGCGCGCTCACTTCGAAATCGCCATTTGTCCCAAAAATCTGCTCGGCAACCGCCTTGGTGGGCAGGCCCGCCAAAGCCATCTTTTCCAGCACCGCGATGGTGAAGTTGGTCGGCATGTTAGGCACCACCGTGCCCTTGGCCGCGATGATCACCGCCGCCTCGCGATCCGCCGATTCGCGATAATGCTTCCGCGAACAACCGGCCATCGACGCCAGCAGCAACAGGGGTACAACCAAATTCAGGATCCTACTCATGCGTATGAACTCCGGGGACAGAATGCAGACGGCAATTGGACTCCGCACGTTCAAAATCGTTCCATCGCAAGTTTTCAAACCGAGGGGGCGGCCAAAGTTGCGCTGGGAAGGGCCGGGTTCCGGACGCGGACAACAAGGCGGACTGGCAGGTGGCCGACCCTGATCCCCAGGACGGCGGCCCACCGACCCGCTGCCGGCCCGCATCGAAAGGACATTGGCGAATCTCGGCCGGAG
>JANLTG010000134.1:0-1722 GCA_031362805.1 bacterium
GTTACCTTTCGCTAATGTCTCCGCCTGATCGGTGGTGGCGTTGAGCAGTCGAAGACGGAGTCGGGCGAGTTCACCGGCAATCATGTGGGTTTCCCGCGCAAATACTTCGCGCGAGGCATCAATTCCCCGCTGCAGCACGAGACTGGCGAGCTGGCGGGCGGATTCGTTGACCGCTGCGATGGCGGGTTGTGGATCGTAGGACTTGGCACCGACTTGAGCGCGGAAAAGTCCGGCGGCATGGGCGACAGGGCCTGACGCTATCTTTGAAAGGTTGTCGCGCAGTCCCGTAAGTGAATCGCTCTCCACGGCATCGGTGATCTTGTTAGCCGAGAGATCGTCCAGGAGGGCCCGCACCTCGGCGGACGTCGCGGTGAGTTGTTCGCGAATCATTTCCTGCCGGATGGTTTCTAACTGGCAGGTCGGCAGGTAACTTTCTGCGGTCGGATTGAGACCGAGCACGAACTCGTGCGCGGCGCGTTCCTGTCGGTAAAGAGCGCGCACGCGGGTCAGGAGGCGCTCCATCTGCTTGGTCACCGAAGCAAGGTATTCCTCGCGCGAAAGGAAGGTGATACGGCGCGACTCAGTGCGAGCGCGGTGCGGCCCACCTTCGCCGGTATATTTGTCGGTCACCTCAACGACGAAGGAAACCGAGTCGCCGACCTGCAGGTCGGGCAACTCCTTGCGGTAGTCCCAATCGATCTTCTGCGCTCCATCGCCACTGCGGACGGGAGCTGGCAGGGTGATCGTTTTTTCCGGGCGGCGGTTCACCCGATAGGTGATCGTCGTGGTGCCGATGCCGTGGTCATCCTGTGCGCGCACTGCGAGGTCGAGCGAGCGTCCGAGCATGGCGTTGAGATTCGATTCGGGCGCGGTGAGTTCCACGTGCGGCGCCTGGTCGGACGCCACTTGGAGAAAATAGCGCGGGCTGTTGAAATCGAAACCATGCCGGTCTTCGGTCCACGAGAAGCTGTAACCACGCGAGGCCGTGGCCGCTTCGGAAAGAGTCAGCGTGCGGCCGTCGGCGCCGATTTTGAGAGGCAGGTCATCGGCACCGTCATGGTGGAGCGTCGCTTTGCGAATCGTTGTGTCGAGCGTCAGTTGCCAGTGCACCTTGGTTCCTTCAGGCACGGTCAGGGTCAGCGCTTCCACCGTTTCGGTGGGGCGGTCGATGTAGGCGGGGAACTCCAAATCCACCTTCACCTTGGAAAGCCGGGGTGCCGGGATCACGCGCACTTGTTGCCATTCACTGCGGGCGTCGCCGGCCTTCACGCGGTAGGTGAAATCCCGCGAGGCTGAGGCGATCTCGTAGGTGCAGAGACCGTATGCGAGGTCCGGCTTGCCGGCACCGGGCTTTAGATCGGTAACGCGCTTCGGGTCGTTTGTGACTTCGAGTTCGATTTCCCGCGGGTTACCTTCGCCGGTCTGCAGTGCGAGCTTGGCGGTCTTCGGCACCTCACCCGAGAGGCGGATCTCGATGGCGGCTGCTGCGCCTTCTTGGATCACAAGCTCTCCTGCGCCCAGTTCGATTTTGGTATTGGTCGGATAGGAGATGGCCAGCCACGGGGTGAAGATGCGCCCAAGCCCGGCCGTAAGAAACGGGCGGTTGAGGATGGCGACGACCGCAATCAACGCCGCAAAGCCGAGGGCGAACTGCATCGGGCGCTTCAGATCTTGCAAGGTGACAACGCTGGCCGGAGCGATCTTCTCAGCGGCCGTGTCCGC
>JANLTG010000167.1:0-3243 GCA_031362805.1 bacterium
CCCTTCTGGTTGCGCTCTTCCCGCCGGATTGGCTCAAGGATCTTGCTCACCTTGGCTTCGAGCGAATCTCCGTCGGGCTTACCAATGACAATCAAGGTAACGAGCAACATCAGAGTCGCGGCGGCCGCCACCCACCAACGCAAACGTCGCGAACCGGGGCCTTGCTCCGCCGAGCCGCCAAGGTTCGAACGTGCTCCCGGTGAGGTCGACAAATTGTCCGCCGGCTTCGATTGAGATTCCTTCCACATGACGGGCTGATGTCTACCTCTGCTGCGACTATTTCGGCCAGCCTAATGTTAACCCACTGGACCCGTGTCCGCATGCGAACCTTGGTCCAATTCCGCGGACCCGCACTCAGCGTCGCACGCTGGTCCGCTCCTTCAGCCAGTCGTAATCAACCGGCCCCGACGGAACAAAGGTGCCCCCTGCCCCGCCCTTCTCCGCCGGACGCTTGGTGTCCGGCAGAATCCAGCGATGCCCTTCCACATGGCCATCCGCGAATGACAGGTTCGCCGCGCCGTTGTGATACGACGCCGGCAGGTTGCCCCAGCGCAATTCTTCCCAGCGGTTCATGAAGAATCCGTCGTTTAGCGTGTCCGGATGTTCGTCGAGGAAGACATAGACATGCGCGGGCTTCGGCATGTCCGAGACCTTGTAGAATTGGACCAGTTGCGGGTTGAAGCGGTTGGTCAGCTCGCCCGGATTGCCGACCAGCGAGTTCATCGCGAAGCTGCGAATGCGCGGCCCGTTCTCCGCGATCGACTTGTCGGACGGACATTTGAAGATGGCGAAGTTCTCGTGGACATACGGCGCGAGCTTGCCCGTGGTGATCGCGGCGTAGTTCGTGTTGCCCTCGCTCGACAGCCAGTCCTGCACGTTGTTCACCCAGTTCTGCCCAGTGGCGATCGTCTCCTGAATGCCGTGGTTGTTGACGAGCAAATCGGCGTTGTCGTCCGCGTAGAGCGTCCACGCGAGCGAGAGCTGACGAAGATTATTGTTACACGCGATGCCTTGCGCCTTGAGTTTGGCCTTGCTCAAGGCCGGCAACAGCATCGCCGCCAACACCCCGATGATGGCGATGACGACGAGCAACTCGATCAGGGTGAAGGCAGACTTCGCGGTAGTTTTGAGGCTCACGCACGAACGGTCGCAAAGCCGGTGACCCGGTGCCAGCACGGAAAATCGCTGACGACAAACTGGCTACGGATCACGCAGCTCGACGCGGAAGTACTCGGTCGGGAACTCCTGCTCAAACTGCCAGCCGCCCAGGTAGCCGGGCACTTCCTGTAGGAACTGCCAGCCACCCGCGGGCGGGAAGTTCGTTGCCCGCTCGACTCGGTAGCTGCCGTTTAGGTAGGGAAGGTTTAATTGCCAGCGATCCCCATTGCGCGAGATGTTGATCGCAATCGCCTCGACCGTGAAGTAGGCCGGCTCGCTCGTCACGTCGGGAGCACCGGGAGCAGAGATACGGCAGGTAATGGGGATGCTTGATCCCGGCAGGCCGGCCTGAATGCTTACGCTTGCGCTAAGGGCATTGGGAATGGCGATGCCGCCTTTGAACCATCGGTAGGTCAACGGTCCGCCGCTCAATGGGACGGCGGTCACTGCGAACTGGCCCATTTGCGCGGGATTTGGAACAACGCGGTCCTGCGGCTGTTGCGTAACGGTAATCCGGTTGTCGGGACTGACGTAACTTGCAACCAACGCACCGGAAATTCCGGGCGTGCCGTTAGCTGGCGGAGGACTGCCCGCAGGCACCATCGCAATAGAGACGTGATCCCCGGCCGCGTTCTTTTTCAAGACCTCGAAATAGTAGCTCTGTGAGGCTTGCAGGAGGCGTGGTCCGACGACGTTTGCCGAACGATTGACCGGCACATTCTGCACCGAGGGAAAGAACGTGTTCTCCGCGCTGTTTATGCGTCGCTCGAAACTGGAGAATTCGCGGTAGTTCCCCCACTCGGGTTCCAACGCGATGGCGAGCTTGTTCGCGGGGTTCCCATCGCTGCTGAGGTAAAGGACGGTTTGATGATCACCCGTCACGTAGAAGTCATAGTTGCCGTTGGCTGGCGGAGTAAGCCAGCCGCTGAGACGAACCCCGGCATTCTGGATCGCCGGGGAAGCGGAATAGTCGAGCCCTGAGATGTAATCGCGAACCGACGGGTTCGCAGGAAAGCTCGCGTGGTTGGTCAGGTCGCTCACTCGTGTACCAAGAATGTTGGTGTAGATCTCCCGCAGCACATGACCGGACATCAGCACTGGTCCGGTGAAGTTGACTTGGACCGGCGTCACCGGCAGGTCCACCGGCGTTCCATCAAAGTCGAAAATCGCATGCACGTTGACCGTGTAGACCTGGCCGGCTGTTTGCAGCGATGTCGCCAACTCCACCGACTGCAAGTCCGGCCGGACGGCGACCGAGCTGACCGTCAATCCGGGAATCGTGAATACCTCCGGGGTGCTGGCCATCTGGCTGCCGATCCGGCTGGTGAACCGCACGATGACCTTCTGCCGGTTGGGCAAGGCGTAGGCAACCTCCACTTCGGGCAGCGGATGCGGAACAACTGTGAGCACCGCCTCGGTTGACGGTTGAATCTTCCCCGGCACGATGAACAAACAGCGATATGTGCCGGCCGCCGTCACCGGTGCGGAAGGTAGGGCAAACGTCGAGTTGGTGGCACCCACGATATCGCTGCCATTCTTTTGCCATTGATACAAGAGGGGCAGATTTATTGATTCACCCCATTCAGTGGCGCTGGCAGACGCGCTGAAGTTCACGGTTGCAAACTCGTCCACCGTCTGGCTTTGCGGCTGGCCGGAGACCTGAAAGATCGGCGCATCCGGATTGGCAAAACAGGCAATCGATGAACCACGGAGTCGCGAAGCGGTGTCGTTGGCGGGGGCGGCTTCTCCCGGGGCCTGCCAGGTCACGCCCGCCTGGACGGATGAGCTCGTCGGCGCATGAATCAACTCGAACCGGTATCCCGTACCCGCCGTCAGCGCGAGAGGCGTTGAAATCTGCGGGCCACCGGCTTGGTAATTCCATGCGCGCGGGAAGCCGTTTCCTTCCCGACTGGCGATCAACGACAGCGGGTTTCCGGTGCCCGTCACATCCAGATGAAGACGCGAACTGCGCAGGGAGTAGATTCCCAGAGTGTAGTTGCCACTAGGGAAACGCTGAGTTAATCCGCCGGTCTGGCGCTTTAATTGCAGACGGAGGCCGCATGGTTTCCTAGACTCGTGGGCATG
>JANLTG010000201.1:0-16404 GCA_031362805.1 bacterium
CCGAGCCGTTGCCGAAACTGGGTCGATGGATTCGGGATGAAGATCCTGATCGCAAGGATCCGGACCCGGAGGAGATTCTGGAACTGGGTGACGAAGCGGGGCCGATCGTGCTGCGATTGCTGGCAGAGGATCGTAGTCCGGCCGTGCGCGCAGCGCTTTGTGATGTCGTTATCCAATTTGAAAACATCGATCCGCTGCCGGTCCTGACGAACCTGATCGCCACTGACCGGGAAGCGCTGGTTCGCGGCGCCGCCATCTCGGCGGCAGTGGAATATGATGCGGATCGGGCGGCGGCGGTGTTGCTGCGTGCGGTTGCCGCTGAGTCAGACGATTCTGTGCTGCACGCGGTAATTTGGGCGCTGACCAAACTGGGAGCGAAACGCGCAACGGAACCGCTGATCAGAGTTTTGAGAAGTGTCGATGTTAACTCGAGTCACCGTCGGGTCTGGGCGGCGGATGCACTGGGCGAAGTGGGTGGGCAGACGGCAGTTGCCGCCTTATGGCAGGCAGTTGATTCGAGTGACGAAGATCTTTCCACGGCTTCGCTGCGGGCACTAGCGAAGTTGCGCGATCCAAAATCCCTTCCGCGAATTATCGCGAGATTCGAAACACAGGTCAGCGCCTTGGCGGCCGCGAGGCAGAACAACGCACCCGGTTCGCGCAACTCCGCCGGTTATCTCGAATCCGAATTCGTGACAAGCCTTGGCGAGTTCGGCGACCCGATTGCCGTGCCAGTACTTCTTCAGGCCCTCGAGTTGGACCCGCTGGGTTGGGGGAGGCGGCTGGATGTTGAAGCTTTAGGAAAAATCGGTGACGAGCGGGCCCTGGGGCCTTTGGTCGATTCCATCAACCGGTTCGTTGATCGTGGGTCGCGAAAGGCCGTGATCGATGCCATCGCGGGCATCACGAGTTCCAACACGCTTCCAACGCTGCTCGCCATCATGACGAATCACACCGACAGCGCGGGCGATGTCGTGGAAGCCATGTCGCGGCTCCGGGGAGCGCAAGTGACCGAACAGCTTCGGGAGATTCTGAATCATGCCACCGGCCGGGCGCGCGAGGCTGCGGCGCAGGCGCTGGGCATGTCCGGCGATTCGGCGGCTTTGCCGGTCCTGCTGGAAGCTATCGACAGCAACGACGACGAAGCGCGCAAGGCCGCCGCTGAGGCGCTGGGAATGATCGCTGATCCCAAGGCGATTCCCGCCCTCATCACCGCGCTGAAGGACAGCAGTTCTGATGTCCGACAGGAAGCGGCTTGGGCGATGGGGCGTATTGGAGATCCGGTGGGTGCGCCGGCTCTGATTGCGGCGTTGCCGGACGCGGAGTTCGCTGTGCGCTTTGCCGCCGCCTTTGCGCTGGCCGGCATCCAGGACGCCTCGGCGGTTGCGCCGTTGCAACCGCTGCTCAAGGACAAGGAGCGCCGGGTGCAAATCGCCGCCGCGTGCAGCCTGGCGTTTCACAACTCGGACGCCGGATTCGAAACGCTCAAGTCAAACCTCCGCTCACGGAGCGAGGATTGGCATCGGTTTGCCGCCATCGTTGGATTGCTGCGACTCAACACTCCAGCCGCGCGCGAAGTGCTTGAGCAGGCACCCGCTGATCACAAGTATCCGCAGCTCCAACAGCTCCGGGAAGTCGGTTTGAAAGATGGACCGGCCCCGGCGTTGATGTCGCTGCTGCGGGAAGGCACCGACGAACAACGGCATTACGCCGCACGCGTGTTGCCGTTCTTTTGCGATCCCGCAACGATCGCTCCCTTGCGCGACGCGGCCAACGATGCCAGCGCGGAGGTGCGATCAGCTGCGCGCGTGGGGGCGGTGCAAGTCGAGCGTCAGTTGGCGGCCAGGCACACCAGCGCGCCCTGATCGTTGCGGACGTAGATGCGGCCGTTGGCGACGGTCGGCGTGGTCCAACAGGTCTTGCCCAGCACTTGTCGGCGGCCGAGTTCTTCGTAGCCAGCCGGGGAAAGCCTGGCGGTGATGAGCTCGCCGATTTCAGTGAGTGCCAGCAAGGATTCACCGACACCGATGGTCGTGCCGTAACCGAAGTTGTCCTTCGTCCAGAGCACCTTGCCATCGGCGAGATTCATCGCCACGAGGCGGCAATTGGGCGTGCCCTGCCGGCCGTCGATGCCGTAGATCGTGCCGCTGACCGCGACGCTGTTGTTGAGAGCGTTTTTCAATTCCTTGGTTTCCCAGACGAGGCTCAACGCCTTGCCATCAAACGCGAGCAGCTCCGAGCTGGCGTTCGCCGAGATGAAGATGCGCTTGCCCTGATCGAGCACGATCGGCGTCGGTGCGAGCAGATCGAACTGCGCCTTGAGCGGGCGATGCCCAAGTTCCGCACCGTCCTTGCCGGAAAGCACCGACAAACCCTTGCCGTTCATCGCGGCGATGAAGGATTGGCCGTTCGATTCGAAAGGGACCGGAGTCGCGTAGGCGGCCGGATACTCTTCCTTGGAAATCCAGACGGTCTTGCCGGTGTCGGCCGCGAGCGCGATGACCTTGCCGGCGCTGATCAAGATGTGTTTGCCGCTCGCGACTGGCGATCCGCCGAATCCCCATTGCGGAACTTGCACACCCATCGCGGCCGGCAGCTTGGTCTCCCAAACCTTGGTGCCATCCGCAGTGTTGAGGCAAAATAGTTGGCCATCCTTGCTCAACGTCAGCACGTGGCTGCCAATGACGGTGGCGGAAGCGTTGGGTCCGCCGGGGTGCATGCGGGGTAACAATTCGGCTGGATAAGCGTGTTTCCAAAGCTCCTTACCGGAGGCGGCGTCGAAACAGAAGACCGTTTCGCCGGTCTTTTCATCATGGCCCACCGCGAACGCTTTGCCGCCCGCCACGATGACCGAGGAGTAACCGCGACCGATCTTCGCCTCCCACGCGGGGCTGTATTTTGCAAGGTCGGCTTTGAAAGCCGGATCGCTCGTGTGATTGCTGCCGTCGGGTCCGAGCCAGTGCGGCCAGTCGGCAGCGGAGATACTGAGCGCGCCCAGGCAGAGACTGAAAAGGATGGGGGCGAAGGCGGAGGGGAATCGGTTGTTCATGATATTTGGCAGATAGCTTGTCCGCAGCAAGACGCTGACGGTCGTCGCGCCGTTACAGGGTGAACTTGGACGAAAAAGGTGCGTTCGGTGGCCTCGGTCCCGCGCAGCGCGTCTCGCTGTGCTCGACGGGAGTTACGGCGGACCGGCAGGTCCGCCCTACCAAATTCGGGTAGGGCGACGCTGCTGCGCCGCCCAAACTTCGTCGCGAACGGGCGCAGCAAAACTCGCGACCCTGCGCTCACGGTAAGGGCTGCATCCGTGGCCGCGAAGGCGGTGGTCCACTCGCCACGGTTCACGCGATACCGCCCCGCATCCAGACGAGGATGGTGCGGCCGTTCGCGTCTGGCCAGACCGGGACGAGCGGGCGGAACATGAAAGTCGACGGCCACGAAATTATTCGTAACCGCCGGCGGTGTCGCGCCCGTCAAGACACCGGTAGAAACCGTTGCCAGCCAGAAGGTGCCCAGTACAAGCAGCCGGATCGCAATTCTCTGAAACGTCGCACGTGCAGATTGGGACATGGGTCGAGAATCGCGCCCCGCCGGTCCCAGGGCGTGCGCTCGCTCGAAGCAATTTGCTTACAATCCCATTCGCACGCTTGCCAGCCGTCGATAACTGGGGCATCAAGATGCAGCCCAGCCAAATGATGATACGTATGCGTAAACTTTCGTGGCTCCTGTTGCTCGCTGTTGGGGCCTGCCTGACCGGCTTGGGCGGCGCGGCCCGAGCGGACGATTACACGGAGTCCGTACAGCCGTTGATCGAGAGCTATTGCTTCAATTGCCACGCGGACGACACCACCAAAGGCAACGTCGCGTTCGATGGATTTAAGGGTCACGCCGACCGGATTGCGGATCACGATTTCTGGTTGAAGGTGCTGAAGAACTTGCGTGCCGAAGTCATGCCGCCCAACAAGAAGGCCCGGCCCACCGCCGACGAGCAGGCGAAGATCGAGAACTGGATCAAGCGCGAGGTCTTCAAACTCGATCCGCAAAACCCCGATCCCGGCCGCGTCACCTTGCGGCGATTGAACCGCGTCGAGTACCAGAACACCATCCGCGACTTGATGGGGATCGAGTTCCGCGCGTTCGAGGAGTTTCCACCGGACGACACCGGTTACGGCTTCGACAACATCGGCGATGTGTTGACGACCTCGCCGCTGCTCCTGGAGAAGTACATGGAAGCCGCGGACACGATCGTGACCAAGGCCGTGCCTACGGTGTCGCGCGTCGTGGCGGAGCAGAATGCTACCGGCCGGGAGTTCAAGAGTGCCGACGGTGACGTGAATGCCGAGAACATCAGCTTCTACAAAGGGGCCACGGTGTCGCGGACATTCGCGGTGAAGCAGGCGGGCGAGTTCCGCATCAACATCGACGCCGGTGTCAACGGGGCGTTTGACTTTGATCCGGGCCGCGCGCGGATCACGTTCAAGCTGGGCGAAAAAGTGTTGGTTGCCGAGGAGCAGAAATGGCAGGACGAGAAGGCGGTGAACTACAGCTTCACCGAAACGCTGTCGCCGGGCGACCACACCTTGACGATGATGCTGGAGCCGCTGGTGCCGGTGGAACAAAAGAAGACTTCAGTGGATTTTCGGCTGAACAAGGTGGCGTTTCAGGGCCCCCTGGCCCGGGAGCATTGGAGCCATCCGCCCAACTATGACCGCTTCTTTGCCCGCGCCGAACCGCCCGCCGGCAAGTCTGACCGCCGCAAGTACGCGACCGAGGTGTTGACCCGATTTGTCGAGCGGGCATTCCGCCGGCCGGCGGACGAAAAGACGATCGCGAAGCTCGTGAGCATCGCGGCTGACGAGTATGCGCAACCCGGCAAGACGTTTGAAGCGGGCGTCAGTCGTGCACTGGTGGCCGTACTGGCGTCGCCGCGCTTTCTCTTCCGCATCGAGGAAGCGGAGCCGGGCGGCGGCAAGGGGCAGTTTCCGTTGATCGATGAACACGCGCTGGCGTCGCGGTTGTCCTACTTCCTTTGGTCCACCATGCCGGATGACGAGTTGCTCCAGCTCGCCGGGCGGCACGAGCTGCGCCAGAATCTCAAGGCGCAGTTGAAACGCATGCTGGCGGACAAGCGTTCCAATGAGTTTGTCGAAAACTTTGTCGGCCAATGGCTGCAAACCCGCGACGTCGAGGGCATCAGCATCAACGAGCGCGCGGTGCTGGCCCGCGACGCCGGCCAGGATCGCGAACAGGAAAAGGCGCGCGCCCGCTTCGCCGAGCTGCGCGACATCCCGGCGGCCAACATCACCCCCGAACAGCAAAAGGAGCTGGATGAGGCGCGCGCCAATTTCCGACGGCGCCGCGGGCCGACGGTTGAGCTGAACGGCGAACTCCGCAACGCGATGAAGCGCGAGTCGGAGATGATGTTCGAGCACATCCTGCGCGAGGATCGCAGCATCATCGAGCTGATCGACAGCGACTACGCGTTTCTCAACGAACGCCTCGCCAAGCATTACGGCGTGCCGGAGGTGACTGGCAAAGACATGCGCAAAGTTGCCCTCCCGCCGAACAGCCCGCGCGGCGGCGTCCTGACGGCCGGCAGCGTCCTCGTCGTGACGTCAAACCCCACGCGTACGTCGCCGGTAAAACGCGGGGTCTTCCTGCTCGATGAAATTTTGGGCATGCCCGCGCCGCCGCCGCCGGCTGACATTCCCAACCTCGAAGAGTCCGAGAAGGAGTTCAAGGATCACACGCCGAGCCTGCGCGAGACGCTCGAAATGCACCGGAGCAAACCCCTCTGCAAATCGTGCCACGACCGGATGGACCCGCTCGGGTTGGCACTCGAAAACTTCAACGCGCTCGGGATGTGGCGTGACGCCGAGCGCGGGCAGCCAATTGCACCTGCCGGCCAGTTGATCACGGGCGAGAAGTTCAGCGAAATTCGAGAACTCAAACGCGTCCTGGCGACTGATCGACATCTTGATTTCTACCGGTGCCTGACCGAGAAGCTGATGACCTATGCCCTGGGCCGCGGCGTTGAGTATTACGACACCCAGACCGTGGACGACATTGTTGCGCGACTGGAACGCGAGAACGGCAAGTTCTCCGCGCTGCTGGTCGGCGTCATCGAGTCCGCGCCCTTCCAGAAGCGCCGGGAGACGGGCGAACACGCGGACTTGCGTTCGCCCGATTCAAAGCAACAGTTGGTGCAATCCAGCAAGCAACCATGAAAATGAACCCGCCCTCCACCCGGAATCTTGCCGCCGAACGCCACGCCAGCCTGAACCGCCGCAATTTCCTCCGCGGGATCGGCGCCTGCCTGGCGTTGCCGACGTTGGAAGCAGTGCGACCGCTCTCCCTCGTTGCCGCTCCGACGGGCGCGGCGCAACTGGCCACAACTGCCTCCGGCGCGCCGTTGCGCATGGCTTACGTTTATTTCCCGAATGGCGCCATCCAGCCGAATTGGTGGCCGAAAGGCGAAGGCACGGACTTTCAATTCGCGAAGACGATGCTGCCGTTGGAGAAACTGCGGCACCAGATCCAGGTGATGGGCGGCCTCGATCACGTCAACGCCACGCCCGGACCCGACGGGGCAGGGGATCACGCGCGGGCGAGCGGCTCGTTCCTGACCGGCGTGCGCGTGCGCAAGACTGCCGGTGCCGATATCCTCGCGGGGGTGTCGATTGACCAGCTCGTTGCCCGGCAGATCGGGCACCTGACGCGCTTTCCTTCGTTGGAGCTGACCTGCGATGCCGTGCGCAAGTCCGGCAATTGCGACTCGGGTTACTCGTGCGCCTACCAGTACAACCTGGGCTGGAGTTCGCCGACGACGCCGGTCGCGCCCGAGCCGAATCCGCGGCTGGTCTTCGAGCGGTTGTTTGGTGGCGGCTCCCATGGAGAGCGCGCCAAGAGCCTGGAGCTTCGCCGCGCGCAGCAACGCTCGATCCTCGACTTCGTACTTGAAGACACCAAGGCGCTGCAGAAGCGCCTGACCCATCGCGACCGCGACAAAGTTGACCAATACCTCACCAACTTGCGGGATATCGAGCAACGCATCAACCGCGCGGAGAAGTTCCCGAGCACGCCCGATCCTCAACAGTCGACGCCGGGCGGCATTCCCGGCACGTACGAGGAACACATCGCGATCATGTTCGACATGATGGTGCTGGCGTTCCAGACCGACTCGACGCGGGTCGCGACATTCCTGCTCGCGAACGAAGGCAGCAACCGGGCATTCCCCGAAATTGAGATTCCCGAGGGCCACCATTACCTGACGCATCACCAGAACAAGCAGGACATGATCAACAAGGTGGCCGAAATCGACGCCTTTTACTTGGCCCAGTTTGGGAAGTTTCTGGCGAAACTGGAGGCCACGAAAGACAGCGACGGCCAGTCGATCCTGCACAACTCGATGATCATCTATGGCAGCGGCAACTCGGACGGCAACCGTCACACGCATGTCAACCTGCCGCTGATCATGGCGGGCTCGGGCGGCGGGACGATCACGCCCGGCCGGTTCGCCAAGTATGGCGGCGTGCCGATGAGCAATCTACTCCTCAGCATGGCCGACCGCATGGGCGTCAGCGGCCTTGAACGGCTGGGGGATTCGACCGGCCGGTTGCCGGGGGTGTGATTCGGTTTGGTGTCACCCGTCACCGAATGCGGCTAAGAATGTGTGCAACTTGTGGAAGAATACTTTTACATCCTTGCGGTCCTGGCTGCGATCGTTCTGCTGGGGTATGGGCTGAAAGCATTGAGCTGGTGGCGGGATCGAGTCCGGGTGCAGGCAGCGCGGAGGGCGCACGGCTGGCAGGCGATTGATGTCGCTCCGATCATGGCAAGACTGGCCGATGTGCGGCGCAACCAGTTACAGGCAACTAGATTGCGCAACCCCTCTGAAGCCAGACGTCGCCTGCGCTTGTTGGAACTGGCGCGCAAGACGGTGCGACGCTTCGCCTACTTTAGTTCGGGCAGCAACGCGGCAACTCGGATTAACGAGCACGACGAGGTGCGACCGGCCCAGTCTTGAAGCGGGCTTTGTCGAACCAGAGGTGCCTCCGCGATTCGGCCTGCCTCGCCGCCAGCTGACTTGACCAAGCTATGAAGCCCGCCCTCCTTGATCACCGTTCGACAATCAAAGCCTCCCTGGCTGCGGCCGCCGTGCTCGCGGCAGTGCCGCCGGCTTCTCAGGCGGCTTCGCCGAAGAAGCGTCTCGGACTCAGCACGAACACCTATGGCGTTCGCTGGCGCAATGGAACCCCGGAGCTGCCGGCGCTCAACGACGCGCTCGGGTTGATCGACCATTGCGCCAAGCTCGGGGCCGGCGGCGTGCAAGTCGTGGTCAGCGGTTGGACAGACGAGTTCGCCGGCAAGGCGCGGGAACAGATCGAGCGTCTCGGTCTTTATCTCGAAGGCCAGATCGGATTGCCCCACGATGAAGGGGACGTCGCACGGTTCGATCGCGAAGTGGCGGTGGCGAAGGAAGCTGGCGTCGGCATCCTTCGCGCGGTCATGCTGGGTGGTCGGCGCTATGAGACGTTCGCCACCCTCACCGCGTGGAACGAGCACCAGGCGAAGTCCTGGAATTCCCTGACGCTCGCCCGGCCCAGCGTGGCGAAGCATCGCGTCAAGCTCGCGATCGAGAATCACAAGGACCTGCGCGCGGACGAACTGGTCGCGGTCATCAAACGCAGCGACAGCGAGTGGATCGGCGTGAACCTCGATCTCGGCAACAACCTGGCGCTGCTCGATGATCCGATGTCAGTGATCGAATTGCTTGCGCCGTACACTTTAACAACGCACTTCAAGGACATGGCCGTGCAGGAATGTGCGGAAGGGTTTCTCCTCAGCGAGGTGCCGCTTGGCGACGGCGTCATCGACCTGAAACGCGCGCTTACCATCCTCGACAAGGCGAACCCGGCGATGCAGCACAACCTCGAAATGATCACCCGCGATCCGCTCAAGGTGCCGGTCTACACCGACAAGTATTGGACGACGTTGGGCGAACTCCAGGCCCAACCGCTCGCGGCCGCGCTCGCCCTGGTTCAGCATCGCAGTTCAGCCAAGCCTTTGCCCCGGACGAGTGACAAATCGCTCGCGGCGCAGGTGGCGTATGAGGAGCAAAACAACGTGGCCTGCTTCACTTATGCGCGCCGGGAGCTTGGGCTGTGAGGTCGGCGGGCAAAGATTGGGGTTGCCAACGCCGTGACATATTTGCGAACAGGTAGGTAGTTCGTCACCGGAAGATTGCCTCGCTCAACCAAATGAAACTGTTAACCGCCTTCACCCGCTGGGCCAGCCGGGCTGTGGGTTCCGCCAAGGCCGACAAGCCGTCGCGCTCGCAATTGGTCGGCATGTACATGTCGCAGGCGAACTCGCGCGACGCATACTCGGCGGATTTCCAGGCGAACCGGCAGCGCCGCAATGGCAAGTTTGCCAGCACCCGTGAACGCGCTTGAGGCCGGCCGCCACGGAAACTGTTTCGAGGGCTCTTAAGGATTCTATGTCTTCACAGCGCATTGGTATCATTGGCGGCTCAGGCTTGTATCATATCGAGGGATTCACCGATCAGAAGTGGGTGAAGGTGAAGACGCCCTTCGGTCCGACTTCGGACGACTTCCTCACGGGCACACTCGCCGGTCGCGACGTGGTCTTCCTGCCCCGCCACGGTCGGGGACATCGCATCCTGCCGACTGAGCTCAATCATCGCGCCAACATCTGGGCCCTGAAGAAGCTGGGCGTAGCCTGGATCATCAGCGTGAGCGCCGTCGGCTCTTTGCAGGCGAAATTCAAGCCGTGCGACATCGTGTTGATCGACCAGTTCGTCGATCGCACCAAGCAGTCGTTGAATCACACCTTCTTCGGGCGCGGCATCGTCGCGCACATCGCGTTCGCCGATCCGATCTGCCGGGAGTTGCAACAACTGCTGCTGAAATCGGCGAAGGCGTGCCGGGCGCGCGCCCATAACGGCGGGACCTACGTGAACATGGAAGGCCCGGCTTTCAGCACGCGTGCCGAGTCATTGACCAATCACCAGGCGGGCTACCAAGTCATCGGCATGACGAATCTCGGCGAAGCGAAGTGCGCGCGCGAGGCGGAGATCGCCTACGCGACGATGGCGATGGTGACCGACTTCGATTGCTGGAAGACGGACGAGGCGCATGTGACCATCGAGATGGTGGTGGCCAACTTGAATCGCAATGCCGCGCAGGCCAAACAGATTGTCCAGCACGTGATCCCGAGTATTCCCGCCGCGCCCAATTGGCCGTGCCACTCAGCGTTGGCGAACTCGATCCTGACCGACAAGAAGGTCTGGCCGAAGAAGACCGTGCAGGAGTTGAAGCCGCTGCTGGCGAAGTATCTTTAGGCCGCGTTTGCTTCGGCTTTTTCAAGGCGCTCCAATTCCTCGCGCAACATCGCCGCCAGGGGCTTCACCGTTTCGATCCCGAAATTGAAGCGGCAGCCGGCGCGCTCAAACAGTTCCGGCAGCGGACGTGAACTTCCCAAAGCCAGACCGGCCCGGTAATCCGCGAGGGCGCGCTTCCGATCGCGCTTCGAGTTGGCCCACACTTGCAACGCACCCAACTGGGCGATGCCGTATTCGATGTAATAGAACGGGCTCAGGAAAATGTGGGGCTGCCGGTGCCACGAATACTGGCGTGCCTCCGTCAGTCCGGACCAGTCGACGTCGCCACCAAATCGATTGAGCAGCGCAAGCCAGGCGGCGCCGCGTTCGTCGCGGCTGTGCCCGGGATGCGTGTAGATCCAATGCTGAAAGGCGTCGACCGTGGCGATCCAGGGAAAGACCTCGACGATGCCTTGCAGATGTTTGACGCGGGCGCGCTGGGCATCGCCCGGTTCGTAGTAGGCGTCGATAAATTCGCCGCCCAGCAACTCCATGCTCATCGACGCAACCTCACAGAATTCCATCGGCGCATGACGGTAGGCGTAGAGATCCTCGTGCTTCGTCGCCAACGCGTGGAAGGCGTGACCGGCCTCGTGGAGCAACGTTTCCACATCGCGCTGCATACCGACTGCATTCATGAAGATGAAGGGCAATCGCGCTTCGGACAATGTGCATTGATAACCGCCGGGCACCTTGCCCTTGCGATTGGCGAGGTCCAGCACCTTGCGCTCGCGCATCAATCGGAAGTCGCCGGCTAGGTCGTCGTCCACCTGATCGAAGATGCGTTGCCCGCGCTCGAGTAATTGATCGACCGTCTCGAACGGGCGCAGGGCCGGGCGATTCAACGGGTCAACCGCCAGATCCCACGGGCGCAGGCTGGCGAGGCCGAGTTGCTCCCGTCGTCGGACTTGTTGCGCCTTCAGCAAGGGCACGACCTCCTGCTCGATCGCCTGCTGAAACGCTTCGCATTCGGCCGGGCCGTAATCGAAACGTCCGCGCGCCTTGAAGGCGTAGTCGCGGTAGTTGGCAAAACCAGCGTTGGCGGCGATCCGGCCGCGAAGTTTCAACAGGTCATCGAAGAAATCCTCGAACTTGTCGCGCTCGCGCAACCGGCGTTCGGCAACCAGTTGCCAGGCTTCGTCGCGGGTGGCGCGCTCCGGTTCCTCAAGGAACCGGCCCATCTGCACCAGGGTTTTCTCCTCGCCCCGGAACTGGGCGGTCAGGCCGCCGCTGAGCTTTTGGTACTGCTGCGAGAGCTTGGCTTCCTCGGTTTCGAGCGGGACATTCGCTTCGCGGAAAAGATCGACCTGCAATTGCAGATCGCGATCGAGTACCCGGTAGCGTTCTTTGGGGAGCTGGCTCCGGAGCGGGTGGCTGAGAAAGATTTTCGCGAGCGCGAACTGGCGGGGCTTGAGTTCCGGCTCGATGGTTTCGACGAACTCGAGGTAAGCCTTTTCAGCCTCGGGACTCTCCGTGTGGCAGGTCATGGCGATGTAGCGGCAGCTCGATTCCTGATCGAGCGCGGCGTACAGCTCGCCGACGTCGAGCAGCCAGGCTTCGAGGTCGGCGACCGTGGCGCAGCCGGCGGCGTTGGCTTCCAGCCGATCGAACAGCGGCGCTAGGTCGCCCCAATTGCCGAGGTTGGCGTTGGGGGTTACAAAGCGTCGTGGTTTGTAAGGGGCAGGGCTTCCGAACGGCAGCAAACTCATCGGTGAATCAGAGGCAATCGGCCGGCAAAGCGAAAGGGAAAAGTCGAGCCGGACACGATCCGCGCCAGTTGATTGGTCCGCAACCGGCCGCGTCACGGTCGAGCTAATCGTTGTCCACCGTGCCCGCGTTACCGGTGGTGGCGTCCGCGTAGTCCCTGGCCTTCACCCCTTGGCGCGAGTGGTAAAGTGGGGAACACTTTCTCCGTCAGTCAGCTTTTCTCCCATACCAAGTCCAACAGGGAATCGGTTCAATGGTAGCAACGCCTCCCCTCCCGCTGCTGCGGGGCACCCATTTCCAGTTCGGGTGGATGAGAGATGGACGGGGAGCGGTGGAGCCATATGCGAATCCACAGACTTGCTAAGCCGGATCCAGGCAGTTTAACAGGAGGCGGCAGAGAGAGCAGCGCCTTTCGATCGCCTCCGCATCGCCGTTCACATCCCCTCCGGACGTTCACTCAACGGTGAGTGCCTGCCGTTCTTCCCCCATCCCTGAAAGTTTAAGCCCGGTCGCCGCTGCCTCCAGTGCTTTACTGAATGGGTCCGGAAAAGCGAAGTCGTATTACTGGCCGCGGCGAACGGCGGCACCGGGTCGGTTGCTTGTAGGCTCGTCGTTCTCGATCACCTTCTGGCCGTTGACCAGCACGAGGCGAAAGCCGGTGGCATATTGGTGCGGTCTCTCGAACGTGGCGTTGTCCCGGATCTGAGCCGGATCGAAGACGACGACGTCAGCCCAGCCGCCTTCGCGCAGGAGGCCGCGATCTTTCAAGCCAAAGGTCGTGGCCGGAAGCGACGTCATGCGGCGCACGGCATCTTCCAACACCAGCACTTCTTCCTCGCGGACGTAACGGCCGAGAACGCGGGCGTTATTGCCATAGCCGCGAGGATGGGGCACGCCGTGCTTCCACGGTCGCACCGAGCTGTCGGACGCGATCATGGTGTTGGGCTGTCGCATGAACGCACGCAAGTCGGCTTCGTTCATGGAATGAAAAACACCGGCTGCGCCGCCGTTCAATTCGATTTCCAGGATCGTGTCGATCTGCGCTTCGATGGAATCGTCATCGCGGGTGCGCTTCGCGGCCTGCACGATGGTCAGGCCATTCAGCTTCGGGTCATGTTCGTACGAAGCGATCACGGCGTAGCTGAAGTCGCCCCCGCGCTCCTCGGCCCGCAATTTCATCTGGGACACGATACGCGCGCGCGCCTCGGGATCGGCCATGCGCTCCTTGAACTTGCCGCCTTCACGGGCCTCCTCCGGGATCAGGCTGCTCACGCCCGTGCTCGACGCGGTGTAGGCGTAAACATCCTGCGTGATGTCGAGTCCGGCGCTGCGCGCGTCGGCAATGGCTTGCAATACTTCCGCGGTGCGACCCCAGTTGTTCCGGCCGCCTAGTTTGAGGTGGGAGACGTGGGCGGACAACTTTCCTTCACGGGCGATCGTGAACAACTCCTCCAGTGCTCCGATGATGTCATCCCCTTCGTTGCGCATGTGGCTGGTGTAAATGCCGTCGAACTCGCCGACCACTTTGGCGAGTTCCACAAGCTCATCCGTTTTGGTGAACGTGCCCGGCAGGTAGATCAATCCCGAGGACATTCCCAGCGCGCCTTCTTCCATGCCCCGGCGAATCAGCGCTTTCATCTGCTTCAATTCCGGCTCGGTTGGCGGCCGCATGAACGAGCCGCCCATGACTTGGGATCGGACCGCACCCTGGCCGATCAGCGTGGCAATGTTGACGGCAACATTCGTTTGCCCAATGCGCGCAAAGAGGCGCGCGACGTTTACGTCGGAAGAGCCGCAATTTCCGAGGACCACCGTGGTCACGCCCATGCGGGTGAAGTTGCCCGCCGCGGGATAGGTTAGAATATTCTCGGCGTGCGTGTGGACATCAATGAAGCCCGGGGTGATGAACTTGCCCGTAATGTCGATGACCTCGGTGGCGTTGGTGCCAGGTCTTCCGATACCGACAATGCGGCCATCCTTGATCGCAACATCCGCGAAGCGCGCCGGATTGCCGGTGCCATCGATCACCCGGCCACCCGCCAGGATCAGATCGAAGTCGGCGGCGTTCAGGATCGAGGCCGCAAACAGGCAACACAATTGGCTCAGTAGACGCACGCCGCTCTCATAGCGGGCCGGGGCGCGAAATGCGAATCATTCAACAACGCGAGTTTCGAGAACGCTCGGCTCACGAATCCGTGATTGCGGCGCCGCCCGCTTGCGGCTAATTAGCTGCCGGCAACTCCTCCATGAATTCATCTTCCATTTCCAAAGGCATCGTTTGCGCTTTGTGGACACCGCTCACCGAGGAAGGTCGCCCGGACTTCGCCCTCGTGGATCGCCATCTGGAATGGCTGGCAACCACCGGGATCGATGGCTTGCTGGTGCTGGGTAGCACGGGGCGGTTTCCCTTGCTGTCCGTGGCCACGCGCGAAGCATTCTTGGCGTACGTATTGAAGAAAGCCGGGCCGCTGTCTTGCCTGGCCAATGTCAGTGATCTCAGCCAGCCCTCGGTGGCACACCTGGGCAAGGTCGCCCGTGAACATGGGGCCAGCGGAGTCACCATCATGGCACCCTGGTTTTTCGAACAATCCCAGGCCGACCTCGCGGAATGGTTCGTCGCGGCGGGAACCGCGGCGGCATTGCCGCTCTGGCTGTATAATTTTCCCGAGCGAACCGGCAACCGGATCGAGCTGGGCACGGTCAAGGACGTGCTGGCGCGGGTTCAAGTGGGCGGGTTCAAGAACAGCGGCGCCAGCCAGGAGCTGTTGCGCGATCTGGCCCGGCTGGCGCGGACCACCCAGTTCGCGGTGTTTGCTGGCGCGGACACGCGGATCCCCGAAGCGCTCGAACTCGGTGCGGCGGGCTGCATCGGCGGTCTCGCCAACCTTCTCCCCGAGGCCATGCTCCGCGTTTATCGAGCCAGTGTTTCCGGCCATCCCAATGAGGCAGCGCGCGATCTCGAACTGCTGCGCGAAGTGAATCAACGAATGCACCTAGTGCCGTTCCCGATGAATGTCGCTGCGGCCATGGCTGCTCGCGGACTCGCACCGGGCGCGCTGCCGGCCGCCATGTCACGGGTGACGCGCGCGCACTACGAGCAGCTAAAGAGTGAAGTGCGCGGATTGCTGGATCGCTACGAAGTGCCCTGTTTCTGAACTGACGGCCGACCATCTGGCCGCGACACCGACGACCCGGAAGCCCGCCAGGTTTGCGCCCATTCGATGGTGACGAGGTGCCGCTGTAGAGTTTGATTTCGGAATTGATCTCCGCATGGCGACCGCTAGCTTTGCAGGCACGCTTGCAGGAGCGATTGGCAACGTGATGAATTCAACCGCAACCAATCTGGTGTCCCCGGACCATCTGACTGCGTGGCTGTTGCTGGGGTTGTTGTTGGTGGTCCTCGTGTTGTTGATCGTCTTCACCGCGTTGGTTTTGCAGTTGGCCCGCCGCCGAAGAATGGAAGGCGCGATGATGCTGCGTCACCCTGCCGAAAGCGCCTTCGACCTCGTGCCCGTGGTTTCTCGATCCTTCCAAGAGCTGCCCGCTCGTTGGCTGGCGGTGCGGGCGAGCCGCCCTGAGGAAGTGCAGAAGGCGTTGCATCTGGCCAATCCCATTCCCTGTCCGCTGGCTGAAGGCCTGACCTCGTCCGGTGAACTGGAGTTGTTTGTTTCACCCCCCATCGGCGGCTGGATTCTTGTGACCGGCAGTGAAGTGCCCGATCCTGCGGATGACGTGGACGCGTGCTTTCTCTGGTTGCGTGAGCTGAGCTCGCAGTTGGGCGAAGTCCAGTTCTTCGCCGCCAATCGGGCACTCGGGCATCACGCGTGGGCCCGCCTGTTGAGTGGCGAAGTGTTTCGCGCCTATGCCTGGGCCGACGAAACGCTGTGGACACAGGGCGAACCGACGCGGGCCGAGCTGGATCTCAAAATGGAATGTGCCGGCTACGGGGAACAAGCCGTGGATCACGAGTTCAAGCGGAAAGAGAGTTGCCTGACGAATGTCGAGAAAGTGCCGCTGCTCGCCGCCCGCTGGAGCCTGGACCCCGCAAGCATTGATCTGTCACGCCAGTGGCCGTGCCGCGGAATCGCCGGGCACTTTTCACCTCACTGACGGCGTGGCAGTTGCCACTGGTCACACCAACCCTCAACCACGAAACGCCTTATGTCGCTGGAAGCCATCATCGATAATTATCCGGTCGAACTCGAACTGAAGGGCGGCTTTCGGTGCGAGCTGCGCCCGTTGGAGTGCGCGGATGAAAATGCGTTCTTCGATTTCTTTCAGCAAGTGCCGGAGAG
>JANLTG010000216.1:0-23135 GCA_031362805.1 bacterium
CCACCTCGGTAGAAGTTGAACTGCACGTTCGGATGATCGGCGAGGAGCGACATCGGCACCGCGCTGTCGGCGATGCCCTTCGAAATCATCAACGTGGTGAGCCGCTAGCCGAAGGGATTGTCGTGATTGCCCGCGTGCCAGATCGAGACCTTGTCCGCCTGCCAGGTCTCGGCCGGTCCCACGGTCACGGCGCGTGTGGGCACGAGCGAGATGTTGCCGCCGCCACTCGTCCGCGCGTTCTGCGCGATGGTCCGCGGATGCAGATCGACGACGCGCGTGGTGAGCTGGCGATACTCCGCGGCTGAAGGCGGCGCGTCCTTGTATTTGCCTTTGCGTCGGACGGGGTCGTTGAACGCCCAATGTTTCACGTCGCCCTGGCCGCCTTGCATCACGGCGCAGCGGATGCCCGCAGCCCACGATTGGCGATAGGCGCGGGTATCAGCCTTGGGAAAATGTAGATTCGCATCGGCCATGCGGCGTTTACGGTCGATCCGGTTGAAGCACATCTCGCGATCCGCCCGCTCGAAGCTGAGTGGATGCGTGGGCGGCGTTTCGGTGTCGCCAACCACCCACTCGTCCATGCCCCAGAAATGCCCGGCGCGCACGTCGAGACCGAGGGCGTTGACGATGCGCGTCACGAGCGGAAGCTGCTCGGTCGGGCCAATGGGGCCGCAGATGCCGACCGGGTTGTCGGCCGTACTCTGGCGCCAGGCCGCGATGTATTCGAGCGCCTCGGCGAGGTAGAAATCTTCGAGTGTGTCGTAGAGCACAATCTTGAAACCAGGGCGCGAAAGTTTCGCGAGCTTCTGCGGGGCGAGCGCGGCGGCGTCGCGGACGAGGGCTTCATCAAGGGTGGTGTAGTCCCACCAGTCGGGGGCGATGGAGGAAAGTTTGCGGGGCATAGGGCGACGGCATTTAGCCACGAATGGGCCACGGATGGAACATGGATTTCCAAACCGACTTCGGGGGGCAGGAGTTCGTCAAGGTGACAACTCAGCCACAGAATTGCATCAGCACCTGACGCAGCGGGTCCGCAGCCGGCGCGCAGAAGCCGGCGTGCAGATGTTTGCGCCAGCCTTCCGCGAATTCGAAGCGGCCGCTCATCGCGCCCACTTCGCGGCCGAGGTCTTCCATCGTCTTCACGTACGAGTCCATGCCCTGCGTCTGGTCGAGCCAGAGCTTCTGGCTTTCGTGGGCGGCGAGCGCCACGCGTTTGGTGGCCATGATGGATGTGATGTCCACGAACAGACTTGGCCGCACGACGGCGCCCAGCGGATCGCGATTCAAGTGTGGCTGCGCGTGGTAAACGGTGACGTCGCCCTCGACATGCTTCACGTGCGGGTCGGTGACGAAGTTGGGCATGCCGCGCGCAAAGGCGGCCGTCACCGCCAGCCGGGCCGTGGCCATGTGATCTTCCATGTAATCGACGGGCGAATGAGTGAGCACGATGCGCGGATTCACTTCCCGGACGATCGCGGCGAGCTGCCGGAGCAGCCCGACCTCGTAGGTGATTTCCAAATCGTCCGCGAGCGGCGGGTGCCAAAGGGCTCCGAGTATCTCCGCAGCGGCTTGCGCCTCAAGTTGTCGCGCGTCGCGCGTGTCGTGGGCGGACATCGTCGCGCTGCCGAGATTGCCTGTTGATAGGTTGAGGTAGTGAATCTCCCAGCCGGCCTGCTTGAGCAACAGCAGAGTGCCGGCGGCGACGAACTCGATGTCGTCGGGATGAGCGAAGATGGCCAAGGCCGTGGGCATGGGACGATTAAGAAGCACCAAGGCCCAACGTCAAAGGACAAAGAAAGTGCCAGCTCCAAGGGAACCTCAATCACCAATCCTCAAATCGCTTCCGCGCGATTGCCGGCAATAGGGAATGGGGCTTTCCCAGCTGCCTTACTTCGTCTCGGCCACCATTTCCCGCACTTTGTCTTTGAACTCCGTGATGCCGCCGTCGAAGGCGGCGGAGATCTGCATCACTTTGGTGCGGGGCACGCGGCGCTTGAACTTCTTGAGGTTCTCCACGGCCGCTTGCTCGTCCATTTTGTTGGCCACGACCAGCCGCGGTTTCTTCACCAGCGCCGGAGCATAGAGCTCCAGCTCTTTCAGCAACTGATGGTAATCATCCCACGGATTCCGGCCATCGATGCCGGCCATGTCCAGGAGCAGCACGAGAATCTTGCAGCGTTGGATGTGGCGCAGGAAAGCGTGCCCGAGGCCGACGTTGTTGTGTGCGCCGTCGATGAGTCCGGGAATGTCGCACACGGTCAGGCGCTTGAAGTCCGGGTACTCCATGATGCCGATCTGCGGATGGAGCGTGGTGAAGGGATACGGCGCAATTTTCGGACGGGCACGCGAAACCGCAGTCAACAAAGTAGACTTGCCGGCGTTTGGGTAACCGACGAGGCCGATCTCCGCCATGATCTTCAGCTCGAAGCGGTAGTCGCCCTCGGTGCCTGCCTCGCCGGGCTGGGCAAACCGCGGCGCCTGACGCCGGGAGGTGGCGAAGTTACGATTGCCGAGCCCGCCCCGGCCACCCTCGCAGAGCACAAACCGTTGGCCATTGGTGGTCAAATCGGCGATCAGCTCGCCGCCGTCTGCATCCAGGACCGGTGCGGGCTTGGGTGCGGGTTCGTCAAAATGAACTTCCTTGGCCTGTGAACCATCCGCGGCCACCCGGAGCAATGCGCGCCGCTTGGTGCTGCTGGGCAGTGGACTGCGAGCCGGCGCTTCCGGTTCTTCAGTCTCTTCAACCGGCGCTTCCTCTTCGGTGCCAAATACAACTCCCGGATGCGAAGTCGGACCGGCGGCCAGTTGCCAGACCTGCGTGCCACACGGCACTTTGATGATGAGATCCTTGCCGGCATGTCCATCCATGCCCTTGCCCATGCCGTGCTCGCCCTCCTCCGCCAGCAAACGCGGAGTGAAATACTGGGCGATCAGGTTGTTCAGGTCATGATCCGCCTCGAGGATCACGTCGCCACCGCGGCCGCCGTTGCCGCCCGAGGGACCGCCTTTGGGGCGATATGCTTCGCGCAAAAACGCAACGCACCCTTTGCCACCGTGACCGGCGCGGGCGAAAACTTTGATTTCATCAATGAACATGGTGACTTTCTCCGGCTAAATAAAAAGCGGCGAGACCCTCGGGCCTCGCCGCTTGTGCAAATGATCTGGCCTAGTTGTTCGCGGGCGTGGCGGCTTCGGCCTTGGGAACGATGTTCACGCGGCGGCTGTCCTTGTCGAACATCACGTGACCGGTCTTGAGCGCGAAGAGCGTCCAATCGCGGCCGATGCCGACGTTGACGCCGGCGACAAACTTTGAACCCCGCTGGCGGACGATAATGGTGCCGGCGTTGATGAGCTCGCCGCCGTAGCGCTTCACGCCGAGCCGCTTGCTCTGGCTGTCGCGTCCGTTGCGGGAACTGCCTTGACCCTTTTTGTGTGCCATAAAATTCCTTACGCGTTGATCGCCTTGATCTTTACCACGGTCAACTCCTGGCGGTGACCTTGTTTCTTATGGTAGCCCTTGCGGCGTTTCATCTTGTAAATCGTGACCTTGTCGCCGCGTTTGTGTTCCACCACGTCGGCCACCACGCTGGCATTGGCGACGATTGGCGCACCGACGGAGACCTTGCCGTCGATGCTGACGAGCAGCACGCGGTCAAACGTCACCGGTTGCCCGGCCTCGACGGTGAGACGCTCGATTTCGAGCTGGTCGCCCGCGCTGACGCGGTATTGTTTGCTTCCGGTTTCAAGAATGGCGTACATAAACATGCCCCGGTAAAGGGGAGGGAGAGGGAACCAAAACTCAACCGGGGTGTCAACGCGTGTTTTGGGGATTTTTCGGACGCGCCGAACCGCTCCCGGCTGGTCCCCTAAGACGGCTGGCCGCAGTCCGCAAAAACTACCGCGCGCTCAACTTCAAAATTGCTGGCGTCCGCCCCCCACGTTCACCAACATGCGGCCCACGTTGACCACGGGCCACGCCCGTCTGAAGCATGAAAGCGAAGATCATCATCACTCCGAAGAAGGCCGTGCTCGACCCCCAGGGCAAGACCGTTGAAAGCGCGCTCGCCCATATGGGCTATCAGGGCGTGCAAGGCGTCCATGTCGGCAAGTACATCGAGATCGATCTCGCGGACGGCGATCGCGAGGCGACCCGCAAACAGATCGACGACGCCTGCCACAAATTTCTCAGCAACCCGGTGATCGAAGACTATCAACTGGTGATCGAATGAAATTCGCCGTCGTCCAGTTCCCCGGTTCGAACAGCGACCAGGATTGCGTTCACACGGTCCAGCTTTGCGGCCATCAAGCCGAACTGCGCTGGCACAAGGACACGTCCCTCGGTGCGGTCGATGCCGTGCTCGTGCCTGGCGGTTTCAGCTACGGCGATTACCTGCGCACCGGCGCCATTGCGCGCTTCAGTCCGATCATGCAGGCCGTCCAGCAATTCGCGGCGGACGGCGGACTCGTGCTCGGCATCTGCAACGGGTTTCAGATTCTCTGCGAAGCCGGCATGCTGCCCGGCGCGCTCATCCGCAATCGTTCGCTCCAGTTCCGCTGTGAACCGGTCTTCCTGAAAACCACCACGCACGACTCGGCATTCACCGGGAGCATCCCTGCCGGCAAGCTTCTGCAAGTGCCAATCGCCCACGGCGAAGGCTGCTACTTTGCCGACGCGACCACGCTCGCGAAGTTGAAATCAAACAACCAGATCCTCTGGCAGTACGCGAATGCAACGGGCGAACTAACGGAGGACGCCAATCCCAATGGCTCGCTCGAAAGCATTGCCGGCATTTGCAACGAGCATCGCAACGTGGCGGGCCTGATGCCGCATCCCGAGCGCGCCAGTGAGAAGCTCATGGGCGGCCTGGCCGATGGCCGGTTGATCTTCGAGAGCATGCTCGCCGCGTTGAGCAGCCGCGCCCGCCAAGTCGCGGCCTGACGTGGCAACCTGCTGCCGGCTGCCAGCCGGCAGGCAGGCAAAGTTTAGCCGGCAGGTTGCCGGCACATGGATCCCCTTCCGGCGGGCGTCAGCGATGGCCGGCACGCACTGTAACTTGGATTTTACCCTTGGGTTTCCCGTCTGATCCCGCCAAAACGTCCCGATGTCACCGGTGTTGATCCTTGCGGGCGTGGGCGTTTACTTCGCCCTGCTGCTCGTGATCGCCTGGCGGACCAGCCGCAATGCCGGTGAGCGGGCTTACTTCGTCGGCAACAAGGCTTCGCCCTGGTACGCCGTCGCCTTTGGCCTGATCGGCGACTCGCTGTCCGGCGTCACCTTCATCTCCGTGCCGGGCAAGGTCGCGACCGATCACTTCGCCTACCTGCAAATGGTCTTCGGCTTTGCGCTGGGTTACGTCGTCATCGCGCAAGTCCTCCTGCCGCTCTACTACCGGCTCAACCTCATCTCGATTTACGGCTACTTGCGCGAGCGCTTCGGGCCGCGCGCGCAGCAAACCGGCGCCATGTTCTTCCTCCTGTCACGGTTGCTCGGCGCGGCGGCGCGGCTCTATCTCGCGGCCAATGTGTTTCAAGTGTTCGTCTTCGATGCCTGGCGCGTGCCGTTCTCGGTCACCGTCAGCGTGATCATCGTGGCCATGCTCGCCTACACGTATCGCGGCGGCATCAAGACGCTCGTATGGACGGACACCTTTCAATCCGCGCTGCTGCTGCTCGGGGTCGGCTTGTCCATCGTGGCCATCGCGCGCGAACTCGGACTCGGGGCCGGCGATTTGTTTGCGAACGTGCGTGAAAGCGAGCTGTCGCGGATCTTTGTCTGGGACTGGCGCGCGCCGAACTATTTCTGGAAACAATTCCTGAGCGGCATCTTCATCGCCATTGCCATGAACGGGCTCGATCAAAACATGATGCAGAAGAACCTGAGCTGCCGTTCGCTGCGTGAGGCGCAACGAAACCTCTTCGCCTTCGGCGGCGTGATGGTGCTGGTGAACGTGCTGTTCCTCTCGCTCGGCGTGCTGCTGTTCCAATACGCCGGCGCGAAAGGGATCGCTCTGCCGGCCCTGACCGACCAGCTCTTCCCGATGCTGGCGTTGAATCACCTCGGCACATTTGCCGCCGTGGTGTTCATCATCGGCCTGACGGCGGCGACCTTCTCCAGTGCGGACTCGGTGCTGACGACATTAACCACGTCGTTCTGCCTCGACCTGCTCGGCACCGAACGGCGCACAGACCTGACTGATCGGCAACGCACCGTGCTGCGGCAAAAGGTACATGTCGGTTTCGCAATCCTGCTCTGGCTGGCAATCCTCGGCTTCCAGGCCTTGAACAACAAAGCGATCATCGACGCCATCTTCACGCTGGCGACATACACCTACGGCCCGCTGCTCGGACTGTTTGCGTTCGGGTTGTTCGCGCGATCAGCGCTTCGCGATCAGCTCGTGCCGATCGTCTGTGTGGCCGCGCCGTTGATTTGCTTGGTGCTCCAGCAGAACTCCGCCGCCTGGTTCGGCGGTTACCGGATCGGCTTCGAGTTGCTAATGTTGAATGGCCTGCTGACGTTTCTCGGGCTCTGGTTGATCCGCAAACCTGCCGTGCCTTCGTCGTGACCGGCGGCCGGGGCCATTTTCAGTTTGCCGGCCTGCCCGCTTGACCTGTAAATGCCTGCGTATGCACCGGAAACCTTCGATTGCCTGGACTCTCCTCGTGATGGCGACCGCGCTCTGGCCCGCCCCAGATCTGTCGGCACAGGTCACGGTCCACGTGACGCTGGTCGGCCAGCTCGGCACACCAAACCCAACCACGGGCGATGTTCCGGGCGCGCTGGTAACGCACACGGGTGTAGCGTTGCTCGCGTGGACGCAATGGCTGAACATTGCCGGCCCGCGCAACATCGAGGTCGAAGTGCGGGTGGAGGCCTACCCGACCGGCACCGGGGGCGGCAACAGCGTTACGTCATCGTTTGTTGAGAATACGAGTGGCCTGGACGTGTTCCGGCAGGGTGTCGCGGCCGAACTGGATACCGGTATCGATCCCAACGGCGCCACACCGGACGCCCGCATCACGATTGATCCCGCCTACCTGCAAAACCAGTTGTGGTTCGATCCCAACCCATCCGCGCGCACCGCTCCCGTGGGCGCGAACCGGATCGATGCCATGAGTTTCTTCCTCCACGAATTCGGCCACGTGCTGGCGTTCTCCGGCTGGAAGAACCAAGCCACGGGCGCGACAGCTCCGGGCTACCAGTCCACCTTTGACCAACGGCGTCGTTTCGACGGGCTCAACTGGTGGTGGACCGGCCCGCGCGCCAAACAGCTTTACGGCGGCGAGATTCCCCTGTCGCGCGTGGCTAACACGTTCGAGCATTACGGCAATCCGGCCACTTCAGGCGCGCCCGGCAGCGACAGCCTGCTCGTCAACGGTCTGATGAACGGGGTGGCGTTCAACTACAGTCAACGCTACCGCATCGGGTTGCTCGACCTCGCGATGCTGGCCGACACGGGGATTGTCCTCGCACCCGCCATCGATTTGTCGGCGCCCCGCCTCGCGCTGACCTTCAGGCCGGGCGACAGCCGACGATTGCAATGGCCGGGTATCCCGCTCGCGAATTACTCAATTCAATCGCGTCTGTCCCTGAACGAAGGCTGGACGCCATCGGGCGCGGCTACGGTTTCAGGTCTGGCTCCTGAATCAATCATCTTCGACGACACAACGCCGGCGCCGGCCGCCGGCGAACAATTTTACCAGGTGTTGCTGCGGCCACAATGAATGCCTCCGGCGCACAGCTTGATGATTTGCTTCGGCAGGAAGGCCCGATCCTCGCGCTCGCGCCGATGCAGGACGTGACCGATCTCGAGTTCTGGGACGTGATGTCGCGCTACGGGGGCCCGGACATCTATTGGACCGAATACTTCCGGGTTCACTCCACCTCGAATCTGGAGAAGGACATCCTGCGCTCGATCACGCACAATCCCACCGGCCGACCGGCAATTGCCCAGATGATCGGCAACGACGTGGACGCGCTCGTGCGGACGGCGAAGCAGCTTCAGAAGCATCCCGTCGCCGCGATTGATCTGAACCTCGGGTGCCCGGCACCGATCGTTTACCGCAAGTGCGCCGGCGGCGGTTTGCTGCGCGAACCGGCCCGCATCGACCGCCTGCTCGGCGCTTTGCGGGACGCGATCCCCGGCAAGTTCACCGTGAAGACGCGCATAGGCTTCGATGATCCGGCCGTGTTCGATCAACTGCTGCCGATCTTTGCGAAGCACTCGCTCGATCTGTTGACGGTTCACGGCCGCACCGTGAAGGAGATGTATCGCAGCGCGGTGCATTACGAATTCATACAACGGGCTGTTGAAGCGATGCCTTGCCCCGTGCTGGCGAACGGCAATATCTATTCGGCCGCCAAGGCGGAGTCGGTGCTCGCGGAGACGGGTGCGCGCGGGCTGATGATCGGGCGCGGCGCGATTCGCAATCCCTGGCTCTTCACGCAGATCCGCCAGCGGCATCGCGGCGAGCCGGAGTTTGTGCCGACCGGCCGGCAGGTGCTGGGCTACCTGCGCGATCTCTTCGAATCGATCCGGCATCCCGAATACAAAGAGGCCGCGCACGTCACGCACATGAAGAAGTATCTGAACTTCGTCGGCGTGGGCATCGACGCGGACGGCCGGTTCCTGCGCGAGATGCGCCGCGCGACCACGGAGGCCGATTACTTCCGGGTCTGCGCCGAGTTCCTCGAACACGATCAACCGACGCCGCTCGAGCCTTTCTCGATTCCGCTCGGCGAACGCGATGTGATGGCGGGTGAGCACCGGTAATCGGGTAGTTGAGGGAGAGACGGCGTGTCGCCGTCCCCAATCATCAGGGACCGCAACATGCGGTCCCTCCCGTGGCTGGACTCCCGCACAATTTCTGGGAGCATCGCCATTGGCAAGCAGACGAGCTTTGGGAAGGTACTAGACTTTCGACCCGGACGAACCATGAACATGACGCGAAGCGATCTGGTGACCATCATCGTCATCGTTGCGGTCATGCTTCTGCTGGGGCTGGTCGCCATCACGAACATAGAGCGGAGGCGTGCGACGGCGGCGCGCATTTCCTGCGTGGGCAATCTGAAGCAAGTCGGTTTGGGTTTCCGCGTTTGGGCTAACGATCATGGTGATCTATATCCGATGAGCCCCAAATTGAAGGATCCCAGTCTTCGCAGCGAGGTTCTGGCCGGCCGGATGTTTCGCGTCTTTCAACTGCTCTCCAATGAGCTGTCAGTTCCCAAGACAATCAGTTGCCCGGCGGACAACCGATGGGCTTGGGTCGAGTGGAGCGCCCTGACCAACACCAACATCAGCTACCTGCTGGGAGTCAATGCGGCGGATGACAAACCGAATACCATCCTGTCTGGTGACAGGAACATTGCGCTGGAGGGCAGGCTGCTTTCCGGCGTGGTGGCACTGGGAACCAATTCACCGGTCACATGGACCAGGGCCATTCACAAAAACTTTGGCAATCTGGCTTTGGCCGACGGTAGCGTCAGCGGCTCAATGCAAACGGACCCCGAACAGTTGCGCCGACATCTCAGGGACTCCGGCGATGCCACCAACCGGCTGGTATTCCCGCAGTGAGCACCAACGAGCGACGGGCGACCTCACTTTCTGCTAGGTGGCGAAGCCTGCCGCAGCCGTCCCGCAGGGACATCCGATCATAGCCCAGCACTTTAGTGCTGGGACCAGTTGGAACCGATCCAGTCCCGCAAGGGACGAAAGATCTTCCCGTTGAACTGGGCGCCGTAAACCATAATTTCTGCCATCCCTCCGGGACTTGACCGCTCCCACCGGCGCAGACCCAGCGATGAATCGCTGGGCTATACTCTTTCGCCCTCCGGGCTGATCCGCCTCCCATTTCACTGTGAGTAGCAAAGACCCGAAAATGAGAGTCGCCTACGGGCGCCATTCCACCTTGTTTTGGCTTGCGCGCACTTCTTCGCGATGTGATGAACGTCCATCCAAAGAACGCCGCCCGCCATGAAGCAATTCACTCGTCGCTCATTCCTGCAAGACACCGCGCTGGCCGCGGCTGCGATTGGCTTTTCGCCGCTGGCTGTCCAGTCGGCACCGGCGGTTCCACGCGTCCGATTCGGACTCGTCACCTATCAGTGGGGCAAGGACCTTGATTTGCCGGCCTTGATCAGCACCTGTGAGAAAGCCGGACTGACTGGCGTGGAACTCCGCACCCAGCATGCGCACAAGGTCGAGCCTGGCCTTTCAAAAGCCGAGCGCGCCGAAGTGAAGCGGCGCTTCGCCGACAGCGCCGTCACGTTGATCGGCTACGGTTCCAACGCGGAGTTTCACAGCGCCGATCCGGCGAAGCTGAAGGAAAACCTCGAACTCGCGAAACAGTACGTGCTGCTCATGCGCGACTGCGGCGGCTCGGGCGTGAAGGTGAAACCCAACGGTTTTCCCAAGGATGTGCCACGTGAAAAGACCATCGAGCAGATTGGCAAGGCGCTGAATGAAGTCGCCGCGTTCGGCGCCGATCACGGCCAGCAGATCCGCGTCGAGGTGCATGGCGCGGGCACGGCGGAGATTCCGGTGATGAAGGCGATCTTCAACATCGCCGATCATCCGAACGCGAGGATTTGCTGGAACTCGAACCAGGAGGATCTCAAGGGCGAGGGGCTGGAACACAACTTCAATCTCCTGAAGGGGCGCTTTGGTCAAACCACCCACGTCCGGGCGCTCGACTCGCAGGACTATCCGTTCGAGCAGTTGCTGAAGCTTTTCAAGGCCAGCGATTACCAGGGCTGGATACTCCTCGAAGCGCATACGAATCCACCGGAGAAACTGGTGGAAGCGCTGACCGGGCAGAGGGAATTGTTTGAGCAAATGACCGCATGAAGAGAATCAACTTGATAACTTGTCCTCTCGGAATGCATGCCCCGATTCGTCGACTCACCAGGTTGGTTGCGGTGGTCATGCTGGTGGCAGGTTGGATGCCCGGCTTGCAAGGCGCGGACTTTGGAGACATTGAAACCAAAGGAGCGGAAATACTTGTCGATTGGAATCTTCAGGAAGTGAAGTTTTATGCGGAGCTCTATCGGCAAGTGAAGGAACAGGGAGCCAATCTCGGTACGAATCTGCAAGTCGGTGGACAACGGGCCATTGGCAATATCGCGACCCTGACCAATGCATTCCCCGCATTATTCAAGACCGTGGCCGACCACCGAAGCTACCGGGAAACGGCCGCTAAGACCAAGCCAGAGCCAAACGCCGCGTCGAATCGCGACGCCGAGTCCTCGGCTGAAAGCCGGATTCTTGAGCGGACTGTCGAGTTGAAGCGAACGGAGCCGACGGCAAAGGCACTGGATGACGCAGCTTATCTCGTGCTCTGCCAACTGCTCAGCAGGCTGGAAACGTTGCATGCTATGGAGCCAATTGTCGAAAAAGGGCAATCTAACAAGGCTGCCCAGAGAGCTTACAAAGAGTTGGACGCCTCGTTCGTGATGTTGCGCGACACCGTCCGTTCGCTGCCAGATTCCTGGCCAGCCAAGAAACAGATCCTTGCCGATAAGGACTACCAATTTGCCGAACAGCTTAGGAAAGAACTACGAAACCCAACTCAATGACCACTATGCCGCCATTCAAGAAGACTGCTTCATTCGTGTCATATCTTATGGCGCTAGTCGCAATTGCTGGCGCCCTTTGCGCTTCCTCACCATCAGTCTTGGCCGCCGACCACCAGGTCATCAACCTCTGGCCAGGCAAACCGCCGGGCGAAACCAAGGAGTTGCCGCCCGAAGTAGACACCACCAAGCCCACCGACAACTTGATCGCCGGCCGCCGGTTGATGCGCATCGGCAACGTCAGCACGCCGTCATTGACGGTGTATCCCGCGCCAGCCGATAAGGCAACGGGCACTTCGATCATTATTTGTCCCGGCGGCGGGCATCACATCCTCGCCTGGGACCTCGAAGGAACGGAAGTCGCCGAGTGGCTGAACTCAATCGGCGTCACGGCGTTCGTGCTCAAGTACCGTGTGCCGTCCCGGGCGCTGGCCAAGGAAGAGCCGCGCTGGCGGGCGGCCGTGCAGGATGCGCAACGGGCGATGAGCCTCGTGCGAAGCCGGGCGAAGGAGTTTGCGATCAACCCCGAGCGCATTGGCATCATGGGCTTTTCCGCGGGCGGCGAGACGGCCTTGCTTGCGGCTTTGTTCGAGGAACGCACCTATGATCACCGGGACGCCGCCGAGGAAGTCTCGCCGCGACCGGCGTTCGCGGGATTGATCTACGCCGCCGGTGCCGTGGACAACGAAACCAAGGTGAAGCAACCCTACGTCAAGGTGTCCACCAACACCCCGCCGATGTTCATCGCGCACACCTTCGACGACTTCGTCTCGGTGGAGAATCCCATCGTGATGTTCCGCGAGTTGAAGCAGGCCGGCGTTTCAGCCGAGTTGCACATCTATTCCGAGGGTGGCCACGGCTACGGCCTGCGGGAGACGCAGCAGCCGATCACGACCTGGCACCATCGAATGGCCGACTGGTTGCGGGTTAAGGGCTGGTTGCAGAAGTAGGCGGAATGGGCCACGATTTGGCGCCCAAGAAACCTGCGAGTTGCCCCTTGCCAAGCCGGAGTGAGTCACGCATCTTGCGCCCGATATGAAGGCATTTGCTATTGTTTTGCTCGCAGTCGTCGCGGTTGTGCTTGGTTATCTCTGGCTCGATACCGGCCGCAAGAAAGAGCGCGAAGGCGTTATCTATCAGCAGACGATCACCGACCTCAAGGACACCGCGGCCGTGCAAACCACCAAGCTGGAGGACGCCGAAGCCGCCACCATCCGCCTGGGCCAGGATGTGAAGAATCTCGAGCAACAAGTTCAGATCGCCGCCACTTCGCTGAGCAAGGCCACCAATCAGGTCTCCGTGCTCGAAACCAAAGTGGTGGAAGCGAGTGAAGCCGCCCGCAAAGCCGAGGCGGAAGTCGTCGTGCGCGACCAGAAAATTGCCAAGCTCGAGGTGGAACGCGACGATTTGACTTTGAAGATGGGCTCACTCAACGAGCAGATCGTGCAGATGGAAGGCAAGATTGTGAACACCGAGGGCCAGCTCGCCGCCGCCCGGGGCGACCGCGCTTTCCTGCTCAAGGAACTTACCCGCATGCAGGCTGAGAAAGCGGAACTGGAACGCCAGTTTACCGACCTCGCCGTCCTGCGCGATCAGGTCAACCGCCTCCAGAACGAACTCGCCGTGGCGCGGCGTGTGGACATGATCCGCGCCGGCGGCTACGGCGGCCAGCAGTTGAAGGGTGCGGGATTGCTCCGTGGCAAACAGTTCAAGCCAGCCCCCACGACCACGGAAAACTACGACCTCGATGTGGAAATCAAGACGGGCGGCGCCGCGCCCACCGTCTCGACCAACCGCACGGCCGTCAAAGTCACGCCGCTCAACCCATGAGCGCGGCGGCTCCGTTGCTGGATTCCTACGGTCGCTCCATGGGCGACCTGCGGATCAGTCTCACGGATCGCTGCAACTTCCGTTGCCTCTATTGCCTCCCCGAGACCGAGGCGGCGGCAAACTTTTACCAGCAACGCTTCGCCCCTGCCGGGCGCACGTTTTCCACGGACCCGATCCAGCGCAAGTGGCAGCCACGCACGGCGCTGCTCAGCTACGAGGAGATCGAGCGGGTGGTCCGCATCTTCGTCGGCCTGGGCATCCGCAAGATCCGGTTGACCGGTGGCGAGCCGCTGTTGCGGCAGGACGTCGAGCTGATCGTGGAGCGCATCGCACGCATTCCTGGCGTCGAAGATCTGGCGCTCACGACGAATGGCTTCAATTTTCACGAAAAAGCGGAGGCGCTCAAACGGGCCGGACTCACGCGCATCAGCTTCAGCCTCGATTCGCTGAACCGGGAGAATTTCAAGAAGATCACCGGCCGCGACTGCCTCGACACTGTGCTGCAAAACATCCGCCTGGCGCGCGACATGGGCCTGCACCCGGTCAAAGTGAACGCGGTGATCATGCGCGAGCTGAACGATCACGAAGTCATCCCGCTCGCGGAGTTCGCGCGCGCCGAGGGCGTGGCGATGCGTTTCATCGAGTTCATGCCCCTTGATTCTGCGCGGGCCTGGCTCAAGGAGTTTGTCGTCCCCGGCGCCGAGTTGCTCGCGAAACTTCAGCGGCACTTCGATCTACAGCCTGCGCCGATGCGTGACGCCGCGGAGACCGCCCGCCGCTGGCGGATCGCTGGCAGCGACGCGGAGATCGGCATCATCGCGCCGGTGACCGAGCCGTTTTGCGGTCACTGCAATCGCATCCGCCTCACCTCCGACGGCAAGGTCCGCACCTGCCTGTTCAGTTTGACCGAGCCGGACTTGAAGAAAGAACTGCGCGGTGGTGCCAGCGACGAAGTGCTGGCCGGCTGGATCCGAAAAGTCGTGTGGAACAAGGAAGAGCGCCATCACATCGGCGAGCCGGAATTTCAACAACCCGAGCGCAGCATGAGCTGCATCGGCGGTTAAGCTCTCACCTGGCGGCTGATCACAGCAAGACCCGGTGCAGCGCTTCGAGCATCGCCTCGACGGTGAAGGGCTTTATCAGGGAGCGCACTTTGGTCTCCTCCGCGACATCCATCACGCGCCGCATTTCGCCGTAGCCGGTCATCAGGATGATGCGCGCCTTGGGATCGATCTCCCGGAGTTTTAAGACCAGCTCCTTGCCGTGGAGGCCGGGCATGAGGAAATCCACGATGAGGATTTTGATCGCCGCCGGATCTTTGCTGTACACCTCCACGCCGCTGTCGCCCGTCGCAAACGTGATCACATCATAGCCGTAGTGCTTCAAGCTCTCGGCCACCATGTCACGGATGGCCTCGTCGTCATCCATGATCATCACGCGCTCGCCTTTGCCGCGGCGGATGAAGGTCGTCTCGTAGTCCGGCGTCTCGACCACGCCGGCCTGCGCGGCGGGCAGATAAACCGAGAACGTGGTGCCCTTGCCCAGCTCGCTCTGCACGTCGATGAACCCGCCGTGGCTTTTCACAATGCCCAGCGTGCTGGACAAGCCGAGCCCGGTGCCCGCGCCGATGTCCTTGGTGGTGAAGAAGGGCTCAAAAATCTTGTCGATGATGTCGGGCGCGATGCCGGTGCCATTGTCCGTCACCACCATCCGCACGTACGCGCCGGGGGCCGGCGCTTCGAGTTGCTGCGCGCGCGCCGCGTCGAGCAGTTCGTTCTCGAGCGTGATCTTCAAGGTGCCGCCCGACGGCATGGCATCGCGGGCGTTCACACAGAGATTCATCAGCACCTGGTGCAACTGCGTGGCGTCCCCGATGATCGGCAGCGGGTTTTCGCCAATCTCGGAGTTCAACGCGATCGCGGGCGGAATCGTTTCGTGGAGGATCTTCTCAATCTCGTTCACCACGTATTTCAACTGCACCAGCCGGCGTTCGCCTTCGACCCCGCGCGCGAACGCCAGGATCTGCTTGATGATGTTCTTCCCCCGGAGCGCGCTCTTCTCGATCGTGTCGAGCAGGCGCGCGGTGGGATGATCCTTGAGCTGCCCCTTGGCGAGGTGCGACGCCACCAGGATGGGCGTGAGCGCGTTGTTGAGATCGTGGGCGATGCCGCCGGCCAGCGTGCCGATGCTCTGCATCCGTTGCACCCGGAGGAACTGCGCCTCGATCTTTTTCTTGTCCTCGACATTGCGGATGAACAACTGCACGGCCGGCTGGGTTTCCCAGGGGAAATAGCTCGCCGTCACCTCGGCGGGAAACCGCCGGCCGTCTTCGCGCAGAAACTCCATCTCGAACGTGATGGGCCGCGCGCCCGCCGCGAGCAGCGACTCGAGGTTGCGCCCCATCTGATCGCGATACTCGCGCGGGACGTAGTGGAAAACCTTGTGCAGCCGGATGGTTGTCTCGTCGCGGATGTTGAGCATCTCCCGCATTGCGGCGTTCGAGAGCCGGACGTTCGCATCCGTGTCGAGCACGATGATGCCCTCGGGGGCGAGCTCGATGATCTTCTCGAAGCGCGAACGCTCGCCCACCATTCGCCGAAACTTCCGCAACTGCGTGATCGTCCGCACGCGCGCCTTGAGCTCGAGCGAGTTGACCGGCTTGTTCAGAAACTCATCCGCGCCGGCCTCGATGCCTTGCAGCCGCGATTTCTGGTCGTCCAAGGCCGTGATAAAAATTACCGGCACATCGCCGTAGCGGTCGTCCGCGCGCAACTGCCGGCAGACGGCGAACCCATCCATCTCGGGCAGCATCACGTCGAGGAGGATCAAGTCCGGCTCAAAAGACGGCACCTTGTTCAGCGCTTCCTTGCCATTGATCGCCGTCGCCAGCTCATAGCCTTCCGGCGCCAAGACATTGGTCAGTACGCGCAGGATGATCGGGTCGTCGTCGACGATGAGAATGCGGCTGGCTTGGGACATCTTTAGATTTCCACGGAGCAGGTGTGCGGCCGTTGCCCGGAGCAGCGAGCGGGTGCTGAACGCAATGGCCACCGCGTCGGCTGAGAGGTTTGCTTTCGGTTTGCCGCTTTCATTGCCGATCCGGGGCGCGCCCTGAGGTGGGACAATTAATGCCGGAAAACCCGGTCAAACAAAGACAAAATTGCCGGACAAATCGGGTACGCCGCCCGCCCTGACAGCGTGCAGCGGCGATCCGCCGCGTTCAATGCCGCCTAGCCAACCCCTCGCGACGCCCTGCCCCGTACGCCTCGAACACCCGACGGATCTCGTCTCGCACCCGGCGAAACTCAGCAAGCACTTCCTCGTCGGTGCCGACGGCGTGCGCCGGATCGTCGAAGCCCCAATGATGCCGGTTCACCTGGCCGGGGAAGATCGGGCACGCTTGATCCGCATTGCCACAGACGGTGATCACGGTCTCGATGTCCCGGTTGAGGAACTCGTTCATGTGCTTCGAGTGATGGCTGGTGATGTCGATACCGATCTCTTGGAGCACTTGAATGGACTTGGGATGCACGTAACCCGCCGGCTTCGAGCCCGCGCTTTGCACGTCGAGGAGGTCGCCGGCCGCGTGGCGAAGAATGCCTTCGGCCATGTGGCTGCGGCACGAGTTGCCAGTGCAAAGAATCAGGACGGTGGGTTTGGTGGGGGCTGACATAATGGTTCGGGATGAAGGGGATCGCAGTCGCTCGCGTCCTCGTCATCATTCTCGGAGAACTGGAGTATTGGAGTGCTGGAGCGACTGGGGCATTGGCTCAATTCTCCATCACTCCATTTCTCCATCACTCCTTCAGCAAGTCTTCATGCTCGCGGTGCAACAACCCTTCGCCTGCACGCACATGCAGGCGGGCACGGCAATCAGCGCACCGATCACCGGTGCCGTGAGGTAAATCCAGAGATGTTGAAACTGACCCGACACCACCGCCGGTGCCAGCGAGCGAATGGGATTCATCGACGCGCCGCAAATGGGACCGGCGAACATCGCCTCGAAGGCAATGACCGCACCCACCGCAATGCCGGCGGTGATGCCTTTCTCCTTCGCGCCAATGGAGACGTTCAAGATCACGAACATCAACAAGGCCGTCAGCGCCACCTCGAGCCAGAACGATTGCATGGCCGGTCCGGCGGGGAGCGTCGCGCCCAGGCTGGCGTGCGTTGGGAAAAGCAGTTTGAGGAAGCCGCTCGCCGCCAGCGCCCCGACCAACTGGCTGGCCACGTAACCTGGCGCCTCGGGCCACGGCATCCGCCGCGCCGCGCAAAAGCCGATCGTCACTGCGGGATTCAAATGCGCGCCCGACACATCACCAACCGCGTAGATCATCGCCGTCACCACCAGCCCGAACGTGAGCGCCACGCCCGCATGAGTGATCATCGCACCGCCGCTGACATCGTTAATCACGATCGCGCCCGTGCCGGCGAAAACCAGGGCAAAGGTTCCGAAACACTCGGCGGCCAATCGCTTGAACATGGCGCGGATGATGGGAAGGCAGGGGGCGCCGGGCAAGTGACATCTGCCGGCATTCGCGAGCCTTCCATCAAGCGGAATGGTCGGTTGCCGCGGCGACAATGGGGAACCCTGACGTGGGATTCCGCTTCGGGACGCCCAACTTAGTCGCACGCTGGCGTGGCCTTGAGCGAGACCGGAATCCGGTGATCGGGCGAGGCCACTTCGAAGTCCGCCAGGGCTTGGAGTGCGCCGGTGACAAGGCCGGCTCGGACCCTCTGGCGCTTTTGGGAATGGGCGTGAAGTCGACAACGAGTGAGACTTGATTCTCGACCTCATCACACCTTCGGAGAAAAAGCGGTAGAGGACTACCGCACTCCAAGGCGCTTCGCGCTCAGGGTGCCTTGCCCTCCGACTTGTCTTGCGCCTCGGTGGCGGCGATCTCCTCCCAGGACGGCGCGCGCCAGGCCTGCCAGGGCGCGCCGGCGAGGATCACGTCCCCATCGGCACTCCAGCGGGCTTGGCCCAGATAGCCGCCGGCACCGGCCAACGTCAACAGTTCCTGGCGCGTACTGACATCCCAGAGCTTGACGGCCTCCCGCCCGCCCGCCGCGGAAATCAACCGTCGTCCATCCCCGGAGAAGGCGATGCTCGCGGCCGCGCCCGAGTGGCCATGGACGGATTCGATCAACTCGTTCTTGATGGGATTAAAGAACCGCACCTCACCACCTCCGGTGCCCGAGGCCACCAGTCCACCATCGGGCGAAACCGCCAGCTCGAAGGAAAAATATTTTCCGGGAAAACGCCGCGGCGCCTGGTTGGTGCGGATTAAATCATAGAATCTGATTTCATGGTTGTCGCCTTGTACGATGGACGTGACCAGCACTCGCTCGTCCGCGGTGAAGATTGCCCCATAGACGCCTTCGTCAATCGACGCCACGATCTGCCCGGCATCGACGTTCCAGACGCGCAGTGTGTCCTTTGTGTCCGGCCACGGGCGTCCGTGGAACCAAGCCGCCAGGTAAGTTCCATCCTCACTGAAGCGATGGGGAACAAGACCGGGAGCATCGCTCTTCAGTTCGATTCGACGGCCGGGTGCCGCGAGGCTCGCCAGGTAAATCGAGGCTGAGTTGGTTCCTTCGCTCCAGGCCAGGAGCTGGCGCTTGGGGTTGTAAGTAAACCCGGTCGGGCGCATTCCGGAAGCCAGCGCGATGGCTCCGAGTCGGATGAACTCCGCATTCCGCAATTCGTGGACGACGATCTGGTTGGTTCCGTTCCAGTGGCAAAGAGTATTGGTGCCATACCAGCCCCACCAGGAATAGGTGGAGGATCCGAGCTCCGGCAGCGACACCGGGGGAGAGTCGCGCTTGAGGTCGATCCACGCGGGCGGACTACTACTGGTCAGCAACAATACGCGCGAGTGGTCCTCCAGCCCGACATCATAGTTTCCAATGTTTTCCGGAAAACGGCGGTATCCATCCGTGGCGCTCTTCCCATCATTTCGCCACAACTTCAGTTCCCCGTCCTTGCTTGCACTGGCGACGAGTTGTGCGGTCTCCGAGATTGCGACGGCCGGAATCTCGTCGGTGTGGCCGCGCAGCACCTTTGTTTCGCTCCAGGTGCTCGTATCCCAGAAGCGGATGGTTTGGTCGGCCGCGGCGGAGATCAAACGTCGTCCGTCCCGGGTAAACGCCAAATCGCAAACCCAACTGGTGTGTTCGTTGAGTTGGCGAATGAGTTGGCCGGTTGCAGCATCCCACACGCGAATGGCAGGATCTTCAAATCCCGAACCTGAAGTCAGCACTCGCCCGTCGGGGGAAATGGCCAACGCGGTCAGCCCTTCGTCCCGTTGCGGTTCGCTCTGCCAGAGTTCCTGGCCCGTGGCGAGGTCAAGGCAATGGATGCTGTCGCCGCGACTCAGATACAGACGCTGGTTGTCGGAGGAAAGCCGGGCGGCTCCAAATAATGAACTACTGCCACTGTAAAGAGTCGAGTGGCGGCTTTCGACTTCGGAGGAGGACACGTTCACTACCCAGGCTGCGTCGCCGAGTTCGCGGGATGACGCAGCGTAGATGGCCATCCTTGAACCATCCTGCGAAAACTCCAGGTCACGGACCTCCCAAGCACCTTGTTCGGGCGCCCGCCAGAGGATCGATTCCCGGCCGGAGTCGAAGTCATAAAGGGTGACCACCTTTGATTCGGACGTGGCAGCCAGAAGATTACGAATCGGTGAAAAGGCCACATGAGCCGGATTGAGATTTCCGCGATCTGCCAGAGCCCGAATCTGCCGCCGGCCCGGGACATCCCACAAGTCCACGCGCCCGTCACCCCAACCCATGGCCAAGCGGGTGCCATCCGGGGAAAAGCTGACGGAGAATCCGCGCGTCGGCCGGTTGGTGAGCGTGACGAGTTCGCTGCTGCGGGTCAGTTGCCAGAGATAACGCCATTCCCAGCCGCGTAGGTCTTCCTCGCCGGGCTGCGGCCGGTGCCGCTCCAGCAACCGGCGAGCGCGGCCGAGATTGTTCAGCTTCAGCGACTGCTGGGCGAGATTCATGTCCGCCGCGTAGAGGAAGCGCCTCGATTGCTGCTCGCTCGCAGAGGCCTTGTGCGCCTGGGTTTCAGCGCGCTCATGCTCGGTCTCGGCGCGGCTTCGCTCGACTTCGGCTTTCTTCTGTTGGGTCTGCGCCAGGAGTTTTTGCTCCAGCTCGGCGGCTTGGGCTTTTTCAGCAGCCGCCTGCGCCCGCGTTGCCCGCACCGCCTGCCAGGTGCTCATCGTGATGCCGGCCACCAGCAATCCGGCGATCGCCGCCGCCACGGCCAGCGCACCACGATGGCGTCGCGCATACTTCTTTAACAGATAGCCCGAACTCGGCGGCACTGCCGCGACAGGTTCGTTCGCCAGGAATCGTTTGATGTCCAGCGCGAATCCATTGGCCGTCTCATAGCGCCGTGTCCGGTCCTTCTCCAGCGCCTTCAACACGATCCAATCGAGGTCGCCGCGCAGTTCGCTGCTCAACTGCTCCGGCCCCACTTTCCGGTGCCGGGCCACCGTCGTTTTCTCCGCGCCTTCCAACGTGTTCACCCGCGTCGAGGGCTTGGGCGGTTCCTCCTCCTTGATCCGCCGCCGGATCTCGTCATACCCGCCGCTCATCAGCTCCTTGCCATCGAGTGGCGTGCGGCCGACGAGCAATTCATAAAGCAGCACGCCGAGGCTGTAGATATCCGAGCGCGTGTCGATGTCGAGCCCGCTCATCTCCGCCTGTTCGGGACTCATGTAGGCGGGCGTGCCGATGAACTGGCTGTATTGCGTGAAGATGGTCTTCTCGGTCAGCTCCTGTTGCGTGGCCTTGGCGATGCCGAAATCGATGACCTTGGGCACCGGCACGCCGTCGTGCAGCGTGACCATGACGTTCGACGGCTTGATGTCGCGATGGATGATCCCCTTCTGGTGCGCGTGCTGGATGGCGTGGCAGACGGGGATGAACAGCCCGAGGCGTTCCTGCATGCTCAGGTTGTTGTCGTCGCAATACCTCGTGATGGGAACGCCCTTGACCAGTTCCATAACGAAGAAAGGCCGGCCGGTGTCGGTGGCGCCGGCGTCGAGCACCTTGGCGATGTTGGGATGATCCATCATGGCCAGGGCCTGGCGTTCGGCTTCGAACCGGGCGACGACCTGACCGGTGTCCATCCCCAGCTTGATGATCTTGAGGGCGACGCGGCGTTTGACCGGTTCCTTCTGCTCGGCCATGTACACCACGCCGAAGCCGCCTTCGCCGAGTTTCTGGAGCAGCTTGTAGCGGCCGATCTGCGCGCCCGGACCTTCGGTGATCTGGGTGTCACCAAGCACGGTGGGTGCGCTGTCCACGGCGGGTTTCGACAACAGACTGTCGTTGGCGAAATGTTCCTTCAGCAACTCATCCACCTTGCGGCGGAGCGTGACATCCTTGCCGCACGCGCCTTGCAGATAGGCCGCGCGCGCGTCGGCCCTGGTGATTTCGAGGGCTTCAAAGAAAATTTCTCGTTCAGTCATGATTCAAGGGAGTTCAACCACGAATGGACACCAAGGAACACGAATTCCTGAGTGAAGCCGCGTTCAACTGGTTCTGATTCGTGTCGGTTCGTGTTCATTCGTGGTTTCAAGTGCTTTTGCATCGCTCAAGCGGAGCTCAATTGCCCCGTCATCCCCCACAGGCGAGATCCCGCCGCCAATCACGCCATTTAATTTAAGAAATGTTCTGAGCCCTGGTAGCAGCCGACGTGAGGAGGCTCACACTGAACACTGCACCCCATCCCAATCAGGGACTCGATTCCCGACCCGTTCGGAGGGACTAGCTCGGCAAATCCCTATCTTTTCTGAATGGTCAGGGACTCGTGTAACTCGTCCCTCCGACATCCATGGCAGCGCGGATGGTGCGCTTCAACCAGGCGCGGGCATAGGCCCAATGCCGATCGACCGTGCGTGGCGCGAGCCCGAGCGCGGTCGCGATTTCTGGAACGGTCATGCCGACGAAGTAACGCAGCTTCACCACCTCGGCCGCCTCGGGATCTTCCCGCGCCAGGGCCGCGAGGGCGTCGTTGACGGCGAGCAATTCCTCGGACGGCACGACCATCGCGATGCGCGACTCGTGGAGCTCCTCGCCCACCTGGTTGGCGCCATGTTTGAGCGTCTGCTTGCGGCGCGCGACATCGACCAGAATCTGTTGCATCGCAGTGGCCGCCGCCTTGAAGAAGTGCTGTCGATTGGCGAACTGCGGCTCCCGGTCACCGGCGATCTTGAGCCACGCCTCGTGGACGAGCGCGGTGGGCTGAAGCGTCTGGCCGGGCTTTTCGTTGGCCAGCTTGTGGGCGGCCAGCCGGCGAAGCTCCGCATACACCAGCGGCAACAGAGCTTCCGCCGCGCGGGGATCACCAGAGTCAATCGCGCTGAGCAACTGGGTGACGTCGGCGGGCATGGCGGAAGTCTATGGCGGATTTGGGAAAAGACGAGGCCGGACTAGTGAGATCGCCGAGGCCGCTGGGAATTCCGGCAGGGTTTGGAGTGCGCCAGTCCTCTGGCGCTTTCGAGCGAGGCGAGCTCTTTGAAACACGCGCTTCATTCCCGTCGATACGGTCGCCTCACAAAGCGGCGCAGCGGCACCGCAGATGTTCTCTGGGTTGCAAAGGGCTTTTTCATAAGAGTTGTTCACAGGGTTGCGGGCACGGTTTGGGGGGAGGCAACCAGCGCCGGTTTGATCTTCTGCCATACCTTGGCCCCGCGCCGTTCCAGACTTCGGAGAT